>JAPYOP010000055.1 GCA_029938115.1 Colwellia sp. | reverse complement strand
TAATCCTCATTCCCTGATTGAAAATGAGACATCAGAATAGTCTGTTTAGATACGAAAGAAGACGTTCTACTAATTCCTTTTTATGACTTTTCTGTGCGCATTGCGGAAGAATAATTTTGAAATTGTTTGTGTTGGTCAACTAACGACTGTACACCCTTTAGTTGACTTAAACAGATCGACTGCTGACTTAATACCTCTTGGCTTAGCGGACGTTCAAAAAAGAAAAATACAGTTAACTTTCGAGAAAATATCTATGACTGCTATAAGCTCATTGACCGACCTTAGCAAGTTAAGGTCAACTCGTTGCTAATAACGGCCTATAGGACACAGGTGTTTAACTAATCAACACGTTGAACTGAAATGAGATAGCAATGTAAAGTCAAGAATACCGTGCAATTATATTAATACAATCTATTATTATAGGAATGAAAAATATAAAAATCACACTAGCCCTATTGCTAACCAGTGCCGTTATCATCGCCTCAATGAACTGGCACGTAGATGAACTTAGAAATAGCCTGATACACTCAAGCTCCATTAATACCGCACGCCTCTACACTACAGCACTCAACCAATTTAGATCACTATATACCTCAGAGGTTGTACATACTGCCCGCAAGAGCAAACTAGATGTAAGTCATGATTATGCAGCAAGAGACAATGCAATACCGCTTCCAGCGACGCTCAGCATGCTTCTCGGCGAAAAGATCGGACTTCTTACTGCTGGAGCAAAGTCACAATTGTTGAGCCCCTATCCTTTTCCATGGCGTAAGCAAGGAAAGGATTTTGTGCTTGGTGATTTCGACCAAAAAGCGTGGGATTCCCTTAATGAAAACCCGAGTGAGCCGTACTATGAATTTTCACTCAACGGTGATGAAGCAACATTATATTACGCGACAGCCGATATCATGGAAGCTGAATGTGTAAGTTGTCACAATAGTTACCCTCGCTCACCGAAAACGGATTGGAAAGTAGGCGATGTTCGAGGCATTCTTAAAGTTTCCCTGCCATTAGATTCCATCTTTCTCGAAACCAGCTCTAACTTACTTAAAACCATGCACATATACATAACGGTTGGGCTGGGTCTTGTTATTCTCGTCGGTTTTGCAATCATTAAACTAAGCCGCTACTCAGAAGAACTCGAACAAAAAGTCACTGAGCGCACTAAAGAATTAAAATCTGAAATGCTCGAACGTATAAAACTTGAAGAACGTTTTCATACCGGAATAGAAGCCTCTCCAGCTGCAATGATAATGACCAACGAAAAAGGTAATATTGTATACACAAATAATGAGGCCAATAGAGTATTTGGCTATCCACCTGAAGAGCTTACTGACAGGCCTGTAGAAATACTCGTGCCGAATAAATATAAAGAATATCACCTTTCATGCCGAGAAGACTTTCTTCAATCCCCTTCAGTTAGAAGTATGGGTGGGCGCGAATTATACGCAAGAAAAATGAATGGAGATACTTTCCCAGTACAAATAGGCATTACCCCCATCGAGACTACTGACGGAATGCTCATACTATGTGCAGTAACAGATTTAACTGAAAGGAAGAAAATCGAAGATAAATTATTAGAAAAAACTAAACTATTGAAAACGGCCAATGAACGCTTACATATTGAAGCTACAGTGGATACCTTAACCAATATAGGAAATCGGCGCAGCTTATTTACTCAGTTAGATATTATCTTAAAACTAAGCCAGCGCAATTGTCGCCCACTTTCAGTATTAATGGCCGACATTGATGGTTTTAAAGAATATAACGATAAGTTTGGTCACCCCGCTGGTGATTCTGCCTTGAAAGAAGTCGCGCAGACAATCAAAGATGTAAACCGTGATGCCGATTATGTTGCACGCTATGGCGGCGAAGAATTTGTCATTCTCCTACCCGATACAGATGATAAAGGTGCTCTATTGGCTGCAGAAAAAATACGGATAGCTGTAGAATCAATATCTGTATTAGAGCGAAAAGTTACTGTGAGTGTGGGTGCGGCCACCTTAACTTCAAACAAGCATGAGTCGTTTAAAGTACAGCATATGACCGAGCTTTTAATCAAACAAGCCGACGAAGCCCTCTATCACTCGAAGAGAAATGGGAGGAATATTGTTAAGCACGCCAATATGATGAGCAACGTGTAGTAGAATAGTGAATTTGACTAGCTGCTAACCTCTTCATGATTAAGCTTTTCGCACCATGTACCTTGGCCAACTTCTGATATGGTTTTTGTGACTGTCAGGTTGAACGATTCATTGACAAAAAATCATCATCAAAAGACATGCTTTTATCTATTAAGAACGTCCGCTATCAGGAGGTAGTTAACTTCGCTTGGTTGTTCAGCCATGTCCTCTGTAGATAAAAACATACAAACATTTTCAGTGAAAATTCTCAAATACTAACTTCAGCAAAGTGGCATGACCTGAAATGTGTTAATGATTGCTCTACTTCCGCTTATGGCTAACTTAAGAAGTATCTATGCCAACTAGCTTAATGTTAACAAAGATACGAAAACGGACGTTAGCCTTAGCTTATCTAGCGTCATTTGAACCGATGAAAATCAGCCCAGCGTTAGATAATATAATTGTTCTAAATTTCATCAGGAATTTATAAAGGGGCACAAAGCGTGATAGTAGTTTTACTTCAAATTATGTTAATTGCTACCTACATGATCAAGTAAAAACATGAGTATGTTGTTAAATTGTATCCAAACACTGCTTGGCCAGCGTGATTTATCCGCTACTGGAGAATATACGCATGTGTCGATTGAGCAGCTAAAGCAAGTGCATAATGCAACACACCTCGGCAAAGGTGGATCATTACAATTCATCATCATTTAATCTGCTGATAATCAGAAATAGAAAAATAATTTGTCAAGTATACGCATATTGCGTATACTTGATGAATGAAAGCCGTATTCGTTGAATCTAGTATTTTTGAAAAACATCGCAGTGACTACATGTCAGATGATGAATATAGTGCATTCCAGCGTGAATTGTTATCGGAGCCTGTTAAGGGGGATGTGATACAGGGTACTGGTGGATTGCGAAAGACTAGAGTGGCTGCAAAAGGCAAAGGTAAGCGTGGTGGTGCAAGAGTCATTTTTTACTACTTCGACCGACATAGTCGTTTCTATTTACTTACCGTGTATGCCAAAAATGAAGTGTCAGATTTGACGACTACCCAGAAAAAACAACTTAAAGACTTTATGGAGGTCTGGAAAAATGAGCAAACGTGATTTATTTGCAGAGCTAACAACGTCCCTCAACGAAGCAAAAGACCATAGCGAAGGTAAGTTAACCTTGAAGACGCATGAGATGAAAATTTCGGATGAGTTGGTGATCTCACCAAACGAAATACTATCAATTCGTGAAAAATTTCACATGTCCCGTGGTGTCTTTGCTAACTACCTACATACATCAGTGCGAACATTAGAAAATTGGGAGCAAGGACGTAGTGCGCCTAATGGACAAGCGGTTACGCTGCTTAAATTGGTAAAGTCGCACCCTGAAACGTTGTCGCATATAGCGGCATTGTAGTACCTACCCACCAACTCAGTTAGCCCTATCACTCAATATCTGCTTGTAGTGATATGGTTACCTCACCATTATTCATCAACAAAAAATACCGTTTATAGAAAATTTTTGTCAAGTTATCAGTATATTAATAACCCATTCAGTCAAAGGTATTATCAATGCAGGGATTGCAGCATCATTCACTTCAGCTCTACTTTGGAATGGGTCGGATAGACGACACCTGTTACAAGGTGTCGTCCTCCTGAGAACCGTGCGTGCAACTTTCACTGCATACGGCTCAAGCCTCCACAAAGGCATATAACGTTACCCACCAACCTTTTTCTGGTTGATTTTGCAATGCGCATCTGAAGCTTTAATACTTGCTGCTCGACGGCTTTCCAGTTGATGGATTGCCATTGAGTGCCGTAAGAAGAGGCACTAACTTCATTGAAAGTTATCATTTGCGTTTCTCCTTGAATAAAGTTCTTCAAATTTTCTTGCAACGGGAGACCAGCTGGAAGTGGGCTCACTTTCGTGTCAGACATCAGCCTGTATCTGCATCATTACAACGCAGCATTAGTTTTCTCCAGCCTCCTTTACCTGCACCACTATCGGCTTTCTTCTCAGACAGCTTTCCCTATTGGGAGCAATACAGGCTTACCGTGTTCCGTATGGAACGCAATGTCAGTTTAGATGCCCACTCTAATGCGAAGGGATTTTCGATCACGAAAGAGTATATGCCAACCTTTTTCCTGCCCTCGTTGCCGTTTTGGCTACAGCGTATTAACCACTTCCGCTGCTTGGCGCATTACGCATCTTACATGGGTTCACTTACATTCATCATACTGACTCCCTAGCACTTACCCGACTTGTGGTTATCAGGAGGAACATCCTCTCACGATTATTTTCCCGTCCAGTGGACTTTGTTACATTGTCAGACTCGCTACTTTATTCAGAGTCTTAGGGTCATCTGATGATACAGATGGTTCACTCTTATCGTGGTGAATAGCGTTACATACGACTTCACGTCGCACGGCACTTAGCGCCTTAAAAATAAAAGTGTTTTGCTAAATCTCCCTTACAATAAACCAGCTTTCCGTCTATTAAAGTGGCATGCACGTTAAAGTCATTATCGACAAGCGTTAAACAAGCGCGTTTATTTATGTCTATACTTCCTAGAGAATCGCTGACACCAAGAAACTCAGCTGGCACAAGACTTGCCATATGTACTGCTTCAAGCGTGGGGATTTCGGTCAAACTTATTAAATTATTAACTGCTTTTTCAAGTGTTAAAGTACTACCAGCTAATGAACCTGTTGCCGTTCTAGCGATACCATCGGTTACCTTTACTTCTAACATACCTAACTTATAAGTACCGTCTTTCATTCCGCCGGCAACAATACAATCACTGATTAACCCCATTTTTTTAGGACCTTTTAAGCGGTAAATCAAATCTAAAATGCTGGGGTGAAGGTGCACGCCATCGGCAATTACTTCTACATAGGCGTTTCTATCTAATAAAACGGCACCCGCACAACCAGGATCTCTATGATGTATCCCTCTCATACCATTAAATACATGCACTCCGCCACATGCTCCTGCATGTAAAGCATTGCAAGTTTGCTCAAAATTAGCGTCAGTATGCCCTAACATAGGGATAATATTCTTGTTGGCAAGATAGGTAATTATTTCATCTGATTCAGGTAATTCGGGCGCTAGAGCAACAACTTTTAATGAACCTTTACTAACCGTGATAATGGCATCAATATTTTCTTTAGTTAAGGGTAAAAAGTATTGTTCATCGTGAGCACCTTTATGATCCTCAGTAAAAAATAACCCTTCATTATAAGCACCTAATACCTGAGCGCCACTTGGTTGGCTAAGATAAGAGTGTCCTATATTTTCAAAAGCAGCTAATGTATTGTCCCAAGTTGAAGTTACGGTTGTTGCTAAAAAACCGACAACACCATGTTTTGCTAACGATGTGGAGATTGTTTCTATTGCTTTGGGAGTGGCATCCATAATGTCCGCCCCTTCTCTACCGTGAATATGTAGATCTAAAAATCCAGGCAATAAATTGAAACCATGTAAATTAGCAATAGCAATATCTTGTTTGGGGCTTTGAGTTATATCAGCAATCTTTCCATTTTCAATTAATACGTAGCTACCTTTTAAAATAGTTTTTTCCGTATAAACCTCTGAAGCATGTATATAATACTTAGTTGTTTTCAAAAAGTTGTTTCCTTAAGATTGCTGCGCCTCTAACGCCACTTGAATCGCCATATTTTGCTCTGGCAATGGGAGGGCATTCGACACCAGAAAATAGGTGTTTATTAACATGCTCTTGCAATGAATCTACTACTTCATCAATTTTTGAAACACCACCACCAATAACAATAATATCAGGATCATAAGATAGAACAATAGAAGCAAAAGATGCACCTAATAAATCCATATAACAATTAAAAGCAGTGACAGCAATGCGGTCACCTTCTCTTAACTTTCGTACAAAGTCTCTAGTATTTGTTGTTTGAGAGCCATAATAATCGTATATCCACCCAAGCCCTGGTCCAGATACGTAGGATTCATAACAACCTTTGAGACCGCAACCACAATCTAAAATAGGAAAATTATATTTATTAATTAAATAAGCTGAAACGGGAAGGTGGCCGTACTCACCCGCAAAACCACTACGGCCATTATGTAATTTTCCGTCTATACAGAAACCGCCAGCAGCACCTGTTCCTATAATGGCTCCATAAACAGATTGATAACCATCACCCGTGCCGCCAACACTTTCTGATAAAGCAAATAGCCTGCAATCATTTCCAATAGATATCTTGCACTCTAACGAATTACTAAGGTCTTCAACGATGTTCTTTCCTGTCGCGCAAGGTACATTTGCCGATTTAACCAAGCCATTTTTATCAATAATACCGGGCATTCCAACACCAACAAATCCTTTTTGCTCGCAACGTCGATCGGCTTCTGTGATCAAATCAACAATAGTATTAATAAATTCATTGTAGTTATTTGTTGGCGTAGATGTTCGCCAAGAGTCAACTAACTTTAGCGATGATGAAAACAAACCAATCTCAATTTTGGTGCCGCCAATATCAATACCATAAAACATCTGTTCAGGCGCTTTGACTTGAGTAACGTTAGTTAAGGTTTGGGACATAGTAACTACCTTTTGATAACGAGGGGATATAAGGTAACACCTTGTACAACGCGATTAACTTCGCCGGTTGGGCAAGGGTTATCAGGCGTTATATCAGCTTGCATTGATTTAAAGAAAGCTAACACTTGGCAATATAAAATATAAGGCAACCCTGCCCACACATCTTCAATATCTTCAGCTTGGTTAAAGCTTTCTTTGTTTAATACCGTGATGGCAAGTCCTTGATTATCTTTTTTCAACTCGTTAAGTAAGTCTTGATCGTATTGCTTAGTATAGTCATCTGTTGAGGAAAATAAGATCACTTCAGTGCTAGCATCCATTAATGACTTTGGACCATGGCGAAAACCTAACGGGCTTTCAAAGTAACTTAAGATTTGACCAGAAGTTAGTTCTAAAACCTTAAGCGCTGCTTCTCGAGCAATGCCCTGTAAACCGCCAGCACCTAAAAACACTAATCTTTTGGTCGGTAATTTTGCTTGTTCTTTTAAGTTTTTAACTCCATTTGTAAGAAAACTTTCAGCCCATTCTGCCGCGATCGTTACTTGTTCATTATTACCTGAAAATACCGATAAAGTGCTAACTAGCATGGAAGTAAAGCTGCTAGTCATAGCAAAACTTTGATCTAACGTTCCTTCAGGCATAAGCAATGATAGCGCCTTTTTGTTGCCCTTAGCATTTAAAGCTAACTCACCTTCAGGATTACAGGTAATCACTAAATGGTAACAGTTATCTATTATTTGATCGGCCAACTTAACCGCTGCAACACTTTCTGGGCTGTTACCTGAGCGCCCGTATGAAACGAGTAATGTGGGAATATCTTTAAGTAAATACTGATGAGCATTACTGACGATATCTGTTGTACTTAGCGCCTTAAAAACTCTACCTGTACTTTGAATTAAGCTTGGCACGATAGACTCGCCAACATAAGCTGAGGTACCTGCACCTGTCAGTATAATACGCAAATTTGGGAGATCTAATATTGGCTGTAACCAGCTGTCAATTTGTGTTCTATTTGTTTCAATTTTAGCCGCTGCTTCACGCCAAATTCTCGGTTGTTGGCAAATTTCTTTGGCGGTCCAATAACCTTTTTTTTCTTTTAAAAATTCTTCTGGGTATGTTAAAAATACTAACATAGTACTTTCCTTAATAAATATTAAAAATAATTGCGATTTTTCTTCGCTGAATTATTGTTTCCAGCAGGCATAAGCATACGATTCAGTAATTTGTTTGATTTTTGCTTTAACTAATTCCTCGGGCTTTACTGTTAAAGTATTATTGCGAATTGCACGATATTGTTCAGGCAAAAATTGACTAATTAATGGCAGTGGAATAGTGGTCGTGGTTAAGTTTTTAAATAACTGTGTAATTGCGGTTTTAATACGTGGTTGGTGCCAATAATAGCGAATGCGATCACTGTAACTGAAGCGACGATATAAGGTGCCTTTACTTGCGGGAACAGGGTAAAAGCGTTGCCAATTTTTAGGTTCTTCTAGCATTTCTTGTTCACACACGTCACGTAAATATGAGCGTTGCTCTGTTGGGATCAATTCATCTTCAATATAAGATAGGGCGAATAACGCTTCTCGCATCGCCAAGGTTAACTGCGGACCAACTTTAAGTATAGCAAAGTGATCTTGTATTAAGGCCACATAAGCATCATCATTTTGGTAATCTGACGAATGCGCTTCATAAACAATATTGTCAACCGTGCTGATATACTTTTTTAAGGATTGTGCTTTAGATGATTGATAATCAATGATACTGGTATGATCAAACTCAACGCCAGGTTGTACAACTAAGCCAATTACCCGTTGCCACGCGTCAGTAAGACCTTGCGCTTCAAAAGCGTCTTGATGTAGTTGTAAAGTGTTTTCAACACGCTCTGTTGAGGTTAACTCTAATTCTGTTATTTCTTCTGCAGCACCACCTGGAGGAGGGACTTCAGTGCCAACAACAAAAACTAAATCTGATTTTCCAAATTTATCTATAGCTGTTTTTTCGGCGATGGCACACAAATCAGCCGCTCTTTGGGCAACTATTTCATCGGGTAAACATGTTGGATCATCAGCACAACTCATGCTGGTATCTAAATGGATTTTTTTAAAGCCTGCCGCTACATAACAGGTAATAAGTTCTACTGCTTTAATCATTGCTTCTCTTGCATTTTCATTAACCCAACACACAGGGCCTAAATGATCGCCACCAGCAATGATATTTTCGCGAGGATAATCTTTACTGTCGGCAATTTTACCGATGAATTCAAGAAAGTCAGCTGGCAACATGCCAGTATATCCACCAAATTGATTTACTTGATTGGCAGTTGCTTCAATCAATACAGGTGTATTGTCTTGTAAGGCTTGTTCTATGGCAGCTTCAATAACTAAGGGGTGAGCAGAGCAAATAGCGTAGATGCCTTTGTTCTCACCGTTACGGTTGGCTTGTAGCACAGACCTGATGTCTTTCATTATGTTTTATCCTAATATTTACAACTTAAAATTATCATACAGCATCTTTCATAGTCTTTCAAATTGTTTATTTTTGTATTTCATATTGTTTTTTGCTTTTTTTTGTTGTACTTTTTATTTATCTGTTTTTTTGTGTCTTAGCTTAAACTAACGGGTTCAAGGGTGGTTACAAAAAAAGCACCTATAGATTTCAAGGAAAGCACTTGAAAGTTGTTTTTCGTTAGGTTTTGTTTGTGTATTAGAAAATGATGGTGTTCAATATTAATTTAATACTTAATCAACTTGTTCATATAAGGGGGGAGAAGGTGAAATATAAGGTGCTATTTTTGTCATTACTTAAGTTACATTATATTTTAAGTTGTTTTTGCTTAATATTTATTAGCTCTGCTATGGGGTATGAATCGAATAGTGCAAAGCAGGTGAATAAATTAATGGCTAAACCATTGGTTGATATTACAGGTATTTGGCATTTTATTTCCTCTCAACCACAAGAAAGCTCTATATATCAGCCATTAGAAAGTATGGTCATTATAAAGTTTTTTCAGCAAGGACGTTGGATTCATACTGCATATCAAGCTAATTCTAAAAAAGCGGTATTTATTGCTGGTGGTCGTTATTCTTTTGATGGTAAACAATTAATAGAGATTATTGATTATCACTCAAAAGATAGTAATGCTATTGGTATAACTACCTATTACCAAGTGACATTTGATGCGGAAATATTACAAGTTTCTGGCGTATACCGTGTTGCTAACTCTACCCCATGGAAGGTGGAAGAATATTGGCGAGTAGAGCAATCAGTTCATGAGTTTCGATAAAAAACAACCCTGAAAGGTAAACGTTTATATTTTGGTGGTTTAAACTTTATACTGGCTTCTATTTAAGTGGTAATTTTAAGTCATATCAAGGTGTTTGCTTAGAGACGTAAATTATACCGGTGCAGAGAACAATGAATTTTTCCCCAATAATGTATTAAAGCCTAATCAACAATATCAGCGCAATATTATTTTGGGGTTCAAGTCCATAAATTAGCTGAACTGTTCTTGGTTTCAATGAAATCAACCAAGAGTTACATTTGCAACATAACAATTGGGTGTAGTTCCTTTGAGTCGACCTCCAGTTATCCATAATTATGCAATCTTTCTTGCGCCTTATGATGCTCTGATTTTTTTCAAAACAACCACTTGATCTAAGTGATCGTAATCTTAAAGCACCTGCGACAGGTACCTTATTGAGCTGCGGGCGCGTAACCAATCGTTTTTTTCCTGTTAATAAAGTTAGTCAAAGTTGTAGATCCTTGCATTCCCCATATTTTTTCAGCAAAAACGGCTTTTTGATTTTCTATATGTTGATCAAACCAAGCTTCTGGTTGTTCTTCTGCACCATCGCTCCACAAGCACACTTTATAGCCCTTTATTTGCTTTGATACTTTTGGTTGCCATTGCTCATAAATATTTTTACTATCAAAGTAGCCATAATCACCTGATTTTTTGCCATTAAGACCCGGAGTTGAATAGAGCGCACCAACACCTTCTTCAGGGGTTAATATAACTGAATAACCATCTTCAATAATTTGTGCTTCACGAGGAGCATTCCAAACACTGATAACAATGTCTTTGTCTGGCTGGGTATCTGTGACATTCTGCCATGTAGCATTTGCACTAAAACGCCACCAATTCCATATTTGGGTTGTCTTGCCATAAGACTTAACCAGTTCGTTAATTTCATTAACCCATTCGATAAAGACATCACCCGTGTGGTTAAAACCTCTTTGTTTTGCAAAGGCGACTAATTCTGGACAGGCTTTTTTTTGAAAATCATATTGCCACTCATCGCCACCAATAAAAAAAACGGGCGCATCAAATAAAGGTAAAAACTCATTGTATAAATCTAGAATAAATTGACGTACCTCAGGTCGTGTTATATCTAACATCCAACCAACTTTAGCGTCATTTTTCTCTTTAGGTAGCCATTTTGCTGCTTGCATAGAGTCACAACTAAAACCTAAGCTGGGGTTATAATTAATAATATGCGTAGCATGGGCAGGTAAGTCGATTTCAGGAATAATCATTACATGGTATTTAGCTGCATAGTCTTGTAGCTCACGCAGGTCTTGTTTACTGTATGATTGCTCAGACGCTAACTCTGGGTATTTGTCACTTTGTAAGCGAAAACCACTCCAATCAGTAAAGTGCAGATGAAAAGCGTTTAGTTTATACCAAGCCATATTGCGAATGGATTTTTTTAAATAGTCCATGGAAAAATATTTTCGTCCTAGATCGATCATAAACTGTCTATTTTCGACCTTGGGAAAGTCTCGGATACTGCCTTTAGGTAATTTATTCTTATCACCATCTTGGGTTAACATTTGCAACAGTGTTTGTGTGGCATAAAATACGCCTGTTGCTGAATTCGCTTTAATGTGAATGCTATCATTAATATCAATAGTATAGCCTTCACCTCCTAAGTTATTGTCGTTGACATCCAATGATAAAATAATACTAGCCTGTGCTTGTTGGCTGTTATCCACAGATAAGTTTATACCGCTAATTTTTTCAACATCTTGAGCAAAGGTTTGTGCAATGTTGATTAGCTCATCACCACTTTGAATTAACATGGTTGACTTAAGCTCAAAAAAACCTTTGCCTTGGTACCACTCTTGTATCGCAGGGATAACATTAGGGCTAGCGTTTAATATTTCGCTGGTATTGGTTACTTCAGTATTTGATTCAGTTTTGGTTTTTTCATCAGAGCAAGCGGTTAGTAATATTACAAAGAAGCAAAACAAGTAAATAGATATGTTTTTCATTTTTATTATCTCCGTGATAATTTTTTATACTAGTTTATTTTAATCGCGCGATGCAGTTGTTTAGTGTTATGGATTTAATTAATAACTATTAAGAAACTCAATAAGGTAAAAACATTGAGCTTCTTAATAGTTCTGATAACAGGGAGAATAAGAAGGCTTAGATCTAGGTCAACATACTGATTTTTAAATGAAAGAAAAATAAAATTAGTCGTCAGGGTGGGGAACAATGATTAGTTTTATGCGCTTTTCTTTAAGGTGTTCTATAAAGCTTGCGGGTATTCTACTATCGGTAATTAGGGTGTCGATGCTGTCTATACTATTGATAATATAAAATCCATTGCGGTTAAACTTAGATGAATCGGTTACTACTATGATTTCTTTTGATATTTCGCACATCATACGATTCAAATTGGCTTCGTGTTCAAAGTGAGTTGATAAACCGGCTTTTTCATCAATGCCATCAACACCGAGAAACACTTTGTCAAAGCGTAGATTAGTTAAACTAACTTCAGCTTGGCGACCATAAAAAGATAATGATTTTTTACGCAAGGTGCCACCCGTCATCAAAACGGTATTATCATCACTGACAGCTAACTCAGTGGCAATATTTAAACCGTTGGTCATCACCATTAAATCTTTATGACAATGTAACTTTTTTGCTATTTCTTCTGTTGTGGTGCCAGAGTCCAGAATAATTGATTCACCATCATTAACTAAACTTGCTGCTTTATGAGCAAGCTTTTGCTTTACTAATAAATGTTCACAATGTTTCTCTCTGACTGACAGTTCCTTTGCTATACGACTATTAACCACTGCGCCGCCGCGGGAACGTATAACCAAGTTTTTTTTATCCAAACTATTTAGATCATTTCGTATTGTTACTGTTGATACCTGATACTTCTCGGCTAATTCAGCAACATCTACTTTACCTAATTTATTGGTTTCATTTACGATTTCTTGACGTCTTTCTATAGTAGATAGCATTATTATTATCTATAATTGGTTGATTGTAATAGTTTAACAAGCCAAAAGGTCTTTCACAATATTTCAAAGTGTTTTCTTTAATATATATAGTGAAGAGGTGAATTGTTTTACTAATAAAGTATGGGGAGCATTTACTCCCCATACTGACACATCATTATTAGCGGTTATTTGCTATTAGAATTTAACAGAAACGCCTGCTACAAATCTTCTACCAAAATTTTCATGACTAACAAAAATATTATCAAAACGACCAGTTTTACCTAACGTTTGTTCAGTTAAGTTAATACCCTCAATGAATGCGGTGATGTTTTCATTAATATCATAACCAACTCTGGCATCAACTTGATAGTACTCTTTGGTAATAACTGCTTCGCCACGTTCATCACCCCATACATAACCATTTTGGTATTGAGTTTGGCTTAAGAAGTTATCTCGCCAGTTATACGCAATACGAGCAGAAAATCCATGGTTTTCATAAAAACCAACTAGGTTCATTGAATCACCTAAACCAGGTAAAGCAGGCTTGGTCGGATCAAAAGTCTGACCATTAAATTCTGTATCGGTATTAACCATAGTGTAGTTAAATTGATAACCGAACCCTGACTCAAAACTTTGCGTTAAGTTTACTGAAACACCAGAAATTGTCATATCTTCAGCATTGCCAGGTCTCGTCACATCAAACAGTTGATATTCTTCTGTTTCAATTGTGTCAATAACAACGTCTTCATCAACTATTTTAATAATATAATCATTAATTTGTTTACTAAACACAGCAACTGAAGCCATAGCGCCTTCGTCGAAGTACCATTCTAAAGAAGCATCTAAGTTGATAGAAGTATAAGGCGTTAAATCGGCATTGTTTCCATCAGCAAAATTACCTACTTGGCTACTTATTCCTTTAACCCTAAACTTAGGAGCCATATCTTCAAGATAAGGGCGTGTTAATGACTCAGAGCCAGCAAGTCTTAAGATAACATCATCAGTAACATTTATATTAAGGCCTATTGAAGGTAATAAATTAGAATATGATGTGTCAACAGTGTCGACAGAATATGAACCGCCATCATCACTGACATCAGTAGGAGCATACTCAGGTGCTAAACAGCCTGTTTGTCCTGGTTCTGCACAGTCAACTTCTACTATATCAGTAAGTACCTGAGACAAGCCTGTTGCATTTAATTGAGTATTACTATAACGCAAACCACCGGTTAAACTTGCCTCCATGTCGGCCATCATAAATTCATAGGTTGCTTCAATATAAAATGCAGTAACTTTTTCTTCAACATCCCATGAATTACCTGTAAGGGGGGCATTATAACCACCATTAGCAATTAATGCGTCATATTCACGGCTACCATTATCTATCCAAGTGTTAGGATTGTTAATATAGGCAATTACAGCATCCCTATCAATATTGTACATGTCTTGATTTGAATCAGAAGGTGCGCCTAAATCACTTTCATTAACATCTAAAACGCCATTGAGAAGTTGATCGTACAAACCATTTTGTAAGTCAAATAAACCACCAGATTTGTGCATGTAACGTTGAGCTAAGAAGGGGGTTTTATAGTCATCCATTTCTTTTTGTGCAGTTTCGTAAGCAAAGCCGGTGCGAATAGTGACATCATCAAATTTAGTGATAACTAAATCAGCATGTAAATCAAGGTTCTCTGCAGAAATATCTTTGCCTTCAAACCAGTGACGTCTATTGAGTAAAATTGGCCCGTTAGCATCGCTAGCAATTAATGTAGGATCTTCACCTACAATGTAAGGAACCTCTGCACCAAAATCAACATTAACATCTACACCGCCTCTGGTTTCAAAACTTAGGCGTGAATCTAACCCCGGGTTATCTTGTTTCGATGTTGACCAAGCGCCATCAAGCGTTAATTGCATGTCATTATTTATTTGATATTCTGCATTAATACCAAACATTTGAGTCTCAGTATTACGGAAGAAGTCTAAGCGATTGTATGCAGCCGCCGTAGCGCCATTCGTTCCATAAGTGACAACGCCATTAGCATCAAGTACTGTTTGTGAGCTGCTGGCAACCAAATCTGCATAGGCTTGTTCAACTTGACCAGCAGCAACGGCTGCTGCTAAGTCTGTACCTGCAGGATCATAAATACCACCAAGCCAGTTACTTTTCTTATTAACTGTTTTAGTGACATCAAATTTTGAATATAAATAATCAACGGTAATGTTAAGTTTATCGCTAGGTTGGTATTGAAATACAGCATTAATGCCTAATCTTTCACGATCTTCATCAATAACATTACGGTTTAACTCAATTGGACGATAAGCTTTTTCATAAGCGCCGTTGCTATAGTTAGTCCAACCATAAGTGCTAGCACTATCGGTACCACGGAAAACACCTGCAGTACGAACACCACCATTATCAGTTTGATACGTTCTGTTTTCACGACTTTGATAACTAGCACCAAATAATGCACCAACTTTGCCATCCATGAAGGTATTACTAATTAAGAATGAAGCTTGAGGGGTGGCTGTTTCGGCATTTTCTTCATAAATACCTTTTAAAGAGCCTGCAATAACTAAACCGTTTTGATTAAGTGGTCGAGCAGTTCTTACGTCAACAGTGCCACCAAGACCACCTTCACTTAAACCGGCTGATTGTGTTTTATAAACAACCATTTCGCTGACAAGCTCTGCGGCAACTGTATCAAAACTGAAAGCACGAGAAGGCTCATTACTTGCTATATGACGACCGTTTAATAATACTTGGTTAAATTCTGGTCCTAAACCACGGATAGTGATATAGCGTCCTTCGCCGCCATCTCTATCAATAGAAACTTCTGGAATACGTTGTAATGCTTCGGCTAAGTTAGCATCGGGGAATTTCCCCATATCTTCTGCTGAAACCGCATCAACAATATTGTCTGAATTACGTTTCACATCAAGACCAGCAATAATACCACCGCGAATACCCGTTACTTGAATTACTTCGATGTCATTTTCTTTGTCATTTTCTTTTGCCATGACTAATGGCGCAGATAATGTGCCAACAAGAACAGCACTAACGGCTAAAGCCATCTTACTTTTTTTAAATCCTGAGTTACGAAACTGTATTGATGTTTTCATGTTTATATCCTTCACTTCGTTGTAATAAATTATGTTTTAGTTTTTATGTGTTTATTAAAGACTCTTTAATTAAAAAAACCTATTGAAAGCTATCGAAAGTAATGATTTCTTTCTTGATTCTAATTTCTTTATTTTACATTGTCAAGCGAATAGTAATGAAAGCTGTTTATTGCTTTTACTTTTAAGTGAAACTTGTTTTGTGGAGTTGGGCTTATTAAGTTAAAACAATATATTGTAGTTAATATTACCGACTTACCTATGTGGGGTATAGGCTTACTTGACACTACAGCCTTACTTATCTGTCAGTGGTGAAGTAAAATGAAGCTAAATCGCTTTCGTAAGATTGTTTTGTTTTGTTGCTTTTGTAATAATGAATATGAAAATTTAATAAACATGTGCCCACTTCCGTTGCATCATTGATCTTAATTAAAAGGTACCAGTGAATGAAAAACATGGCGAAGCTATCTCTTTTTTTTATATTTACCTCTTTTGCTTCTTTGGCAGATAAAGTAACTATTAAAGAAAATATTCTGAATCTTAAAACATATCCCTACTCGGATGAAAGCCCATTGCCTAATTTTGAACGAATTTATCCTTATACTACATTTGACGGTTACACTTCCACATCAAGCAACAAACCGTGGAAAGCTGTTGTATTAGAAAATGATCACATCAAGGTTATTGTATTGCCTGAAATGGGTGGAAAGGTTTGGGGCGCTATAGAAAAATCAACAGGCAACGACTTTCTTTACCAAAATGATGTTGCTAAGTTTAGAAAAGTTTCTATGCGAGGTCCTTGGACTTCAGGTGGAATAGAGTTTAACTACGGTACGATAGGTCATTCACAAAATACGGTTTTCCCCGTTGATTATATAACTAAGGAACACGATGACGGTAGCGTAAGTGTTACAGTTGGTGATTACGATTTTGCTTCAAGATCACGTTGGAATGTAGAAATAAGTTTGAAGCCTGATGCTGCATACTTTGAAACATCGGGGTTCTGGTCAAATCTATCTGAAATGCCAAGCTCATTTTATTATTGGAGTAATGCAGCAGCAAAAGCCGGAGGCGATTTAGAAATACTGGCAAATGGTAAGTATCATATAAACCATGATGGTGTTGCTAATGCTTGGCCAATAGATGATAAAAAAAGAAATATTAATTTTTATAATAAGAATAATTTTGGTCCAGACAAGTCATATCATGTCATCAATGGCTATGATGACTTTTTAGGCGGATACTGGCATGACGATAGCTTTGGTTTTGGTCATATTGCTGACTATACTCAACTTCCAGGAAGAAAAGTATGGCTTTGGGCACAATCTGATCTTGGTGGAATTTGGGAAGACTTTTTAACTGATGGTAAAGGGCAGTATATAGAATGGCAATCAGGGCGCTTTTTTAGTCAAGCGGATAGTAAAAGTGCAAAAACACCTTACCGCCCACAGGGCTTTATGCCAAATGATACTTTTCGGACCAATGAAAAGTGGTTTCCTATTCTAAATACCGAGGGTTCAGTCGCCACTTCATCTGTTGCCGTTTTGAATGTTAAGCGAACGGATAACAAAGTAACTATATTTATGTCACCTATGGTGTCAAAAAATGTGACTTTAGTTGTAACAAGTAATAATAAAAATATACTTCAAAAATCATTATCTTTAAAACCGGCTAAACCACTTAAGCTCGAATTCTCTTTAGATAAAAATGAAGCGTTTGTGGTTTCAATTCCAGAGGCTAAATTATTTTATAATAGCGTTGAGAATGCAAGCTTACTGGATCGTCCTACGGCTACAAACCAAGCTATTGATTGGGACTCAGCTGACGGGTTATTTAGACAAGGCGTTTCAGCAGACTCAATGCGTTTATATGAACAAGCTGAAAAGTTCTTTAATGATGTATTAACGTTAGAGCCTGAACATGTTCAAGTTTTATCATACTTAGCCATGCTTCATTATCGCAATGGTCAATATGAATCAGGCCTGAAATATGCCTATAAATCTTTAATTAATGATGCCTATGATGCTAAAAGTAATTATGTTTATGGTTTGTTAAACAGTGCATTAGATAAAAGAGTAGAGGCTAAAGCTGCCTTTTCTTTAGCTTCTATAGATACAAAACTGAGAACGGCTGCGTTGTATCAATTAGCGGTGTTAAATGCTGTTGATGGTGAGTGGGAAGATGCGAAGAAAAACGCGTTGAAAAGTTTGCGGTTTAATTCTGATAATTTAAAAGCTCTTGAACTTTTATCCATTTCTCAACGTATGCTTAAAGATGTTAGTGGTATGGAGCAAACCTGGGAAAAAATTACTAAGGTTGATGCGACACACCACTTTATAAACGCTGAAAAGTATTTACAAAGCTATGTTCAACATAATAAAGAACAAAAGGGTGGAACAGCATTTTTCAATGGTATTCATAATGAATTTCCAGAACAAACAGTGCAAGAAATAGCGTCTACTTATATAAATATAGGGCTTGTTGATGATGCCATTGCGATATTGTTAACCGCTAAACCTAACCCCATGCGTGATTACTGGTTATCTTACCTTAATCGTCAGTTGGGTAATAAGAAAGCGAGTGATAAGTTTCTATCTTTAGCTTTGACACATGAAGCTGAAAAAGTATTTCCATTTCGTTTAGAGTCAATGAAAATATTGGAGTCTTTGAACCAAGTTAAACGCTCATGGAAAAGTAATTATTACTTGGCACTTATTTATATATCAAAAGGCAGAAGTGAAGAGGCTTTCGCGTTGTTAAGTCGTGATAAAAATAAACCATCATTTTCTCCCTTTTATATTGTTCGCGCCAATTTAGCGAAAAAGATCAATAAGCCTTTCATCTCTGATTTGAAACTTGCAGTGAAGTACGATAAAAATGGTTGGCGTGCAAATGATGCCTATGCTAGAGCTTTGTTAATTAAAGGAAGTTTTTCAAAGGCACTAGAGCCAGCGAATGCAGCTCAAGTAAATGGCCCAACTGTTGTCGCTCCAATCACTTTATATGCAACAGCATTAATTGATAATGATAAAAACCAACAAGCATTGGATTATTTGGCAAATAAAGAATTATTACCTGCAGAACATGCTAATGAAGGTAGGGGGTTATATTATTTTGCGAGTATTAAATTAGCGGTTAAGGCATTAGGGTTGAAAAATTATACGGTTGCTATTGCAAAAGCCGAAGATGCGGTCAAATGGCCTGTTAATTTAGGTTCAGGACGACCATATGATGTTGATGAAAGGTTGCCAAATTATATAAAAGCTATCGCTTTGGATAAGTTGGGACAAAAGAAACTGGCTGATAAGCTTTTTACAAGCATAGCAAACTTTCAGTCTGATCTTCGAACCCGTAATGATTTATTATCTGCGTTAAGTGCTAAAACGTTAGGCAATCTCAAGGCGCTAGAAGAATATAGAGCTTCTAATGATAATGAGTTTAAGAAAATACTTGATACAGATGTTAAATCGAAATTAACTGCGCTTAAGCAAAGAAGTTTGTTATTAGATGGGTTAATTTTGCAATTGTATAATCAGAAATAATCAGAAAATCGAGTAAAGAAACCTTCTCCATACAGCAGATAGGGTTTCTTTAAGTAAGATAATATAAGTAGTTTTGGTTTGATTTTTAAATACCAAGCGAAAACCATAAATATAAAGTAGAGGAAAACTTATGCAATTTACTATTTCAGGCAGAGAAAAAGCATATAACGCAGAAGAGAGTGTTGATGCTTATCTAAAGCGAGTTTATACCCATGTTCCTTTAGAGCAAGTTGAAAGTATTTTTGCTTTTACCGAGCGCTCAACTCTTTATGGTGGGCGTCCATTTATGAAGCCTCAATTATTAGCGAAAGATATTCAATGCATGTACGATCTTGGTATCGGTTATCGTATTCCGCTGACTAATAATTTTGTTACTCGAGAAGAGTATGAAATGAATTTGTGTTTTTTGGAGAAATATCACCGTGCCGGAAATTCTGTTATTTTAGTGAATGATGATTTAGCTAAATGGATCCGTGAAGATTTTCCTAAATACAGAATAGAAGCGAGTATTATAAAGTGTATAGATACTCATAGGCGCATAGGTAAAGCCTTTGAACTTTATGACACTGTTGTATTGCCAACGTCTCTAAATGAAAGTATAGAGTTTCTTGACGAGATAGACTGTAAAGAGCGAATTACCCTATTTGCTTTTGCAGGGTGTGGGGTTAATTGCCCCTCAAAAATTTGCTACCCTTCAATGTCTAAATTTAATAAGTTTAATGGCCATACAAAAATTGATTGTTCACGTCCAACTAAAAGCAGAGAAATCCGCAATAGAGTAAGATTTGATTTAAACCGTTACAATGACATGGGCTTTAATCGTTTTAAAATGATAGAGCCGTTAGCTACCGTAAGACGAAGTCCAAGAAATATAAACGCAATCAAATATAAGCCTATACCCGCTTGAGTTTACCAGGCTAACTGTTTTGAAAGGTGTTTTATTATCCTATTGCTTTCATTGTTTTTTGTTTTGGGTTTTGTTATGCTTCTTTATAAGCTGTAAAGGTTTTTGATAACAGATATATTATGGGTGCTTCTGGGAAGTTATAAGCTTTTTTATATACTTATGTGGTTTATATAGAGGCAATGCCTCTATATTTTAAGAGAATAATAAAATGTATTTTAATGGTCAATTTAAGCAACTAGGCACATGTGATGTTACTGAATTAAAAACATTAGTTAATACATTAACAACAAACCAATGGCAAGAGCATAATGAACGACAAAAAATATATAAAGTTCATAGTGATACACAAACCATTCCTTTAATATTTGATGCAGACTTTCGGCACCGTTTTCCAACAACTCATCCTCAATTAGAGCTATTTCAGCAACAACTTTTACCCATGATGAAAATTATTGCTGATTACTTTAAAAAGCAAATAATTAACATTCGCGGTTTACGTCCTAACCCTGTTGATAACGGTTATTTTGTTCGCATAATTTTGGTTAAATTGTCCGGAAACGGTGTGATAAATGAACATGCTGATAATGGCTCTTCTCTTAGTCGCGCACATCGTATTCATTTACCGATAATAACTAATGACAAGGTTGAGTTTACCGTTGGCGATGCAACGAAATCGTTAAAGGAAGGAGAAATATGGGAAATTAATAACCGACATACCCATAGTGTCAAAAATTCATCTGAGCAATCACGTGTCCATATTATTCTTGATTTTGTTATTCCTGGGGAAATTGTAGAAGATCCCAAAAGTGGAACATTATTTTCTTAAGAGAGTAGTTATGAAAGCAAAGTCGCAAACAAAGTTGAGTAACACCAAAGAGAAAGAACATGCTTTATACCAACAAGCAAAAGCGCTTTTTCAACAAAAAAAATATCATCAAGCGGATGAACTTGTTGGTTTATTAATTAAGCAAGCGCCAGCCAATATTATCTATTATAGACTGATGGCGCAAATTAAAGAGCTGCGCGGTTTTCATCATGAACAAATCAATTATTTAACGCAAGCACTCACACTAGCGCCTAATTCAAGTGAATTTTTAATTTTGAAAGCGTTTGCGTACTTTAATTTAGGCAATATTGATGATAGTTATCGCTATGCTTGTTTAACCGAGAAAAATGAACACAACTCTGCAGAAATATGTAGTTATACTTCTGAACTTTATAGTAAGTTAGGAAAATATGATAAAGCGTCTCAAGTACTTGAGAAGGCAGTATTACTATATGGCGATAATGCTCCGTTATTTCATCGCTTAGGTGATGCGTTAACCTTGTGTGGTGAAATTGATGCCGCTATTAAGGCTTATCAAACATCTATTAAAATTGATCCTACATTAGCTTTAGTTTACGCAGCATTAAGTAAAGCACGAAAAGCATCTGTTGAAGATAATAATATAGAACAATTACAGTCGTTAGTCGTTAAAGGTAGAAACCCTTGGACAGTCATTAATGTCTATCATGGACTTGCAAAAGAGTTAGATGACCTAGGTCGTTATAAAGAATCTTTTGAAATATTAACGAAAGGAAAAAAAAGATTACGCTCGGTTTGTGCTTATAATCCAAACCAAGGGGCTGAAAATATTAAAGAACTGGTGAGCTTATATATTAAGCATGCCCAAGAGATAAAAAACACTCATGCCGGTAGTGACGTAGCCCCTATTTTTGTGGTCGGTATGCCACGTACAGGTACTACTATTGTTGAGAGAATTCTCACTAATCATAAAAATGTTGTGACCTTAGGTGAGCGATTTCAATTTAATACCTTATTAAAGCAACAATGTCAGCGAAATTATGCGGGGTTGGTTGATGCAAAAGTGCTCGATGAAGTATGGTCAACCATTGATTTTGAAAAATTAGGGCATGATTATATTCAAAGTGTTAGTTACCTTTCTAATGACAGTCATCGGTTTGTAGATAAGCTTCCTTTAAATATTTTATTAACGGGTGTTATTTTACGAGCCTTACCACACGCCAAAATAGTATGTTTACTAAGAGACCCCCTTGATACAATTATAGGCAACTATAGGCAAGTTTTTGAACAAGCAAGTGGTACTTATGCTTATACCCTTGATTTACATGCTTTAGCTAATTATGTTTATGAATTTAGGGGGTTAGTGACCAGTTTAGCGCAAGAGTTCCCTGAAAGATTTAAGGTGGTTAATTACGAGGAGTTAGTGGCATCACCTTTAAGTGAAGCTAAAAAGCTGTTTAATTTTTGTCAATTAACTTGGAACGATGCTTACTTAGATATTCATAAAAACAAAGCAATGATAGGCACGGCAAGTGCGGCACAGGTACAAGAGCCAATTCATCAGAAATCATTAGGGCATTCACATCATTATATGTTTTGTTTACAAGAAATTAAAAAGGCTTTTCAAGCAAGCCAAGAGGTTTAATAAATGATTGTTTGTAATAAATTTATTTTTTTACACTTGCAAAAATCGGGGGGAACTTTTGTAAATAAAATGATGGCTTCTTGTATCCCTTATGCTCGACCCATAGGTTATCATTTTCCTTATAAAGAAGTCCCTAAAAGCTTTGCTCGATTACCTATTGTTGGTACGGTTAGAAATCCGTGGGATTATTATGTTTCTTGGTATCACTTCCAATCACAAGTAGATGAGCCACGTGCTTTGTTTATGTGTGTCAGTAAAAATAACACGTTAAACTTTGAAGAAACCATTCTAAATTTATTGAGCCTTAGTGAAAATGAGCAATTATTTACTGAATTTCAGCAACAGTTACCTACACAATATATGGATCAAGGTATCAACTTAACACAAGCATGTCTTGACCCTTATAAAAATAGTGGCGATGGCTTTTATTCGTTTTTATATAACCGTCTATATCAAGGGGCATCAGATCCAATTATCATCAAAATGGAACAACTACGAGAGGGTTTAAATAGCTTGGTGGAACAATTGCAGTTGCAACCGAAACAAAAAATAAAGGCCTTTTTATGTGATGCCCCTAACATGAATACCAGTAAACATAATAACTATCAATTTTATTACTCAAACGCGCTTAAGCTGCGCGTTGCTAGTGTTGATGCCGAACTTATTGAACAACATCATTATTTGTTTTAATTATAAATTCTAAATGTAAAACTTAACGGGAAAATCTATGTCAAATATAAATTATCATTCTATCGCAGAAGCAACACATGCTGATGTACGAATAAATTCAAACATTGGTTGCGCTCATCTTGCCACCGTTAATAGTTCTTCTATTCTCGCAGAAGAAGTTGCCGAAATGGCTGGCAGTTGTCCTGTTGTTTTTTTACAAGATGAAGAGTCTGGAACCTTTCAGTTGTCAGTATTATTTGCTTTATTTCCTAATGAAAATTTATTTGTAAACCAGCAAGATAACTGGTCAGGTACCTATATACCTGTTGCGTTAGATATGGAACCCTTTGCTGTATTTGCTGGTGAAGAAAATGAAAACGATCGAATTAAAATTAAAGAAAATTCACCTTGTCTCTCAACCACGAAAGGTGACAAATTATTTGAAAAAGGCAAAGAAAGTGCTTATTTAACCGATAAACGAGCACAACTTGAAACGGTTATTGATGCAGCAATTCAAACGGAAGAATTTATTGAAAATTTGGTTAATAGAAATTTAATTTCTGAATTTGCTATTACATTAGAAGGCTTGCCGGAGGGTTCTAAAGTAATTAAAGGTTTGTATACCATTAATATGGATGAGTTTCGTTACTTAACGAATGAAGATGTTATCTTTTTCCACGAAATGCACTACTGGGGCGCGGTCTATGCGTGCCAACACTCTATGAAACAGTTTAAAAAATTGCTTCAACTACATAATGAACGTCATGCTGATAATAAAATCACGTTAACATTACATATAGATAGAGAAAATAGTGAGTAAGGTATTTTAATTATTTACCAAACAGACAGAGGAAGGTAGTGCGAGTGTCGCTGTTTAGAAACGGAATTTGTCGTCAACATTTGATCAGTATCAACAGCTAGCACTTTATGACTATCAATTTTGTTTAATTGATAGTCTATGAATAAATTTAGATTCTTATTTCATAATATAGCTTATTGGCTTACCTGCCTCAGGATTAAACTCAGTTGGTTGCTCACCAAGAAAGCTAATACCGTCGTAGCCACTTGATTTTGCTTTACTTATACTGCCGTTGATGTGATTCCTGCTGATTTAACACCAGGGCCAATCGCAGCGAACCAAATTTGCTCTGAGCCAACAACATGTTTAGCGCCGTGTTTTCCCCAGTCATTCACTGTCGCTCCTCGCCCATGATCGGTAACAATGTTCATAACAGTGTTATTTCTATAATTAGCCGTTGATTGTATGGTATTCCATAAGTCTTCTAAATATTGATCTGTACGTTTAGCTGCATAAAGATACTGATCATAAAGACCGTCATGGGCGAAATCATCAGATTCACCAAAAGCATAGGTTTATTTAACGCTAAATTATGTTTAGCAAAACGGTAGGTAAAGGCATCCAAACGAACGTTATGCCATGGCTTGGATCTCACTTTGTAAGTTATTTAGTAATTGGCTGTAACTATCTTTTTCTGTACTTTTATCAAAGCCGGCATTAACAGGTATTTTACTACGCTCGGTATTAATGATATATGGAAAAACATCCCAACTAGCAAAAGCTGCAACTTTATTTTTATATAGTTTATGGTTATTTAACCACTCTAAAAATGTTAAATTAGGATTATATATTTTGTCATTACTATCAATATTATCATCGGCAATACCTGTTAAAATTTCGCTATAACCCGGATAAGAAAAGTAATAATTATTTGCGACAGACATATTAGAGCCTTGATCTCTATCGCCTATAACAGCCCCATTATTAACTAAAGTATTCCAAAAAATGGCATCAGCTTTTCTCTACGTTGCTGTAAATTTTTATGCCAAAAATCCTTTTTTACTTGCTGTGGGCGAGCAACTGCTTCTTTGTTCTCAATAATGTCTAATTGTGCGCCGTTAAAGACGTCTTGCCAACGCAGCCCATCGATAGAAACTAAAATTACATTCTCTGCAGCTACTGACATAAAGCCGCTATTTAAGGCTAATACAAGGAGCGGCTTTTGCATAGGCTACTGCATTAGTTAATCCTAAAATACAAAAACCAACTAAAATAGTATGAAATATACTCGTAATACTGCAGTGAATTGTTGCGAAAGCCTTGCTTGGGATAAATACTCTTTTTGTGACTTTGTTGTACTTATTTCGAACGTTCGGTGTTACATTTTGATTAATACAGGTCAATAGTTACTTTCGTTTTCTTTTGAGTTGGTTGTTTTTCTTTTTTTGTGAAATTGTATTATCTTTCCTATTTTTTACATTGCTCCATTCTGATGTATCTAATAAATAGTGATAATCCTACCTATATTATAGGTTGTGTGGTTTTAGTAGGTGATAAGGTTGAATAATAGAGACGCATTCTGATACTCAGATAAGCTGCTACTTGTTATATTTGAAGGTAAGTGAAAGCTATCTTCGTGTAAAATGATTGCGAAATGCGTTTTTTTTTGACAGAATACTCAAAACACAACCTTAAAGGAAAAGTAATGGAAGCAATACTTTCAACAGCAATTAAACGACAATCTAACCTCATACCAATGTGCATTATCGGTGTGTTATTTTTTATTTTCGGCTTTGTTACCTGGCAAAATGGTGCGCTGATACCTTATTTACAGATGATTTGTCAGTTAACAGAAACCGAGGCCTTATTAGTTGCTTCGGCTTTTTATTTTGCTTTTACTGTGATGGCTTTACCCTCGGCTATTATGTTGGAGCGTATTGGTTATAAAAATGGCATGTCTATTGGTTTATTATGTTTGGTCGTTGGCTTTCTTTTTTATATTCCAGCGGCTAATTCGCAACAATTTGGCTTGTTTTTATTCGCACAATTTATTATTGGTAGTGGTTTAACGTTATTACAAACTGCGGCAAACCCTTATGTGGTAAAAATTGGACCTATTGAAAGTGCTGCTGTGCGAATTATGTTTATGGGCTTAATGAATAAAGGCGCTGGCGTTCTGGTACCCATTGTTTTCACTGCTATTGTTTTAGGCGACTTTGCTGGTATTACTGCGGTTAGCCTTGATGCTATGGCTGAGGCTGAAAAATTAACAACAATTGCCGCTTTAGCGGATGGTTTGATTTATCCTTATATTGGCATGGCAATTATTTTTACTTTATTAGCCGCTTTACTAAAAGCATCACCTTTACCTGAATTGACGATGGAAGAAGATACTGAGGTAGGTTCTGGTAGTGCTGATCAAGCCAAAACATCTATTTTACAATTTCCTAGTATAGTGCTGGGCGCAATTACTTTATTTGTTTATGTTGGCGCAGAAGTTATTGCTGGCGATACTATTGGCTTATTTGCCTCTAATTTAGGACTAGAGAATGCTATGTCCTTAACGTCTTATACCATGGCCTTTATGTTAATTGGTTACGCTTTAGGTATTGTACTTATCCCACGATTTATTAATCAAGAAACTGCGCTTATTGGCTCTGCTGTTACTGGTATTATTTTTTCTATTTTAGTGATTATTAGTGATACCAGTAATTTTTCGGTTTCAGAAGTATTATGGGGCTGGGCGGGTATCCCTACGTTGCCTAACACGATTACCTTTATTGCTTTATTAGGTTTTGCTAATGCCTTAGTATGGCCTGCAGTATGGCCTTTAGCTTTAGAAGGGCTAGGAAAATTTACTTCAAAAGGCTCGGCATTATTAATTATGGGTATCTCTGGTGGGGCCGTTATCCCACTATTTTATGGTGTGCTTGCGGAGCATTTTGATGGGCAATCAGCCTATTGGATCATGATACCACTTTATGCCTTTATCTTATTTTATGCGCTAAAAGGCCACAAAATGCGTCACTGGTCTGATAATAGCTAATTGTTTAAGTGAAGACAATGTTCGATAAATATTCAAATAAATTAATTAAATTAGCTATATTAGGTTGTACTCAATGAGCAATAGAGAAGAATTAACAACTTGGAAAGCCTTACAGGCTCATGCCAAACAAATGAAAAACCAGCATATGAACGATTTGTTTGCAGCTAGTGATACACGGTTTGAGGAGTTTTCAATTGAGTTAGCACCTTTCTTACTTGATTATTCAAAAAATATAATAACCACTGAAACTATGTCCGCTTTATTTACGCTGGCAAAAGATTGTGAAGTTGAACAGTGGCGAACAAAAATGTTTAGCGGTAAACGGATTAATAAAACTGAAGATAGAGCTGTGCTACATACAGCTTTACGCGACAGAGCGCAAAGCCCACTAATGATTAATGGGGAGAATATTGCTGATAACGTGCAAGCTGCTTTACAACAGATGAAATACTTTAGTGACAAAGTGCGCCAAGGGCAATGGTTAGGTTATTCAGGTAAGCGTATTACGGACGTAGTTAATATTGGTGTCGGTGGCTCTAATTTAGGACCGCAAATGGTCACCGAAGCTTTAAAGCAATACAGTGACAATAGCATTAATGTTCATTACGTTTCCAATGTTGATGGTACCCAAATAGCGAATGTACTCAGGCCGTTAAATCCTGAAAAAGTATTGTTCATCGTTTCGAGTAAAACATTTACCACCACAGAAACTATCACCAATGCACAAACTGCCATGAATTGGTTAGTGTCATCTTCGTTTGATAAATCAGCGGTGGCTAAACATTTTGTTGCGGTATCATCCAATAAAGAAAATGCCATGAACTTTGGTATATTAGCGGAAAATATTTTTGATATGTGGGACTGGGTGGGAGGTCGTTTCTCGCTATGGTCGGCTATCGGTTTACCCATTGCCCTAGATTTAGGTTTTGATAAGTTCATTGAACTACTTGAAGGTGCTCACGAACTCGACCAGCACTTCTATCAGGCTCCGCTTGAACAAAATGCTCCGGTTGTTATGGCGCTATTAAGCGTATGGAATTGTACCTTTTTAGGTGCACAATCACAGGCTATTCTGCCTTATGATCAATCATTGCATATGTTGTCGGCCTATATGCAACAAGCTGAAATGGAAAGTAACGGTAAGTCGGTTTCTTGGGATGGAGATGCGATTAATTATCCAACAGTACCTTCTATTTGGGGAGAGCTAGGCATCAATGGTCAACACGCCTTCTATCAATATTTGCATCAAAGTAACAATGTTGTACCCGCTGATTTTATTGGCTCAGTAACAAGTGTCACCCCTGTAAAAGGACACCATGAAACGTTAATGGCTAACTTTTTTGCCCAAACCCAAGCATTAATGTCTGGTGTAAATGAAGAACAAGTACGTGCTGATTTGAAAGCCAAAGGGCGTACACCTGAATATATTGATAAAGTTGCCCCTCATAAAGTGCACCAAGGCAATAGACCGACTAACACTATTTTAATGAAACGCATTTCGCCCCGCACATTGGGCAGTTTAATTGCCCTGTATGAGCATAAAATATTTGTTCAAGGTATTATTTTACAAATATGCTCTTTTGATCAGTGGGGGGTCGAATTAGGTAAGGGTTTAGCTAATCAAATACATGAGGAGTTAGCTTCTGGGATGGATAATCCTGAGCATGATGATTCTACAAAGGGGTTGATTTCTTATTATAAAGGGATTTTAGATTGATTTTATATATTTTCTAAGGTGCTTTGGGGGCGAAAGCGAGTTAGAGTATATGTCCTAGT
>JAPYOP010000272.1 GCA_029938115.1 Colwellia sp. | reverse complement strand
TTTCTTTTAGTTTTACTTATCCCCCTTTTTTTAATTGCCTGCGGCAGTGACTCCGGGTTTCCACAAGAAATAAACCATCAGCAACTCGCTGACTTAAAAGGCCGCAGTAGTATTCCTGAATTTTCAGAACTGGATGTTACTAATGGTGATAGCGTTTATTTGAATTATTTAATTCGTGGTAAGGCCGCTCGGGAGAGTACGATAAGTGGCCCATTCAACCTTATTTTTATTCCAAATAGTTCCGGTTATATTTATCTGGAATTGAGTCCTTTAACTTCAACTTGTGAATATTTAATTGGGATTGATAGCGAAGACGATGTGAGTTTTCACCGAGACGCTTATGTTGAGAGCCCCAGTGTGTTTTATGTTGATGCAGCGCGGGTATATAGGTTAACGATACACACTTGTAGCCTAAGTGAAGAGCTAGCATTGAATGACCTTGAATCACCAGAATTAATCGATTTTGAGTTTAAGCTACTGGAAGCAAATAGAGAGTCGCTAGAGCTAACTGAAAATGAATTTTTAGTTGATGTAAATTATAACGGAGAATGGTATGGAGTTGGGCGCTCTGGTTCCTATGGTATTGGTGAAATAGAGGCTGAATATAATGCTCAAGAAATAGTTCAGAAGAACCTTGAGGATTATAATTTATTATATGTTGTAAATTTTGTAGAGGGATACAAAAAATCGTTTGGTGAATTATTCTATGCAGAAATTTCTGGGTCTCAGCTTATGTTTAATTGGGATCGTGATCTGGAATATTCCCATGAAATATTGAGAGTTAATTCTTATACGGGTGAAGTTATTGGTTCCTATGAAAAAAAGCACTGTATTAGCTTAAGCTTTATATGTAGTGAAGGGTCATCGTTCTTGTATTCTGAAGGAGTGATTAGGGGAAAAGTAGTGTTATAGATAGGCATTTACTGAGTGCCTACCTATATTTATTAGCTTCTAAAAATTCAATATTTTAGGTGTTGTATTTTTAAACTGGGGCATCGTCATACCAGCACGTGCATTAATATAAGTAGGGTCGGTAATACTAAACACTTTGCCCTTATGCCT
>JAPYOP010000138.1 GCA_029938115.1 Colwellia sp. | reverse complement strand
ATGCCGTTTTAGGCCAGAGTTCCTCGTATTCATTGGACTATAGTTGCTCATCTAGTCTACGGGTCATATACGGGTCAATGAATTGATAATAAAAAAGCTCAAGTGTAATTGCTTGAGCTTTTTAGTTTGTACTGCCTTATACTATGTTACTTCTCTTAAAAATGACTTGTAGATACAACAGGATGGCTTATTAATAAGTTATTTAATCCATCAATGTATTAATAGCGAAATGTTTATTTTGGACTATCATTAAAAATTAAAAGGAATTCTCTTGGGCATTAAATCAATAAGTTTTACTTTCTTAGTTTTGAGTTTTATAGCAAACGATCTTTTTGCAGCACAACTTAGTGCCGTTGCAACAGCAGAAAATGAGCTAGATGCACGGGCAGAAGCGCTTCGACAGTTAGCTGAATCTATTCAAGTTAACGTATCAAGCCAAACATTAGTCTCTAGCCAGTTTAAAGATGATGTGGCAACCCAAGAGCTAGTTGATACAGTTAAAACTTCATCAGACTTAACTTTACTTGGCGCAGAAGTTTTTGTGATGAAAACTAAACAAGGTTATCGTGCTGAGGCGCAGCTAGATACTGAGCAGTCGTTTAATTTATATCTCACCAAAATTAAAGCTGAGCAAGTACTACTAGACACCCAAATAGCATCTTATAAAGAACAGACAACTAATTTAGCCAAGTTTGCCTTAGCAAATGAAATAACGCTGCAATTGTCATCTCATATAAAAGACTACTTAGTGGCGACTATGCTTGCGGTTAAGCCTGATCCAAAACAAGGTGAGCAAATGAAAGCACCTACTTGGCTGCAAGATCTCGCCAGTAAAAACCAATGGCTAATTACACTTAATAATTTTTTAGACGCTTTAGCAACATCTGACATAACTGATCCCAAGCTTGGGGCTTTAATGCTAGTTAAAGGTATCTCCCAACAAGGTGTTTTTACTTGTCCTATATTTCAAGAAAATGGCTCATGGCTGAGTAAAAATAATGTATTAAGTTATGAAATTGACAAAAAACTAACTCAACCTAGTCTCAGTAAAAAACAAGCGAGTTTCTTTTTAATTGGTCATGCTAATAAATCAACATCAAGCGGCACAACCATTAGTTATCAGTTAGTTGACACTAATGGACAAGTGCAGCATGAAAATCATATAAATTACATGTTGAATAAACCTTCGTGGCAAAGTCAGCCTCAAATAGAAAACGCAGTGTTAGCAAGTATTGCTTTTGAATTTAAGGACAAAGCAGGTAATAAAATTCCATCGAACATCACAACAACCGAGCAACTTTATACGCTTGTTGAAAAAAACTTGTTGAATAAAAAACAGTTGATTACAGAGGATCCATGTCGACCAATAAAACAACTCGCACCTCTCGCACTGAGTAATGCCTATGGCACAGAGTCACTTATATCAATCAATATATCTGGCAGTTTGAGCACCTTCGTATTACGACCTGACCCCAAAGAGCATGAGTTTGCTTTAGCTAAAGTGACTTATAAGCAACAAAATTTATTTAATACAGCACAAGTAGAAAATAGAACCGCGGTAGGGAAAAAATTTCCTGTATTAGACCCTAATGACGCACTAATGAACGCAGTAGAAATAGCATTGAAAAAGTTAAAATAGCTTGTGATGAAGGTCTGAGTATATTAAAGAATACACTGTTTTTTGAGCGAAAGAAGGGAACAATTAACTATGTTCGCTATAGTCTTTGCCGCTTTATACTAAGCCGCTTTTTTTATGTATGATGATATAAAAGTTAAAAGATGAAGGAAATTGTGATGATTAATAAAGATAAAAGCGACAATTATAAAAAAGGCGAGGCGGTTCGCCGTGAAGTAATGAGTGATGAATTTGTTGACAGAGCATTAAATAATGCCAATGACTTTGATCAACCCCTTCAAGACTTAGTCATGGAGAATGCGTGGGGTAGTACTTGGTGTCGAGATGACTTACCCAAAGATACCCGAAGCTTAATCACCATTGCCATGCTTATTGCTTTAAAGGCGCCCAACGAGTTAAAAGGTCATGTACGTGGTGCACTGCGTAATGGCGCCAGTAAAGAAGAAATACGCGCGGTTATTATGCATGCTAGTGTTTATTGTGGATTTCCTGCGGCTCTTGAAGCTATGCGGGCAACAAGCGAAATAGTGGGTAATTGGCAAGATTAGTTAATTTGTGTGTGCAATATTTCTAATATGACGATCAATAATTTACTCTAGTACACCTTGTTTCTCTAAAGACAAATAAGTTTTAATTATTTTTTTCTTTGCATAAAATAACATACCTATGTAGGTGAATCAGGATCACTTGTTAAGTTTAAAAATATCCGATGTAGGTTGGACTTTGTCTACAAGGATGTAGATACTTAGGTTTTGTCTGGAACAAGAAACCTGCAGTCCGACAAAAGGGCAATAAATTACCCCCTACAGTGAATATAATACTTTTCCTGAGCCAACTGCATAGGTATTTAAAATAATAATGACTTCATAATCAGTTAATTTGTTTTCATATTTCATAGTCTAATCAGTAATTATAGCAGAGTGCTTTGAATACTACTTTTGGCTTGATAAAAACATTTTGACTGCAAAATCGCAAATTTCATCAACTTTACTGTTATCAGTATAAATACCGTCAATAAACAGTTTCGCTATGCCATGTACAGTCCCCCACAATACTTGTGAAGCTCTTAAAGCATTGTCTTCAACGTTGAGTAATCCTTGTTTCTGCCATTGCTCTGTCATTTTTACTTGAAATTGAAAACATGGGTAGGCTGAGTCACGAAGCTCTTGGGTACTACTTTCATCTTTCCAAATGGTTCGACCAAACATTAATTCGTAAAGTTCAGGGTTGTTCTTAGCAAATTGGACATAATCATGAATAAAGTGACTAAAATGCTCACGCTTTGACAGCTTTGCTTCTTTAAAGCCTATTTTATTAATTTGATGAAGTTGCTCAAAGCCACTTTCTGCAATACCACAAAGCAGGGCGTTTTTGTCTTTAAAGTGGTGGTAAGGTGCTGTTCTAGAAACACCTACGCGAGCTGCAAGTTTACGCAGAGACACTTCTTTAATGCCACTTTCTTTGAGCATTTCGCTAGCAACTTTTAATAAAGTCGTCCGTAAATCACCGTGGTGATAGTTTGATTTTTCTGGAATATTTTTCATACCCGCTAATCTAGCAGTGAATTGTTCAAGAATCAATCTTGACAGTGTCATAATTTAGGTGTAATTTATATTTTAGATAACTAGACGATGTCAACTTTATTTCATTCGTAAAAGATAGGCAATGAAATAAAAGCAGAGATACAAACTTCAAACTATCGTTTACTTAAAATAATCAGTGAAAGTTTTAAAACTTCACAACTGTAATATAAAGAGAGAAAGCTATGTCTGAGCAAAATTTTTCAAAATTATTAGCGCCACTTGATCTTGGCTTTACTACCTTAAAGAATCGCGTATTAATGGGCTCAATGCACACAGGTTTAGAAGAGCACCCTGATGGCACCAAGCGTATGGCTGCATTTTTTGGCGACAGAGCTAAAGGCGGTTGTGGTTTAATCGTTACCGGTGGTTATGGTCCAACCGAACGTGGGGCAACGCATCCCGACACTAAAATGATTGAAACTGCGGAAGACATTGCTAAACATAGAATTATTACTGACGAAGTGCATAAATACGACAGTAAAATTTGTATGCAAATACTACATACTGGCCGTTATGCCTTTAATGGTAGTCCCATCGCACCGTCAGCCATTCAAGCGCCGATTAACATGCTTAAGCCAGAAGCGTGTACGGTTGAAATGATTGAAGAAGAAATTTGCGGCTTTGTTGATTTAGCGCTAAAAGCTCAAGAAGCTAATTATGACGGCGTTGAAGTGATGGGCTCTGAAGGTTACTTCATTAACCAGTTTACCGCATTAAGAACTAATCAACGTGATGACGAATGGGGTGGCGCTTATGAAAATCGCATTAAACTAGGCGTTGATGTAGTCCGTAGAATTCGTGAAGCAGCAGGTGAAAAATTCATCATTATCTTCCGTTTGTCTATGATGGACTTAGTTGAAGGTGGCAGCAGCTTTGAAGAAGTAGTGCAGTTTGGGCAAGCCATTGAAAAAGCTGGCGCAACTATTATTAATACAGGTATTGGTTGGCATGAAGCGCGTATTCCTACCATTCAAACGAAAGTGCCACGCGCTGCATTTACTTGGGTTACGGCTAAGTATAAAGAGCATTTTAATATTCCAGTAATAACGTCTAATCGTATCAATACGCCAGAAGTTGCCGAAGAAGTGCTACAAAATGGTGATGCAGATATGATTTCTATGGCGCGTCCATTTTTAGCTGATGCAGATTTTGTTAACAAAGCAGCAGAAGGGCGTAGTGATGAAATCAATACGTGTATTGGTTGTAATCAAGCTTGTCTTGATCACATTTTCTCAGGGAAAATGACCAGCTGTTTGGTTAATCCACGTGCTTGTTTTGAAACGGAAATCAATATTATTCCAACAAAAACAGTGAAGAAAATTGCCGTAGTGGGTGCAGGCCCTGCTGGTTTATCTGCCTCAACAGCACTTGCAGAAGCCGGTCATGAAGTAACCTTGTTTGATGGCGAAAGTGGTATTGGCGGTCAATTTAATATTGCTAAACAAGTGCCGGGTAAAGAAGAGTTTGAAGAGACCATTCGTTATTTTGGTCGTCAGTTAGAGTTAACCGGCGTGACCGTGAAATTGAATACTCGCATTAGTGCCAACGAACTTAATAATAGTGATTTTGATGAAGTGGTTATTGCCACCGGTATTAATCCGCGTATGCCACCGATTGAAGGTGTTGACCATGCCAAAGTACTAAACTACATCGATGTGTTGAAACATAAAAAAGCGGTTGGCAAAAAAGTTGCGGTAATTGGCGCTGGCGGTATCGGTTTTGATGTTTCTGAATACTTGGTTCACTCTGGTGAAGCTACCAGTCAAAACATTGCAGCCTATATGAAAGAGTGGGGCGTTGATATGACCCTTAAAGCGCGTGCAGGTATTGAAGGTGTTAAAGCAGAAGTTTCAGCACCGGCTCGTGAAGTTTATTTGTTACAACGTAAAGACACTAAAGTGGGCGCAGGTTTAGGTAAAACTACCGGCTGGATCCATCGTGCAGGCCTTAAAAGTAAAAAGGTGAAAATGCTTTCTTCTTGTGAATACCACAAAATTGATGATGCCGGTTTGCATGTAAGTATTGCCGGTGAAAAACAAATACTCGATGTAGATAATGTCATTATCTGTGCTGGTCAAGATCCAGCCAGAGAATTAATTGAAGGTTTGAATAAGCCTTATCATTTAATTGGTGGTGCTGATGTGGCCGCAGAGCTTGATGCTAAACGCGCTATTAAACAAGGCTTAGTGTTGGCTACCCAGCTTTAAGTCACTTATCACGTCAGTACTATT
>JAPYOP010000271.1 GCA_029938115.1 Colwellia sp. | reverse complement strand
TGGCTAGCTTTTGACCTAAAGAGCAACCCATAGTTAATGTCAGGAATGCGCACTGAGTGAACCTATATCAAACAATTTAATGTCGATTAAATCAGACTTCACATCTAGCAACTTCACAGTGACATATAATCTATAAATCGACAGAGTTAGGGGGGATTAATTTACATAGTGAAAACGATGATTTTTGAACTCGAACGAAGTCCCCCCCGATGTATAATCAGTCGGTCTAATGCATAAATACAGCAACGAGTACAAATCTGAACTCATCAACCTAGATGCCAGAGTGACTGTTATCAGTGAGTTCTGACTGTTTTTGAGGCAATAAAAAAGCCTCAACATAAATGCTGAGGCTTCGTTATGAATGGTGCCGACTGCCGGAGTCGAACTGGCGACCTACTGATTACAAGAACTACGGAATCATAGAGGTTTAGCAAATAACCTGAAGAAAAGTAAACGTTTTTTATTTGTTATGCCGTTGACAGGGCTTAGACCGAACCACTACCGAACTTTTTTGTGTGTAGCTATGCGTTACCGTGCCGTAAGTTGAAGAATTTTAACGAACTAACTTTACCGAACCTAGAACTTCTACCGAACTGAAAAGTTGGGTTTTTGTGCCTACTGTGTTTAGTGGGGTACTGTAAACCTGAAAATGTAAATTTCTGAAACGATCACTTTTGCCACATAAGAGTCTTTAGCAACGGTAAATGTTGAAGGCGTTTTTGGTCACTGTTGATACGAATATAGTCATTTTAGTCTGAATGCTACCATAATTAAGGTGTTCAGAGCATGTGCCTATTTCATACGATATCATTTCGATGGTCATTCTAATAGCAACGTTCACTAGTTGGTGTGAACATTGCGATTTTGGGATAATCTTCTGGAAATTTCATTTTGACGTCAATTCTACTTCGGAACAGTTATACGAGAATGATAATTCCATTCATTTTTAATTTATAATTTTTACAATATTACTTTGTTCATCACGGAGAAGTTTTATATATTATTGATCAACCATCTTACCATCTTACCATCTTACCATCTTACCATCTTACCATCTTACCATCTTACCAT
>JAPYOP010000137.1 GCA_029938115.1 Colwellia sp. | reverse complement strand
GGCTAATTGAAGAAGGCTCTGTTACTCATGTTTTATGTTAACAAAGATACGAAACCGGACGTTCCCCGCAGATGTAAATATGCATTGTTTGACTATAAATATTACCAATTAATCGAATAACCTGACTGGCAAAAATGCCGCTATTCACGACCTGTTGAAAGACTTAAACGTTCATCATAATAACGTCTCAATCAGCATGTTCATAAGAAATAAAAAAACTGAATAGTTCAGGCTTTGGTGAGTAACGATCTTATCGAACACTGTTACTGATATCTATCATCTAACAACATGCCACTGGGTCTGTCTACCACCGAGATAATAAACTTTATCACCATCAAAAACGGCCGTCTGCTCCATTTTTATTTGCAGCCATTCATTGTCCCATTCGGCTACTTTATCCTTTATATTGCCTTCAATAGCGTAGGCTGTATTGGCATATAGTTTCCAGTCACCCTTTATTGGTGTACCCATTTGATTATCCCACATACCTATGGTTGGGCCTGCTGCATGACCAACAAAACCAATAGGATGGCTATAGGTACTGACAAACAGTCCGGCTTTTTTAGAAGCCTTTAAGTTTTCTGCTAGAATTTGATTACCGGTTCTTCCTGCCTTAAATTCATCGGTTAATAAATCCTGCCATTGATTACCCTTGGCCAATGCTTTTTTCAAACCAGCTGGTACATCAGATTCTCCAAGTTTCAGTACATAGCCCATTTCTTGAGTATCGGTACATAATTGTAGATAACAAAAACCAACATCGGTATGCAGTACATCACCCTGTTTAATGATTCCCGATCGGCCATGAAAACTTGCTTCCTTAGCGGTATTATCACCCTTTCGTTGTAAATTCACATCTGGATGAAACCAGGGGCGAAGTTGTAATTCTCTAAATCTGCTATGGATATACCATTGAACATCTTGGGTGGTTGTGACTCCAGGCGTAATGACTCTATTTGAAAAGGCTTCTTCAATTACACGACGGGCAATAGAAACGATATGAGGATAAACTTCTAACTCATCTGCTGTTCGAGTTTCCATCCATCGGATAACCAGATTTTCAGCACTGACTAGACGCTTTTTATATTTGTCAGTTAAACTTGCTGTTAACTGTTTATGAAGTCCGGCAGTTAATCCATCACTGACCGGCCAATTTTTACTGACATTAATACCAATTTTCTTAGGATCACGCTCAGCAATAATGCCAGCCAAAGCCTGCCACTGTTCTTCAAAGGATCCGCCTTCCCATTTCGATTCATAAAATCCACTAATAGGATAACGACTAACCGTAATACGCTCTAATCCTTTTTCCGGTCCTTGATCATAAAACACTAAAATGGTTGTTCGTCTGGCTGCAAAGGTAGGCTGTGGGACAAGGGTGAAAAACAGTGAATCTTCAACGTATTCTCGATTAATCACTATCCACATATCAAACTTAGCTTCACGCATTAATGTAGGAAGTAAATGTTCAAGACGACTCTTAACAATAGCATTAATGGGAGCAATTCTATCTCTTATAGACAAAATATCGCCCATATTAAGTAGTACTTTACCCTGTTCAAAATTATCCTTGGCTATAACCGAAAGGGATAATATTGCCATTACAAAAAGAACTAATAACTGTCGCATTTTTGTTTCCTTTAATTTATTTATCTGCAAGATTGAAATGTTGCTAACTCACTATTTCTTGTAACTAGACTAAATACTATATAGCAGTTTGTCTAGTGCTAGGATGTTGGTTGGCAACGCTAACTGAACAACAAACATTGGTGAGCATAACAACACTAGATACTCCGGAGGTTTGATTAAAATTGAGCTAAAAGGAAAATGCGTAGAGTCAACCTTACTTGCTAATATGCCTTAAAGTGGATCAAAATTGCATGCTAATCGACACCTGTTCAATATCAGAGTGCCGCGCCCCTTTCAAAACCGCTTCAGCCATTAATTGTGTATTTTCAGAAGGTGCATGCGCGACAATTAAAAGTGTTTTCATTGTTATACTCACTTTGTGTAGTGGCAAAGTAAAACTGGCCACAGATTTGCGTTCAAGTCGGTACCCTTTTTTTGCATGTTCCACTTGATATTTTTATCACTATCAGAATAAAAATAAGTAAGGTACAATTTTCTTTATTCGATTATATAGCCTTAAAAATGTCATCTTCAAAAGTTAAATTAGCTCCATTAAAATATTTATCTTCGTATTCAATTGAAGTACAAAATCAAATCAGAACGATGATCGAACAAGATACATTAGGTCGTTTTTTACTTCAGAAACATCCCAAAATACATAACGTTAACAATGATAAAATGCTTCGTGAATATGTCATGAATTTAAAAAACTCTCATTTACGAAAGTCTTCACCATTAAGTAAAATTATTTACGATAAAAAAATACATGTTGTAAACAATGCGTTGGGCTTGCATACGTTTATTTCAAGAGTTCAAGGAAATAAATTAAAAAGTAAAAATGAAATACGAATTAGTGACATTTTCAAAACGGCACCAGAAGTATTCTTAGAAATGATCGTCGTTCATGAGTTAGCGCACATCAGGATCAAGCCACACGATAAAGCATTTTACCAATTGTGCATATATATGTTACCAGACTACCATCAGTTAGAGTTTGAGATGCGTTTATATCTAACTCAACTAGAATTAAAAGGTCAAATTTACTAATTGATAACAATCAAAATAATATTGCTTAACGCTTACAAAACCAATCTATATGTAGATCAGAGTATATCGAGAGAAAAGGTTCAGGCCACAATTAAATTCAACATATTATTTACATCGTGAAAGTGTGTTTGAGATTATTAATCACTAAATGAGATTGAAGTTAATCATGTTAATTTTTACTACAAAACACTCTTAATTGAAGAATACTCCAATTATTACTTGCTCTATGTTAACAAAGATACGATAGCTGACATCTCACTAATTCATTTTTATGACTTATCTGTGCGTGCAGAAAACGTTAGCATTTAATTTGTCCATAAATTTTCAAATGAAAAAACCAACTTGCTGGTCTGCAACTGCCTGATTTCCTATACTTACCGCTCAATAACAGATGAAGAAAATAGTTTGACTGGTCGCAGGAAGAACTGGCTGAAAAGATGAATATTTCTAGGCAGTCAGTCTCTAAATGGGAAAGCACTAACAGCATACCTGATTTAAATAGAATAATTATATTAGCGGAGATTTCTGACGTTTCAACTGACTTCCTCCTAAAGGATGATGTTGAAACATTTGATTCTCTAAGTGAAGGTACCGAGTCTGGTATCATCCAAATTAGCTTGGAACAATCATTGAAATATATCGAGAATAAGATAGCAGTGGCTGGCCTAGTCACTAAGGGGTAGTGCTTTGTGTAAGCCCCCATCTATATAATAGCGAATTCATATATATATAATAAACATTCATGTGTTTTATATAAAATAATAGTGGTATTTTATAACAGTTATTAAAATTAAAACAAAAATAAAAAGGAAGTAAAATGAAGTTTTGGTTTATTGTTAGTTTATTCGTTTTAAGCAGTTGTGGTGGTAGCGGCGGCAGCGATGCCAGTGGTGGTGGCAGTGAGAATAAAGGCCCTACTTTTGATATGACTTTTTCACCTTCAGGAATTACTGAGCAGTTAATCGAAAGCCAAGCTACTAGTTGGCAGATTAGTGCAAATGTTAGTATCACAGGTGAAGTAACAAACAATTTATACATATTCGTAATAGACAATAATGGCCTAATCTCAGAAGACGTATCGATTGTTCAACAAAGCGAATCTATATATGAGTTAACGCTAAGAACAAAAGATGACTTGGCCTCGGGTGATTATATTGGAAATATAACAGTAAAACTTTGTAAAGATATTAATTGTAGCTCTGAGCATTCAGGTTCGCCATGGAGTATTCCAATTGATGTGAAGGTTGAATCACATACTAACTTAACTCCTTTGACAGCTATTACCAATTATAATGGTTGGCAAACATATCAATCTAACAATGCCCATACTGGTTATATTCCAGTTGTGCTTGACCCAAATAAATTTACATTAAGATGGCTGTGGAAATCGGATGAAAATACGCAATTGTACAAAGGAGCTGTAGCCAATGGTTCCTTCTTTACGATTGAAAATAAAGGTGGTTTAAATGAGAACGATAGAAATATTTTGGCTATAAGTGAAGAGACAGGAAGTTTGTTATGGCAAGAAATTTTAAATTCTGAACTAGCGCCGTCAGGAATCACAATAAATGAAGATACCGTTATTTTATCACGATTAGTTGATGGCGTAGGCCAACACTATAGTGGATATGATACTGCTTTAGGTAGTCTACAATTTGATTTTTATATCAATTCATACACATTAAGGTATGCGCCGTTGGTTAATTCTGGCCAGTTATTTTATGCCGGAATAGTCGAACAACAATTGTCATTAAGTAGTGTTAATTTAAACTCCGAAACAACTAATTGGGCGACAAGCTTATCAAAGGAATTTCCGGCCAATTATGTACCCGCTTTTTTCAATGATTCGATTTACTATTATGATTCTGGCTTGGTTGTGTTAGACAATGCAACTGGGAGTATTACAGCTAATATCCCTGATTCAAATGTATCCAATAATAATCTAGATTATACCTCCCCTGTTGTTGCTGAAAATGGTAATGCAATTATTTTAACTAGAGGACTCACTCCACGTTTAAGTGTTTATGATGTGGCTAATCAAAGCTTGTTATGGAGCTTGGAAAACAATTATATTCACAACCCAATTACGGATCATGAATCAGTTTATACAACTTCACTGACAACAGATGGATCACAAGATTATATAACTGTTGATTCTTTATCTTTAATAACCGGAGCCAATGAGTGGTCTAAAAATGTTTCAATTCGTCATTCAGGAGTAGTGGATATAACATTAAACATGTTGGTTACTGATAATATTTTATTTTTAAGTACTTCTGAAAATGTTTTTGCTATTAATATTGATAATCAAGAAGTTATTTGGAATTACCCCTTCGGTGGTAAGTTGTCGCTTTCTGAAAATGGAGTTTTATACATTGAACGTGTAGAGAGTTATGGTGACAGTACAAACAAGCTAGCAGCGGTGAATGTGCACTAGGTTTATAAATATTTAGTCTTGATGATTGATTGCTATCAAAATGAAGTAGTGGTGAATTTATTATCACAGTATTTAAAACAAAGTGTTGAATCAGGTGGACTATTTTCTAATAAAAAACATATTGGTGCTAATTGTTGATGTTAATCAATCCCACCGAAAGTAATACAATTTAATCAACTTGTGCGCACCACCTACTAATGAATTTGTAATCAGTAGGTCGCTAGTTCGACTCCGGCAGTCGCACCATTCATAGATAGCCTCAGCAGCAATGTTGGGGCTTTTTTGTGTGCATCAAAAACACTCAAAATGCATTGATAATAATCACTGTGGCATCAACGTTGGCAAGTTTAAAGTTGGGTTCGTTGCTGAGTTTATGCATTAGACC
>JAPYOP010000270.1 GCA_029938115.1 Colwellia sp. | reverse complement strand
GCCGAATTCATATACTAAGTGCGACACTTTATTTAGTAAAAACGATGAACTGCTATATCCTTAGTTTTTTGCTCCCGCCAAGAAGTAAAACACTATGAAATACAAGCAGCTCACCGAGGGTGATAGATATACGTTAGCCGCCTTAAAAAGGCAAGGCTTAAGCTTTACTAATATTGCAAAAGCAATGAATAGAGACAGAAGCACTATTTATCGAGAGGTAAATCGTAATAGTTGTTGGATTATTGATGACTCATATAGACCGAGTAAAGCACAGCGACGGACAAAAGCGCGGCGTAGTCGCTCTAGACGAAATCAACACTTTACTCAGAAAGATTACGCCATTGTTCGGCGGTTATTGCATAAACAATGGAGCCCTGAGCAAATAACGGGTCACCTCAAACAGCAAGGTCTACGCTGCTTCAGTCATGAAACTATTTATCGTTATATTTGGCGAGATAAGAAAAGTGGCGGTAAGTTATGGAAGCAATTGCGATGTGCTAATAAGCAAAGACGTAAACGCTACAAGGCTTACGATAGCCGCGGTAGGCTTGCCGGTAAACGAAATATAGCTGACCGGCCAGCGGAAGTTGAAACACGAAAAACACAAGGTCACTGGGAAATAGATACCGTGATGGGAAAAGGCTCTAAGCACTGTATTGTGACTTTAGTTGAGCGTAAAACGGGTTACACATTGATAGGTCAATTAAATGATAGAACGACTAAATCAACGAACACTAGAACGATTAAACTCATGAATAAGATGCCTGAGCAATTTAAGACAATTACTTCTGATAACGGTACAGAGTTCCATCAATATAAGAAAGTAGAAGAAGCCACTAATTGCCCTTATTATTTTGCTAACCCACATCACTCCTGGGAGCGTGGAACGAACGAAAATACTAACGGTTTAATCAGACAATACTTGGTTAAAGGAACATCAATGAAGGGCTTAACTCAGCAACGATGTAATGCCATCGCAGCTAAATTAAATACAAGACCAAGAAAGAGGTTGGGATATAAAACACCGGAGGAATGCTTTAATGAATAATTACTTTTGTCGCACTTCAAACTTGAAACTAAGT
>JAPYOP010000269.1 GCA_029938115.1 Colwellia sp. | reverse complement strand
CGCCAGCTCCACCAAACTCATGGTTGACGTAAGTCAACAAAATCAAGCTACAGCCATTGATTCTAATGGCTGTATCTTTTTTTATTCTAACACCCAATTAGTCTCAGATAGTCCTGTTTGGGCTACAAAATGGCACGATTTTGACAGTTTTCTGCCATCATCACTAAATAGCATTGGCACGCGTGAATGTTATTCATACCGCAACAAAATATTTCAGCGTCACCCTTACTTAGCTAATGCATTAGCAAATCAATATATTCGCATCTACCAAGAAAAGAATTTACGAGAAGCTAATCTATTTATTGGCGGTATTGATAAAGAACTCATCATTCACGATCTCAACTTGTCTGATTCTATCGCTGATATGAAAAAATTCTGCGATAACATTTCTAAAAAATGTCGATTAACAGTTATTGAATATGGCGAAACTGAAACTGCTTATAATATTTGCCGAGGTATTGCTTTTAAATACTCAATATTAGTTGCACCTTTTGATATTGAAAAACCTTATATACCTACCCTGAACAATAGCACACGATCACGCTACCAAAAAACTACTTCACTACTTTGGCAACATAGACCTAGCTGAAGATTATGTGAGAGGACAGTACACTTTTGAGCGCTCCTAATTATAATTCCTGTAATTGTTGTAATTGTTGTAACGGGCAAAGGATATTGATCCCGTTGGTGATGTTGGTGTTAGTAAATATAACATTTCTAAAAATATAACTATCAGGATTGCTAATTTTGCGTCAAAAACTGATAGTTTTGTGTCAAATACAAAGCATCAACTCGCGTTATTTGATTAATATTAATACACTTAAAATAACATTCAGTAAGGACGCTAATTTTATGGAACTACCTGTATCACTAGTTAAGAATTGGCTAGTACTATCCCGAGACAACAACTCAGAATCACAAAAGGCGCACGATTACGCTATCAAAAAACTACTTCACCACTTTGGCAACATAGACTTAGCTGAAGATTACGTGAAAAGATACGGACAGCACAATTTTGAGCGCTCCTAATTATAATTCCTGTAATTGTTGTAACGGGCAAAGGATATTGATCCCGTTGGTGATGTTGGTGTTAG
>JAPYOP010000054.1 GCA_029938115.1 Colwellia sp. | reverse complement strand
TTGGAACTGGAGCGCATTGTATAGAATTCTATTTTGAGGTCAACACTTATTTTAAAACCTTTTTTTGTTCGCAGATAAATTGAACTAAACGTTGCTTTAATGGACTAACTCATAGACTTTCAAGTATTCAACTGCTAAAAACATTTGGCGGTATTACTTATTGTCTGTAATGTAGCTATTTTCGCTTCTCTAATTGACGGAACAATATGTGAAAAATTTTTATTAATTTAGTTGGAAGTTTCAATGAAGTATCCATGTATCGTATTATCTATAATTTTAAGTTTTTCTTTCCCTGCATACGCAACACCAAATAGCGCGATTAAAATTCGACAAGAAAAAGTGCTTACAGATTTATTTGATCAACTAGTTAAACGCCAGATTGATTCTAAAATGGCCATAGAGAAAAGTGTCAATGCATTACTCGAAAGCTATCCTGAACAAATAGATGTTGTTTTGAAAATAGCTATATCTAAATACCCTCAAGAATATAGGCAAATAATGTGCGGTGCATTGCGTGCAGAACCTGCTTTAACTACTGACGTTGTCGATATAATTTTAAAGTCTAATATTGCTAATAGCTCAGATGTTGTCAGCATAGCTGTTACTGAAGAGCCAGCTTATGCTCAAGAAATAGTTAATGCTGCTGTTTTGCATGATCCTCTTGCCATAGAAAACATTGTTAGGGTTGCGATCATAACAGAGCCTGTTATGGCAAAGAATGTCATAAAGGATACAATGCTAAGCTACCCCGATAAATTACTTGATATTCTCGTTGTGGCAATAAAAGCATTACCTGAACAAGTTGTAGCTCTTGTTAGAGATGCATTAACTATTTCACCTGATAATACAGCCGTTGTTAGTATAGCCGTAAGTACCTCTAATAGTGATAAGGCTCGTGATATTATAGCAACAGCGATAAAATCAGGTATATCTATAGAGTCAGCCACCGCAGCTGCAATTGCCGGTGGTGCAAAAGAAATAGACTTAGTTAAAGTTGATTAATAAAGTTATAGCTCTTTTCGTGTAAAGACCCATTCATTATTCTGTGTTAAGTTATTGTTATATTGATAACCTGCTAAATCAAAATTTTTCAATTGTTCTACATCAGTTAATTGGTTTTGAATAATATAGCGCGCCATTAGACCACGTGCTTTTTTGGCATAAAAGCTGATCATTTTATATTGGCCATTTTTCCAATCTTTAAATTGTGGCGTAATAATAGTCGCGTTTAATGATTTTTTCTTTACCGCTTTAAAATATTCATTTGAGGCAAGATTAATTAATACATCATCTCCCTGCTCAGATAATGCTTTATTTAATTCATGGGTGATAATTTCGCCCCAAAATTGATATAAATTGCTGCCACGCACATTATCAAGTTTGGTTCCCATTTCTAATCGGTATGCTTGCATTAAATCTAAAGGTTTAAGCAAACCGTATAAACCTGACAAAATACGGAAATGCTGCTGAGCAAAGTCAAAGTCATCATCACTAAATGAATTAGCGTCTAGCCCACTATAAACATCACCATTAAAAGCAAGTACAGCTTGACGGGAATTATCAGGAGTAAATGGCAATGTCCATTCACCAAAGCGAGCTGCATTTAGCCCTGATAGCTTATCGCTTAACTTCATTAACGAAGCTATTTGATCAGGAGAAAGCTTTATACAGCGTTCAATTAATATTGCACTATGCTCAAGCAAAGTTGCCTGACTAGTTTTGGTTGTAACCAAATGGGATTCAAAATCTAATTTTTTTGCAGGAGAAACAACAAGTAACATAATATAGTTCTTTATAAGGTTTGCATTGCCTCACTATATCATAGGGTAAGCTCAATCATAATGGATTATTATTGATAACTCTTTTTTTGATAAATAACGAAAACTTGCAACAAATAATCTTTTAAGGGGTACATTTATCAACTTATTGTAGTAATATTTCATCAACTAAACTCATCTATTCTTATTCTTAGCAAAATTCATAGGTATTGTAATGACAAACTCTCTTTCTCAACTTGAACAATTAAAACAAATGACTACAGTCGTTGCAGATACAGGCGATATTGAAGCCATTGCTAAATTTCAGCCACAAGACGCAACAACTAATCCATCATTATTACTAAAAGCGGCTGCTTTACCGTTATATCAAAACTTATTAACTGATGCTGTTACTTGGGCCAAAGAACAGTCAAGCGATGCAAGTCAGCAAGTTATTGATGCCGCGGATAAACTATCTGTACTCATAGGACTAGAAATTTTAAAAACCGTTCCAGGTCGCATTTCAACTGAAGTAGATGCACGACTTTCATTCGATACTAGCGCTTCTATTACTAAGGCTCACAAATTGATTGCGATGTATAATGAAGCTGGCATTAGCAATGATCGCATTTTGATCAAACTTGCTTCAACTTGGGAAGGTATTAAAGCTGCAGAACAACTTGAGCAAGAAGGTATTAATTGTAATTTAACTTTACTCTTTGGTTTCGCTCAAGCTAGAGCATGTGCCGAAGCAGGTGTTTATCTTATATCTCCTTTTGTTGGCCGCATTCTTGATTGGTTCAAAAAAGACACAGGACGAACAGAGTACCCAAGTGATGAAGATCCTGGCGTAGTATCTGTTACGAGCATTTACAACTATTATAAAAGCAAAGGCTACAGTACCGTTGTAATGGGCGCTAGCTTTAGAAATATCGGTGAAATATTAGCACTTGCTGGTTGCGACCGATTAACGATCAGCCCGCCATTAATGGATGAATTAGCAAATAGCACAGCAATAGTTGAGCAAAAGCTTGGTAATCAAGGCAACACTGAAACTAATTTAGCTGAAGCTCCTCTTACTGAAAGCCAGTGGCGCTGGCAGATGAACGATGATGCTATGGCAACTGAGAAGTTAAGTGAAGGCATTCGAAATTTTGCTATTGACCAAGTAAAACTTGAAAAGCAATTATCTGAGATGCTTTAAGACACAGTTACTTCCTTCAAAAAGCACCACAAAACGTATTTTAAACGCACATTTTAATTAAAAAATGTGCGTTTTTTATTTGCATCAATTGAAAAATATGGTATTAAAAAGGTGCAGTTGATTTATGTTTTTGCAGAAAACCTATTTAAGGGGTACTTTTATGGATAATTTAAGCGAAGTGTTAAAGTCAGTTAGTCAACCCGCAAAAGGAAAAACAGCGTCTAATAAAAAAAGAAAATGGCGTGAAATTGAACAATTAAGAGATCAATTCCAACTTAAAAAAGAACTAAAAGAATATGAAGGCTCGTTAGAGTATATGTTGAAAGAATTTTAACTACTTATATAAATACTTGTTCACAATCAAAACCCAGCATTGCTGGGTTTTTTAATGCCCTAACAAAATAAAAAACAAACATTCTTAAAATGAACATTGACAAGATTCAAACAAGCGTTTAACTTCTAACGGTTCCTTATACAAAGTAGTTAATTATTTTTATATGTCAAAAATGCTTATTAATTTTGTTCATGCAAATGGCTTTCCAGCCGGAAGCTATCAAACTCTATTCAATTATCTCCCAGAGCAATACCAAGTAATATCTCATGAAAAATACGGTCATGATGAAAAATACCCCGTAGAAAATAACTGGCAACCCTTAGTTGATGAACTAATAAACTTTGTTAAGCAACAATTAGAAATTCATCAGCAAGAGCAACTTATAAATGTCGGTCATTCATTTGGCGGCGTTATTGCTTTTATTGCTGCTTGCCAGCAGCCTAAGTTGTTTAAAGGGCTTATTATGTTAGATCCTCCTGTGATCACTGGCAGTACAGCACTGGCAATGAAGTTTATTAAAAAGACACGACTTATTGATAAGTTTAGTCCTTCGGGAAAAGCTAAAGTAAGAAGAACTCATTGGCCATTAGGGACTGATATTGCAAAGCTGTTTTCCCGCAGACAATTATTCAAAAACTTCGATAGACGATGTTTAAATGATTATGTCAGCCATGGCATTATGGAGCGAAATGGACAGTTGGAATTAGTTTTTTCTGCGCAAATTGAAGCGGATATATTTAGAAACTTAGCTGAAAACCTATCGAGTTATAAAAATCAATTAAAGGTGCCCGCATCTTTAATATATGGCGATCAGACTGAGGTTTGCCCACACAGTTTTTTCAAAAAATTTGTTAAATTAAATAAGGACATAAAACTAATGACAACGCCAGGAGGACATATGTTCCCTCTTGAGCAACCACAAGCAACGGCCAAACTTATTGCGGATATCATAAAGTAATTAATGTTCGTCTATCAATTACTGCAAGCATATTGCCATGTTTAAGACTAGGTTATGAGTTTTTGTAATGACATTAGTTGAAAAAGGTAGGACAATAAGTGAACTTGACCTTAATTCACTTACACAATAAATTTAATGACTAACCTACCTCACTCAAAGCGTTTACTGCCAAGTATTAGCATGCTAGCAGCCTTTGATGCTGCGGCTAGAACAGGAAACTTCACCACTGCTGCCAGAGAGTTAGCGCTAACTCAAGGCGCTATAAGTAGACAAATTACAGCTCTTGAGCAGCAGTTAGCGGTGAGCTTGTTCCAACGACAAAAGCAAAAAATTAATTTAACTGAAGCAGGAAAAATTTATGCTAAAGAGGTTCATAGCGCCTTAAGTCATATTCGCAGTGCTACATTAAACATTATGACAAATCCAACCGGTGGTGTGCTTAATATTGCAATTCTACCTATGTTTGGGTCGCGTTGGTTAATGCCGAGATTACCAGACTTTTTAGCTAAAAACCCCAAAATTACCATCAATACCGTCAGTAAATTATCTCCTTTTGATTTCAGCATGGAAGATGTTCATTGTGCCATACACTTTGGTAAAAAAAGTTGGCCTTATGCAAATTGCTCATTTTTAATGGGTGAGGAGTCAATTCCGGTATGTTCTCCAAAACTATTTAGCAAAGCTCAATTCGACAATGTAGAGAACATCTGCGCATACTTAATTGAGCAACCTTTGCTTCACATCTCTACTAGACCTGATGACTGGCAACATTGGTTTGCAGATCACTACATTGAAATAAATAGTGCTAGTACTCAAAGTAAAGCAAAACAGGGAATGCATTTTGAACAATTTTCAATAGCGACCAATGCAGCTATTGCGGGACTTGGCGTAGCATTACTCCCTAAATTCCTAATTCAAAGTGAGCTTGACCGCGGTGAACTTATTTCGGTTTGCAACAAACCTTTAAGTACAGATAGTGGTTACTATTTAGTAACTCCAAATGATAAACAACATTACGCCCCCGTTGTTGCTTTTAAAAAATGGTTAGAAGAAATAATTTAAGAGCAGTAACAGCAAAAAATTGACGGTTACTTTTCAATCACACATTACTGATTAGATTCACTTATAGAACGACAAATCAGTCACAATTAGAAAAACACAACAAACTTAATTTTTCTTTATTTTCATGACCATAAAATCAATTGATTGTACAAGTACCACGTCAAAATTTTAGTTGGCATAACACTTGCCTTTTCATAGATATAGAAACTATTTTGCTGTGAAGGTTTGTTATGTATTTCCTAAATTTATCTAATTTCAATCTGTCTGCTATTAAAAAAAGCATTAGTATATTATTTTGTTTATCACTATTTGCTTGTAGTTCAACAGAACAAGTTAGTGAAAATCATTTTAGCGATAATGGCTATGCTCGAGGTTTTGTCAGTGAAAATTATTCTCATAACCAATTTACCCCAATGAGTGAAAACATAATTAAAAAGCCAATGGCCTCTGATCATCAATTAATGATGTCACTTTTAAATAGGCCAATAACAGCTGATCAAGCCATGATGCTAGCCTTTGCTCAAGAAAGAGCTAATTATAGCAACGCTTACTCGAATTATGCTATTGAAATTAAAGGTGAAAAAAGTTCAGACACGTCAAATCATAGGGCTGAACATGCTTATGCTAAACTAATATTGCAAGATATTAATGCTGTAACTATCAGCGCACCTCAGTAATTTAAATCATTACCGCAATAAATGAGTAAATTCACCAAATAATTAGTTATTTCACAAAAAGACAATCATCCCTTTACCATTGCTATTTGTAACCCCTTGTTACATAAGTGTTATCACTTGTTGGCATAGCGTGTGCTATTTTGAATGCAACTAAAATAGTTTTACCCTATGGATAAGAAAATGCTAACTATTAACACTAAAAAAGCACTATTAATTTCACTTTTAACTTTCAATACAATTTTTCTCGCTAGCTGCTCAGAAACAACAGCTAAAGTAGAAGAAAAGGAAAAGGAAGAATTTGCTATTCCTGTTAGTGTTGCCAGCATTGAGCGCAACAGTATTTCTTCTAACTTCCACACGACAGCAACGTTAGAGTCACGCACTGAAGCAGATATTATCACGCGTGTTACCGGAATTATTGAGCAGCTACATGTTGAAGAAGGTGATTATGTTAATAAAGGTCAAATTTTAGTTAAGATTGATCCTCGCCGTTATCAGTTAGCGCTTGATAAAGCTGAAGCTGAGCTTGCTGGTATTGACCAAGAGTTACAACGTCTGAAATTAATGGCCGAGAAAAAACTGGTCAGTGCTCAAGCATCAGATAAACTTAAGTATCAACATCAAGCAGCAGTAGCAGCCAAAAAATTAGCTGAATTAGATTTGCAAGATAGTCAAATTGTGGCTCCTATTTCAGGTTTTATTTCGCATCGATATGTTAAACCAGGCTATTTTACCCAAGGTTACCAAAAACTATTTCATATTGTTGATTCAACTAATTTACAGGCTGTAGTTTATTTACCTGAGCATCAACTAAGTAATGTAAAGCTAGATCAACGAGCCAACTTAAGTTTTAGCGCGCGCAAACATCAAGTTTACCAAGCTAAAATTCGCTCTATCTCACCTGTAATTGACTCAAAAAGTGGCACGTTTAAAGTCATCTTATCTATAAATAACAACGAACAAGAGTTAAAGCCGGGTATGTTTGCACAAATAGCTTTAACTTTTGCCACTCATAATGATGCTTTCACTATTGCCAGTGACGCTATTATAACGTTAGATAATAACAGCAAAATTTACGTGGTAAGAAATAATAAGGCAATTGAAGTACAAGTAAGTAAAGGTTTTATTGAAGAGCAAATAACAGAAATCACTGGTGACATTAAGATAGGTGATTTAGTGGTAATTAATGGTCAGCACAACTTAAAAGCCGATGCGCTAGTTGAAGTATTAAATGGTGATAGCTCGATAGAAATCCATGATTCAATAGCCAGTGATGAAACCGCCATTGTAAAAGCACATTAGTGCTAACTATCAAATCATTGCTATTTAAGGAATCATTATGAGTTTAGTTGATACTGCGATAAAGCGCCCAGTCACTGTTTGGATGTTTACATTTGCTGTAATTTTATTTGGTCTAGTTGGCCTATCTCGCCTAGCGGTAAATTTGTTGCCCGAATTGTCCTACCCAACATTAACCGTTCGTACAAATTACACTGGCGCTGCCCCAGGGGAAATAGAACAATTAATAACTAAACCAATAGAGGAAGCTGTTGGCGTAGTAAAAGGGCTCAGAAAAATCAGCTCTATTTCAAAAGCGGGTCAGTCTGATGTTTTGCTTGAATTTGAATGGCAAACGGCTATGGACATCACCAGTTTAGAAGTGCGTGAAAAAATAGACTTGATCACCCTGCCCTTAGATGTTGAAAAACCGCTCATTTTAAAGTTTAACCCTTCACTAGATCCCATTATTCGCCTTGGGCTACAAAGTACAGATAATTCTATTGCTTCATTAACTAAACTTAGAACCTTTGCTGAATATGATATCAAACGTCAACTTGAATCTTTATTAGGGGTTGCCTCAGTTAAGCTAGGTGGCGGTTTAGAACAAGAGTACCAAGTAATTATAGATCAACATAAACTAGCGCAATTAAACCTAACTAGTCAGCAAATTATTAACCGAATTAATGCCGAAAACATTAATATTTCAGCAGGAAAACTCATTGATGGTAATACACAATATTTAGTACGTACTCTCAATCAATTTACCAACATAAGCCAAATTGGTGAGTTAGTTATATATCGCGAAAATGACAAAATAATTTACTTAAATGATATAACAGAAGTTATAGATGGCTACAAAGAGCGTACTGACATTACTCGTATTAACGCAGGTGAAGCCGTTGAATTAGCTATTTATAAAGAAGGAGATGCTAACACTGTACAAGTAGCAAAGTTAGTGAATGACAAACTTGCTGCTATTCAAAAAACTGTCGGTGATAATTATCAACTCACCGTCGTTTACGACCAATCAACCTTTATCAGTAATGCTATCAGTGAAGTTAAATCTGCCGCGATTATTGGTGGCTTGCTTGCTATGTTAGTACTGTATTTATTCTTACGTTCAATCGTGCCGACTTTAATCATTTCCCTTTCTATTCCTGTTTCAGTAATCGCCACATTTAACATGATGTATGGCAATAATATTAGCTTAAATATTATGTCACTTGGCGGCATAGCTTTAGCAACAGGATTATTAGTTGATAACGCCATTGTTGTACTAGAGAATATTTCTCGCTATAAAGAACAAGGTTTATCTGTTGTCGAAGCAGCGAGAAAAGGTACTAAAGAAGTCAGTGGCGCTATTATCGCTTCAACATTAACCACGCTCGCCGTATTTGTACCGTTAATTTTTATTGAAGGTGTTGCCGGACAATTATTCGCTGATCAGGCAATGACAGTAGCCTTTGCCTTAATTGCCTCTTTGGTTGTTGCCCTAACACTAATTCCAATGCTGGCGTCAAGAGAAGTAAAACAGCAAGCACAAGAAAATGAAGAGATTCCTTCGAAACAACAAACGCCCTTTAAACAATTATCTATTACTAAAAAGATATCATGGTTAATAGGTTTGCCTTTAAAAGTGATTTTTGTTTACTTGCCGATGTTAGTTATACGTTTAATATTGTTGGTTTTTCATGGTATAAGTAAAGTTCTATCGCTGGTAACTAAGCCTTTATCAACTAGCTTTAATTACCTCTTTGAGCTGTTAGCCACTTTTTATCAAAAACTGTTATCTTTAGCGCTAAACCACAGTATTAAAACGTTAATGATCAGTTTGTTATTTGCTGGCTCTGCCACACTAATTTACCCAAAAATTGGTGTTGAATTACTACCTCCTTTATCTCAAGGTGAATTCTATTTCGATCTAGAGCTAGCACCGGGAACTCCACTTGCAAAAACAGATCAAGCGATTAACTTAATCGCGAAGAAGCTGCAAATCGACGAAAGAGTTAAAAGCACTTATTCACTCACTGGGCGCGGTAGTTTAATGACGAGTAGTGCTGATAAAGGTGGTGAGCATCAAGCCCGTTTGCAAGTGATGTTGCATAATAGTACGGATGAAAATGCAGTAATGAATGACATAAGGCAATATGCTCGCACTATTATTGGAGCAACCACGTCACTAAATCGCCCAGAGCTATTTACTTTTAGTAAACCTATCAGTATTGAACTCGCAGGTTATGATCTAGATGAATTGAAAAAGTACTCTAAGCACCTCACCCAACTGATGGATGAATCACCAGAGTTCGTTGATGTGGCAAACAGCCAGCGTAAAGGTCAACCTGAACTCGCTATTCATTTTAATCATAAAAAAATTGCTCAATTAGGCTTAAACACACCTGATATAGCACGCTTATTAGCTGTAAAAATTGGTGGTAATGTAGCTAGCAAATACACTTTATTAGATAGAAAGATTGATATTTTGGTACGTAGTGACATTAAAGAGCGCGACTCTATTACTGACTTACAAGAATTAGTGGTTAATCCTGGCAGTAGCCGTCCAATTACCCTAGCGAGTATTAGTGATATTGTCGAAACAGTCGGCCCCGCGCAAATCAATCGTATCAATCAACAACGTGTCGCGGTTATCAGTGCCAACATAGCGATTGGCGATCAAAGCAGCGCTGTCGTTAGTGCTGAAAAACTAATAGAAGATCTTAAGTTACCCTTTTCTGTAGTCGCGACTTTTGGTGGTCAAAGTGAAGAAATGCAACAATCATTTAGCTCTATGATGATGGCGTTAACCCTTGCGATATTTTTAGTCTACTTAGTCATGGCATCACAATTCGAGTCGCTTTTACATCCTTTATTAATACTCTTTAGCGTGCCATTAGCTGCTGTTGGCTCTGTTTACGGTTTATACCTCACAGGCACAAACATTAGCGTAATAGTCTTCATCGGATTGATCATGTTAGCCGGTATTGTAGTGAATAACGCCATTGTCTTAGTCGATAGAATTAACCAATTACGTGTTCAAGGTTATGATAAAACCGACGCGATTAAACAAGCAGCCATATCACGACTTCGTCCTATCATTATGACTACCTTGACGACAATACTAGGTCTAGCACCGATGGCAATTGGCCTAGGTGAAGGGGCTGAATTAAGAGCACCGATGGCTATAACTGTTATAAGTGGCTTACTTTGCTCTACGTTTTTAACTTTAATTGTCTTGCCAGTGTTGTATCGCTTATTTGATTATAAACAGTTTGACTCTACACAATTTGATAGCACAGAAATTAACGAAGGTACATCTGGTCAATCGGAAGTAAATAATGATTTAGCGGAGGCTACTAATGTCTAAGCAATCAGGAAAAAATAACGATAGCCAAAGTGGTGAACAAAGAAGTAGTTCAATAAACCTAACGGCTTTAGCATTAAAAAAGCCTGTCACGACCTTAATGCTTTGCTTAACTATGTTATTAACAGGTTTTGCTGCAACGCAACTTTTACCATTAGAAAAGTGGCCTGGTATTGATATTCCTGAAATGATGATTAACGCCCCTTATCAAGCATCAACCCCTGCAGAGGTAGAGCGCTTGGTAACTAAGCCCCTTGAAGAAGCATTATCAACGATGGGAGGCATAATACGTTTAAATTCCACTTCTACTGAAAACGGTGCACAAATAGGTATTGAAGTAGAATGGGAGCGCAGCTTAACGGGTAAAGCGATTGAAGCAAGAGAAAAAATTGATGCTATTCGCCACCTTTTACCTGAAGATTTACAGCGAATATTTGTTTACCAATTCTCGACAGCAGACATGCCAATTCTGACACTGCGTATATCGAGTGAACGTGAATTAAAAAACAGCTATCAGCTATTAAACAACTACTTAAAAAAACCTCTTGAGCGTTTAAATGGCGTATCAAAAGTTGAACTTTACGGTGTAGACCCCAGACAAATCTCTATTCGTTTACTTAGCGAAAGAATGGCAAGCCTTAATATAGATATTAGACAACTTACGTTAATGTTAAGAAAAGAAAATTTCACTATAAATGCCGGTTCGCTTAAATCTGAACAAGCAAGTATTCGCATTAGCCCTAAAGGCGAGTTCACTAAACTTCATGATATTCGCACTTTACAAGTTAAAGACAATGTTTACCTTGGTGATATTGCCACAGTTGCTTTTGAGCAGCCTGAGCGAATTGATGGTCGCCACCTTGATCGTAACTATGCTATTGGCGTAAATATATTTAAAGAGTCTAGTGCTAATTTAGTTGATGTCGCTGGGCGAGTTGTTCAGTTAGTAGATAACATCAGTGATAGTCGCCAATTTGAAGGCGTGAATATTTTCATGATGGAAGATCAAGCCAAAGGCGTTACTGATTCTTTAGGGGATTTACTAACGGCGGGTGGAATTGGTGCACTGCTGTCATTTGCCGTTTTATACTTATTTATGCGCAATACTACCGCCACTTTACTGGTTGTGGCTTCAGTGCCTTTCTCTATATGTATAACACTCGCTATCATGTATTTACTTGGCTACTCGCTCAATGTTTTATCCATGATGGGGTTATTATTAGCGGTTGGTATGTTGGTAGATAATTCCGTGGTTATTACTGAGTCTATTTCCGCTCAACATCAAAAAACGCCAAAAGCTCAAAAGATAAAAAACATTTTACAAGGTGTTGATAAAGTATCGCTAGCGGTAATGACGGGCACATTAACTACCATGATTGTGTTTTTACCTAACATTATCGGTGAGAAAGTACAGCTAACTGTATTTTTAGAGCATGTTGCCATTGCTATTTGTATCTCTCTTGCCGCGTCATTACTCATTGCAAAAACACTGTTGCCACTATTATTAAGTAAAATATCACTGGATAAACTAAGCAATACTAAAGCGACGAATAAAGCAGGTAAAAAGAACAACCGCTTTCAAGCTCGTTATAAAAGCAGTTTAACGTGGGTATTAGCCCATCCTAAAACAACAGGTATTGTCGCACTGTTAATTTTAGTCAGCACGGCACTTCCTATGGGAGCAATTACTTCAGACAATATGGATAACCAAGACGGAACCCGTCTATACATGCGTTACCATGTTGAAGGGCAATTTCCTCTTGAACATGTAGAAGCCATGGTAGATCGCTTTGAAGAATACTTATATAAGCATCAAGAAGAATTCTATATTGACTCTGTTTATAGCTATTACAGCGGCGAAAGAGCGTCTTCAACTTTGTTATTGAAAGAAGAACGCGATATTTCGATGACAGAGCTAAAGGAACGAATTCGAAAAAACATGCCAAACTTTACTGAAGCAAAACCAGATTTTGGTTGGCAAAGTGCGAAAAGTGGTGGTGTCAGCGTCACCTTAGTTGGCCCATCAACCGACTTATTAGTTAAGTTATCAAATCAAGTGGTGCCAATATTAAATCATATTGACGGTTTAGCCGACGTTAGAAGCGATGTATCTCAACATCAAAAAGAAATGGTATTAATTATCGATCGAGTTAAAGCAAGTCAAATTGGCTTGAATTCTCAAGAGGTTGCACAAGTTGTTGGTACTGCACTTAGGGGACTAGAATTGAGAAGCTTTCGCCATGATCCTAACGGCGAAGTGAGAATACATTTACTTTATGATCAACGCTTAAAGTACTCATTAAGCCAATTGAAAAAATTACCGATTACTGAAATTGATGGACAAACTATTGCTTTAGAAAATGTTGCTGACTTTAAAGTACAACCAAGACTGACATCTATTTATAGAGAAAATCGTCAAACCGCGTTAACTATTGGTGCTAATTTAGGTGACATCACCATGGAGCAAGCAGAAGAACGCATAACACTTGCAATGAACTCAATTAATTTACCTGCGGGTTATAATTGGAAGTTAGGCCAAGGATTTAATCGTCAACAAGGCGACCAGCAAATAATGGTCACCAATATGCTGCTTGCTTTAGCAATGATCTATATTGTAATGGCGGCTTTATTTGAATCTTTACTCTTGCCTGCAGCCATAATTAGCTCAATTATCTATTCTATTGTCGGGGTATTTTGGTTCTTCTTTATTACGGGCACAAGTATGTCGGTGATGGGAATGATCGGCATTTTAATTTTAATGGGGATAGTGGTGAATAATGGCATTGTATTGATTGATCAAATAAACCAAATGACGCCAAAAGTGGAAGATTTGGAAAGTGTGATCAGTGAAATTTGCTCAACGAGATTACGACCCGTATTGATGACTGTGGCCACCACGGTGCTTGGTATGATCCCATTAGCATTAGGCTCAACACAAATAGGTGGTGACGGCCCGTCTTATTCACCGCTAGCCATAGCAATTATTGGTGGATTAACCTTCTCAACGGTAACCAGTTTATATTTAGTACCTTGGTGTTATTTAATGTTCACAAAAATGGCAAGAAATACCAGCATAGGTTTTCACCATGCGAATGTATTTGCTAAGCGATTGACGAAAAGTTAAGTTAATGATGGTGAGCATGGCAAATTTTCATTGTCGTGCCTCACTTCAGGTTATATGTTCCAAACATAACCTAAGTGACCTCTATCCTTTTAGGCCTCTTTCGTGACGATTTACAAAATTCAAATATTCTTTTTTACTGTAAGGCAATGCTTGCCTCTACACCTTTCTTTGTCGTGCCTCACTTCGTTCGTGATGACCTACAAATTCAAATATTCTTTTTACTGTAGGTCGATGCTTGCCTCGACAAAATATTCTCAATGATCAACTCACCAATTAAGCTCATTAAAAACCTGCTGCCACTGCTCATCAAACTCAGCGGTAATAGTTACTTTCTGCGCTGTAACTGGGTGAAAAAAACTTAAAGATTTTGCAATAAGCATTAAACGTTTAAAACCAAAATGCTTAATGAAGAATGGATTTTGTTTGTTATCACCATAATTAATGTCCCCAATAATAGGATGACGTAAATGCGCTAGATGTCGACGAATTTGGTGTCGTCGCCCAGTAACGGGCTCAAGCTTAACCAGAGAATAACGGACACTGTCGAACTTTCCCAAAGCAATAGGCAAACTTGCCTGCTTAGTTACTTGAAAATGTGTTTGTGCTGACTGTGCCTCTTTATTACGACTGACATTTTTATCACCAAGCTTGTCTAACTTTTCTTTAAGTGGATGATCTATCAGCTCACTTTGATCCCATATGGTTAAATGCCCACGTACCAAAGCGTAATATGTTTTAGTTAACTCAGCGCCATCACCTGGTTCAAGTTCATGCTTTACTTTACCATTTTGTTCTCTATTTATATCACCAACACTATTCGACTTATAAGCAAACGCAGCATTCATCTTTTGCGCAATTTCTTTGGTTAAGGCAAATAACAATACACCAGAGGTTGGTCTATCTAATCGATGTACCGGATAAACATACTTGCCAATTTGATCGCGCACCAATTGCAAAGCAAAGTAGATTTCATCCTTATCCATAAAACTACGGTGCACAAACAACCCAGCAGGTTTATCTACAGCGACCAAATACTCATCTTGATATAAAACTTTTAAAATAGGTTTTTCTAATATTATTTTTGGTACTACATTTTCTAATTGATTGGACATAGGCGCATTTTTAGTTTTGCTAGATAGCAACATTATCTCTATAATAGCCCGCAGACTCAATCTCTCTTTATTTTGGATTTAAATTTCCCTTTATGGATACTATCGACACTATTTCACAACTGCTCCACTCATCAAATTCTCAGTTTCGTGTCTATGATATCGGGCGAAAAATAGAGAAAATATCGAAAGAGCAATTTGAAAAAATAGAACTAAACCAAGTTCCATATCCTACGCCTTCTCAAGGGCACGCTTGTATTGCTATTGCATTTTGGCAAAAACAATCACCTCAGCCATATTTATGGTTGTTAAAGTTACCTCTAGATGAGCGAGGTTTATTAAACCAAGGAGCTAGAAATCATTTCATTGCCATTATCGTCGAAGCGCTTGGCAGTGATTTAACTCAAGATGCTGACGAACAACAAGAGGAGTTATTGAAAAACAACCCTTATTTGTATACTCCCGCACAATACAAGTTAGCATCATTGAATAGCAAGGTTAAATTTGGATTAAAGCAAACACCAAGTGAATATCTATCACCATTTTTAGCTTACCTTTTAGATGAAAATTGGAATAATTGGCAAGCAGTTGGTGTGCAAGGTATAACTGATTTTGCCGTTAGATTAAAAGAACAGACCAAAAATAAAGAGAGCTATAGCCAGTTGTTAGTTAATGCCCTACCTCATTTACCTAATGAAGTATTATTACCTTTGTGTAGCGCGTTAGAAAATGAAGAACTCTCTGTTGAGTTAATTGATGCTTTGTTAGATTTACTGCAATCACAGTTAAAGCAGGCTAAAGCGAATTTAAATAAAGATGATAACGTTATTCAAATTCAACAACACTTATTACGCAGCTTAGCAAGTAATTGCCAACACCTGCATGTTAAAACATTTATTAATGTTTTATTGAAGCAAGAAAATATAACGGCAGAACTACTTATTACTCTCTCTGGCCGATGCTGGCTTTCACTGGTTACACCTGAACAATTAATGGCATTTTTGGAACATTTAATTACTTGTGAAGACCAAGCATTATTTAATAGCATTTTCAAAGATCTGGTAGCAATCCCTATTCTTCGCCCAGTTGTTTTTCAATGTATGCGTGCGCCAGAACGCAGCACTGCATTGTCACATGCAATTGGTCAATTATTTAATCAAGCTTAATTATTTTTGCTTAACGACTCTGGTTTAACTAATCTGGCTAACGCCACCAGATATAACTTACTTTAAGGCAATCAACTCGCTATGGAAAATATTTATTATTTATTATTTATTTGCTTATTATGTTGGTACTTTATCTATTTGAGAAAAGTGTCCGAAGCAGCTCGCTTGCATGCAACTCGTTATTGCGAACAAAGTCAGTTACAATTTATTGCTATCGCCAGACGTTCAAGCCGTTTAACATTTAAGAAGAAACACGGATTGGTTTGGTTTAGTTTGTTTGACATTGAATTCAGCGGTGACGGTGAATCTAGCAACCATGCAACATTAAGTTTGTATGGTTTAAAATTAGACGATGTTGACATTCCACCTTATAGGGTACATTAATAATTATTCTCAGTTGTTTTTCTCCATTTACAGGACGCTACAGTGCAGTTTTTAAAATCACTTTTTTGTTTGCAAGGTTTCGATAATCGAACACGTTTCTCTGCTATTTGCAGTGCAGTTTATGTTATTTACATCATGTTGGCCTCTGCCTTTATTGGTATGTTTTTCATCTCATTCCTATTGTTAGTACTGTTTACGTCAGTGCTTGCTTTAACCAGTTTAAGACGGCTACATGATGCAAAACTCAATAAAAACTGGTTATTTGCACCTAGCCTAACGTTTGCTTTGATAGCATTAATTATCATAGTGTCTGAACAGCACAGCAGTTATTATTTGTTGATAATACCTGCGCTATGTTCCTCTGTATTATTAACCTATCCAAGCGCGGTTAAGCGAAATTTTATATTAGGCTATGATGGCCCTGTAGATATGAAAGAGTACCAACCAGAAACCCACCTAGGTAAAGAGGCAAAATTTCGTATTGAGCCAAGCTTAGTTGGTGATAACTCTATAAATTTTAACCATGATGAATCACCTGTTATGCAAACTTCACCTGCTGGCGGAGCAAGTTTATATAACAAACAAGCTGACATTGGCGAAATGATCCGTTTGAAATTATTAGGCAACAAAAAAGCACAGTTTGCGATTGTAGCCGTTATTGTTTTAACCTTAATTGGTGTGACTGCATCATGGTTGATGAGTTATTTAAATACACCAACTCAAGCCATAACCGAAGATAAAGTAAATCAGCAAGCAGCTAATATAGAGACTAGAGAACATCCATTAACTATGCCAGATAATTACACATTGTATTTATCTGAACATAAAGGGATCACCATAAGTTGGCAAGCTGACCAATTAAATGACACCATTTTGTGGTCTCAATTAACGACTCAAGGAGATGAGAGCTGCAAGCAAATCAGTTTTAACAAAGGTACTTCTATACGCACATTGTCGGTACAAGTAGCAAAAGGAATAGGTATTAACAGTGACTATTATGCCAGTTTTTCACCACTAGACAGCCAAGCACTGATTCAAGCCTTAGCATTTCGTAGCAACTTTACATTATGTGGTTATGATTTCTCTTTAAAAGGTAGTCAGGCTGTATTAGGAAAAAATGAGCAATATAGTCAATGGATTAATTATTAAAACAAGGGGAAGGAAAGTTAGCAAGCTCTCTTGCTAACTTTATCAGGTATTAGTTTTTTCTATCAAAGCCAATACCCTCTTTAAACAGCTGTTCGTAAATACTTTTCATTGCTATGGTATTTTCAGTTAATGAATCCTTCCATTTACTGCGTTTTTCAAAACCTAAATCACTAATTTGATAATAGTAATCAGCATTTAAACCACCTGCTTCTAAACATGATTTTGTACAAGACAAACCACAACCATCAATGGCTATAATTGTTCGACCGGAATTGGCTAATTCTAAAATAGGAGCAACTTTACCAACAACACCTGATACACAAGACATTTCTGCAATGCCATCACCATCTAAATTTAATGAAATATTATGAGCCATTTGCGCTAAATTAGAACACCCAGAGCAAGCGTACACTATAGGCTTACCTTGCTGTTTTACTTGTTCATTATTTTTTTGCTCTGACACAGGAGTCATTCCTCTTTGTTTAATAAGTATAATATCTAAATAGGTCTATGGTTATTAAATTTAACCACATGAAACGCCGATTATTCGATTTTAACAAGGCAAAGCAAGTATGTTTTGATTTATATCAATGTTTGTCTGATTCTATTATAATTCCCTTTTTGAAACCCTTTAATTGAATACTTACACTGGATCTCATCATGGAAAAAACGTTTATCAAAGGCAAAGACTTCGATTAAGAAACCTCAATTGCCTCCATGCAAGAAAAATTGAAATCACTTGTTTTGATATAGAAGAAGCTTCATGGCTTAATCCAATCGAAAACTGTTTTTCAGTGCACATTAAAGACAGTAGTTGTGGATTAATGTTTACCAATGGCAAGGGTTCTAGCGCGAAGTCTTGCCTAGCGAGTGCATTAGGTGAGTATTTTGAACGTTTAAGCTGCAATGACTTTTTTGCCGACTTCTACCTTGGTCAAAAAATCAGTCAAGATGAATTTGTTCATTACCCTAATGAAAAATGGTTTTTTAGTGAAGATGATTCTATTCCTCAAGGTATTATGGATGAAAGTTTGTGGCACTATTTTGATCCAAACAACGAAATTACCGTTGATAAACTTTACGATATGAATTCGGGTGCGGGGAGGAATGGGACGAGTATGGGCACTGGTTTTATTCAATAAAATTACCATTGAAGCAAAAAGTACAGGTGACCATTAAAATTGTATGAGAAACCTTCCATGCATTGCTACACTCACCACACTGCATCCAATTATTCTCAAGCTTTGTAGTCAGCGTCATATAACACTTGGAACCTGATAGCCTAGACGATCATTTTACCACGGAGCTCTCTCTTGTTTGAGATTTTGCTATCACAAAATGTTCGAGTTTAAAAATTTGATCCCCAGGAAGGGTTCTACCGACAGGGGTAAAGTACACAGAGTTTAAATCTGCCAAAGTTTTATTTTCTTTTAACGAAAAACCATTTTGAGAAAGCAGCCCTTCTATTTCTTCAGCCGTGTAGAATGATATCCAAGGTTCCCCCACTTTAGCGGATAAGCGTTTTATTGTTTGGGCTCGCTTCGCAGCTTTTGGGTAGCCCTTACCAAAGCAGGCCTCAGGATCTTCATCTAGAAGTTTATTGACGTAAGATATAAAAAAAGTTGAATTTATTTTTTGAGTAAGCACTGCCAGTTCTTTGATTGTTGAAGTGATTGCTTCTTTAGTGATGTACTGCGAGACGCCTTCAAGGGTAAAAACGGTGGACTTACTTTGATCGAAACCCGCAGCCAAAAGTTGTTCGGCTAGCGACTGGTGATTGAAATCAATGCTCACATAAGTGACGTTTTCTGAATTAGGTAATTCTTTGGGAAGTTTAGAACGCTTTCTAGTCTGAACTTCAAGCTGATCAACTTCAAAAATTTTTAATGAAAACGGAAGTTCAAGCCGATGAGCCCTTGTGTCATATCCCGCCCCCAGAATGACGTATTGCTCTGACCCACTAACAGCACTTTTTTTGATCAGATCATCAATAAAACGCGTACGGGAAATTAAATGTTCGTGAAAACCAGGTACGAACTTTTGAGTTACCCAGACGCTTAGCTTATGCCCCATCAGCTTAATCAAGCCAGCACCTAATACAAACCTATCGGCATAAGGATCATTTATGATACGTTTATCAGGTTTAGCGAGTGTTTCAATCAAACGTTGTTTGGCCACTCCCTGAGCTGTGCCGTCTTTTCTAAAAATTGATTTACTCATAGCTATCTTTTTCTCTAAAAATAATTTGCCTCTTAATCATGTTTCAGCGAAGAAAACTGGGGCCGAAGCCTCACTGTTACACATTTTTTAACTAATGATAAACTTTCTTCTTATCATGGTAATGATAGTGTCATTTATCATTTCCTATCAAAGGATTGTCTTCATATGTGCCGTTGAATATTGAAGTTAGCACCGCGGTATCTCTTGATAGCCCTAATGCCATAGCTTCTTCTAATCAAGTCGAATCGGTTATAATTTCGAGTACAAAATAAGGTTTGTCTTGTGTAATAAAGCTAACCTTCTCATTAAGTTATCAAAGGATAATTATCGTTTAATGATTACCAAACAAGAACTTTAACGTATCCGATTGATAGATAGATTTTTCAGCGGTATACCGTGTTGCACCTTCTTCCAAGTCGGATTTACTGTATTTAGCTAATTCATCAATTATAAAAGCATGTGCACGGCCAAATTTTTCAAGCTCTTTAGCACTTACTAAATTATTCTCATAATCTGCCGTTGTATGGTAATACCTTGAACCTATTGTCCAACCAGCACTTATGATACCTTTATCTACATAGGGAGGATGAAAGTTAGTTTCATCTGCGGCTGGGTCAGAAAACAGAAAGTCACTAATGGTAAGAGAGTAATTATTGGTAGCTTGTTTAAACAAATCGACCAATAAAGGACTTTTATTAGTTACCATTAGCATACCTGGTGCTGCTACATTACTATGTGCCGCCGTTATCCAGCCTTCATCAATCTCTTGAATTATGCCTATTTTTTCTGGACGTAAATTTACTAATAACTCGTCGGCTAGATTTTCATGAGTCTCTAACCACTTATCGGTAGCACCGACTCCTGGGTTTTCATGGTCACCGACAAAAAGGAAAATCAAGCCATGCTCTCGTTCATCTTTTGGTATATTTGCATAATATTTAGCAAGGGCGAGATTCATGGCAACAGCACCAGCGTTACAATGAACCGCATATAGAAAACCATCTACATGTCCCATCAACATAATGTATTTCCCTGATTTTCCTGGTAATACACCTGTTACATTATATGAATATCTTTTATCAGGGCCTTCTTCTTTACCTTGAACATTCAATTTAGCGATAACTGGCTGCTCTTTAGTGGCTCTGTCTAATAATTTACGTAAGTAATAACCGTCATTATTATTTATGACTGTCCAAGGTAGGGCTAAACCAAGATTCTCACCACCACCAATAGCACCTACACGCGTGGCAACTTGTGTAGCATTGGGAACATCTGACCAAACAATGACACCTGCTGGTATACCATGTTCCCCGATGGCAATACGAGAATATGCCGTTCTTGCACTGTGAAATAAACCGCCAGGCAGTCCTCTCGTTCTCAACAAGACAAGTTTATCGGTTAAATTCCGTCCGTTCAATTCAGCGGGAGTACCTTCGCCTACGAAAACAACTTCAGCTTCTATCCCACCTTTTGGCGTTGTCGCTGATTGATAGGCAGTTAAGGCATTTTTAAAGCGGTATTTTTTTCCTGAACTAAAGGTTGGTGCACTAGTCACAGTAAACTCCAACTCATCTAATTGCCATAAAGGACGACGTGCGGGAATTTTATCTTTATAAATTTCAGTAAAACCATATTCTTTCATTTGTTGCTCAGCATATTCTGAGGCTTGTCGTTCATATTTAGTGCCTTGAATCCTACCCCAGATAAGATTACCGTCATCTCTGCTTTGGATTGAAATACCGGTAAGCTTATCAATATGTTGCTGTATTTGCCTGGCAGTAATTGTGCTTCTTGGGTCAGTTGACTCATCAATATTTTGCTTCAATGAGCCAACACCGATAGGCGTTGTTACTGAGGCTATTTCTTCATCTAATACCGCTTGATATTCCTTTGGAGTTTTAAAGGAAACAGCAGAAAGTGCAGCAATTAATTCTTTAGGTGATGCCGCCATACGTTGGTCTGATAACTGAGAGATAGATATCTCTTGAGCCTCGTTAATGGCTGATTCATTTTTTTGCTTAGCTGTTGTGTTTTCGGCAACAGATGATTCGCCACAACTTATTAACAAAGAGCTGAGCAATATTACAGAGGCACTACATTTTATATTTATCATTAATTTATTAATCCTTTTTAACGCCATTAATTCTGTGTTCAAAGTTAGGTATACATTACCGAATGTGATGCCCATTTATCTTTCCAAGGTCTTACTTGTTCTAATTCTAAAGCTAACTGAAATAACAATTTATCCTTCCCTATAGGCGCATGAAACATTGAACCTATTGGCATTCCTGTCTCTTTAGAAAATGATAAAGGCACAGACATCGCACAATCTCCTGCGGGATTAATGGGAGCACAAAGGCTCATAACATGCTCAAATTTGTGCCCTTTATCAACAAATGAGTCAGTTGGCTTAATAGAGCCAAGTAATGGAGTCTCAACTGGCATTACCGGACTTAGAATCACATCAAATTTATCAAAGACTTTCGAATACATACTACCTACATGTTTGAAGTATTCAGTACCTTGTTGAATTTGTTCTTGGGTGTGTTTTCTACCACTATCGATCATAGTCGCTGTCCAATAAGCCAATAGGTCTGATTCTAAAGCATCTTTACCTGTGAGCTGTTTAACTTGATCTAAAATTGGTGTGAATTTGGGCAAATAAGCATAGCGGTAATTATCAAAGAACTCTTTGCCGTTTATTGGGTGATCTATTTCTTCTACGTGGTGCCCTAATGCAGTCAGTAATTTAGCTGTTTCATTTAGTGCGACTTTAACTGAAGGTACAGTCGCTGGTAAATGCTTCACTCCATTCAGGGCAAAGGCTATTTTTAGCCGTTTTTTCGAAGGTCCTTCAATATTTCCAATCGGCTGAAAATCTTTTGCATTTTTATCTTCGGTTTCTCTAAACAAAGCAATATTGTCACGTACTGTACGACTAATCGCACAGTTGGTCTTAAATAAATCGTGTTTCCCATTACTTTCACCAGATAACATTCTGCCCCTAGATGGTTTAAAACCAAAGGTGCCACAAGCACTACTTGGAAAGCGGTTTGAGCCACCACCGTCAGTGCCGTGCACCAAAGGAACAATACCACTGGCAACCGCAGCTGCCGCACCTGAGCTTGAAGCTACACATGAATATTTTAAATTCCACGGATTTTTTGTTTGCCCATAAAGTTCACTTTCATATCCTGAAGCAAACTCAGGTACTGTGGTTGTACCTATAATGTTTAAACCTGAAGCTTCAAATGCCTCTACCCAAGCTACAGATTTTTTTGGGATATTATTTTGTAATAAACGTGAGCCATCAGTACGTTTAATGCCGCCAATATCTATCATATCTTTCACTAAACTAGGGACACCAGCGAAAACAGACTGCGAAGATATATGAGTTGCGTACTTTCTTGCTCGCTCAAATGTAGGCGTAGCAATACAATTTATAGTTGGATTGATTAGCTCAATCCGTTTAATAATAATTTCAAGCAATTCAGCTGCGGAAATTTGTTTTGATTTGATTAATTGGGCTAAGCCTAGCGCATCATATTGTACAAACTCATCTGAAGCGACAAAGGTAGACGTGATTTGTGAGAAAGAATATGGTGTTAAAACTATTCCACTTGCAGTAGCTGATGTAAGTCTAATAAAATTTCTACGAGATAAACCCATTTTGTCAATCCTTGATGATTTTAATTACTTATAAAAAGACCTATATTTGCAAGTCATTAGACTATATCAAAGATTTGAAATAAATATATAAAATGTCTTATGTAGTAACAGGTTGTTATAAAAAATTCCTTTTGATCATTTGGGAAAAATACTGATACCGGATCAAATTTTAATATCTTTCGAATTAGCGGCTTATCTAAATGTGGCGGAGAGCGTGGTATTTGCGCACTCCCTTATACTAGAGAGCGAGACCAAAAGGATGTATACATTCCGGTTAGTGTTATCGCTAACGTTTTTGTTAGTAATGGCATGTCTGCAGGTAATACGCAAAATGAAGCACGTGTCCAAAGCTTATCTGAAGTTTTTGAACGCTATGTTAAAAATAAAATAATTGCAGAAGGCCTTTGTTTACCAGAAATCCCTGTCTCCGTATTAGAGCGTTTCCCAACAATTTTAGCTGATATTCGCGAGTTAGAAAGTCATGGTTATCATTTACGTGTGTGTGATGCATCATTAGGTGGTTTATACCCTGTGATGAGCGTTACCTTAATCAACCCGAAAGATGGCAGCGTATTCGCTTCCTTTGGTGCACACCCAAGCTTTGAAGTTGCACTAGAGCGTACGGTAACTGAATTATTGCAGGGCAGAAGTTTAGACCAACTTGACGTATTTCAACCACCAAGTTTTGATGAAGAAGAAATAGTATCACCTCACAATAATGAATTGCACTTTATCGACTCAAGCGGTTTTATTTCTTATGGCCTTTTCAAAGACACCGCTGATTATGACTTTGTTGATTGGGACTTTGTTGATTGGGACTTTGTTGATTGGGACTTTGACGCTGACACTGGCACTGAGTACGACAATTTAGTAAACGTTATTCACGATATGAACTTTGACATTTATATTTCAGATTACAATCACTTAAATGTCTATGCTTGTCGTATTTTAGTACCGGGTATGTCAGATATTTATCCTGTTGATGAAATTGTCTGGAATAATAATAATGACGGCGCGTTGTTTCGTGAAGCATTTTTAACATTGAAAGATTTAGCTAACGATGACTGGTTAGATATTCTTGAAGGGCTTGAACAAGGTGGTTATAACGATGCTATGGCCGCCGCCGAATTCATTGGTTTAGCACCTGATGCTGGCACCACTTGGTTTGACTTACGCCTTGGTGAAATAAAAGCCATGTTAGCGCTTGCTGCACAAGACGAGCAAGCAATTGATTGGGTCAATTGAGCATTACATTTAGATCAAAACAATGAAGAAAACACTCGTAAATATCGCTGTTTACAAGCGTTATTAGAAATTAAATGGAGTGATGAACGAGAATACAGTTCATATACAAAGTCACTTGGCATGATGTACGGTATAGAAATGACAGCCAATTGTTTAAATATTGTTGAAGGTAAAGTTATTTTTGATGGGCTACATTGCCCCGGACTTGGACTTAAAGGCTTTAAGACTCATGACAAATTACTACAAGGTTATGAAAAATTACAAGTAGCGAAAAGAAACAACTGGAAATAACCTATAAAATAATAAGTAACTAAAATCAAACCCAAACATAGTATGTTTGGGTTTTTTATTATCTCACTTAGTATAACTATATATCTAACTCTAACTTTCGCCCTATTCTATAGGCTTCAACAATACTCACTAACCACGTAATCAATAAAATGGTTAAAGCTGGGCTGAGTGACTCCATTATTTTTGCTGATTGTTGATGAACCAGTTCAGCTATAGTTGCTAGATCTGCTGCAACTTCCCCACTTTGAATTTTCTCTAGAATTTCTTGCGCTCTAGACAATAGGTCACTGAATAACAAATATAGACCAGCGCATGCAAAAAGAGCAAAAAAAACGGCTGATGGATATTTCTTCAATAACAACTGACCAGCACCAGGAAATATAAATGCTGAAAACAACGCCGCTTTTAGAGATTTTTTCATGGCTACCTTAATATTACTTATCAGGCTGTTTATAAATATCTTCAGGCTTTAGCATTAAAACTTTGCGTGAAGATTTATCTTTTATAGTTTTTTCAGCCTTTGGATTAACATAAATTGAACTGGCATTTGGCCTAGCACCGTCAATTCTAGGCTCTATATCCTTAGCTTTTCCTTTATAGCTAGCTTGATTATTACTTGATCCAGTTTTGCTAACTTTGTTCTTTTCAATTTTTGATGTTCTGGCGACATGATATTTTTTATCAATGGCTTGCAACAAATTACGAAGTACTTGGTCTTTACATTCACGGTAGTGCTTGTGATCTACTTTTCGTGAGAAAGCACTTAATTCTGGTTTATTTAAGCGAAAATCAACACTTTCAAGCAAGTCTATCAGCTCTTCTGCTTTTAAATTCAAAGCAATTTTCAACTTAGTTAGAATAATATTATTAGTTAAACGCTTCTCTGGTATAGCCTGTGGGCCTTCTTTTTTTCCACGTTTCTCGTTAATAAATCCATTTAAAAATATTGCTAAATCAACATCTTGGCAATTAACAAAATCCGTATCATTGTCTTTTTTTAACCATTGACTCACTTGCTCTCGAGTAACCGAAGCTCCAACTGAAGAAAACAAAGCAATCATCTGCTTATCATTATAGTTAAAGGTATAGCGCAAGCGGCGCAGCACATCATTATTGTTCAAAAGCGTTCCTAATAAAAAACATAAAATTAAATAATCGAATATATGCTTATTTTAGCAGTTTTATATGCTTATTAAAATCTGGTATTTTTATATGAAAAACCTATGTAATTTTGTATTATCTAAGTTATTGAATCCTTTAGTAGCAGGAAGCTATTTTAATGAATAATTTAACGAAACTTTCTTTAACCTTATCAAGTGTCATATTAACGGCCTGTGTCAATCAAAACACAATAACTCAAAAGAAGTTAACGCCAGTAACAAATCCATGCGCTAAAATATCATTGCTAATTAAAGCTTACGATAATGGTTTTGAACAAATAAAAATGACAAAGATTCAAGCCAGAGCGAGTAATACTTGGAAAGCGAAACACAATATTATTGGTGAAAATTGTCATATTTGGACTTTAGGAAGTTCACAAGTAACCTACTCTTGTAATATAACTGCAGATAATAAAGAAACAGCTGAGGGGTATTATCAAAAAGCCCAACAAACTATTCAACAATGTTTAGGTAACACATGGAAGATGTCTGAGCAGCCAAGAAAAGCGGATAGTGGACGTAAAAGTACTTTCACCTCAAGTAACGAACAAGTTTCTCTATCTACTCATATTGTTCCTCGTGATGGCCTATTCAGTACAGAATGGACCATATATTATTATATTGGTAATCCCAATTAGGTGATGCACTTTATTCTGTAGTCTAAAAAACAAAAAACGAGCCTTAAGCTCGTTTTTTCATTTATAAATGATTAATTATGTGAATTAACCACCACACTTTTTAGCCTTATCTTTGCTTTCGCCACATTTGCCTTTGGCTTTGGCTTCACCACATTTCCCTTCGCCACATTTACCTTTAGCTTTGACTTTGCTTTCGCCACATTTTCCTTCGCCACATTTGCCTTTAGCTTTGGCTTTGGCTTTGCTTTCACCGCATTTTCCTTCGCCGCACTTGCCTTTGCCTTTACCTTCTCCACATTTACCTTCACTAGCACCTTCAGCTACAAATGTAACTAGGTCTTGAGCAGCAAATGGGTTAGTTTCAGCTTTAGCTACATTGCTAGCAAAAACAGAAAAGGCTAATAAGCCCATAACAGCAGCTAAGCCAGATTTTTTAAGTAGATTCATGATACGTTTCCTTTATTATTTAAATTGTTAATACTTATTACTGTATTAGTTATATTACTTATTAAATAGACCATTAGGTGGTAATTAAAATTTCATAATAACTGATTTTTTTAAAATTAAATTACTAGACACATATTATTAGACATCCATGCAGCGGTTATATAGCGTTCTTCCTGAACATAAAAAAAACCAGCAATCCTTTAAAAGAACTACTGGTTTTTATATTCAAACTAAAGAATCAAAGTAAATAAGATAATTAACTAAATTGAAACTTTTTTACGTTTGGCTGTATCAACAATAAATCCTTTCCAACCTTTAGCTGCTTTACGCGACTTAGGATCTTCCATTGCTTTATTGATTGCAGTATAAGCTTTCTTGTATTTTTCAAGATAAAAATAAGATTCAGCAATACTCATATGAATACGCCCCTTATTTTTAATGCCTAACTCTAGCGCTTTATTTAAAGCAGGTATTGCTTTAGCAAATTGTTCATCTTGCTTCAATAACATACCTTGCTTACGATAATGCCTTGCTTCGTTAGTCATCTTAGCTAGCTCACCGTAGTACTTAGCAGCAGTACCTACGTGTTGTGCTGCATGCCAAGCATTAGCTAAAGTAGAAATATTTTTATCATCTCTCTTAACTAAACCTGAAGCTATATGTTTTTCTAATAATTTAGCAGCTTTATAAGGTGCTTCACTAGAAGAATACAAATTTGCTAGCGTTTTAATTTGACCTTCTTTATCAAGGAAACCTTGTTTATAAGCCAAATCAAGTGTCTGAACCGCTTTAGGATAATCTTCTATAAGTAAATAGAACATTCCTAATTGATTCCACCATGTCTTGTTTTCTGGAAAAATTAAAACAACTGTCTCTAATACTTTAACGGCTTCTTTATACTTTTTACGTTCGTAATAAGAAGTCAGCTTTTGAGAGTATGGATTTTGATTAGGCTTGTCGCCAAAAGCTGCAATAGCTTTATCGGCTGGCACAATCATTTTATCCAGTTCTTTTAATTCGTAATGTGCTTGAGCAATTTTAACCCAAGTATTGCCATCACTTTTTCCAGTAAATTCCATCCAAGCATGATAATGGGTTAAAGCACCTTTATAATCCTTGGTTTGCATTTGCAAATCAGCTAATAATTTCAAACCGCCACCATGATCTGGTGCGTTTAAAATATCTGGCTCAATAGAAATCTTCAAGTACTTTATAGCATTGGGAACTTCATTACCTTTCATCGCATACATTTGTGCAACGAAGTAAGCAATGTAGGCTTTGTCATAATCTTTCTTGGGGTTTGAATCCAATAAGATAGCCAAAGCACTATCCAAATCTGGTACTTCAGCAGCATAAAACTCAAAAGCTTTTTGCACTTTTTTACCAATAGATGGACCAACAAGCTGTGTAGGACGTTTCTTCTTCTCTTCTTTAGCTTCAGCAGCTTTTGCATAATCAGCAAAAGGCACTTGAGCAACTAAAAGCGAAGCGACAACAACTAAAGAAGTTGATAGCTGCTTAAACGTTTGCTTATTCAAAATCATTAGTTAACCCCCATCCATTTTAAAGTCTAGTTGAACAGATAAACCTGGTTGTTTCATAGGCTTACCATCAACAACTTTTGGCTTATATTTCCACTTTCTAAGTGCTCGTTTGGCTTCTTTGTCAAAGATACGCTTAGGTTTTGCTTCAGTTACTTTAACATCCTCAACACCACCAATCTCATTGATAGTAAAAGACAGTCTAACCCAGCCCTCTTTACCATCACGAGCTGCTTGAATAGGGTATTTAGGCTCTATTCGAACAATAGGTGTTGCATCACCATCACGACCAAAACCAGCACCTGGAGCAGATAAACCCGTAGATGCACCAGCTAACTGGACACCCGGCATATTAAACTGCAACCCACCAGTGTCATTACTTGACTCTGGCTCAGGAGCCTGTTGTTTTGGCGGCGCTTTTGGCGGCGGAGGCGGCGGCGGCGGTACACGACGACGCGTCTCTGCGGAAGACTTTGGTGGCGTAGTATTAACTTCTACGATTATATTCTCTTGCGCCTCATCTTTGCTTCTATCACCGCTAGAAACAAGAAAAGCCATAAAAGCAAATAAACCAAAGGTAACCACAGCGCCTAGTAGTATTGATACTAAAAAGCGTCCCATACTCTACCCCTTCGCTGCAGCAATGGAGATTCTAAGACCACTTCCTGCTTCTTTAATTGCATCCATTACTTTAACAACAACACCATGTTTCGCGTCTTTGTCTGCTTGGATAATAACTACATCCGTAGGTTGCTCAGCAAGTAATTTTTCAATTCTTGCGCCAACACGTTCGATGTCAACACGGCCTTTATCTAACCAAATTTCACCATTATCTTTTATTGCAACAAAGATATTAGCGTTTTTCTGTTTAGTTTGTTGTGCCGCTTTTGGTTTATTTACTTCAATACCTGCTTCTTTAACAAAAGAAGTGGTTACGATGAAGAAGATCAGCATGATAAATACGATGTCGAGCATCGGTGTCATATCAATTACCGCTTCTTCGTCCTCACGAATTTTTCTACGTGCCATGAAAATATCTCTCTAGTGATGAGGTAAACTGTCAACCAGTTTAGCCTTTGCTAGTTTAACTTGAGCATCTAGTCTTGAACTAAAAAACACGCCAGATAGTGCAGCTACCATACCGGCCATAGTCGGAATAGTTGCTTGCGATATACCTGCGGCCATTAAACGCGGGTTACCTGTACCTTGTTGTGCCATTGTTTCAAACACGCCAATCATACCGGTTACTGTTCCCAACAAACCAATTAACGGACACATTGCCACTAAGGTTTTGATGGTGAACATACGTTGTTCAAGTAATGCATTTGCTTCGGAAATCCAAGTCTCTCTAATTCGATGTGCATACCAAGACGTAGTGTCTGAGCGTGCATCCCAACGAGCAACGATATCGTTTTTCATTGTTGGGTAGATTGATGACAAGAACCAATAACGCTCTATCATCAATATCCACATCAATAAGAGTGCAAAGGCAACAACGTAAAGCACGTTACCGCCAGTTGCAACAAAACCCCTGACAGATTCCCAAAGCTCTATCAGGAATAACATTATTTAGACTCCTTCTCAG
>JAPYOP010000268.1 GCA_029938115.1 Colwellia sp. | reverse complement strand
GTGTTCCTGCTAGCAAAGTCTGGCCGCAATGGCCACATTATAGTAGCACTGCTAGTTATCGTGGCCACATCAAAATCCCACCGATTCACTCGAATGGACAGGCCTATATTTTCCCTTTATATTTTTAACGCCAGGCCAACAGGTTTTTCCAAATCTTATAATTAAATAACAAAACTATTCTTATTTCCTTACACTTAACCTTGAAAAAACTCTGACAGGGGCTCTTTGTATTATGCCGCTATTATCTCAAATATCTCTTTTCTGATAGAGTCTAAAGCTGTGTGAGTGAATTTAATCCCATTATCATGTAAGAGATTGGCGACACTTTCGCCCTTGTCATTCCTCATTCTGAATATCTCTATATCAGTAAACGACATACGCTCAATGTTTCCAGAACGTGCTATCAGGTGAGCCACTGTATTACCACCTTCACCGATAAGCATTAAAGTTTCTTTATCCGTAAACTCAAATCCTTCTTGCTTAACTTTGCACAGCGCCATCATATGGGCAACACTATTAAGAGAGTCTCCGTAATTATTAAGTATGCTCTTTTCGGTAAACACCTTACCTTCTTCAGCCAAAACGTGAGCTAATATAACGGTTTCGTTCATCCTTATGACCTTCCGACAATAATCCCTTGAACTCAAGGTTTCACCAGAATTAGCTCTGTGTATCAATTTAATATTGTCATTGCTAAGAGGTATATTTCTATTAGCAGGCGCCTTAATTACTACGGGCTTAGTAGTAGTCTTTATTGCCGTACGTTTTCGAGTCACCTTTTTGGCAGCGAGCTTTGGAGATGGTTCTTCTTTTACTTGAGGTTTTTCAGGGTTTCCAAAAGCAGATCTTAATTGATCTTCTATCGACATACCTTCATTTGGATTGATTTTCGATTTATTTATTTCTGATCTAAACTTGTCTTCATTGAAATCCAAAACACTATCCTTTAAAAATTGTATATATTCACAACGGCTAACAATCAAATATTACAGCCTGATGACTCTATCTTTAATCATTTACTACCGCCAATTTGCTTATCATTCATTATAATATTTTTTGAACTGTAAGATATTGTTAATTTAGAATGCGCGTTATCCAG
>JAPYOP010000013.1 GCA_029938115.1 Colwellia sp. | reverse complement strand
AAAATACTAAACATGATGTTATTGTAAAAATACAAGTTTTAGCAGTTATGATCGGCGTAAATAGCGAATAAGAGACTGATGAAGAACAATGGGTTTGCAGCAAAGTAAGCCCATTTTTTCATTTAGTTGACTAAAAACTCTATTACCAATAGTTAACACTAATAGAGCCATTTTTTTGTATTTTCGTTCAAATTACCATGCCCAATCTGCTTTCTTATGTTTGGTAATACCAGAAGGAACACCATTTTTATACCAATCTACTTGGCTTTCACGATTTGATTGAATATATTCAATTAATTTTGGGTAAGCTTCACCAATATCGACATATTCATTAGGGTATTGCCAATCTTCAGGGAACACTAGAGCGAATGGGTACCCATTTTCATCACTAAATGAAGTTAAACCTTTACTTATGTTATCTGATTCAGGCATAACTGGCGACTTACCTTCTAGGTGTATTTCTAAATTAGTGTTATGTACATACAAATAAGGATCAAAAGGCGCTTGAGCCATATCTTCCAAAGTAACGGGGTTACTTAATGTTATTTCAAAAGAAAACTTGTGCCCTAATATATGTTCGCTGTCCCAAATCGTGTTAGTAAATGACGAAGCTGGATCGTAAAATAGTGATGTCGTATTGTTGAACAAGGTAATATCTAAACCAGAACTGGTATCAATATATTGAATTAGCTCACTGCCCGATGACCCCCCTGGAGGGATATAAAGTTGATAACTACCGTCTGCTTGCGATCCTTCAGGCAATGCGATTCTAAGGTGCCAACTATGGTCATAACTTCCTCCCCGAGCGATAAGATAACCCTCTGCACTAATCGTTATCACCTCAAGTTCTTCATTTAAACCAAAATTTACGCGGTATGCGACAACTAAATCATTAAAATCGTAATCTCCTAACTGAGGGTACTGATCTTCATAACCGACTAAATAGTATGATGTAGAAGATGGGTAATATACGGTACTAGCAACTGATGTGGGGCTATCAGAGAGTACCACTAATGGCGCGTCTTCTCTTCCTGCCGCTTGTGTATCAAGGAAATCAACGTCTGCGGAAGTTAACAAAGCTAAATCTTCAAAGCCAGCACTATAATCGTAGAATTCTTCTGGATCGCCTAAGTCCTCATTGGTTTCCAGCAATTGAATGTCGAGGTGAATTGAAAGCGCGGTCGATAAATCAATATTTACCGGTATCTTCAGAGTATCATCAAAAGACGTGCCGTCTAAGTTACTGCCGGTGATGTTGTTAGAGCCAGTACGCCCGAGTAATGTGTAGTAAAACTGACGATTTTCACTATCAACTTTTGCTAAAGAGCATTTTGTTTTTGTTGAAAAATCAGTGAATATATAAGTATCTTGGTCTGTGATAACGGTAAGGGTTAGATGCTCAACCGCAACGCCCTGACTAGAGGCTTTTTCGCTTCCTGATGATGCTTCATTAATATCAACACCAAGCATTAATAAGCCATTATTTTGAAGCCGTAGTGCTTCTAAAATAGCAGGACTAATGGCTTTATTTCCTTGTGCTAATAACAAATTAATATCACCACTACCTTGTGAAATAGCATGCTTTAATCTTGTACTTTCTTCTTCAGCATTGGCCGCAGCAGAAAATAAGGGAATACTGATTAAACTGGTAAAAACGAATAGATACCGCATTAATAGATTAATCATAATAAACCTCGTAACTTATTGTTTTATCTTCTTTTGATTCAGAGTACAACTCAACTAGCAGCGGAAACGAATCAGCGACAATTGTGAGAGGTAACTTAATATTGTCATGATGAACAACTTGTCCTAAAAAAAGTGCTTTTTTATCTTTGTCGACAACTTTCAAAAAAAGGTATTCGCCCTGCATCTTTATTTCTGTCATATCAATATTTATTGAATAATTGTCGAATACTTTTACTGATGTTACTTCAGAGATTGGATTGTCTTTTAATAATGTAGTTTTGTTAGCTGTATCTCCAGTCGTAACTTCTATGGGGGCTACAATATCATCACTAGTACTTTCGCCTCCACCGCCGCCACAATTCATCAGTAATGGCAATGCTAACGGAAGCATGAACAGTTTTAATTTATTCATTTTAATTCCTCATACGCAGTTGAGAGTGTTTCTAATTGATCTTGATTTACATCACTCAATTAACTTAACTGCATATTACACACCAATTTTATTACACATAAAATTCATATAGGTAGAGAAAATTTCCTCAGCTTCTTTGCATTTTGCTTACCTAGCTTTGCAAAGTAAGAATAAATTTTCATGTGAATTTGTTTAGAAACCTTTAAACCAGAATAAGAGTTATTGATATTATTGGAAGAAGAGGGGAATGCAGATTGCTCCGAATAAGACGTTTGGTCTTCAATGTGGTAAAAACTTCAATAGCCACCTTGTGGCTGAATAACTGATCCTGTAGCCACTGAGCGTCCGCTTTATGATCATACACTTGACGTTAGTTGGATTTCTGTTTTAGTCAACTATGCGCACTTTGCGGAAGTTAACATTTTTAAATTCATACTGAAATTTTTTGTATGTTTTGATCTAGAGCGGACATAGCTGAACAACCACATTACTTTAACAGCTTCCTGATAACGGACCTTCCCCCCTTAGATAAAGATATGAGTCTTTTTATGATAACTTCAAAGTGACATTATAAACATTAACTATTGATTGATGTTTAGGTCAACTGCTCGGTAGTAGTTATCTTTTCAAACTAAGGTTGAATGACTATATTTGGCTATCAGTTGACCTAAAGAAAAACCATTAGTTAACGTCAGCAATGCGCACTAAGTTAGCATTAGCAGTTTGATGATGAACGACCGTTGTGGTGGCTCAGTTGTCTGTCAGGCTTAATAAAAATCTATTTATTTAAAGTGTCAATTCAGGTTTGAGCCAATGCAATTTGCACTAATGCAATTAATATTAGTTTCCACAACACTGTTTATACTTCTTACCTTTTTTAATTACCCAAGTCGTTGGAAAACTATTGCACGGACAAAGTTCTTTACGTTTTATTTTCGTTAGCTCATCATGTTTTACTATGTCACCATCAATATAGCGCCACTCTAGATCCTGCTTGTCATTTGTTTGGGTATTTTCTGGCTGAGGAATCTCTAATATAAAACGTGAGTTTTCTCTTAACTCACACAACACACCGTCAGTTATATAAATAGCCGAAAACTCAACAAACTGCTCAGCTGATTCATTATCTATAAGCTCATTGTTATTAATTGAATGTATTTGAAGGGCAATCCATGTACATGCTTCACTCCACTCGCTAATCTCTTTTATTGATTGTGAAACTTGGCTACTTTTAGCGTAGGTATCATAAATATATTGACTATTACCCGTGGCATAAGCACTAAAACGAGAACGCATTAATTGTTCAGGCGTTAATGACTGTTTTTCTTTGATAATAAGTGGCTGACAACAGGCGGAAAAGCTTTTTATGGAACCACAAAAACATTTTTTATTTAAGGACATAGTTTAAAAAGGTATAGCGTAGGTTGAAGTTTAAATTAATGGGCACTAGCTGTATTTTACCATATCGATGATAAGTAAATTTATTCTAATGTTTAATATTTATTTTTGCATCCATTAGTCGCAATAAAAAGACCATTGGTAGCTTTCCCTTACACTTTGACTACTAATTCAAATATTCTATTAGCAAACGTATATTGATCAATGACCGTTTGATTAGTATAACTATGATTAGTTTACTAAACCTACTCCATTAACTAATTATTCTTCTCAAATTAGAGACTCTATATTTATGAAATTAAAATTAATAGTCGCCGCTTTAAGTGTTTCTTTAGTTGCTTGTGTTAGCACTGACGATACTGCGCAAAGCAGCTCTAAAACATCAACTACGCCAATGGCTGTTCTAACACCTGTAATTAATGTCGAATCAATATCTGATAATAAAATAATCACGTTAGAGCAAATTATGGCTGATCCTGATTGGTTTGGTCGAGCACCTGAATCATGGTATTGGGGAGATGACAGTAACACTGTTTTTTATAAGCAAAAGCAATTAGGTAATCCACTAAGAGACTTGTTTGTTCAGCATTTAGATTCGAATAAAGCAGCGCAGCAAGTTGGCTTAGCTAAGCAGCATATTTTTGCTGATAGCGATGCGAAGCAAAATAGTGCTCGTAGCCATGAAATTTATAGCTTTAAGGGTAATGTTTTTGTTAAAAATATTGCCAATAAATCAGTAAAACAAGTTACTTATACTTCGGCTACTGAAAGTAACGCCATGTTTTTAACCAACGGTAATATTGCCTATCGTGTTGGTAATATTTTTTACGCTCATAATTTAGCTACTGGACAAGTAGTTGAATTAGCCAATTTGAAAATGTCTGAAAAGCCCAAAAACGTGGAAGAGGCAGCAAGTTATTTAGCAAAAGAGCAGCACAAACTTATTAGTTATATTGCTTTGCAGCAACGCAATAGCAAATTAAAAGAACAGCAAAAGGCTGATTTAGAAAAACAAAACGATACTATCACTACAACCAAGTATTACTTCGGTAAAGATAATCGTGTAAGTCACGCTAGTTTATCGCCAGCAGGTGACAAGTTGTTAGTAAGCATTGCTGCGGCGAAATCAAGCCGAGACAAAAGTGATATCATGCCAAACTATATTACAAAAGATGGTGTAATTGCTGCTGAAAAAGTTCGTGCTCGTATTGCTAATAATCGTCAATATAAAGAAGAACTATTTTTTATTGATTTAAGCAAAGGTGAAAAATCAGCTTTAAGTTACGAAACTTTACCTGATTTTGATATGGATGTTTTAGCCGATGTTAAACGAGAGAATTATGCTCGTGAAGGTAAAAAATATACTAGTAAAAATAAAGCACGTAACATTCATCTAATGCAAATGTGGCACCCAGTTAAATGGAATAGCGATGGCAGCCAAGTTGCTTTAATGCTAGAAGCGTGGGATAACAAAACCCGTTGGTTAGCTACCGTTGATTTTTCCAATGAAAAATTAATCAATCAACATAAATTACATGACGATGCGTGGATAAACTATTCTTTAAATGAGTTTGATTGGGCTGGTAATGATGCACTTTATTATTTGTCTGAAGAAAGTGGTTACTCTCATCTTTATCATAAAGTACTAAATAATAAAGCTGAGCAACTTACTTCTGGAAAATTCGAAGTAAGCAATGTAACGCTAACACAAGATCAACAGCGCTTTATTTTTAAAGCAAATAAGAAACACCCAGGTATTTATGAAATTTACCAAGTTGATTTAGCTAAAAACTTCACAGCACTAACGGATTTAGGTGGTAAAAACGATTATTCACTTAGTCCTGATGAATCTAAATTGTTAATAGAACATTCTAGTTTAACTATGCCGCCAGAGTTATATGTTAAAACGCTAGCGTCAAATACACCGGCTATGCAAATAACTCATACGGTTTCAGCGCAGTTTAAAGCAATGCCATGGTCAGCACCAAGTATTGTTGCTATCCCTTCTAGTAACCAAAAGGAGCCTATTTATTCACGAGTTTACTTACCGACGAATTACGATACAAAAAGCGATAAAAACCGTGCGGTAATGTTCACTCATGGGGCAGGGTATCTACAAAACTCTCATCTTGGTTGGTCTGGATATTTTCGTGAATTTATGTTCCATTCAATGCTAGTACAACAAGGTTATGTGGTTATCGATATGGATTACCGTGCATCAGCAGGTTATGGTCGCGATTGGCGTACAAGTATCTACCGTCACATGGGCAAGGTAGAAGTTGAAGATATGCGTGATGGAGTAAATTGGGTTGTAGAAAATGCCAATGTAGACCCTAAGCGCGTTGGTACTTATGGCGGATCTTACGGTGGTTTTTTAACCTTGATGTCAATGTTTACTGCACCTGACTTGTTTGAGTCTGGCTCAGCAATTCGTTTAGTATCTGACTGGGCTTATTACAACCATGGTTATACGGCTAACATTTTAAATACCCCTGAAGATGATGCCATTGCCTATGAACGTAGCTCGCCAATTTACTTTGCTCAAGGCTTAGAAAAACCACTACTGATAAACGCACCAATGGTTGATGATAATGTGTTTTTTGAAGATACAGTTCGCTTAGTGCAACGTTTAATTGAACTTGAAAAACAAGACTTTGAAACAGCCATTTACCCAGTTGAGCCTCACGGTTTTGTTCAACCTAGCTCTTGGTTGAATGAATATCGTCGTATTTATAAGTTGTTTGAAAATACACTATAGCGGCGAGTCGCGAGTTAATAGTCGCGCCTATGCTATTAAATAATAATGGTAACCATGGATGGTTACCATTATTATTTGCTTGGTAATAACTTAAAGTGAAGAACAACAAGATAAACAATTGAAAATATCAAACCTCCCACTGCGCCCCATAAATGCGCATCTACCGCCACACTAGCTTCAATTAAGTCACTAACATCACTACTTGCACCATAAACTTGTTCGTGAGCAATTTTGAGCCATACACCAATGAATAGTAAGTAACCGGTCTTATCCTTAGCATTAATATCCATCATTGCACCAAAAACAAAAATGCCATGTAATATTCCTGATAGGCCGACATATTGTATTAATGAAGGATTGTAATAGTAAATGCCGATACTGGTACTAAGCGCACAAAGTAGAAACAAAACAAGGTAATTAGCAACAGTATAAAAGCGACCATGTAATGCCCAAAGCATGAAAAGGGCGGCCAAGTTAAGTAGTAAATGAATACCATTGGTATGTAATAAGTGCCCAGTAAATAATCGCCATATCTCACCTTGGGAAATTAAATTTCGTTGGTAAACTAATGCTTGAGTGATTATTTCGTCGATTACCTGCTCACCAATAAAAGCGATACTTGCTAACAAAGTAATAATTAAAACAACGATAAAGTTTTTTCGAGTAATATTTCGAACAAGTGGTAAGGTATTTAATTTCATTTATATTGTTGCTTTAGGCTGAACTCATCAAAGGTTGAGTATACAATGTCATTTGACTAATTATAATATTCTTGGTGTTTTTCTTTTATGGCTAGAGACTTGTGCTTAAAATGCCAACGGCCAACAAAAGCCTGTATTTGTTCTTTTATTTATGAAATTGATAATGAAATTTCAGTTCTAGTATTACAACATCCTAGCGAAGTAAAGCAAACTAAGGGGACTGTGTCTTTGCTGCAGCGTTCACTAAGCTGTTGTCAGGTTATTGTTGGTGAAAACTTCTCAGATAACACTGAGCTTAATAATATATTAGCAAAACACCAAACACTGTTACTTTATCCAAGTAAGCAAGCACAAGATATTACTTTGTTCTCAAGTGATCTTCGGCAGAATAATTTAAAATTAAACCAGAAGAAGCCTCTGTTATTGATCATTCTTGATGGCACATGGAAAAAATCCTATCGTATGTTTATGTTATCTAAGAACCTACAAACACTTATCCAAGTTTGTTTGCCCGATTATCTTGCCAGCAAAGGTCAGTATTTAATTCGTAAAGTTGCCAAAAATAATGCCTTATCAAGTTTAGAAGCAACTTGTTACGCCTTAGCTGTACTGGATAAAAAGTTAATTGAAAATGACTTAGCTGAAAAAGAGCAAGTTATTGAATGTGAACGTTATCAACCGTTATTAAATAAGTTTGCAAAATTTAATCAATTTCAGTTATCGTTTAGAAAATAGTTTTTTATAACTAACAACACCATAAGCTCTAGATTGGCCTTTGCTTATAGAAATAAATACGTAGCAGATGCCGATTTTGTCAGCGTGCCAACTTAAAGTCTTATTACGCCAGAATTTTTAGCAAAACATGCATTATTAATTGATCCTGAAAAATATATTGGTAGGGTGACTTCTGATACACCTAATGGTGCGTTAGCACAAGCTATTTAGGCGGCAAGAGCTGGCGATCAAGGGCGTGGGTTTGCCGTTGAGTTAAAAAATATAGCTCTTTCACTTGCCGGTATTTCACAGATGAGTCATCAAATATCAACGGCTGCAGTGGAACAACTCGCGGCAGGTGAAGACACAGCAATGCGCATTGTTAATATTTCTGATACAGCAAACAACACCTTAGCTGTATCTAATCAAGCTCAAGGGGCTTCAAACCAAATACAAGCACTAACGGCTAATTTAGAAATTGAGATAGATAAATTTGATATGTAACTATTAATGTTATTTTTACTATTAAAAATTAACTGCTGCCCGTAAAAGGGCCGTTGTTTTTATTTGTGCTGTATGTTGGTTTAATACTTGCTTGTTATTTTAATTGTTATGTTTCTTCAACGAAGCCCTTAAGTCGACAAAAAATTGTCAGGAGTATGCTGTGAGTAGTATTGAGTTCCCAAAAATAACAAAAAATGTTTTTGTAAAATTAGCATCAATCATTCTTTTTATGGTGTCTATCAACAGTTATGCAGTTGAGCCATTTTTTCAAGTTCATAAAGCGGATCAATCTGAAGTATATGGTGCTAGCATCGGCATAAGTGATAGTTTTTTTAATCAACGAGAATTTAACTGGGCAATAAGTTATAACTACTTGGGGAATGTAAGTATTAATAACTTGGAAGAGTATAGTCCAGTATGGGACGAGTCTGATAACAGCTTCCCTTTAAACACTGTTGATTTAATGTTGAGCTACAGATATTACCCAAAAACTTATAATAGCTTTATTAAAACGCTAATTTTTGAGTTTCAAGCTGGCGTGGGCATTGCCCTTACTGAAAATAAATTTGTTTTCAGACCTGAAATAGATACAGATGATGTTTATTTTTCAGAGCAAGGAGATGTAAACGTTGCATTAGGTTTTCTTGTACATAAAAAATTAACAAAGCAAGTATCTATGCAAATAGGTGTAAAACATTACCCCGATTACTCTGAATTTGGTGATATTTCATCGGTGTATATTGGTTTTAGTTACCGGTTTGGGCGTGAAGGCGGTTATTAAAATATAGTTAGGTAAGGTGTTACAATGCCTTAACATCTGTATTTGCAATTTTTGTTAAACTTATGTCACTAAGTGTGGTGTAAGATTTTCTGTTTTTTATCTAAAAATGCGTGTGGGGAAGTTTAAAATGCGTGGATTAAAATATTTATTATTAATATTCATATTTTGCAGCAAAGTTGTATTTGCTGTAGATACCGATGGCGATGGCTATGATGATGTTGTCGATATGTTCCCAAATGATCCTCGAGAATGGCACGATACTGATCTTGATGGTATTGGCAATAATTCGGATCTCGATATTGATGGTGACGGTCTAATAAATACGTTAGACACTAATGATGATGGTGATTTAGTCATTGATTTTCATGATCCGTTCCCTATTGACCACTTTGAGTGGCTTGATACAGACAATGATGGTTTAGGCAATAATCAAGATACGAATGATGATAATGATTCAGCCCCGGATGTTATCGATGCTTTTCCATTAGATCCCACAGAAACACTTGATTCAGATAACGACACTATTGGTAATAATTCAGATTCCGATGATGATAATGATGGCGTTATTGATATTTATGATGCATTCCCACTTGACCCATTAGAAACTATTGATACCGACTTTGATGGCATTGGTAATAATGCCGATGCTGATGACGACGGCGATGGTGTGGTTGATGGTGATGATTTGTACCCATTAGATCCAACCGAAACAATAGATTCTGATGGCGATGGACTTGGTAATAATGCCGATGCAGATCGTGACGGAGATGGTGTCATCAATGCGAGTGATATATTCCCTGATGATGCCTCTGAGTGGTTTGATACCGATGGTGATGGCGTTGGTAATAATGCTGATGTGGATGATGATGGTGATGCCATCATTGATATTAATGATGACTTACCTTTAGATCCTACCGAAACTGTAGATAGTGATAATGATGGCATAGGCGATAATGCCGACAGTGATGATGATAATGATGGCGTGCAAGATGCTATTGATAAATGTCCATTAGATCCATTAGAAAGATTAGATACTGATAATGATGGTATTTGTGATGGCCCAGATCCTGATGCAGATGGTGATGGCATTATTGATTTATTAGATATTTTTCCATTAGACCGTGCGGAAGCATTTGATTTAGATAATGATGGTCTAGGAGACAATGCCGATGCAGATAAAGATGGTGATGGTGTTGCCAACCTAACGGATGTTTTTCCTACCGATCCTACCGAATATGTTGATACAGATTTAGATGGCGTAGGAAATACGGCTGATGCTGATGATGACGGTGATGGAGTAATTGATCTTCTTGATATTTTTCCACTTGATTCTTCTGAAAGTGAAGATTTAGATGGCGACGGTATTGGTAACAATAGTGATCCTGATATCGATGGTGACGGCATAGCTAATGCCGATGATGATTTTCCTCTTGATATGTCTGATGTAACCGACACTGATGGTGATGGCATTGGTAATAATGCTGATGTTGATGACGATGGTGATGGTGTTAATGATTCAGTTGATATTTTTCCGCTCAACCCAACTGAAAGTATTGATACCGACGGTGATGGTGTCGGTAATAATAGTGATGCAGATGATGACAACGACGGCATAGTCGATACAGTCGATGAATTTCCATTAAATTTAAGTGAATACATAGATACTGATAACGATGGCACAGGCAATAACGCTGATGATGACGATGATAATGACGGTGTTCTTGATTTATTTGATGCCTTTAGATTAGACCCCACAGAAAGTGCAGACATTGATGGCGATGGTCTAGGCAATAATATAGATAGTGATGATGATAACGACGCCTTTACAGACGATATTGATGCTTTTGTTATTGACCGACTCGAATGGTTTGATACAGATGGTGATGGCATTGGTAATAATGCTGATGATGATGATGATAATGATGGTGTTTTAGATGGCTTAGATGCCTTTCCATTAGATGCAAATGAGCAATTAGACTCTGACGGTGACGGGCTAGGAAATAATAGCGACAGTGATGATGATAACGACGGTATTGTTGACCATCAAGACGCACTACCTACAGATCCACTTGAATATCTAGATACTGACGGCGACGGCATTGGTAATGTTGTTGACCAAGATGACGACGGTGATGGTGTTGTCGATGCCTTAGATTTATTCCCTTTAAATGTAAATGAATTTGAAGATAGCGATAACGATGGCTTAGGAAATAATGAAGACAGTGATGATGATAATGACGGAGTAGCAGATCACCTTGATGCATTTCCTCTTGATCCTAAAGAGTCTATGGATACCGATAAAGATGGTATAGGTGATGTGCTTGATAGTGATGACGACGGTGATGGCATCTTAGATTTCTATGATGACCTACCGCTTGATTCAACCGAGCAAGTTGATACGGATGGAGATGGCGTTGGCAATAACTCTGATCTTGATGATGATGGCGACGGTATGAGTGACGATTTTGAGCTTCAATATAACTTTGATCCATTAGAAGAAGCCGATGGTACTTACGATACCGATCTTGATGGCATTAGTAATGCCGAAGAGGCACAAGCAAACACTAATCCACTATTAGATGATTATGCGCCGATCATTACGCCGCCTCAGGCTGTTCATATAAATGCAGAGCATACGTTTACTCGATTAGAATTAGAAGAATTACTTGCGATGACTCAAGTTAGTGTTGAGGATGGTAAAGATGGTGAAAATTGCTGTAATTTAACCGCCTTAGGTTTTGAAGGCGGCTCTAAAAATATTAGCTCTGGTTTATATTCAATTACTTGGCGTGCGGTTGATAATGCAGGGAATATTGCCACAATAGAACAGTCGCTTAATGTTCATCCGTTAGTCAACTTTACTGCAGAGCAAACTGTTGCCGAAGGAGGCGTGGCAAGGGTAGAGGTTGTTTTATCTGGATTATCTCCAAGTTATCCTCTTGAATTACCTTTTGTTATTACCGGAACTGTTGATAGTGCGGATTATCAGCTTGCGAGTAATAAAATAATTATAACCGAAGGCACAGAAGGTTTTATAGATATAACATTTAATAATGACTTTGAACTAGAAGGGCAAGAGCAGTTTATTCTAACGTTTGAACAGAGTGTTAATGGCGGTGTTAATAAAGCACTGACGCTTAATGTGGTCGAGGTTAATATAGCCCCTACAATTGAGTTGTCATTGCAGCAAAACAGTATTATTAATACCCAAATAGCCAAGGACGCTGGTGAAGTTAATATTAGCTTAACTATAAGTGATTCAAATACTGATGATACTCATGTTATTGATTGGCAATTACCTGACTATTTATCAGCACAAGTCAGCGCCAATCAGTTGCAAGTATTTATTGACCCACTTAACATTACTTTACCCGATGACAATAAAGGCTTAATAGAAATATCTGTTACGGTTACTGATAGTGGCAATACTAGCAACAGCGGTAGTGACCCTTTATCGCAAACTAAACATTTTTCTTTCTCATTAGTTGATACGTTACCAAGGTTAAGTAGTACAGATACAGACAGAGATGGTATTTCGGATATTGACGAAGGATATAGTGATGATGATCATGATGGCCTACCGGCATTTCTAGATGTATCAACAATCCCTTACTTACAACCATTACATGTTAATTCATCTGTTGTTAAATTAGCGGAAACAGAGCCAGGTTTACGCTTGAAATTAGGTAAGTATGCGCAATTACAATCTTCTGATGGTTTGCAGCTATCCCAACAAGAAGTTGATGCAACGGGTTTAATCGTGTCAGACAATTTAGTGCATCAAGGTGGGTATTTCGATTTCGAAATCCATCAAATATCACCCTTTGGTCGTTCGGTATTCATTGTTGTTCCGTTATCTCAAGCAATAGTGGAGTATGCCGTTTACCGTAAATTTACAACAGATAGTAACTGGCAAGTATTTGTTGTTAATAGCAAAAATTCTATTGCATCAAGTGTGGCAGTTAATGGCGTATGCCCAGCTCCACATAGTGATTTATACCAAGAAGGTCTTGTTATTGGCAATGTTTGTCTTCGTTTGTTTATTGAAGATGGTGGCGCAAATGATAGTGATGGCATAGCCAATGGGGTAATAGACGATCCCGGTGGCGTTGCAGTGGTTGAAAATTCGACCATAGCGAAAGAGACTCCGCCAGAAAAATCGAGTAGTGGTAGTTTTTATTATTTTACTCTTTTAGGGCTAATGCTGCTATTGATCAGACGTATTTATACCATAAAGTATAGATAAGCTATTTCAACTTCAGAGCAAGCATATATACAATAGGTATAATTTCATTACTCAGGCTTAAGTTTTGGATAATATAATTTAATATGAAAACTCTTTTTGATAAACAAACTAGTAAAAATGAAGCTGAATTAAGAGCTATTGCACATATGCCTACTAAAAGCCTACCTGTGTTAATTAGTAGTGACTTTGCTCTTGCATTGACTGATACCGAATTTATGCGTATTGCCGTGCTATTAGCGCAAAAAAGCTATGACGAAGGAGGTTGCCCAATTGGTGCGATTATTATTGATAATAAAAGCCGGAAAATTTTGGGTAAAGGACACAATACGTTAGTTCAAGAAGATCACCCCTATAACCATGGCGAAACCTCTGCCATCAGAGATGCGGGCAGAATAGATTTTAGCCAAACGACAATATTTACCACGCTTAGCCCATGTGACATTTGTGCAACATTAATTTACATGAGAGGTTTTAGCCGAGTAATCGTTGGAGATATAACCAACGCAGCGGGTAATGAAACACTCTTACGTGAGAAAGGCGTACAAGTCGATATCTTAGAAGATCAACAAGGCATAGCACTTTATCGCAAATTTCGTCTTGAGAAACCGGAGCAAGATTTAGAAGATTGGTTGGGGTTGAGTGCAGTAAATAAAAATTAAAGAAGACATCTTATGTTTTTATTTACTAGACCCCCAAATCGCAGCCTTTTAATGATTAGCTTAGATCTAAAAATTTCAGATTGTTTCATTATCTCAAGCTAAATTGCCGTTGTTCACAGTATTCAAATCGAAAAATCAATTTTATTACGCTTGTACCAAAATGATCTTCTGGTACAATCAGTATCATTATTTCTTTTTTAAGTTAGGTAGTTAAACTGATATGGTTATAAAAGCTCATAGCCCCGCGGGATTCGCCGAGCAGTATATTGTTGAATCTATATGGAACGGTGGTTTCCCTCCAGGTTCAATTTTACCTGCGGAACGTGAATTATCAGAGCTAATTGGTGTAACTAGAACAACGCTTAGAGAAGTTCTTCAGCGTTTGGCTCGTGATGGTTGGTTAACAATCAGACATGGTAAGCCAACAAAAGTTAATAATTTTTGGGAAACCTCAAGCTTAAATATATTAGAAACGTTAGCTCAGTTAGATCAAGATGGTATTCCTGACTTAGTTGATAATTTACTTTCGGCTCGTACTAATATCAGTGCTATTTATGTACGGGGAGCTATAAAAAATGACCCCGAAAAAGCAATTGAGCTATTGAGTGCTTATGCTGATGTTGAAGATACTGGTGAAGCATTCGCCGAATTTGATTATAGACTGAATAAAGAGCTAGTTGTTGCATCTGGAAACTCTATTTACTTGCTCATTCTTAATGGTTTTAGAGGCTTGTACTCTCGTATTGGTAGCTTGTATTTTTCACATCCAATGGGCCGTGAAATATCTAGAACTTATTATCAAAAACTTATTGATTTAGCAAAAGAAAATCGTTTTGACGATTCCATTTTTGCAGTTCGTAAATATGGTGTTGAATCAGGTAAGCTGTGGGCTGATTTAAAAGAAGATGTATTGAAAGAACTCACAGAAGATTAGCTATTTTGCTTTTGATCTTGGATGATTTACCTCCTTATCGTTTACAGCATAAGTACTTTCGTACTTAATTAATAATCGCATAAAAAAAAGCCCAAACCATTTCAGTTTGGGCTTAAGGGAATGGCTCAAAGGGGTTTGAGCCGTGCGCTAATTAACTTTTACAAACATGTATAAAAACATTTGAAAACTTACGTAAACACGTAGTATTTACGTAAGCTGCTGCGAGCATTTTTATGTCTTTAAAGAGAGAAGTTCGTGAATAAATATAAAAGTATTCACATGCTGTGCTTCTCGTACTAATTAAGTGTAGTGCAAGTTTTTATTAATGCGAATTAATTTCACTTGTTTTTTATCTCTTTGAATTTATTGTCTATTTAAGTTGTTTTGTCGTGTGTATAGACTGTTTAAGTGGTTTCTATTACAAAGTGAACACAACTTATAAAGAGCTTAATCACAAGATATGCACAGGAAGTGTAGGGTGGGTTTTGGGTTAAACTATTTCGCTTGTGTTTTTATAAGTGCCATACTTTCATCGGCAAACCCAACACCAGCTTCACTGTAAAAGTTGAACACTTTATCAATGCCAAATGCTTCCAGTTGCGAACGTTCGTCATCATAACGAGCAATTGCCGCTATCTTTCCTTTGTATCCTGCTTCTTTCAAACGTTCCGTTATGCTTATGCTGTCAATAACATTGGGTAAGGCAAGCAAAACCAACTCAAGATTAGACAAGTTGATTCGCTCCCAGAAAAAGGCATCTTCGGCATCGCCACAATAAGCTTGTACGCCTTGTTGTGATAACCAAGCTACTTTCTCTGCTTCAGCGTCTAATCCCCAAACAAGCTTATCACCATGTTCACAAATGGCTCTATAAGCTCCCATACCAACACGACCCATACCTATTATTACAATTGGTGCTTGGTGCGGTTGATAAAAAGTATCTTCAGCTAAACATCCTTTACGTTCGAATTGGTGAAAAAACGCCTTGTATTGACCAAAAAAACCATGGGCAAAGCGATATAAAATATTTGTGATGACAAAAGATATAGCTACAGCTAATGCCAGGATAACTAACCACTCGTTACTTAACCAACCATTGGCAACGCTTATTGCAGCGACGATTAAGCCAAACTCACTGAAATTACTTAAAGCTAGAGCACTTAAATATGCGGTACGACAACGTATTTTCATGATGGTTAACAAGCCAAAAAAGAGTGTGAACTTAAATGGAATGATCAACACAAGCAGCGCTGCAAGTCCTAACATTTCGAACGTAGGGATTGCGCTAAACCCTATGGATAAAAAGAAACCAATGAGAAACAAATCTTTAAAGCTTAATAGTGATTTGTTTATTTCTGATGCTTTAGGGTGGGTTGATAAATACATACCAATTAATAAAGCGCCTAAATCGCCTTTGATGTTAACCAGTTCAAATAGTTCATAACTCCCCAACGCGATGAAAAATCCCATTAAAGGGATTAATTCACCATGACCAACATGAGCAATAACTTTACTAATTATGGGTTTAATGAAAAACAGCGCTAATAAGGTAATAGCCCAAATTGACGGTGTTTCTCCTGTTGCAAATACAAGAAAAGCAACGGCTACTATATCTTGAATTACCAAAATACCAACGGCTAACTTTCCGTGTCGGGTGCGCATCTCGCCATTTTCTTCTAATAATTTAATTACACACACAGTACTACTAAAACTAAGCGCAAAAGCAATAAGCATAGCCGTTATAGAGTCTACTTCAGTGAAATAACTAATAGCTAACATAGCAAATAATTTAATGATAATAATTGTAAATGTTAACCACAAAATTGTGTGTAATGAGCTAGTTAACCAAACTTCACTTTTAAATAAACTCTTTACATTAAGCTTTAAGCCGATGGTAAATAACATTAAGGTTATGCCTAAGTGACTTAATGTTGTGAGGCTGTCATCAGCTTGATAACCAAGGAAGTTTAAGACAAAACCTGCAATTAAAAAACCAATAGATGGGGGGAGATGAACAGTCTTAGCTGCTAAACCGCAAACAAAAGCGAAAAAAATCCAAATGAAATCCATAGTGTTGTTCTAACTTAGTTTCTTTGTTGGGTGAAAAGTATTGACTGAAAAAGTATTGGGTAAGTTTACCTTAAAAATACCCTTTCATACTAGTTGCTTTTATCATTAGATCTCTTTTAAATTTAGGCATAACAAAAGCTTATTCTTGTAACCATTTATTAATTTCTTTATACATAAAATCACGGATCATTGGTTGAGCTTTGACATTAGGGTGCAAGTTGTCGTTTTGCATTAACGTTGGATCAACGGCAATGCTAGTCATAAAATATGGCATAAGATAAGTATTAGTATTTTTTGCTATTTTACTGTAACTTTCAGTAAATAATTTACGGTATCTTGGTCCTAAATTTGGTGGTATTTGAATTTCCATCAAAGCTACTTTTGCACCCATTTGTTGACTTTTTGTTATGAGTTGCGTTAAATGCTTTTGTAGTAGCTTAACTGGAAAACCTCTTATGCCGTCGTTACCACCAAGCTCGATCAATACATGACTAGGCTGGTGTGCTTTGAGCCATGCATCAATTTTTAATAACGCGTTGTCCGTTGTTTGACCACTGATGGCGGTATTGATAATAATGATGGTTTTATTTTTTTCTTTATATTCATTTTGTAACAAATGAACCCATGATTGGGCTTGCTCAAGTCCATAGCCAGCGCTTAAGCTGTCACCAATAAGTAGAATTTTGTTATTTGCATAGCTTGTAAATGACAAATTTGTCAGAATTAAGATAATAATAGATTTTAGGAAATAGCGATTCATGTCAGTACTTTCTCAGTTAAATGTAATTCAGGTTTCAGGGCTAACCAAAAGTGTTACTACCCTAGAAGGAAGCCTCACTATCCTTAGCGATATTAACTTTTCTGTCAAGTCAGGGGAATCTGTTGCTATTGTTGGCGCATCAGGATCGGGTAAGTCAACTTTACTTAGTTTATTAGCCGGATTAGATGTCGCAACTCAAGGGGAAGTTCATCTTGATGGCGATGCATTAAGTACACTTGATGAAGAAGCTAGAGCTCGAATAAGAGCAGAGAAAATTGGTTTTGTTTTCCAATCTTTTATGTTGGTTCAAAGTTTAACTGCACTTGAAAATGTTATGTTACCTGCTGAGCTAGCAGGTGATCATGATGCTAAAGCACAAGCACTTGAATTGTTAGATAAAGTAGGGCTTTCTCATCGTCTTGCTCATTATCCTTCACAGCTGTCAGGAGGGGAGCAACAAAGGGTTGCCATTGCCCGAGCATTTATTGGCTCACCAAAAATACTTTTTGCTGATGAGCCATCAGCTAATCTTGATAGTAAAAACGGTCATCTTATTGAAACGTTACTTTTTGATTTAAATAAGCAAAATGGCACTACTTTAGTTTTAGTGACGCATGATGAACAGCTTGCAAAACAATGTCAGCGTATTGTGCACATTGAAGGTGGCCAACTTGAAAAAATCATTGAAGGAGTAGCTATCAGTGTGGGTTAAATTAGCGGTAAAATTATTTGCGCGAGAGTTTCGCCGTGGTGAATTAACCATTATTTTTGCGGCAATTGCTTTAGCTGTACTTACGGTTTTTAGTTTATCGTCAATAACTGAGCGCATTGGCTTGAATATAGCGCAAAAAAGTAGTGACTTTATTGCCGCTGATCGCCGCTTGTCTAGTAATCATGCTTTTGATCCTAAAATACTTTTGCAAGCGAATGAATTTGATCTTAAAACGGCAAAGATGCTTTATTTCGACTCTATGTTATTTGCCAATGATGAGTTGGTTTTAAGTTCGGTAAAAGCAACAACAGCCACTTATCCTTTACGTGGAAAGATCTCGATTAAAGACGATTTAAACAGCCAACCTTATGATGTTGACGATGGCCCTAAATCTGGCTCTGTTTGGCTTAGTGAAGGACTGTTTTACTCTTTAGGTGTTAAAGTTGGTGATAATGTAGAGCTTGGCGCCGGTGTTTTTAATATTAGCAAAGTGTTAGTAAAAGAGCCTGACGCACCATTTTTCTCGTTATCGGGTAATAAGCGTGTTTTACTTAGTTATAGTGATATTGAGACCACACAAGCTGTTCAAGCGGGTAGTAGGGTATTTCACCGTTTACTTTTTGCAGGTACTGAGCAACAGTTAAGTGATTATTATACTTGGCTTAAACCACAACTAAAAAGTAACCAAAACTGGCAAGGTATTAAAGATAGACAGTCACCTTTAGGGGACAATTTAGAACGCGCTGAGCGATTCCTATTACTGGCCGGTTTATTTGGCATTATGCTCGCGGCTGTTGCCATGGCAGTATCTGCGAAACGTTATTGTGAGCGTCAATACGATCCGGTTGCAATGATGAAAACCTTAGGTGGTAGTCGTCGAGTTATCCGAAATATCTTTTTATTACACCTTAGTTTAGTGACTGCTTTTTCTATTGTAGCGGGCTTAATTGTCGGTTTTATATTGCAAACCATTGGAGCTGATTATTTAGCGCAGTTCATGGGGACTGAGTTACCACAAGCAGGAATTCGGCCATGGCTATTATCTGGTTTTATCGGGCTTGTTTGTGCCTTGATGTTTTCATTAAAACCATTGCTAGATTTATTTGATATCCCACCACTTCGCGTTCTACGTCGAAATTTAGGCGATAGCTTGGCAGTGAGTAAAGTTCATATTGTATTATCCATGATGACCATTTTTGTTTTAATGTGGTTATTTAGTGGTGACATTATTACTACGTTAATTTTGTTTGCTTCAACTTTATTTGTTATTGCTATTTTATTTGCTATATCACGTTTATTATTTGCTGCAGGACGTCGTTTAGGTCTTAGCCCCGGTTCTAGTTGGTCTTTAGCAATAGCAACACTACAAAAAAGAGCAAATGCTAATGCCATACAGCTAATTAGCTTTGCTTTGGCCATTAAATTGATGTTGTTTTTAGTCGTGCTTAAAAATGACATGATCTCAGATTGGCAAATGCAAGTGCCAGCAGATGCTCCCAATATGTTTATCATCAATATTGCTGAGCAAGAAGTAGACCCAATCAAGAAGTTTTTTAACGACAGAAAAATTACTCACGAGGCTTTTTATCCTGTTTTTAGCGGTCGAGTTGATGCTGTAAATGGCGAAGAATTTTCTCGTAGAAAATCAAAACAAGAGGGTGAAGAAAAGGAAGAAGGTGAGAGAGAAGGAGTCAGTAGAGAGCCTAACTTGACATGGTTAGCGTCTTTACCTGAGGGAAATGAAATTACTGAAGGGCAATGGTTTTCAGGTGGTGATGCCATAGAGGTTTCAGTATTTGAAGGTTGGAAAGATGTACTCGATTTAGAGTTAGGTGATACGCTAACTATTTTAGTGAATGAACAAAAATTAAGTGCCAAAGTCACTAGTTTTAGGAGCGTTGATTGGGGTAGCCTTAAACCTAACTTTGTTATGATATTAAGCCCTAATATGGCAGGAAAGGTTCCGGTCACATACTTTAGCGCGGCAAAATTAAAAAGCGAACATACCAAGGATATTAGTCGATTATTACAACGTTACCCAACGGTAAGCATGATTGATATCAAGGCACAAATTGAACAAGCTCAATCTATTATTGCGCAAGTGTCACTTGCCATTGGTTTTGTTTTATCTATTGTCCTCGTTAGTGGCGCTTTAGTGCTTATTTCTCAGGTGCAAGCAAGCTTGGCTGAACGCATGCAAGAAATGGTGATATTACGAACTCTGGGCGCGAAAGGGCGCTTAATTAAACTTGCAACACTTTATGAATTTATGCTTTTAGGAGCGATAGCCGGACTAGTTGCCGCAATAGTGAGTGATATTGTCTTAATGGTTATTCAACAACAGCTCTTTGATGTTGAAGGTAGAATGCATCCCTATATTTGGTTATTAGGCCCTGCGAGTGGCGGTATTTTTGTTTCTGTTATTGGTTACTTTATGGTGGCTAATACCATGAAGCAAAACACGCAAGGCTTATTAAGAAAGCTGAGCTAAATAAGTGGCGTTGTTCTAGTTTTTATGTTTTTTCTCATCGTTATATTAATATAACTGTATGATTAATTAGGTGTAATGATAGTTAAACTAGTGTAACTAATATATTTAAGGTATATTGAAACGATAAAAATATAAGGATTCATTTGCATGGTTTCAATTTCAAAGAATAGCTCAATGCTGAAAGCTTTTGTCACGGTAGCTGCTATTTTTATTATATTTGCGGGAATTAAAACTGCCGCGAATATATTAGTTCCGTTTTTATTATCTTTATTTATCGCTATCATTTGCAACCCTTTAGTGTCAAAGGCAAGTGAATTTAAAATACCTAAAGCTATTTCAGTTATTTTAGTTATTGGTATTTTTGTCACTATTGCCTTGTCGTTAGCAGGTTTGGTTGGTAAGTCATTAAATGAATTGTCGCAGCTTATTCCTCAATATCGATTACAGTTAAGGGATCAATTCACTTGGTTAACTGCCTTTCTAGCGCGTTATAATATTCAAATATCTTCTGCTATTTTATTAGAATATTTTGACCCTGCCGTCGCTATGGGTATGGCTGCTAACATGCTCAGTGGATTTGGCTCGGTAATGGCTAACCTCTTTTTAATTATACTCACTGTCGTTTTTATGTTGTTTGAAGCCTCATCATTTCCGCTTAAGTTACATTTTGCTTTAGACGACCCTGAAATGCGTTTAAAGCAAATTGAACGTTTTTTGGAGTCTGTAAATCATTATATCGCTATTAAAACTATGGTTAGCATTGCAACAGGTATTGTTGTTTCTGTAATGTTGTGGGCTTTTGGCTTAGACTTTTTCCTTTTGTGGGGCGTTTTTGCCTTCTTACTTAATTACATTCCTAATATCGGCTCTATCATTGCGGCAGTACCTGCAGTGACCTTAGCGGCTTTACAATTAGGGTTAGGGGAAGCAGGGTTTATTGGACTCGGTTATGTTGCTATTAATATGGTTATGGGCAATATGATTGAACCAAGGTATTTAGGAAAAGGTCTTGGGTTGTCAACGTTAGTGGTGTTTTTATCGTTAATTTTCTGGGGGTGGTTATTAGGCACAGTAGGAATGTTACTTAGCGTACCTTTAACCATGATTTTGAAAATTGGTTTTGAAAGTTCACCCGAAGGGCGTTGGTTAGCTATTTTACTGAGTGATGAAGTCAGCGTTACAGCAGAAGCAGAACAAGTTCAAAAAGCATAAACGCTATAAGTATAAGCTGTTTATTCAACAATACTTAATTCTTTAATGCGCGCTTGAGTAACCACGATATAACACTTTTTGTAAGCCATACCAGCACCTTTTGCGGGCGAAATTGCAAGGTATTGCCAGCGACAATCATTATCACGAAAAGTGATAAAATTACTTTGAGAGCGTTTGAACATTTTCATTGCTGAATGTCGGCCAGTGGCGAGTGCTTTTTCTTCCATATTAAAAACATGATGATTTACCCACGTTTGCAATTCACGGTCGAGGGTATCTTTTACCCCATCTAAGCAACGAGATTGTTTCTCTGTCGCTTGCTCAATGTTTTCACATTCAGCCAATGTTTTTTGTGCATAAACAGGTGTTGAAAGTGAAAGTTGCGCAAGGATAAAAGCACTTAAAGTTAATATTTTCTTTGTCATATTTTTAATGTTGGTAAATAAGGTTAAGTCGTTTTGCTATCAGTTAATTTTTAATTACTTACAGCATAGTTGAAAATACAATGTTAAAAAAGTTAAGTCGTTATTATTAAGCCGGCAATACTTTTTTATAAGGCTTCACTGTAACTTTTTCATAAACGCCTGCTGCAATGTATGGATCAGCATCAGCCCATGTTTGAGCGAGCGCTAAAGAATCAAATTCAGCAATAATTAATGAGCCAGTAAAGCCTGCTTCACCTGGGTCATTACTATCAATAGCAGGGCAAGGGCCTGCAACCAGTAATCGTCCTTCATTTTGTAAAGCACTTAAGCGTGCTAAATGCTGTTCTCTTACTGATAATCTTTTTTCTAAGCTGTTTTCAACATCTTCACTGTAAATTAAGTAGAACATTGATTTTCCTATATTTTGTTATTATCTTTATTATGCTGAGGCGTACTCATTACATTAGACGTAATTTCAACACTGTCTTCAATCGCATCGGATATATCTTCACTTTCATCGGTTATATATTTATTTAAAAATAATATGGTAACAATTGAAAAGGTGAACATAAGACCCGTTAAACCAAAGACTTTAAAATTGACCCAAGTTTCTAATTCATAATTAAAAGCAACATACCAATTAAGAATGCCACAAAATGAAAAGAACATTGCCCAAGTAAGGTTTAGCTTAACCCAAACCGGCTCAGGTAATGCTATTGATTCTGATAAGAATTGTTTAATAATATTTTTGTTGAAACCGTAATAACTAACCACTAATGCGATTGCAAAAAATTCATTGATAATGGTTACTTTCCACTTGATAAAAGCATCATCGTGCAAAAAAATGGTTAATCCGCCAAATACGGCAATTAAGCCGAAGAATATCCAATTTCGTGTTGGAACCTTTTCTCTTTTCACAAAATAATAGAGGATCTGCAGTGCTGAGGTAATTATCAATGAGCCCGTTGCCCAATAAATATCAGCAAACTTATTAACGATAAAAAATATAACTAATGGGATGTATTCAAAAACTGCATGCATATTAGAACTAATCAAATAAAGATAAAAATACTAGAAAATTGATTCTAACGAAAGTCCAGGTACTTTAAAAGTTAAAGCTTAATTCTTATAGAAATAAACTAACCTTTAATTTTTAATGATCCTTATCAACTAAGCTGCCGATCCCGATTGTACTTTTATCAGTAGCAGGATATTTTACCAACAATAATATTTACCGAGTTAAAAAAATGTCAGAAAATAAGCTTTTTTATCAAGAACAAGGAAACGAAGTCGCCTTGTTTAACTATGCTTTTGAAAATCAATTACCGGTTTTAATTAAAGGGCCAACAGGCTGTGGTAAAACACGTTTCATTGCGCATATGGCTGAAAAGTTAAATAAACCGTTATATACGGTTGCTTGCCATGATGATTTAACTGCAGCCGATTTAGTTGGCCGACATTTAATTGGTCCTCAAGGAACATATTGGCAAGATGGCCCTTTAACCAAAGCGGTTAGAGAAGGGGGGATTTGCTATTTAGATGAAATAGTAGAAGCGCGTAAAGATACAACCGTAGTTTTGCACCCACTCGCTGATGACAGGCGAATATTACCGTTAGAGCGTACCGGTGAAATACTTGAAGCAGCCCCTGGTTTTATGCTGGTTGTTTCATATAACCCAGGTTATCAAAATTTACTAAAAGGCATGAAGCCAAGTACAAGGCAACGTTTTGTAGCGCTGCGTTTTGATTATCCAACAGCCGAAGTTGAGCAGAAGATACTTATTAAAGAAACCGGCGTTGATGCCCATTTAGCCTTTAAATTAGTTGAGCTAGCCAATGCACTACGTAAACTAGAGAAAAATGACTTAGATGAAGTTGCTTCTACCCGTTTACTTATTTATGCAGCCCGAATGATTAGTTCAGGTATGAATGCCATTGATGTTTGTCGCTGTTGTTTAGCTGAGCCTTTGTCTGACGATCCACAAACAGTTAAAGCACTAATGGACGTTGCCAACATTTACTTTGATGAATAAGCCTTCAATGAATAAGCATCTTATGCTTAATTTGAATGAGTAATCCTGCTATGAGTACGTAAATAATGAACAGTGCAGTAAATGTAGCAACTGAGAACATAGTAGTTGAGCGAGACTTAACTAAAACAAAAGATACAGCAATGGAAACAAAACGCTTGCCGGGTGATTTGGCCATGTGGTTCTTCATTTTAGCGGAGTTAACCGTTTTTGCTATTTTCTTTATTGGTTTTGCTGTTGCAGAGCAGTTAAATACTGAAATGTTCACTCAAGGTAAAGCAAAATTACATCAAATATCAGGTTTAATTAATACGCTAACATTAATCACTAGCAGCTATTTTGTCGCATTAGCCTTACATAAAATGCACCAAGGTTTTGGGAATCAATCTGCTCGTTTACTCCTTGTTGCTAAGTTAATTGCCTGTGTGTATATAGGCGTGAAAATATGGGAATACTTATCGTTATTTGAACAAGGCATTGATATTGAGACAAATACCTTTTTTACACTTTATTTCATGATTACCTTTTTTCATCTAATGCATGTTTTATTAGGCATGGTTATTCTTGCCTTTATAGCGTTAAAAACCGCTAAAAACGAATATAGTGTGAGTAATATTTCAGGGTTTGAATCGGGTGCTAGCTACTGGCATATGGTTGACATGCTTTGGATTATCTTATTCCCATTAATTTACATAATTTAGCAGATATCTACATAACCTTATGAATATAACTGACACTAACAAGAAAAACACCTTAAGCTGGCTTTGGCTACTTGCTTTAACGGTAATATCTACCTATGTAAATTTGTTTCTAAGCTTTTTTAATATGCAGAAAAGCTTGTTTATCAGCATTGTTTTATTTATTGTTTTTTTAAAAGGACAGCAAATAATTGATGTTTTCATGGAACTCAAACAAGCGCCTAAACTTTGGCGCAGACTGTTAATGGCTTATGTTATTTTACTACCTATCATAATAGGCTTAATTTATTTGGTGTAAACTGAAGCTAAGCAACAGAATGGAAAAGTATCGAGTATGAAATCGAAGCAAGATAATAAACCTGCAATAATCTACCAGTCGCTTTTTTTGTCTAATTTATTACTTATTCCTATCGGTAGTTTTTGCCTTCTTGTTTATTATTTATATCAAATTCAACCTAATAGGGTTAAGCCCAATGCGATCACCCATTTCAATAAAATCCATTTATTTAGAGCTGTTCAAATTTCAGCATTAGCGGGCTTAATGTTAGGTGTGGTACCTGTTTTTTATATCTTTTATTCAGCTCAATTTGGCGTGTCAGTCATGATAACTATTTTCTATTTTGTGACCTTGCATGCTTGCTTTGTGCTGCTTGGAATGCTCAACTTAGCCCGAGCGATGGCAAATAAACTTCCTATTTTTTAACAATGAGTTAGTGTTTTATTTATAAATTAATCTATAGTTTATTTTAAGTGAGTATTTTTGCATAGGAATAGCATGACGAAGTTAGAACAGTTTGAAAAAATGGGTGGGAGAGATAGTCTCATTAAAATAAATAAACTTTTCTATGACAAGGTATATGAGCACCCTTGGTTAGGAAAGTATTTTATGGAAATACCACAGCAGCATATCGAAGATCAGCAAATAGATTTTATGCAGAAAGTCCTGGGAGGTACTAATGTTTATGTTGGAAAAACACCAACGGCTACTCATCATCATATGTTCATTCCTGATGAATTGTTTGATGTTCGAAAGCAGTTATTAATTGAGGCTTTTGACGAAACTCATGCCAATGCCGAATTAGTCGATAAATGGTTATCCTTGGATGAATCTTTTCGTCGGCACATCATTAATAAATCGCCGGATGAATGTACCGCTCGTTTTAAAACAGATCCCATTCTAAACTTCTCTAAACCATAATTTATATTCAAGCTACTGCTTTGATTATTGACCCAAATCACAGTTAACCCCGTAGTATTTGCTAAAATAGCTTATTATCTATTAGTTGAATGGTTTTAAGGTTATGGAAGAGTGGGTTGGTGGTTTGTGGCACAAATATATTACGCGTAAAGCTAACCCTGAATTCGATCATGCCCGGGTATCATTTAACGAAGTTAGTAAATCTGTCGGCATGATTTTTCGTGCACTTGGCGGCGATGCTGTAAAGCGTATTGAAGCGGCAACTGGACGCGAATATTTAAGCCGTAAGAGCTTATTACAAAAAATTTCAGGTGATACTCAACTTGTTAGTCTAGCGTGGCAAGACGAAGAAAGCTTGCGTTTACCAGAATCCCTCGCTATTTTTGATGATAAGTCATTAAACTATGATTTATATATTTGGCTAGCTGTACTAGCCGCGCACCATAGCGGTAAGTTTAGTCATTGGGCAACTGACAACCAAAACTTAGTTGTTAACGTATTAGAACAGTTTCCTGCCTTGCGTAATCGTTATGCCAGATTAGCTAAAGCTTTTGTTAAAAGTCGCCTCGAAATTAATCAATTGCCAAAAGCTGAACAAGAAATGGAGCGGGCCATTGTTAAAGCTATTTTATCGCCAGGGTCAGTAAGCCAATTTCCTATGGTTAACTTTGCGCCTAAAGCTGTTTATTTGTGGCTCTATCCTTCAGCGTTCTCCGATGATGTATTGGTTCCAGAATATCAAGAGTTTGAAGAACTCAAAGAAAACGAAGACACGCAAAAGAAAGTAGCTAAAAAATCTCAAGCAAGTCGTAAAAAAGCAGAGCGTGTCGATTCACCGGATGAAAAGCAAGGCATGATTATTTTTCGTCTTGAAAGTTTGTTCTCTTGGAGTGAATTTTCAAAAATAGATCGTGGTTGCGATGATAGTGACGATGATGACGATACTTCTAAAGTCGTTGAAGACCTTGATAAAATAACTTTAGCAAAACAGCAAGATCAGCAAAAAAGCGCACAAATTAGGATTGACCTTGATTTACCCTCAGCATCAGAAGATGATATTCCATTAGGCGAAGGTTTTAAGCTGCCTGAATGGAATTATAAAAAACAAACCCTCGAAGAAGATCGTTGTTTATTACAACCTATGCTACCTAAAGATGCTAAAGCGGCTAAGCTTCCGCCAAGATTACAAAAAATAGCGAAATCTATTCAAGCCCAGTTTGAACAATTACGCAGTGTTAAATATTGGTTAAAAGCTCAACCACAAGGTGAAGAGTTAGACTTAAACGCTTGGTTGGATTTTCATGTTGAAAGTAAAATAGCGCCTAGTGCTGAAAAAGGGCTGTATAAATCGTTTCGAGGCAACAACCGAGACTTATCCTGTTTATTACTCGCTGATTTATCCATGTCTACAGATGCACATTTAGATAATGAAAACCGTGTGATTGATGTTGTGCAAGATAGTTTATTACTTTTTGGTGAAGCATTACAATCAGTTGGCGATAACTTTGCAATGTATGGTTTTTCCTCGGTGAAACGTCATAACGTTCGCTTTACCATGCTTAAAAACTTTAACGAAAAATATAGTGATGTCGTCAGAGGACGAATTCAAGCCATCAGGCCCGGATTTTATACTCGAATGGGGGCAGCTATTCGCCAAGCAACTCACGTTATTAATGAGCAAAAGACGAGTGAAAAGCTATTACTTATTCTAACTGATGGTAAACCTAACGATATTGACCATTATGAAGGGCGTTTTGGTATAGAAGATACTCATAACGCTATTAAAGAAGCTAAACAATTAGGCATTAAGCCCTTTTGCATCACTATTGATACAGACGCTCAAGAATACTTACCCTACCTTTTTGGTAGTGATGGTTTCACCGTTATCTTAAGGCCCGAGCAATTGCCTTTGCGTTTACCGCAGTTATATCACCAATTAACTTCTCAATAAGGCCGCTGTAAATATGACTAAATCAAGTAGAAAGTGCCTTTACTGCCAAAGTGAAAATAACCCTAGTAAAAATAAGGCTAATAATGACCTTTGTAACAACTGTGGTATGACTTTGCCAAAAAAACACCCTAAAGATAAACACAGTAAACTTAGTTTTTTTATTAAAGCATTTTGGATAATTGTAATGTTTTGTGTATTTATGGTGCTTTATCTTCCTCGATAAAACTTAACTCTAAAGTGGTAGGTTTATAGTTAACTTATTAAAAACATGAAATAAAACAGCCATCTTTCTTGAAAAGCTCAACTTACTGTGCTAGCAAAGTTAATAGCATTCCTATCATTATCATTAATTAATGTGAAATATAATTACCTTTATAATCAGTCGGTTACAAAATGCAGTTATTTTTTTTTCTCATTTCTTGATTTAATGGAAATCTGACATATAGTTAAAATCGATAAGTAATAAATTAATAAGTTGTTTTTTAAAAGCTTAATCAGTTTTTCAGGCAGATACTAATTATGAAAAGGATTGTAAATGATCAAGTTCCCCAGCGAATTAACTATTGCTCAAGTAGATATGTACCGCCTCGAAATACAGCCAATTATTGATGAAAACACAACTATAAAAATTGATGATAGTAATTTATCTCGTATCGATACTATCGGTGTGCAGTTTATTTTGGCCGTAATCACCTATATTTTAGCGCAAGGAAAGGAGCTTGAATGGGAATCAACATCTCGTATTCTCCATGAAAGCATTCAACAATTAGGCATTAATGAAGCCATCCTTATGGAATATCTACCTGATTAAATATATTTCATTTTACCTTGATCAAATTTCATCAAGGTCAGCAAATAATTAAACCGTTTTATAAGTAGAATAAAAGAGGAAATGTTTATGGCAAACGTACTGGTTGTTGATGACTCTAATTCAATTAGAGACATGGTCAGTTTCACGCTAAAAAGTGCTGGTTACCAAACCGTTGAGGCTAAAGATGGCCTAGAAGGTTTAGCTAAGGCACAGACGGGTAGTTTTGACTTAGTTATCTCCGATGTAAATATGCCAAACATGGACGGCATAGCTTTATGTGGCGAGTTACGCAAACTATCTAACTTCAAATTTACACCAATCTTAATGTTAACCACTGAAAGTTCAACGGATATGAAAATGCGCGGTAAAGCGGCGGGAGCAACAGGTTGGTTAGTCAAGCCTTTTAACCCTGAAAAGTTATTAGCAACGATTAAAAGGGTGGTTCGCTAATCTTTATAGCATCCATTAAGGCAAGTAATTATGAGTGTTGATTTATCACAGTTTATTCCAAGTTTTTTAGAAGAAAGCTTTGAAGGTTTAGAGCTAATGGAGTCTAGCTTGCTGAATTTAGAAGCAGGTGATCATGAAACTATTCATTCTATATTTCGAGCTGCTCATTCAATTAAAGGTGGCGCTGGTACCTTTGGTTTTGATGTTGTAACCGAGTTTACCCATCTAGTTGAAACATTATTAGATGAAATGCGAGATGGTCGCCGCGAGGTTGTACAAAAAGATATCGAAATATTACTTTCTTCTGTCGACTGTATGAGACTACTCATTGAAGCTGCGCGAGATAAAGAAAGCTATGATGAAGATAAAGTATCAAAAACGACTAAGGAGTTAAGTCAAACCTTAGCGAGTAATGAAACAACAAATGTCACTAATTCAGAACAAACAACTCAAACGGTAAATAATGCATCGGATAACCAGGAAAATGATGAATTGTTGACTTATCTAATTCATTTTGTTCCAGAACACGATTTAGCCAAAACGGGTAATGATCCGCTGTTTTTATTTAATGCATTAGCAGAACTTGGTGAATTAACAATTAAAGCTAACACAAGTGAGTTACCCGCTTTAAATGATATAGACCCACAAGAACTTTATTTAAGTTGGGATTTAACTTTAAAAACCAGCGCGAATAAAGAAGACATACATGAAGTATTTGAGTGGGTAGAAGATGAGTGTTTATTAGAAATCACACTGGCCGATGCCATTAATCAAGAAGCCCCTGAACAAACACAAAACTTAGCCGTAGAACAAGTACAAGAACAAGTACAAGTACAAGAACAAGTGGCTGAAACAAAAGACACTCCAAGCCCTGACACTGAACAAACAACCACAAGTAAACCTAAGGAAAAAACAAAAGCCAAAGCCAAAGCCAAAGTTGAAGTTAGCTCAATTAGGGTGGGTGTCGATAAAGTTGATCACTTGATTAATTTAGTAGGTGAATTAGTCATTACACAGTCGATGTTGTCTGAATTAGGTAACGATTTTCAAATGGATAACATTGAACGTTTAACCAACGGTCTAGAACAACTTTTACAGAACACCAAAGAGTTGCAAGAAAGTGTTATGCGTATTCGTATGTTGCCGATAAGTTTTGCTTTCAATCGTTTTCCTCGCTTAGTGCATGACTTAGCAAATAAAACAGGCAAAGAAATAGAATTGGTCATCAAAGGTGAGCAAACTGAGTTAGATAAAACTGTCATGGAGCAAATTGGTGACCCGCTTGTACATTTAGTAAGAAATGCAGTAGATCATGGCATCGAGCCAGCGGATGTTCGATTGGCTAATGGCAAGTCTGCAAAGGGTACTATCTCACTTGATGCATACCATCAAGGCGGTAATATCGTTATTGAAATCTCAGATGATGGCGGCGGAATTAACCGAGAAAAAGTTTTTGCTAAAGCGGTAGAAAAAGGCATTGTAGAGCCAAATAACACACTCACAGACAGTCAAGTATTCGACTTGTTATTTGAGCCCGGCTTTTCAACGGCTGACCAAGTAACCGATATTTCTGGTCGCGGTGTCGGCATGGATGTTGTTAAACGTAACATTCAATCTTTAGGTGGCCGTATTCAGGTTGAATCAGCTATTGGTAAAGGAAGCTGCTTTAAAGTTAACTTGCCATTAACGCTAGCAATCTTAGATGGACAACTAGTGAAAGTAGGGTCAGAGACTTACATCATACCTTTGATTTCTATTGTCGAATCATTACAAGTTGATCGAGAGCTAATTAATAAAGTTTCAGGCGATATGACCCTATATCGTCTGCGAGATGAAAATGTACCAATTTTACCTGTTTATCAATTGTTTGGTTTAGCAACAGATTTCACTGAAATTGACAATGCTTTACTTGTTGTTGTTGAAGCAGATGGCCAAAAAGTGGGCTTAATGGTTGACGATTTACTTGCTCAGCAACAAGTGGTGATAAAAAGTTTAAAAGATAATTATCAACAGGTTATAGGTATTTCAGGTGCCACTATATTGGGCGATGGTTCTGTCGCTATGATTTTAGATATCCCCGGAATGATTCAAATGGCACTTAGTTATGCTCAAAAAAAGCAACAAAGTAGCAGTGAAGTAGGAGAGTTTTGCTAATGGATATTCAAGATCTAGCCACAGACATTCCCGTAGAAGGTGAACATTCAATCGAGGGAATAGATTTTATTACCAGTGGTGAACAGTACTTAACCTTTATGTTAGCGGAAGAACAATACGCTGTTGATATTCTTTGTGTTGAAGAAATTAGAAGCTGGGAACAACCAACTAAAATTCCTAATTCGCCAAGTTACATAAAGGGTGTAATTAATATGCGCGGTATTATTGTTCCCATTGTTGATTTACGTCTTAAGTTTAACATCGGTGAAGCAAGCTACCATGAAACAACTGTGGTCATTGTGCTTACTTACCATGTAGATGACTTTTCAAGAACGATAGGTTTCGTTGTTGACGCGGTGTCAGATGTATTAAATGTGAAAGAGAACGATATTCAAAGCTCTCCAGCATTTGGTGGTTGTGTTCAGCCTCAATATGTTGAAGGTTTAATAAATGTTGATAAAAACGTTGTCACTTTATTGAATGTTGAGCATTTACAAAAAGTCGAAAAACATACTTTACAACATTAGTTAAAAGGGAGAAATGATATGGCTGAAATAGAACAAGAATATCTTACCTTTATGCTACAAGGTGAAGAATATGGCGTGGATATTCTGTGTGTACAAGAAATTAGAGTGTGGAGCTCAGTAACCGAATTGCCGAATAAACCAAGTTATATAAAAGGCGTTATTAATTTGCGTGGCGTTATCATTCCTATTATTGATTTACGACTGCGTTTTGGCAAAGAGGCTCTGGAATATAGCGAGCAAACAGTCACCATTATATTACGCCATCAGTCTAATGAACGCACTATGGTTGTTGGTATTGTTGTTGATGCCGTTTCAGAAGTCTATAAATTTGATAATAAATCAATTCGAAAAGCACCAGCCTTTGGTAACAACATTGATAGTTGCTTTTTAAAGGGTTTAGCGTCAATAGAAGAAAAACTCATTATTTTGCTCGACAGTAAAGTGTTACTCAATGAAGACGATTTATATTGTATTGACAAAGCTGAAGCTAACCAAAGCAATATTGAAGAGCAATCAGTAATAAAAGCAAATGAAGATGAAATAGAAAAGGTATAGGTTTATTTTTGAAAACATAACCTAGTTTAAAACGGTTGTACCACTAATAACAAACAGGAAAACTTATGACTCCCAAACAAGTAAGTTTAGTGCAAGAAAGCTGGACCAAAGTATTACCTATAGCGCCACAAGCAGCGGATATATTTTACACTACACTTTTTGAAATGGATCCCTCATTGAAGGATTTATTCCCAAATGATATGGCTGAACAGGGCAAAAAATTAATGTCCATGTTAGATACTGCCGTTAAATTGCTTAATGAACCAGAGAAGTTAATTCCAGCGGTACAAAAATTAGGTGCCCGACATGTCTCTTATGGTACTAAACCTGAACATTATGACACGGTAGGCGCAGCCCTACTTAAAACCTTAGCGATTGGTTTAGATAAAGAGTTTACACCAGGGATAAAAAAAGCTTGGACAGCAGTATATAAAACCCTTGCAACCACAATGATTGAAGCAGCTGAAGCTGCGGAAAAAATTAACAGTGAAAAAGGATCTACTATGGACATGAAAACCACTAAAACTGAAAAACAGGATGATTTAGCTATACAATTGCAAGGTGCACTTGATCAATCAGCTACCGCTTTTATCATGATCGATAGGGATTTTATTATTACCTATGCTAATGATGCAACGCTAGCTTTATTAAAAATACACGAAGCGACTTTTGCTCAAAATTGGCCAGGATTTAAAGCCGATCCAAAACTGATTTTGGGTGCAAATATTGACAGCTTTCATAAAAACCCTGCACATCAACGTCGATTGCTTGATGATCCAAATAACTTGCCTTATTCAACTGAAATTCAAATAAAACATTTAATATTTAAGCTAAATGTTAGCGCTATTTTAGATGGCAATGGTGTGTATATTGGCAATAGCCTTGAATGGCAAGATATTACTTTATCTCGTGAACAAGAAGACAAAGCAGCACAATTACAAGGTGCAATTGACCAGTCAGCTACTGCGACTATCATGATTAATAGAGATTTTGTAATCACTTATGCCAATGAAGCAACTTTGAGCCTTTTAAAAGAACATGAAGAAACCTTCGCACAAAATTGGCCGGGTTTTAAAGCTGACCCCGAGATGATTATTGGCACTAATATCGACAGCTTTCATAAAAACCCTGCTCATCAACGTAAAATGTTGGATGATCCAAATAAGTTACCTTATTCAACTGACATTCAAATCAAACATTTAGTCTTTCGATTAAATGTTACCGCAATTATGAATGCCAGTGGTGAGTACATCGGCAATTCACTAGAATGGCAAGATGTTACATTAATAAGAGAAAAATCTTTACAAGTAGGCCGTTTGACTTCTGCAGTTGAAGGCATGACAACTAATATTATGATGTCTGATAGGGACGGTAAAATTGTTTATGCTAATCCAGCTGTTATAGCGATGTTACGACGAAGAGAAGCGAAATTGCAAGCGGTTTTACCTGCGTTTAGAGTGGACAGTATGGTTGGGACTAATTTTGATACCTTTCATAAGAACCCTGCACATCAACAAAATTTATTATCAAATCCCGCTAATTTACCCTACACCACTGAGATATCTGTCGCAGGATTAACCTTTAGCTTAATTGGTATTGCATTAACAAATGAAGAGGGAGAACATGTTGGCACTGCCGTTCAATGGTTAGATTTAACTGAAGAAAATGATGCTCAAACGCAAATTGAGGGTCTTATTAATGATGCTACCTCAGGTAAATTAGATAGTCGAATAACTACTGATGATTACCAAGGTTTTATGAAAGATTTAGGTGAAAATATTAATGGATTAATGAATGCCGTTGTAGATCCCATAACTGATGCCATTAATGTAGCGCAAGCGCTTTCAGAAGGTGACTTAACGCAAAGTATGCGCGATGGTTATGGCGGTGAATTTTTAGCCTTAGCCAATGCCATGAATGGCTCTATGGATAACTTAAGTAATATGGTCGATGAAATTCGTGGTGCTTCAACGAATGTTTTTGATTCGGCACGTGAAATTGCTCAAGGTAATAATGAGCTAAGTCATAGAACAGAATCACAAGCATCTAGCTTAGAAGAAACAGCCTCTGCAATGGAAGAATTAACAAGTACAGTGCAACAAAATGCAGAAAATTCGACTGAAGCTAGTAAGCTTTCAAACTCTGTTATGGAAAAAGCAACCAATGGTGGCGCGGTTGTACGTAACGCAATTACCGCCATGAGCGACATTAACAAATCCAGTAAAAAAATCGCGGATATCATTAGTGTCATAGATGAAATCGCTTTCCAAACCAATTTACTTGCTTTAAATGCTGCAGTTGAAGCAGCAAGAGCAGGAGAGCAAGGACGAGGATTTGCGGTAGTGGCCGCTGAGGTGAGAAACTTAGCTCAACGCTCAGCAGGTGCAGCTAAAGAAATTAAAGGATTAATAAATGACAGTGTTGAAGCCGTTGGGCAAGGAACTAAACTAGTTGACGAAACAGGCAAAACATTTGAAGAGTTAGTCTCTTCAATTGAAAACGTTAGCAACATGATTAGTGATATTGATAGCGCAGGTAAAGAACAGTCTGCCGGTATTGGCGAAGTTAGTGCCGCCGTTAGTCAAATGGATGAAATGACACAGCAAAATGCTGCATTAGTTGAAGAAGCCGCTGCGTCAAGTAAATCAATGGAAGAGCAATCACAAGCACTGCTAGATCAAGTAGCATTCTTCAATAATGGCGAAGAAGAAGAGCCACAAATTGAAACACCTGTTAGAAGAAAACCAAGAACAGCAACGAAAAGACCTCAACGAGCTAAAGCGAAGTCAGTGCCAAGAATCCAAACAGCTAGCGATCAAGAATGGGAGGAATTTTAATTACTAATGATTAAAGATACTCGAGATACAGCGGTACGACTGACAGATGAAGATTTTAATTTTATATGTCAGTTTGTTTATCAGTCTACAGGGATAGTACTCAATGATAATAAGCGTGAAATGGTGTACCGCCGCCTTACTCGTATAGTTAGAGAACGTAAACTTAAATCATTTAGCGCTTATTGTCAGTTATTGCGTAATCATGGAGAACAAGAAAAAGACTATTTTATTAATGCTATTACCACTAATTTGACTAGTTTCTTTAGAGAACAGCATCATTTTGATTATTTGGCAACCGAAGAGTTGCCACGGTTAATGAAGAACAGAAATGTGCAAGCTAATGGTAAAAAGCGTTTACGTATATGGTCTTCCGCAAGCTCTACTGGCGAAGAGCCTTATAGTATTGCCATAACAGTATTAGAAACTATGCACAAAAAGTTATCTGCTTGGGATGTAAAAATCCTTGCCACCGACATTGATTCAAATGTTTTAGCTAAAGGAAAAACAGGTGTTTATGAGTACAAGCGAATTGAAAATATTAATGAAGATTTTAAACACAAATACTTTAAGCGTGGTTTTGGAGAAAATGAAAATAACATAAAGGTTAATAAAGGATTGAGTGACTTGATAACCTTTAAGCAATTGAACTTATTGCATGACTGGCCAATGAAAGGACCTTTTGATGTTATTTTTTGTCGCAATGTGATTATTTATTTTGATAAACCGACACAGCAAGAGTTATTCACTCGGTACTATGATTTATTAGCTCCAGGTGGCCTGTTAATGTTGGGACATAGTGAAAATTTAGGCGCTTACCAGCAGCATTTCGATAATGTTGGGCGAACTGTTTTTAGAAAACCACTATGAAATTATACCAAAGCTTAAGGTTAGGTAACTGTTACCAAGTTGTAGGTCGGCATTGATGCCGGCAGTCTATTGAAAAGTGAGGGAAGTGTGAGTCGAGATAAACACCCAATGGTACAAGCCTGTATGGCAAAGTGTTTACCTGAGTTCAGCCATATTAATCATTACTGGGATAAGCAACGAGATATTGTGGTTGCAAAAATCTTGCCTGGCCAGTTTTACATGACTACTGGCAATGTAGCTATAGCAACCACATTAGGGTCATGTATTTCAGCATGTATTTGGGATAGCCGGGTTAAAATTGGTGGCATGAACCATTTTATGTTGCCTGTCACTGACAAAAAACGTCATGAAGTGACATGGGGGAGCCGAGATAAACTAACTGATGCGACACGTTATGGTAATTATGCTATGGAGCACTTAATTAATGAAATTTTAAAATGTGGTGGTAGACGAATAAATTTAAAAGCAAAATTATTTGGTGGCGGAAAAGTACTAAAACAAATGTCTGATGTTGGTCAGCGAAATATTGATTTTGTTTTTGATTACTTGGCTCAAGAAGGGATTGAGATAGAAAGTACTGATTTAGGTGATATTTATCCTAGAAAAATTTTATTTGTTCCTCACAATGGTCGAGCATTTGTTAAACGATTAGATAACTTGCATAACAATACAATTGTTAAACGTGAAACAGATTACAGTAGTGAAATTGAATCTACTAAAGTAGATGGAGACGTGGAACTGTTTTAAACATTTTTTAATCAATATATATATATACTGTAGTGGGGCGTGCTCTTTGCAATGGTGCCTGCTAAATAGGTGATTACGGTGAAAGGAAGTAAATATGAGTACCATTAAGGTGTTAGTAATTGATGATTCAACGGTTATTCGTAACATAATTAAGGATGCACTGAGTCAAGCGCCTAATATTGTGGTTGTGGGAGAAGCTGAAGATCCAATTGTAGCTCGTGAGTTAATTAAAAAATTAAATCCTGATGTTTTAACGCTTGATGTAGAAATGCCCAAAATGGATGGCATTACCTTTCTTACTAATTTAATGCGCTTACGACCCATGCCTGTCATTATGCTTTCGACGCTAACAACGAAAGGTGCCAATATCACTCTGCAAGCACTTGAACTTGGGGCGGTAGATTTCATTGCGAAACCCAGTGTTCAAGAGCTATTAGCTACAAAAGATAGTTTCAAGGAAACATTGATTTATAAAATAACTCAATCTGCCACCGTAGATCAAAAAAACTTTAAACTAAGTTCTAACTTAACTAAAGATAGCCTTGAAAGTATTAATGTACATAATTTTGAAGGAGTTAAACGAAGTAATCATATTGTGGCAATTGGCGCTTCAACGGGCGGCACAGAAGCACTTAAAAAACTGTTGATAACTATGCCTGAAAATTCACCACCAATAGTTATTGCACAGCATATTCCTAAGAGTTTCAGTTTAAGTTTTGCTAAGCGTTTAGATGAACTATGCCCAATGCAAGTTCATGAAGCGAGTCATGGTCAAAAAATAAAGCAAGGTAATGTTTATATCGCGCCCGGAGATTTACATTTAGAAGTTGTTCATAAAAACGGGGCATTGTTTTGTACTTTAATTGATTCTGCAGAAGTTAATCGGCATAAACCTGCTGTTGATGTTCTATTTGATTCACTGTTAGATCTTGCTGGAAATGTCCAAGCCGTTTTATTAACCGGTATGGGGCAAGATGGAGCGCAAGGGATGCTCAGGTTGAAAAAACAAGGCGCAAAAACTATTGTGCAAGACAAAAATACAAGCTTGATTTGGGGAATGCCAGGTAAAGCTCATGCAATTGATGCACATTGTTTAGAGTTACCATTAAATGATATTGGTAAATCAATTTTGGACTATGCCTCCTTAAATAGAGATGAAATGAGAGAGGCTTTATGACTTCGGTTGAACGATTTGAAGAGATGCCCGATGTTGACAATGTGTTAATTCATAATGTTGTATTTGAATTACAGCAGTTTTTACATCAAGAGATAAATATTATAGAAGCAGAGCTTAATAGAACCCGACTAATTGTTGAAGAGGCTGTTGGGGATATTTCATCAAGTTTCAAAGATTTACAAACCTTAACGACTAACCAGCAAACAGTCATTCAAGCTGGAGTAGAGTGTAATATCACTGAAGTTATAAAGACATTAGCCGGTATTTCACCGAAAATTGCTGAGGCTGTTTCTCAAGGCGTTCGCTCCTTACAATTTGAAGATTTAACCAGACAATCATTAGAGTCTTTAGAGGCTAATATTCAAAGCATACATGATATCAGTGATGTTTTGATTAGCTTCGAACAAAATAAGCAAACCCCTGTTCATGAACAACTACTCGCATTAAAGGACAGGTGTCAAAAGATTTATTATGAAACCAAGCAAACTGAAGATGCTAGAAGTGTAAAACAATTAACGATGGATGAGGGTAGTGTAGACTTATTTTAGAGAAAAAATATTGAATGAGAATTTAAAGATCACTTTAGGGAGAATATAGATGTCTGTAAACTGCAATATTTCACAAGAGAATAATCAGGTTATTATAAGTGTTAATGAGCGCTTTGACTTTTCACTGCATCAGCAATTTCGCGATGCCTATAGTCATTGCTTGGATAAGCACATGAGTTATGTTTTAGATTTAAGTGAAACAGATTATATGGATAGCTCTGCTTTGGGTATGATTTTACTTCTAAAAGATCATGTAGATTTACATTCGAGTAAGCTGGTTATTAGTAAGCCGAGTGATACGGTAAATAAAATTCTAGAAATAGCTCAGTTTCACCGATTAATGACTATTCAGCATTAGACCTAGAGCTTTATAGCCATGACAAATATTAACACACATGCAAAATTAGCACTCGTAGTTGATGATTCTATGACGCAATGTATGATGCTGTCTGCGCTTTTAAAGGAAGAAAACTATCAAGTTGTTGTTGCTAATGATGGCGCTTGTGGTGTTGAAATGTATGTTGAGTATCAACCCGACTTAGTTTTGATGGATATAAACATGCCAGTGATGGATGGTTATGAAGCAACTCGTCGAATAAAAAATATTTGTAAAGAAAACCTAGCCCCATTAATTTTTATAACCAGCATGGATACCGAACAATCTTATATAGATAGTGTTGAAGCTGGCGGAGATGGCATTCTAGTTAGACCTTTTTCTCCGCAAGTCTTTAAAGCAAAAATAAAGTCGATTCAACGAATAAGTGATTTATATTTTCAAGTTAAAAAATTGCAGCAAGAACAGCAAAAAGATGCTGAACTGGCTGAAAAGCTTATGTCTGATGTGATAGAGTCTAGAAATTTTGCTTTAAATAAAATAAGCGTTATTAAACAAGCTGCTACTATTTTTAGTGGTGACATGCAATTAACATCGTTATGCCCAAATGGCGATATACACGTTTTGTTAGGCGATTTTACCGGACATGGCTTAAGAGCTTCTATTGGTGCCATACCCGTTACTGAAACTTTTAGAGCAATGACAAAAAAAGGTTTTTCTATCTTAGACATAATTGCACAAATTAATAAGCAGTTATGTGATTTATTGCCTAAAGATTTATTTTTTGCCGCGTGTTTTGCTTGTATTTCAGAGCATGATAAATCCTTATATGTATTTAATGCGGGCTTACCGGATGGCTACCTTTTTTCTCAATCAGGTGTCATTAAGCATCGTTTTCAATCTATTCATCCGCCGCTAGGAATTTTGCCTAAACTTATTATTAATATTGAACTTGCCATTGTGTCTGTGGATGCTAGCGATAGGTTTGTATTAATAACGGATGGTATTATTGAAGCTAGAAATGAACAAGGGCAAGAGTTTGGCGTGTTGCATTTCGAACAGGCAGCAGAGAAGGGATTATTAAATGGTGATATAGCCACAAAAGTTGCATTAAGATTAAAAAACTTTTGTAAAAGTATGCCTCTGGAAGATGATATGTCCCTTGTTGATGTTCCTTGTTCAGGCTGGCAAGAAAGTGAATCCATTAATAAAGCTAATCAACCTCAAATGCCAGAAACCTTTATTGTAGAAGAAGCCTTTTATAATACCTCTCCTAGTTGGTCATGGCAGTTAGAACTAACCGATAAATTACTTGCTAGTGTAAATCCAATCCCCATTATCATGAACCAAATAAATGATATTGAAGGTGCCGGTGAGCATTGGCAAAGTTTGTACACCATTATTACTGAACTGTTTATTAATTCATTAGATCATGGGGTGCTAGGTATGGACTCTTCTCTTAAAAACTCTGCTGAAGGGTTTAGTCAGTACTATAAAGAACGCTCAAAGCGTTTAGAATATTTACTTGATGGCTTTGTTCGTATCGAACTTTATTATTTTCCATTTAGTCACGGTGGAAAAATGTTTATTAGCATTAAAGACAGTGGTGAAGGTTTCGACATTTTTAATGTCTTAAAAAGTAATAGTTATGCACAAGATAAGGGCCTAAATTTAAGTGGACGTGGCATAGAGTTAGTAAACCAACTGTGTGACACCTTAGACTACCAAGATAACGGTACTTTAGTCTCGGCCAGCTATGTTTGGCATAACATCAAACATTAAGTTTCTATAAAGAGTACACATTAGGAAATTTATTTTGTAACACAAGGATAAGTAGCAATGAGTAAACATAACCTTTTGATCATTGATGATGATTTGGAATACCTTAAGTTATTAGCTGAAAGTCTAGAAGATGATTTTGAGATTAAATGTGCTAATAACCTCTCTGTTGCTGATGATTTATTAAAGGAAATAAAATTTGATATCGCTTTAGTTGATGAATATATTGGCGATGAGAAAGGTTCGAGTTGGATTAAATCCAAACAAAATGTCGATAAAGCACCAACATCCTTTATTTTATACTCGGGGTTAGCCACCGATGAAGCTATTCTTAAAGGTTTGGAATGTGGTGCAGATGATTTTTTGGCTAAACCCATTTCTTTGCTGACTTTACGCAACAAATTACAGCACTTAATTTCTTATCAAGACAAAATCAATGATTTTGAAGCTGAAATAAAGTCGAAAGAAAATGTCATTAATATTTCAATGGCGCAAGCATCTAAATATGGAAGCTGTATGCAGCTTACCTCTAAACTTAATCAATGCTCTACTTATGAAAAAATTAGAGATGAAGTTTTTTCATACTTTTATAGTATGGGACTGCATGGTTGCATTGCTTTTTATCCTTTAAGTGAACATCCAAAGTTTTTTAGTGCACAAAAGGGCATATGTTCACCTGTTGAAATTGAAGTTATGGAATTATTAAAGGTCAAACCTAGGTTATATCAATTTGGCCCTAGAACCATATTCAATCATTCTTTAGTTTCTATTCTTATTTTGAACCTTGAACAAGGGACTGTCGATACTGATATTTACATTGATGCTTTAGCATCTGTTATTGAGTGTGTAGGCGCAAGAATGGAGTTTATCGCTTATAAAAATTCTTTAGTTGGTGTGCAAGAGCAAATTACGCAAGCCGTTAATTCAACGAAAAAAATGGTGGAAATATCTAAACATCATCAACAAGAGGTGATGAGTGAAATAGTTCAAAAGATAGGCTTTAGTTTTCATGTGCTAGATTTGAATGTGGAACAAGAAGAATATTTAACGGATCTTGTTCATGATTCTCTTAAAAAACACAGCCAAGATGACGTTAACTTTATAGAAGTCATTCAGTTACTTGATAGTGCTTTACTGAGTGTTGATAAATTGCAAATGCTAAGTATTCAACAAGCTGTCGAAAGTGAAGAACTTGATGATGAGGATGAATTATTTTGAAGCCACGTTCACTCAGTTTTGAGTATGCCCACAAGTTACTTGAAGGGGTCGATGAGGCTTATTGGGAATGGGATCTTGAGCAAGATACCGTTTTTTATTCAGCTCAATTGATGTTGCTTTTAGGTTATAAAGCAAAAGCATTTAAAGACTCAAGAGAGTTTTGGCCTAAACACTTTTTAGATGAACATTTAACTGAAATATTTCAACATTTTGAACGTCACCTTAAAGGTGAGGTCAATAATGTGGATGTGTCTTACCCACTAAAAACAAACAATGATAAAACCATTTGGATTCACGCGGTAGCTAAAATCATTGAATATAATGGTGACCGTGCTAGTTTGATTTTTGGCACAGTTAAAGATATTACTGACAGTAAAATAATATATTCACAGTTAAAAAAACAAAATGATTGGCTTTCGTTAACTGAAAGAGTGAGTAATTTAGGACATTGGCGTTATGATTTTAAAGAGACAACGTTTAGTTGGTCATCTGAAGTTTACCGCATACACGGACTTTCTGAACAATCATTCACCCCTACACTTGATAATATTGCTGCTTTATTTATTGATAAAGATTGCAATTCATTCAAAGAAAAAATGAATGTAACTATTACAGATTTAACCCCTTTATACTTTAAAGGAGCTATTAAAAAAAGTAATAGTTCAAAAGTGAAGCTCGAGGTGATTGCTGAAATTGATTTTGATTACAATGGCGTAGCACAAGGTTTATTTGGCGTTGTAAAAGATATTTCACGACAAGAAAATATTTTTGAAAAACTTAAACTGTTAGCCATGGTTAACTTAACGATAAAAGTGCCAATATTTTTTATTGATGATAACGACAATGTGGTATATCAAGATATTTCACCACATCATGATAATGAAAGTTCAGTGCTGTTTAATTACATTAATTTCAGCATCACTGAATATATGAATTACAAAAAGAAAGCGATGTTACAAGGGCAGATAAAAGAATCTAATGTTAGTTTTGATAAATATAATACTGTCTTTGACTTGTCGGTTACTTATGAACCAGATGAAGGGATTTATATTTGGATAGTTGAAAATGTCACTGACAAATTCAGAAAAGAACAACAGCAAATTATATCAAATCGTTTAGCTTTATTAGGCAATACCTTCGGAAATGTTTCACATGATATAAACAATGTATTGGGCGTAGCGCTTGGTGCCATTGAAATGTTAGAAATGAAGTTTGCTCGTGGTGATCAAAATATTTCAACTTATATAGAGCGAGTGAAAAATGCTATTGATAAGGGGAAAAGTGTTACCGAACGGTTGTTAGCCTTTACTCGAAAACCAACAATCAAAGTAGTGAGCTTTGATCCGGTTCAAGATATTGAAGATAATAAGTACCTATTTAAGCAGTTATTGTTAAGTACTATTAGCATGAACTTTAAGTTTGAACCTATGCATTGCATTATAAATTTTCCACAAGGAGAGTTCATAAATATTTTACTTAACTTAGTACTTAATGCGCAAGATGCTATTCAAGAAAAAGGTTTAAGTGGGCAAATAGAGGTCTCAGCTAACTTGTCAGCAAGCAATCGGTTAGAAATACATGTAAAAGACAGTGGTATAGGTATACAGGAAGAAAATTTAACTAAAATATTTGATCCTTTTTATAGTTCTAAATCTGTAAACAAAGGGAATGGCATTGGATTAGCCAATGTTTATAACACCATGTACAAACATAATGGACAAATTCAGGTTGAAGGCACAAGTGAATTAGGTGGCGCGCATTTCACCTTGGTTTTTAAATGCCGAGAGTTAAAAGAGCGATATAAAGTTACTGAAAACGTTCAAGATAATAGCAAGCTCAAAGGGAAAAAAGTTTTAGTTCTTGATGATGAGATTAGTATTGCTGAGTTTGTCGCTTTATTTATTGAAAGCAAAGGAGCTGATGTGGTTATGGCAAACACTAAAGAGGAATTAATTGACACAATTGAACAAAATAGTGAATTTGATATTTTCGTTACGGATATGATTTTGCCTGATCTATCAGGTCGTGAAGCTGTCAATATGGTTAAGGATAAGTTTCCAGAAATAGATGTATATTCAATTAGTGGTTATATTGCCATTGAAGATCGAAGTTGGGAATATCCAGTGTTACGTAAACCATTTAACTCTAAAGAACTTGCCGAGTTTTTAGCTAAGTAATACCAATTAAATCTGCCAAGGAGTATTTAAAATGATCTTTGATAAACATTATAGAATCCTTGTGGTAGACGATGCCAAAGACAGCCAAATGCTTCTTTCATTCGATTTGCAAGCGGCAGGTTGTGACGTTATTTCTGCAGGCTCAGGTGAAATAGCTTTATCTATTTTAGACTCAACCGATATTGATTTAATTATACTTGATATGCACATGCCCGGTTTGTCAGGTTTAGCGACGTTAGCGCGTTTGAAAAATAATGTTCATTGGCAAATGATTCCTGTGATAATGCTATCGTCTTCCGATGCAGAGGAGGGGGTTGTATCGTCATTAGAGTTAGGTGCAGATGATTACGTTATTAAGCCTTATATAAGGAAAGTATTATTTGCACGCATGCGAACAGCATTACGGTTAAGGGAGAAAACAAAAATCTTAGAAGATCTGGCTAAAATTGATTTTCTAACCGGCATTAATAACAGAGCATGCTTTGATGAGCAAACGAGCAGTGCAGTAAGCCAAGCACAACGCACTGAACAACCGTTAGTAATAGCAATGCTAGATATTGATTTCTTTAAAGTTGTTAATGATGATTATGGACATGATATAGGTGATAAAATACTGATTGCCTTTGCTAAGCGTTTAACTGAATGTTTTCGAAATTATGATATTGTTGCGCGTATTGGTGGTGAAGAGTTTGCGGTGTGTTTACCTCACACATCAATTGATGATGCTTTTAATGCATGCGAAAGGTTCCGTGCCAGTATTGAATACATGAGAATTCCGCTAAATAACGGTTCAAAGAAAGAAGTCGGTATCACTGTAAGTATAGGTGTATCTTCAAGTAGCAGTGTTTCTTTAGATATGGCTTGTTTACTCAAACAAGCTGATATTGGTTTATATCATGCCAAAGCTCATGGGCGTAATCAGGTCGTTAATGCAGACGAGTTACTTGATAATGACATCGTTACTTTAGGTGATAGAAGTGAATATACAGCAGAAGAAAAACAGTTTATTCAAGAAAAAGAAAGTTTAAATTCAAATGCACTGAGTATTGTTTTTGCGATAGAAGGTATTGATGTGAAATTGGGTATGAGCAATGTTCTAGATGACGAAAAGTTATATAAAGATATATTAAAAATGTTCTATCAAGACCATCATCATGATGCAAGTAAACTTAGCTGTGCAATCAAATGCAATGACTTTCAAGCTTCGAAACACTTAGCTCATACACTTAAAGGTGTGGCATGTTCAGTTGGGGCTATGCCTTTATTTGAAGCTGCAAAGTTACTTGATACAGCGATTAATGAACAGCAGTTCGATAGCTTCAAACAATTATTACAGGGCGTTGTTGCTGAGTTAGAAATAGTAATGTGCGATATCAATGAAGAGTTAATTGTTTCTGCGGCCTAGTTATTTCTTTATTTATTTTTACACTGATTTACTCATCATATACGATTATTTAACCGCAGAAAATAACCGTATTAAGATACCGTTTTATTGCTAAATAATTGTTTGATTACCGCTTCACTGTAATTAAGGTTTTTGGCTAACACTTGACGGGTATGTTGTCCTAAATCAGGTGATGCACTATGATATTTTAGCGGTGTCTGAGAAAGATTAATTGGAGAGCTAATTGTGTTAACAAAGTCACCTCGTTTATCGGGCACTTGTTTTACCATTTTACGATGCTTAATTTGAGGATGATTAAATACTTGTTCTAAGGTATTCACAGGTCCACTAGGCACAGAGATTTGTTCGAGTTTTTCAAGCCACCAAAGGGTTGTTTGCTCGGCAAGCATATTTGTTAATAAAGCGATAAGTTCAACCCTATTAATTACTCGCAGTTTATTCGTTGCAAAGCGTGGCACATCTGTAACTTTGCTACAATTAGTTATCGTACAAAATTTTTCAAATTGTCTATCATTACCTATAGCAAGAATAATGCAGCCATCTTTAGTGTCAAAGGTTTGGTAAGGGACAATATTTGGGTGTCCATTACCTAGCCGTGGTGGATTTTCACCTGTTGTTAAATAATTCATGCCTTGATTTGCTAAAGTAGCGACTTGTACATCAAGCAATGAAATATCAATGTATTGCCCCTTATGTGTATGATGACGTGCCATAAGAGCCGCTAAAATAGCATTACAACTATATAATCCTGTCATTACATCAACTAATGCAACACCCACTTTCATTGGCATGCCGTCGACTGTTCCGGTTAAACTCATCAAGCCACCTTCACCTTGGATCATTGCATCATAGCCAGCTTTATGTGCGCTAGGGCCATCTTGACCAAAACCGGTAATAGAGCAATAAACGAGTCGCGGGTTGCTTTCTTTAACTGATTGATAATCTAATCCATATTTAGCTAAAGCGCCGACTTTGTAATTTTCAATAACAACATCGGCTTGAGCAATTAAGTCTTTAACTACCTGCTGTCCTTCTTTGCATGATATATCTATAGCAATAGATTGTTTATTTCGGTTAGCACAGTGAAAATACGCAGCTTGAGGTGTTTGTTCATTGCTGTTTGAATTAATATAAGGAGGTCCCCAAAAGCGAGTATCATCTCCCGTTATTTGTCGTTCAACCTTTATCACTTCTGCACCCATATCAGCCAACATCTGCGAAGCCCAAGGACCTGCCAATATTCGACTAAGATCGATTACCTTAATATTGTCTAATGCATTTGCCATTAATAAAAGGCCTGAATTCCAGTAATAGCACGACCTAGTATTAAAGCGTGAACATCATGCGTACCTTCATAGGTGTTTACCGCTTCTAGATTCATCATGTGACGTATAACTCCAAACTCATCACTAATGCCATTGCCGCCATGCATATCACGTGAAACACGGGCGATATCAAGCGCTTTACCACAATTATTACGTTTCATTAGTGATATTAATTCAACGGGACAATTATGTGCATCCATTAGACGACCCATTTGCAGGCAACCTTGTAAGCCAAGACTTATTTCAGTTTGCATATCGGCTAATTTTTTTTGAATTAACTGATTCGCCGCTAATGGTCGTTTAAACTGTTCTCGGTCTAAAGTATAAGTACGAGCGCTATTGAAGCAAAATTCTGCAGCGCCCATGGCTCCCCAAGCAATGCCATAACGTGCTTTATTTAAACAGCTAAATGGGCCTTTTAATCCTTGAACCTCAGGAAATATATTGTTTTGAGGAACAAAGACATTATCCATCACTATTTCACCTGTGATAGAAGCGCGCAGTGAAAATTTCCCTTCAATTTTAGGTGCAGATAAACCGGCCATGCCTTTTTCAAGTACAAAGCCTCGGATAACACCTTCGAGTTTTGCCCATATAACAAATATATCAGCAATAGGTGAATTAGTGATCCACATTTTATTGCCAGTTAAACGAAATCCACCATCAACTTTAGTTGCATGAGTTGTTAGTGATGCAGGGTCACTGCCAGAGTTAGGCTCTGTCAACCCAAAACTGCCGACCCATTCACCTGATGCAAGTTTAGGCAAATATTTCATTCGTTGTTCTTCGCTACCGAAAGTATAAATAGGGTGCATAACCAGTGACGATTGAACACTCATAGCACTACGGTAACCACTATCAACTCGCTCGACCTCTCGAGCAATTAATCCATAGCTAACATAGTTGATATCACTGCCACCATATTTTGCGGGTAAAGTTGAGCCAAGCAGACCTAAACTACCAAGCTCATTCATAATATTTCGGTCAAAATTTTCATTTCTATTCGCATCTAATACGCGGGGTAATAATTTTTCCTGACAATAACTATGGGCAGTGTCGCGGATCATGCGCTCTTCTTCAGACAATTGCTGTTCAAGGCTCATAGGATCTTGCCAATTAAAAGAGCTGAGTTTTTTGTTCATATGAATATCCTACTAATAAAAATTCAGAAGCTGTATCGCTATAGTCTATCCAAAAAAATAAAAATATACATTCTAATTTGATTGAATTACAAAAAATTATGATTATTGATGAGATAGGTGTCATACGTTAATTATCTTTAATTTTTCCTCTTAATTTATTCATTCGATAACATTGCGTTAACCTACCTTAAGCTATACTTTCCCCATAATACTAAATTAGTTTCTGATTTATAAAATAAAGTTGAAATTTGGAGATATTATGCGATTTATTTTATTGCCACAGTAATGAGTTTGATGCTTGTTATCTATGTATACATTGCTGTATGAAGCTTCTTGAAAGTGGGCATCTGAAGTTAAATATTATCAGGGCTACTTTTTACTTTTAGTTTGATTTTTTATCTTTTGACTTGAAAATCCAGTTTAAAAGTTGCCTTTGATGAAATACATAGGCAAAAACTTAGTGATATTAAACTATATTTTTTTTTTAAAAATTGAGTTATTATTTCAACGTAGCGTTTGAATATAGAATTTATAATCCTATAAATATTCCCCAAAACATAACTACAAGTTATTGATTTTATTAGTGTGTAAAGACACAAAAACCAACAGGTAATGGAAGGAAGAATGACTGATAATGCGTTGAATTTAAAGGGAATTAAGAGTGTTCTTTTTGTGTGTATGGGCAATATATGCCGTTCACCCAGTGCCGAAGCGGTCTTTAGGCATAAGGCTAAAGCGCAAGGGTTATCATTAAGTGTCGACTCTGCCGGTACTGTTGGTGCGCATGCAAAGGAAAAGCCAGATCATAGAGCTCAAAAGGTAGGTGTTGAGCGTGGTTATAGCTTTGACGGTATTAAAGCACGTAAAGTGACAGTAAAAGATTTTGAAGATTTCGATCTTATTTTAGCGATGGATAATGCCAATCTAGAAGATTTACAAAAAATAGCACCTGAGCATTTACAGAGCAAAGCGATGCTATTTTTAGATTTTGCTAAAAATCATGAAGAAAGTGAAGTACCCGATCCCTATTATGGTGGTGCGAATGGATTTCGTTTTGTGTTAGATTTAGTTGAAGACGCCAGTGACGGTTTATTAGCACAAATAAAATAATACAATTTTCATGAAAAAAGGATAAAACTAAATCAGTTCTATCCTTTTTTTATTTTTGTAGCTTAAAAAAACTAAAGTCGTTGTTTAACCGCTGTCGCGAACAAGTCTAAAATATCCTCGCTAACGTCTAAGTCGATACAAGCATCAGTAATGCTCTTTCCGTAAATTAGCGGTGTATCTGCTTTTACTGCTTGATTTCCTGCTTCAATAAAGCTTTCAATCATCACCCCAAAAACGCTTTCTTCACCTTGGTTTATTTGTTCAGCAAGCGAACGTGCGACATCAATTTGCTTATTGTGATCTTTAAAGCTGTTCCCATGACTGCAATCAACCATAATACTTTGTTTTAACCCAGCTTTTGCTAGCTTTTCACAAGTCTCGTTAATATCTTCCTTGTGATAATTAGGCACTTTACCACCACGTAAAATCACATGTGCAAATGGGTTGCCATGGGTACGATAAATACACATTTGGCCACTTTTATCTGGCGAATATAATACATGGGGAACACTTGATGCTTTAATTGCATCAAGGGCTATTTTTACATTGCCATCAGTACCATTTTTAAAGCCAACAGGGCAAGAAAGCGCTGATGCTAATTCTCTATGTACTTGGCTTTCGGTGGTACGAGCGCCAATTGCACCCCAACTAATTAAGTCAGAAAGATACTGACCGGTAACCATATCTAAAAATTCAGTGCCTGCAGGTAAGCCCATTTCATTGATATCTACCAATAGTTGACGCGCAAGGTTTAAACCTTTAGCAACGTGAAATGATTTATCTAAATCTGGGTCACTTATTAACCCTTTCCAACCCACGGTCGTACGCGGCTTTTCAAAATAAACACGCATCACAATAAGTAGCTCATTGTTGTACTTATCACGTAAGATTTTTAAGCGTTTAGCATAATCAATAGCTGCACTAGTATCATGAATTGAGCAAGGACCTATTATCACTAACAAGCGCTTGTCTTCACCACTTATTATGGCTTCTATTTCTTGCCGACTTTGTATTATAAAGTCAGCCGTTTTTTGGTTCAGTGGTATTTGTTGAGCTAATTGCTCAGGAGACACTAAGTGTTCAATTAAACTTGTGCGTAGTTCATCAGTTTTAATAGTCATGGTATTCGTTTGTTTGTTTGTTTGTTTTATGCGAAGCTCTATTTAAAAATAAGCTAAAATCTGTATTTTGACTTCGCTTGGGCATAAACTAAATTATGGGCGCTAACATAGCTAAAATAAGGACTAATGTGAACTATTTTAACGATATAATTAATGAAAAATTGATATCGTTCCTTAATGTAGAACGTTAATTAGTATTTATATCTTTGCAATCCCGTTTCACTGAGTATTTTTGCGGTAATTTCTTCAACAGAAAACTTGGTGGTATTGATAAAAGGAATTCTCTCTTTTTTGTAAAGTTTTTCAACTTCTCGTACTTCCATACGGCACTGTCTTGCCGAGGCATATTTTGAATTTGACATTCTACCTTCACGAATATCCATTAATCTTTGTGCATCAATGGTTAACCCAAACAATTTTTTCTTGTGAGCTTTTAAAAACACCGGAAGTTTAAGTTCATCCATATCATCATCGGTAAAGGGATAATTTGCGGCTTTAATACCGTATTGTAGCGCCAAGTATAGTGAACTAGGGGTCTTGCCTGAACGTGATACGCCAACCAATATAACATCAGCATCTTCATAATTAGTAACCACAGAGCCATCATCATTAGCAAGTGCGTAATTAACGGCTTCAATGCGATAATCATAACTATTTTCATGAATACTGTGAGTTCTATGCGCTTTAGGTTTCGCTTTCATGCCTAGCTGTTTTTCAAGTGGCGCGACAAAATGCTCTAAAAAGTTATAAATAATACCATCACAACTGTCAATAATCTCTCTGATGTCGTTATTAACAAACGTATGAAAAACCAAAGCAGCCTCATTAGAACGAGCACAAACTTTATTAATTTGCTCTTTAGCTTCGTTAGCCTTTTCAATTGTTTCTACAAAGGAAATGGTTTGATGCTCAAACTCTGTTGGAAATAAAGATAATAAAGCATGGCCGAAAACTTCAGAAGTAATAGCAGTACCGTCGGAAATGTAAAAAGCTGTGCGCATGCAAAATCCTTATATTGTTGTTATGAAGATCAAAGTGAAAACTTCTAAGTTATATTTCATTTTAACTTTTAGTTTCAATAGTTGGCAGTGTAGAATGTCCTAAGTTATAAATATAGTGCTATACATAAATAAGCATATATAGCATTTACAAACAGATTTAACTTTTTATTGACTCTTAATGGAGAATTGTTGTGCAAGAAAACGTACTTTGGTATGAAAACTTGGGAATGGGTGATGTTGATCGCGTCGGCGGTAAAAATGCATCACTTGGTGAGATGATTTCAAATTTAGCGAACGTTGGTGTGCAAGTACCAACAGGTTTTGCAACGACTTCTTTTGCTTTTAATGAATTTTTAGAGCAAAGCGGCATTAACGAAAAAATATATCAACTACTTGATACTTTAGATGTTAGTGACTTGAGTGAATTAGCAAAGTGCGGAAAAACCATTCGTCAGTGGATTATTGACACGCCTTTCTTACCACATATGCAGAAAGATATTGAAGCGGCATACAGTAAATTAGCGGGTGAGTTTGCTGATGACGCTTCATTTGCTGTCCGTTCATCGGCAACGGCTGAAGATATGCCCGATGCCTCCTTTGCAGGTCAACAGGAAACCTTTTTAAATGTACGTGGTTTCGATGCGGTGATGGTTGCTATTAAGCATGTTTTCGCTTCGCTATTTAATGATAGAGCCATTTCTTATCGTGTACATCAAGGATATGATCATCGTGGTGTTGCTTTATCTGCGGGTATTCAGCAAATGGTGCGCAGCGATATTTCATCTTCTGGCGTAATGTTTTCTATTGATACAGAGTCCGGTTTTGAAGATGTAGTATTTATTACTTCTAGCTTTGGTTTAGGTGAAATGGTGGTGCAGGGCGCTGTTAACCCAGATGAATTTTATGTGCATAAACCAACATTAGCTAAAGGTAAACCGGCTGTTGTACGCCGTAATATTGGTAGCAAAGCTATTAAAATGGTTTATACCCAGTCACAAGAACACAGCAAGCAAGTTGAAATTGTTGATATTGATGAGCAAGACTCAAACCGTTTTTCATTAACCGATGATGAAGTGCAAGAACTAGCCAAACAAGCGGTGATTATTGAAAAACATTATGGTCGCCCAATGGATATTGAATGGGCTAAAGATGGCTTGGATAATAAGCTTTATATTGTGCAAGCACGCCCTGAAACAGTGCGAAGTAGAGAAAATGTCAATGTAATGGAGCAGTTTCAGTTGCAAACATCGGCAAAAGTCATTTGTGAAGGACGCTCTATTGGACAAAAAATTGGTAGTGGTGAAGTTAAAGTATTAGCCTCTTTGGCCGAAATGGATAAAATTCTGCCTGGTGATGTGTTAGTTACTGATATGACCGACCCTGATTGGGAGCCAATTATGAAACGCGCTTCTGCCATTGTTACTAATCGAGGTGGCAGAACTTGTCATGCGGCCATCATTGCTCGTGAAATGGGTATTCCTGCTGTTGTCGGTTGTGGTAATGCCACTGAAGTTATTAAAACAGGGGATAATGTAACGGTTTCGTGTGCAGAAGGTGATACCGGTTTTATTTATCAAGGCCAGCTTGATTATACTGTAACCACATCTGAAATAGATTCGATGCCTGAGTTACCTCTTAAAATCATGATGAATGTCGGTAACCCTGACAGAGCGTTCACTTTTGCTAAATTACCTCATGCAGGTATTGGTTTAGCCCGCTTAGAGTTTATTATCAATAAAATGATTGGTATTCATCCTAAAGCATTACTGAACTTTGATGAGCAGTCAGCTGATTTACAAGATGAAATCAATGATATTATTGTAGGTTATGAAAGCCCTGTTGAGTTTTATATAGCCAAATTAACAGAAGGTATTTCAACACTAGCAGCAGCTTATTCGCCTGAAAAAGTTATTGTGCGCATGTCTGATTTTAAGTCAAACGAATATGCAAACTTAGTTGGCGGAGAAGAGTACGAGCCAGACGAAGAAAATCCTATGATTGGTTATCGTGGTGCGGCGCGTTATATTTCCAAAGACTTCCGTGATTGTTTTGCCCTTGAGTGTGAAGCGATAAAGCGTGTTCGTAATGACATGGATTTAACACATGTTGAAGTGATGATCCCATTTGTTCGTACAGTAGAAGAAGCATCGCAAGTTATTGATATATTGGCTGAACATGGTTTGAAACGTGGTGAAAACGGCTTGCGTATTATTATGATGTGTGAATTACCTTCAAACGCTTTATTAGCGGATCAATTCCTTGATTATTTCGACGGTTTCTCTATTGGTTCAAATGATTTAACTCAGTTAACTCTTGGTTTAGACAGAGATTCAGGTTTGATTGCTCACTTATTTGATGAACGTGATCCTGCGATTAAAATATTACTTTCTATGGCCATTAGCGCTTGTAAAAAGCGTGGTAAGTACGTGGGAATTTGTGGTCAAGGCCCTTCTGATCATGAAGACTTTGCAGCATGGTTAGTAGAGCAGGGCATTGATAGTGTCTCGCTTAACCCAGACACAGTATTACCTACATGGTTATATCTAGCTGAGAAACTTGCCGAAAAATAAAAAGCCTTTATAGACGTATCAGTCTAAATTAAGCTTTATCAAAATGAGTCTAATATTTAATTAGGCTCATTTTTTTGCTTCATGTATTAATGCTCTTTAACTAGCCGTTGCTTATGCTTTGATAGCTAACTCTTTTCGAGCTATTGCTGTTATCAAATTACTAATTCTAAGCAATAAACCTCTAATTGACTTGTCTTGAGCATGTAACCCCTCAACTAATTTAGTACAACTATCAACTAATGAGTCACTGTAGGCGAACCCTATCAATGCTACTACTTTAACCATACCTATTTCATCAAGCATCTTGTTACTTTCGTTTTGTTGCTCATAAACGATATTAACCAGCTCAATAGTGCTGACTAGTTTTTCCATTCTAGGGTTAAGTCTGAGCAATGCTTCAGCTCTCTTGCTGGCAGCCCTATCAGCAAACTCTTTACTGACTACTAACCTACGCCGAATATTTTTACGGGTACTTGATGATTTTCTTTTGACAATCTTGCGCTCTATAGACTCATTAAAGCTGAACTCGCCATCGACAAACTGACCTATGTTAGTCACACTCAATCTCTCAGACATTATTGCTGCAGACTTAGCTGTTTTACGAGTGAAGTCTCTATAATCCTCAGCAAAACCATGGGTAGAAATACATTGAGCTAAGTCTAGGATTAAAGCACTCACCTTTCCTTTTGATGCACGTAAGCACCGGCCGATAATCTGTAAGTACAATCTTAATATTTTGGTTGGTCGAGCTAAAACAACGCAATCTGTAGTCGGATCATCAAAGCCAATGGTAAGCATAGACATATTAATTATTAGCCTAATCTCGTTTGATTTATATCTACGTATGCTTTCATTATTATCATCAATCGAGCGCTTCGAGTGAACAAGCTCATGTTGAATGCCTATCAAAGTAAAAGCCTCAGATAATGCCTCTACATGTTTGATAGAGTTAGCAAATAGCATAACTTTTCGACCATGAGATAGTGCGTCATCAACGGTCTGTTGTGCAACTAAAGAGCAATGTTCCAATAATATACAGTCTAAATCGGATACACTAAAGTCACCTCGATACATTTTAACTGCACTATAATCTATCTCTTGGGATAGACTCGGTACTTTATATACTGGCTTGGCTAACTCACCTAATTCAATCAACTGCTTAGTCGTCGTCTCTTCAATCAATAGCATCGATTTATCAATGTAGACGCCTAATCTATCAATGGGGGTGGCAGTAAGGCCTATAATCAAGTCAGGGGATAATTCTTCACGCATTGCGATATAGACACCACCCATGCACCCAACATGATATTCATCACGTAGCAGAACATCACATTCTATGTTTAGGTGTTTTCTTCTGCCAAACGACTGTTCCATAATTAAAGTCACATCACCGCCAGCAACATATTTATAACCCGATTTAACAACACTCACAGACAGTCCGTTAATGGTGAGTGTGTGTAATATTTGAGGAATTAAGGCTGCATTACGTAGACTTATTACTACTTTCTTATCAGGCATGGCTTGGCATAATTTAAGTATACAAATGCTCTTACCGCCACCAGTAGGTAAAGCTATAATGGAATCACACCCCGCCTCGATAGCCTTACGTACGCTGTTAACTTGATAATCTTTTTCTAATATCTGCATGCCATACTTCTTCAGGCTTGTTTCTTTTTTTGTATAGTTATCTGTATTGTAAAATTGCCTTATATTTTGGTTAAGAATTTCTCAACCAAATATCTGCATTCACTGACGTTTTATTTTTACGTTTTTTCTTACCACTACCTTCAGGTTTTGCCATCGGTTTATTCGCATTTAAAAGAGCATCATTGATGACATCATCGACTTCAAAACCTATTACTTGTTCACGCTCAAGGCGGATTTTGTTCTTCTTTTCGATTACTTGGAAATGATGATAATCTTCATAGTCGATAAGTGATAATGCTAAACCGACTTCACCAGCGCGGCCACTACGACCAATACGATGCATGTAGTCTGATGGACTTCTGGGTAAGTCAAAATTTATCACCACGGGCAGTTTTTCTATATCGAGCCCCCTAGCAGCAATATCTGTGGCAATTAACACTTCAATATTACCTGCTTTAAACGCTTCAAGCACACGACTACGAGCTCCTTGACCTTTATCGCCATGAAATACCTCTGCACTAATGCCACGTTTAGATAATTTTTCAGCTAAGTGCTTACAGCTATTTTTTGCATTGACGAAAATAAGCGCTTGTCGCCATTGGTGTTGTTTGATCAAATGCGCCAACAGGGCAGTTTTTTCACCTTTATTAACGGTAAAAACGCGCTGTACTAAGGTGCTAACGTCGCTACTTTGCAACTGTATTTCAACGGGATTGTTAAGCAGTTCTTGGGTTAAAGTCTGTACTTGCTCCGGAAATGTTGCAGAAAATAATAAAATTTGCTTTTTCTTTGGTAATAATACCAACAGCGCAGATAGCTCATCAGTAAAACCTAAGCTTAACATCCTATCTGCTTCATCAAGCACTAAGGTTTTAACTCTATCAAGTTTAATGGCATTACTTGAAATCAAATCGAGTAAACGACCAGGCGTTGCCACCAAAATATCAGTGCCACCGCGTAAAGCGAGCATTTGAGTATTCGCTGATACACCACCAAAAACAGCAACTGTTTTAATTTCACCATTAAAATGGACAGCATAAGATTTTATATTGTCAGCAACTTGCTTAGCTAGTTCACGGGTAGGCACCAATATTAGTCCCGCAACATAGTTACCTTTGCTGCTTTTACTTCCATTATTAGCCAATGATTTTTCAGCGTGTATTTTTTGCAATATAGGCAGTGCAAAAGTGGCTGTTTTACCTGAACCAGTATTTGCTCCTGCAATTAAGTCACGTCCCGCTAATACACTTGGGATAGCCTGTGTTTGGATGGGGGTTGGCTGCTGATATTGTAGCTCAGTTAGTCGAACTAACAAGGGCTGGATAAGCCCTAATGCTGCAAAGTTGGTTGGCGTGGTGGTAGGGATCATTAATGTCAAAGGCTCAAAGCTAAGATTAGTGCCACTATTTTATCTTATTTTAGCTCTGTTGAGTTAGTGAAATCGATCAAGGCATGTTAATTTACTCCAACCCTTCAATTACCCCATTAGCCAATAATTGAATATCATTAGCGGCAGGTTTTTTCGGTAAGCCAGGCATACGCATAATATTACCGGTGAGAATGACTAAAAATCCTGCGCCAGCATTGATCTGAACAGAGCTAACGGTTACTTCAAAATCTCTTGGTCTGCCATGCAAGGTTGGATCATCAGACAAAGAACTAGGCGCTTTGGCGATACAAATAGGCAGGTGAGTTAACCCTAATTGCTCAACATGTTTTAAATCTTTTTCAGCTTGTTTTGAAAAAGCCACATCCGTTGCGCCATACATAGCACGGCTTACCTTGCGTACTTTATCAACTACAGAAGTGTCTAGCTCATATAAAGGCTGAAATGGTTTACTTTTATCTATCGACTCTATTACCGCTTTAGCAAGTGCTATTGCGCCTTTACCACCGTCAGCATGATGAGTGGTTTCAGCAAAAGAAACACCATGTTCAACACAACGTGCTTTAATTAATGCTATTTCTGCATCAGTATCAGAAGCAAAACGGTTTAATGCAACAACGGGGTGTTTATTAAATATTTCAACACTTTCAATATGTTTATCTAAATTTTCTAAGCCTTTAGCAACTGCACTTAAATCTTCATCAATAAGTTGTTTTTTATCTTTACCACCATGCATTTTTAGCGCACGAACCGTCGTTACTAATACAACAGCGTCTGGGTCTAATTCAGCAATTCTACACTTTATGTCAAAGAATTTTTCTGCGCCTAAATCAAAGCCAAATCCGGCTTCTGTAATTGCCCAATCGCTATGGTGCATTGCCATTCGCGTGGCAATAACACTATTACAACCATGGGCAATATTGGCAAATGGACCGCCATGAACAAACGCTGGCGTGCCTTCAAAACTTTGTACTAAATTAGGCTGCATAGCATCACGTAATAATGCCATCATCGCGCCTGTAACACCTAATTCTCTTGCGTAAATAGGCTTACTGTCATAGGTATAACCAATTAAAGTACGATCGAGTCTTATTTTTAGATCCTCATAATTATTCGCTAAACACAGCATCGCCATGACTTCAGAAGCGGCTGTTATGTCAAAACCGCCTTCCCGTGGTACGCCTTGCATTTTTCCGCCCAGCCCAAGCACTATTTTTCGTAAACTGCGATCGTTCATATCCATTACTCGACGCCATACTAATTGCCTAGGATCGATATTGAGTACATTACCTTGATATATATGATTATCAATTGCCGCAGAAAGTAAGTTGTTCGCACTAGTAATGGCGTGAAAATCACCCGTAAAATGTAAGTTGATTTTGTCACTGGGCATTATTTGGCTGAAGCCGCCACCAGTGGCGCCACCTTTCATTCCTAAACAAGGACCAAGAGAGGGTTCGCGTAAAGCTAGACAAACTGATTTATTGAGTTGAGTAAATGCCTGTCCTAAGCCAATAGTTGTAGTGGTTTTACCTTCACCTGATGGCGTTGGCGTTGTGGCTGACACTAAAATTAATTTACCTTGCTTAGTTGATTTTTTGTTCAATGCATCAAGGGATATTTTTGCCATATCTCGGCCATAAGGTAAAACATGCTCTGGACTTATATTTAGCAAATCACTAATTTCATTGATAGGACGAGGAGTAAATTGTTGTGCGATTTCTACATCAGAGGTCATGGTAAATCCTTGTTAATATTCAAGCGAATTCATACTGCATGTTTGTAAACTAACCCTATGGGGGAGCTGAGCAAGCACTTTCTTTTGTGGTATTCTTTTTTATGGATACAACCTTAAGTAAATAGAAGCGCCTAGTATATTCTTACCTCAGTCGTTTTGAAGTGTGCATTTTGAGTTCGCTTAGATATATTTATTTTATTGTTATGTGTGATTAACTTAGCAAGAAACACTTAATTTGCAACAAAAGGCTTACATTTAACTCAATAATTAAAAATCTCCTTTGTACTTTTAGGTTTCCACTTTAATTTTAAGGCGCTAAACTTAATTTAATCGTTATAAAATAATTGGATAGATATGACAGAAATTGCTGCTAAACAGCAAATAACCAAACGAGTGGATAAAGTTATTTATTCTCGTGTTGGCAAACATAGCCGGATGCTTGAACACGATGATGTTGTGACTGAGCAACCGTTACAAATTAATTTGCACTGGCGCTGTATTAGCACAGATAGTAAAGAACAAGCGCTTAAAGTAAAAGTTTTTGCTATTACCATGCGTACTTTAGGTGATGACAAATTTTTGATTCTTGGCTTATTGTTTAGTGAAGGTGTTATTAATAACGTCTCTGAAGTAGAAAGTATTTTTATCGATAATAGTGATGAAGATGCAAAAGGAAATCGCTGGCAAGTACAGTTAGCTATGGGGAAAGTACCTATACTAACTTCTATTGAACGTTTTCAAACAACTTATTCAAGTTGCGGTTTGTGTGGTGCTACGTCATTGAAAGCACTGGAGTTAAAGGATCCACCTAATTTATTGACGTTAACTGAAAACTTAACGTTTAACGCTGATCTTATTTATATCTTGTCTGATAAGATGCGAGAGCAACAAAAACTATTTTCACTCACGGGAGGGGTGCATGGTGCTGCACTTTTCAATCAACAAGCAGAGTTATTGTCTGTTTTTGAAGATATTGGTCGACATAATGCGGTAGATAAATTGATTGGTCAGCGTTTATATACGCAACAATCACCGCAACCCAAGGAAATGTTGATAATGCTTGTTAGTGGTCGAGTCAGTTTTGAAATAGTACAAAAAGCCGTGATGGCGGGTATTAGTATTTTAGCTGCTGTTGGCGCACCATCTGATCTAGCCATTAAAGCAGCACAACGATTTGAATTAACTTTAATAGGCTTTACAAATAATGAAAGCTTTAATCTTTATCATGGCGATTGGCGCATAAGTCACTAAAGACTATAAATAAAATTTATAATAAAAACTTAAAGTTCAGGTCTTACAAATTAATAAAAGAGAAGCATTATGTCAAAAAATTTATCACAACTAGCTCGCAGACAAGGCATTGACAATACTTTGTTTCAAAAGCTCGTTGTTACAGATGCAGGTGATAAATCAGCTAATTTAAAACAACAACGACAAACCTTAGCCAAAGAGTTTTTAATGGGGGAGGCTGTTATTCATGGTGCTGCGAGCTTTTATGATTTTTTAGATGATGGTAGTAATAATCAAAATGCCAATAAAAAAGCTTACGTTTGTAATGGTTCTTCTTGTTTATGTGCCCAAACTCAAGTGAACATTAAAGAAAAGCTAGTGGATAAATTTGGCGCTGCAAATGTTGGTCATATCACCTGTTTAGGGCGGTGTGCTGAAAATGGAGCCTTTCAAGTCGACGAACATAATTTCTCCGGAACAGATATTAATAATTTAGCTGTTATTGCTAATGAAGCCGATACTGCCTCAAATGAACACTATCAAGTACGTTGCACCTTACCCGAGCCTATTCTTAGTGCTGAAATTTCAGATGTAGCAAAGTATTATCAATTATTTAATGAATTATCAAAGCAGTTTGTTACCAGAGAAGAACATGAACAATTATTAGATAAACTGGTTGAATCAGGTCTTCGTGGCCGAGGTGGTGCAGGCTTTCCTACAGGCATTAAATGGCGATCTTGTTTAAATGAGCAACATAATGAAAAATATATAGTTTGTAATGCTGATGAAGGGGATGCGGGAGCTTTTTCAGACAGGTATTTGCTAGAACAAAGACCCCATGCAGTTTTATTTGGTATGTTAATGTCAGGGTTTTTAACGGGGGCAAAAATCGGTGTTTTATATATTCGCGCTGAATATCCAGTTGCTATTACACAAACTGAACAGGCTATTAGCGAATTTGAACAATTAGGATTAGCTACCGACTTTAACTTCAAAATAATCAAAGGGGCGGGTGCTTATATTTGTGGTGAAGAAACTGCATTACTTCGCTCTATTGAAGGTCAACGGCCAGTGGTTTCTGTACGTCCTCCATTTCCAACCCAAAGTGGATTATTTGGTTGTCCGACTGTTGTTAATAATGTTGAGACTTTTGGCTCAATTCATTATATTTTCTCTAACCTATCTGAAAATAAAAACAGCGGCGTAGAAAAATATAAAAATTTAGGTAATGGTAAATCAACGGGTAGTAAATTACTTTCACTTGATGGCTCTTTTACACATTCAGGTATTATTGAAGTGGCTATGGGTACACCATTAACTGAAATCATTGAACTTGCTGGTGGTTTTACTAAAGACATTAAAGCATTACATATTGGTGGCCCACTTGGAGGCGTAGTGCCGCTCGGTGAAGTGCATAAGCTTACTATCGACTTCGAGTCGTTTGCACAAAATGGTTTTTTACTTGGTCACGCCAGTATTATTGGCGTACCTGAATCAATGAAGATGATTGACTATATTGCTCATTTATTTGAATTTACTGCGCTTGAGTCGTGTGGTAAATGTTATCCGTGTCAAATAGGGGCAGTACGTGGTCAAGAAATGTTTGAACAAGCGGTTTCAGGTGAACAGTTAATAGATAGTGAATTGTTAAATGATTTATTAGAAACCATGCAGCTCGGATCTTTATGTGCTTTAGGGGGCGGAGTGCCTTTGCCGATACAAAATATTTTAAAGTATTTTGAGCATGAACTGACACCATACTTTAGTGATAAAGAAATAGCTGAAGGAGCGCACTCATGAGCCAAAACAATCAAGCGTCTAAACTAGAAAGTAAACAAGCTTTTCTAAATGGCGTTGCTTATCCCATAAAAAGTGGTGAAACAATTTTATCTTTTAGCCGCCGTTTAAATGATGTCAATGCAATTCCAACGCTATGTGATGATACGCGGTTAGAGCCGTACGGAAGTTGTCGAGTATGCAGTGTTGATGTCGCTTTAACCGCTGATGGTCCAAAAAAAGTAATGGCTTCGTGTCATACGCCAATAGGTGAGGGCATGCATATTCATACGCATTCACCACGTATTGAAAAGCTACGTAAAAACATTATTGAATTAGTACTTAGTGATTTACCCGAGCAAACTCTAGACAATTGCCAAAATCACCCTGGTACAGAGTTCGAGCAAGTCGTTAAAGATACCGGTGTAGGGGAAGTACGTTTTAAGCAAGCTAGACAAAGTATATCCAGTGTCCCTTTAACGTTAAATAAAAAAGCTGAACTTAGTCTATGTGATGATAGTCATCCCTATATGCGCATGGATTTATCTCTATGCATAGATTGTAACCGTTGTGTACGCGCTTGTGATGAAATTCAAGGTGAGCAAGTATTGAGTGTGGCAGGACGTGGTTTCGATGCTCGAATTATCAAAGGGCAAGATGTTAGTTTTAATGAATCGAGTTGTGTCTCTTGTGGCGCTTGTGCGCAAACGTGTCCAACAGGTGCTATATCAGATGTTTTCCGTCAGCAACTAGCACAAGCCGAAAGCTTAAATAAGCAAGCACCGATAGAAAAAACACGTACTATATGCTCATACTGTGGTGTGGGCTGCAACCTCGAAGTTTCGGTGCAAAACAATAAGATTTTGTCCATAGAAGCGCCGAAATACGCGGCGGTTAATAGCGGTCATACTTGTTTAAAAGGACGTTATGCATGGCGGTTTTATGATCATAAAGATAGGCTTGATTCACCTTTAGTCAAAATTGATGGCGAGTTAACCAAAGTTAGTTGGGATTATGCTTTTAAGTATATAGCCAGCCGCTTAACTGACATTAAAACTAATCATGGTAGTGATGCCATTGCGGGAATATCATCAGCGCGTTGTACCAATGAAGAGAACTATTTATTACAAAAAATGATGCGTGCAGTCATCGGAACCAACAATATTGATTGTTGTGCGCGAGTTTGCCATTCGCCTACCGCGTATGGCATGCAACATAGTTTTGGTACAGGCGCTGCAACTAATTCCATTGAAGATTTAAAACAGACTGATTTTATTTTACTGATTGGCGCAAACCCAACTGCTGCGCATCCAGTTACTGGCGCTAAAATTAAACAAAAAGTAATGAAAGGCACGCCGCTTATTGTCCTTGATCCCGTTAAGACTGAACTTGCCCGCTATGCTAATTGGCATATTCAGCTTCGACCTGGCACTAATGTCGCAGTTTTGAACATGATGGCGTATTTTATTATTGAATCAGGCTTAGTTGATGATGATTTTGTTAATACCCGCACAGAAGAATACCAAAGTTATTGTAAAGCTATTTTAGCCCTAGATATTCATGAGCTTGCAAGTATTGCCGGTGTCGATCAAAACTTAGTTAAACAAGCCGCCATTGCTTATGCACAAGCTGATAACGCAATGAGTTTTCATGGTTTAGGAGTAACTGAACACAGCCAAGGTAGTCGCGCCATTATGTGTATTGCCGACCTTGTTATGCTAACGGGAAATGTTGGTAGGCAAGGTGTTGGTATGAACCCATTACGAGGACAAAATAACGTACAGGGTGCAGCTGACATGGGCTGTCAACCACATCAAGGGGCAGGATATTTTCCTGTAGAAGATAGCGATAGTATTCGATACTACCAAGAACATTATCAAATCTCTGACAATTCAATGGTTAATTTAAGCCAGTGGCCAACTAAGGATGGTTATAAAATTCCAGAAATGTTTAATGCTGCTTTAGCCGGTGATTTAAAAGTGCTGTGGATTTTAGGTGAAGATGTGGTGCAAACCGATCCTAACCAAATGCATGTTGTTGCCAGCCTTGAAAATCTAGATTTACTTATTGTACAAGAGATCTTTTTATCAGAAACGGCCAAAATGGCTGATGTTGTATTACCCGGTACTAGTTTCCTAGAGAAAAGTGGTACTTTTACTAATGGCGAACGTCGAGTACAGAAAGTTAATGCGGCCGTGCCACCAAGAACAGGTTGTAAAACAGACGGTGAAATCATTGTTGATATGATGAACGCCCTAGGTTATCAACAAGAGCAATACACTAGTGGTGTTGATTTAGCTGAAAAAGTGCTGGCAGAAATATCACAAGTTGTACCATTTTTTGCTGGAATTACTTGGCAGAACTTAGGTGTTAATGGTTTGCAATGGCCAGTAGCAAAAGGCGGTGTCGATACTCAAATATTGCATGTAGATACATTCAAACGAGGTTTAGGTAAATTTCACTTTTTTGAATTTGAAGAAAGCCAAGAAGTACTACAAAATATTGATGAATTTCCGTTTATTTTAACGACTAGTCGTAATTTAGAACACTATAATGCAGGTACAATGACGCGAAGAACCAGCAATGAAGACATAGTAAGTGAAGATGTTTTATTGGTTAGTAAAGTCGATGCAATAGCTAAAGGCATTACCCAAAGAAGTAAAGTTAAATTATTTTCTGCGCGAGGTGAAATCACATTAACCGCACAAATTAGCGACAAAGTTAAGCAAGGTATTCTTTTTACTACATTTCATTTTCCTGAGTTGATGATCAACAGAGTTACGGGTGATGTAACTGATATGCATACCAAGTGCCCTGAATACAAAGTAGTCGCTGTTAACATTGAAAAGTTTGATCTCGCTTAATTATTATGTAATTAAAATGAGCAAAATTAGTTATTTACGTCTAGTATAAAGATATTGTTAGGTTTTATTGAGTTTTGTTTAATATGACACCAACGGATGTTGTCAAAGTATTAGCTGAACAACTTGTTCTCACCGATCCACTCCATCACCTATTTGATGCAGTGGATGCTATTTCTGTTCAAGGATATGATGAAAACCGTAACGTTATCTACTGGAATAAAGGTAGTGAACGTCTTTACGGTTACAAAAAAGATGAAGCATTAGGAAAAAAACTAGAAGAGCTGATCATACCTAAGTCTATGCGTGAGTTTGTTATTACTGCGCATAGCGACTGGGTAAATAAAGGTATAGAAATACCTTCTGCAGAGCTTATCCTACGCCATCAAAATGGTAATGATGTCAGTGTTTTCTCAAGTCATGTGTTATTTACTAATAAGTTCAACAAAAAGCAAATGTACTGTATCGATGTTGACTTAACTGATGTTAAACAGGCACAAGCACAAGCTATATTTAAAGAGCACATGCTAGAAGCTGCATTTGAAGCGATACCTGACTTATTTTTCTTGATGAAAGAAGATGGCACCATCATTGATTATCATGCTAGCAATAAAAAGAATCTTTACGTAAAACCAGAAGATTTTATTGGTAAACCGATGGTTGATATCCTACCTGATGAAGTAGCACATCAATTCAAAGTTAACATCGCAAAAGTAATTTTACAAAAGGATGTCGAAAGTTTTGAATATGAGCTTACAATGCCATACGGCAAAGCTTTTTTTGAAGCAAGGATCAGCCACTTACCTGAGCATAATCACGTTGTGACAATCGTTCGGGATATTACAGAAAAACATAAAACGGCGGAAGTCATACGCCATCACGCCTATTTTGATACCTTAACTTTATTACCAAATCGATTTTTAGCCCTTGATCGTTTATCACAAATGTTAAATGAGGCCGAGCGAAATAATGAAAAAACAGCAATACTTTTTCTTGATTTAGATGATTTCAAAAAAGTTAATGACTCATTAGGCCATGAAGTTGGTGACAAGCTACTGATAGAATCAGCAAAGCGATTGAATCAGATTGTTCGTAAAGGCGATACTGTTGGTCGCTTAGGTGGTGACGAGTTTATCGTTTTATTAAGAGGTTTAACTGATGATCATAACGCGGTAACTATTGCAGAAAATTTGCTTAAAACCTTTAGAGACCCTTTTAAAATTGATGGTAGAGAATTATTGTTAACATTGAGTATTGGCATTGCCATATATCCTGATAATGGTCTCTGTGCCTCAGATTTGTTGCGAAATGCAGATACAGCCATGTACCAAGCAAAAGGATTAGGACGAAACACCTATTCATTTTTTACAAAAGAAATGAATACAACCATGTTACGTCGTCTAGAAGTTGAAGAGCAAATGCATGGTGCCCTAGAACGCAATGAATTTGAAGTATACTATCAGCCCCAGTTTGATGTTAAAAAAGCAAATATTATTGGCGCAGAAGCTCTGCTTCGCTGGCATAACCCCGCTTTAGGCAATATTGGCCCCGATGAGTTTATTCCAATTGCCGAGCATACAGGTTTAATTGTGCCTATTGGACAATTTGTTGTAAAACAAGCCTTAACTTTTCTCAATGAATGGCAAAGATTACACCACCGAAGTTACAGGGTGGCTGTCAATTTATCTCCTCGTCAGTTCAGAGATGAAAAGTTACTCCGTTTTATCGAAAAATCATTAGATGATGCTAATGTAACCGCTGATAGTTTAGAGCTTGAAATTACAGAAGGGGTATTGATGATCGGTCAATCTTATATCGATGATGCCTTAAATGAGCTTAATAAACTGGGGATTAAATTGTCTATGGATGACTTTGGTACTGGGTATTCTTCATTGAGCTATTTACGACGATATGCCTTTGATGTACTGAAAATAGATAGAGGTTTTATTCAAGGTATACCTAAAAATGAAGCAGATTGTGAGCTAGTAAATGCCATAATAGCTATGGCACAAAGCCTAGGTTTAAAAATTGTAGCTGAAGGCGTAGAAACTAAAGAACAAGTTGAACTATTAAGTACATTAGGTTGTGATTATCTGCAAGGTTATTTCTTTAGTAAGCCTGTTCCACCGACACAGCTAATCGATTTTTCAGCTGGTTATATCAATTGAAATCACAGCAAAGGTTGCACGACACATTTTAGCCAAATCAATCGGAGATAATTCAATTTCCAAACCTCTTCTACCACCGCTAACATAAATTTTGTCAAATTCTTGTGCTCTTTTATCAATGACCGTTTTTAACGACCTCTTTTGCCCTAATGGACTTACGCCACCTAAAACATAACCCGTACTGGTTTCTACCCGTTTTGCATCGGCCATTTTAGCTTTTTTGATTTTCAATGTTTTTGCAATAGCTTTTAAGTTAAGTTTTAAATTTACAGGTACAATAGCAACGAATAATTCATCTGTATCAGAACAAATCACGAGTGTTTTAAAAACTTGATCCGCTTTAAGAGACAACTTTTCCACGACTTCAAGACCAAATGAGCTAGCATTAATATCATGGTGGTATTGGAGTATTTCAAAAGGTACTTTATATTGCTTTAATTGTTTGGTGGCTGGAGTCATATATTAGCTGCTACTTTCTTGATAATTTTAATGGTTTATTTTTCTTATACCGAACGAATTAATCAGGTAGAATTATCCACCTCTTGTTTCCTTATTATCTCATTGTTCTTTATGCGCATAATTCACACTTCTGACTGGCACCTTGGTCAATATTTTTACGGCAAAAGCCGCGTCAATGAACATCAACAGTTTTTGAATTGGCTATTAGCACAAGTTAAAGACCACGACATAGATGTCATTATTGTTGCCGGCGATATTTTTGATACCGCCACACCACCTAGTTATGCACGACAAATGTACTTTAACTTTATTAGTGCTATGCAAACACTTGACTGTCAACTAATTGTATTAGCTGGCAATCATGACTCTGTTAGTATGCTGGCCGAGTCTAAGGAGTTACTTGGCGCTTTAAATACTCGTGTGATTGCTAGTGTTACAGATACCAGTATTGAGAGCAATTTAACCGAGCAAGTTTTTGCAATAAAAAATAAACAAGGAAAGCCGCAAGCGGTGATTTGTGCCGTGCCCTTTATTCGACCTCGAGATGTCATTAAAAGTAAAGCAGGGGAGTCTGCTACCGATAAATCTAAAAGCTTACAACAAGCTATTGTTAGCCATTACGAAAAACTGTTTGAACAGGCTGGAAAATTAGTTAAAGAGAGCAAAGTTGAAATGCCCATCATTGCTACGGGGCATTTAACTGCATTGGGTGTCACTACCTCTGACTCGGTAAGAGATATTTATATTGGCACATTAGAAGCCTTGCCAAGCAATGCGTTCCCCTTGGCTGATTATATTGCTTTAGGCCATATTCATCGTTCACAAAAAGTCGGTAAAACTGAACATATTCGCTATTGTGGCTCTCCAATCGCTTTAAGTTTTGATGAAGCTAAGCAAAATAAACGAGTATTAATGGCTGATTTTGAACGAGGTAAGTTAGCAACAGTAACAGACTTAATTGTGCCATGTTTTCAGCCATTAGCTATGGTGAAAACGACCATGGAAAACTTAAGCCAAGATGTAGAAGAATTAGTCAGCGTTTTAAACAAAAATAGTGACGAAATGAATATTTGGCTTGATATTGAACTGTCAAATACCGGCTTATTAAACGATATACAGCCAAAAATTATGGCCTTAGTTAAAAGTTTCCCCGTAGAGGTTCTTCTAGTTAGGCGAGAGAAACAAGTCAGAAAACGTTTAATGATGGAGAATCACCAAGATCAAAGTACGTTAAATGAATTAACTTTAGATGAAGTGTTTGCCTCTCGTTTAAATCAAGAAACATGGCTAGACCATGAAGAGTCTGACGATGACAAACAAGTAAGTTCAGACAGTTTAGCGCGTAAAACACAGTTACAGACTTTATTTAAGCAGACGGTCGAGCAAGTATTAGCAGCAGGTAAGTCATGAAAATATTACGCTTACGTTTTGAGAATATAAATGCTTTAAAGAATGCTTGGCAACTAGATTTTACTCAAGAGCCGTTTGATAGTAATGGGATTTTTGCTATTACTGGTGCAACTGGATCAGGAAAAACGAGTATCCTTGATGCACTTTGTTTAGCTTTATATCATGAAACGCCACGGTTAAAAGTATCAGCAAGTCAAAACCAGTTAATGACTCGCTTTACCGCGCATTGTATGGCGGAAGTCGAATTTGAAGTTAAAGGACAAGGCTATCGCGCTTTTTGGAGTCAAAAACGAGCACGTAATAAAATTGATGGCAACTTACTGGCTCCTGTTACGCAATTATCTTTGCTTGACGGTACTATTCTTGCGGAAAAGTTAAAAGATGTTAAAGATAAAATAGCGGAAATTACCGGCTTAGATTTTTCTAGATTTACTAAATCGATGATGTTGTCCCAAGGAGCATTTGCTGCCTTTTTGAACGCTCAAGCTAACGACCGAGCGCAGCTATTAGAGCAATTAACGGGCACACAAATATACGGCGACATATCGAAGCAAGTTTTTGAAAACCATAAACAAGCGGAAAAATCATTACAATTAATGCAAGCAAAATCACAAGGGGTTAGTTTGTTAACTGAGCAAGTCCTTAAAGATTTACATGCAGAAAAGATACAACTAGAACAGCAAAGTAAACAAGCTAACTTAGAGCAATCATCCTATTTGGTATTAAAAAATGTAACGCTACTTAATGAAGCTCATCAAGCACAGTTAGCCCAACTTGAAGAGTTAGTTTTATTAGAGCAGCGAGCAACAAAAGAAGCTGCTGCGAGTCAATCAGTTCTAGATGAGTGTTTAATAGCACAAGAAAAACAGCAAACTCAGCATAAGATTATTGAAGATAAGTTGATCAATAATATTCTGCCGCTAGATAGTGATATTGCCAATATCACCGCGCAGTTAGCAAAGGAGTCTGAAAATGAAAGTAAGCAAACTCAAGAACTTAATGAATCAAAAGAAAGACAACAGTCTATTAAAGCTGAAAAACAAAAATTACTGATAGAAATTGCACAGTTACAGCTTTACTTAATAGAGCATCAAGTACTGGATAGTGTTAAAGAAAAGCTACCCTTATGGGGCCATCGAGTCAGCCAGTTAGAACAAATAAGAGCAAGTATCAGTGAGAAAGAGCAACAATTAACTTCAATACAAAATAATTGCCAACAACTTGTTGTTGAACAAAATAATCAGCAAGCTGACTTGATTAAAAACCAACAGCAGCAGCAAAACCTGCAAGAACAAGATAGAGAACTAAAAAGTAGATACAAACACTTGGTAATGCAAAATACCTCATTGTTGAATTCAGTTCACCTTGACGTTAATACGCTAACAATCGAGGTGTTAAGTGCTGAGGTAAATAATTGCCAACAACAACAAAGTAGTGCTGTGCAAGTCTTACAGCTTGCTAATCGCAATAACGTACTTGTACAAGAGCAAGTACAACTGATAAAGAATAAACAAATTTCAACGCCATTTCTGCAAGATATAAAACAGCAGTTAACTGATTTACGTAAGCAGTTTTCAAATCTAAAACAGCAAAAGCTTGATGTTGAAACTTTAATTGCTCAACAGCAAACCATTATGGCATTGAGCGAACATAGAGCTAAATTACAACCAGAGCAAGCTTGCCCCTTGTGTGGCTCTGTTGAACATCCTGCTATCACTGAATATCAAGCCATTAACCTTGGTGAACAGCAAAGTCGTTTATATAATATCAATAGTGAATTAGAGCGCTTAGAAGAGCAGGGTAAAAAGCTTGCTCAACAGGAAAATCAGTTAAGCGCAGATTTAAAAGCTAATGATGATCGGGTGCAGAAAATCATTACTGAGCAAAATGAGCTGCTATCAAGTTTTTCTCGTTTTGAATTGACTGAATTTAGCCAAGTTGAATTATCTGAAATAGAAAAAATTGAGCAAGCTCATACCAACATAAACACACAAGTTGAACAGCTTAGTCAATTTCAAGGTGAATTTAACCAACTAGCACGGCAAAATTCTGGCATTGAACAGCAACGGCTACAAATTCAGCAAGCATTGGCACAAACACAGAGCCAAGATGCCTTAATACAAGAAAAGCTTAACAATAATTATCAGCAAAGTGCAGAGCAAAATAAAGGATTAGAACAATTGAATCTTGATCAAACTAACATGGAAAATATATTAATTACTGATGTTAAAGCAATGCAACTTTCTCAGATTTTAACTCACCTAAATGATGGCGATATGTTAGTTAATTCCAATCAGTGGCTGCAGGAGTTGCAAGAACAGTTAAACTTATTTGAGCAGAAAAATGCACATCAACAGACACTTTCTGTGCGACTCTCATCATGTGAAAAAACTGATATTTTAGTAGAAGAGCAAGTAAACAATGTCGCAAGGCAGTTAGCTAGTACAGAGCAACAGCTATCGTTACAAAAAGCTGAGTTACAAGACAAAAACAAGTTACGCGTTACTGTTTTTGTTGAGTTAGGTTATCTTGATGATAACATCCAATCATCTGTATTTATAAGGAATTCAATAAATGAGCAAATGAATTCATCTAAAATGAAGCTTACCGAGCTACAAAATAGCCAACAAGGTATAACAGCCCAGTTACAGCAAATTTCAGGACAACAACAAAGAGTGCAACAGCACATTAAAGAGCATGAACAAGCTAAAATGACGGCTGAGAAATCACTCATTGAGGCTATTGAGAAAAGCCAAGGTGATGTTGATAAGTTAAAACTACTTTCATTGACAAATATTGAATTTGAACTTGAAAAATTGACTGAACTATTAAAGCAACAGCAATTGAAATTAGGACAAGTTCAACAAACGATAAATCATGATCAGCAGAGTAAAAAGGCACAGCAAACGTTACTCAATCAAATTCAAGCTGAGCAAATTAATTTAGATGAACTTGGCTATTTAAATAGCTTGATAGGCTCAGCCGATGGCGCGAAATTTAGAAAGTTTGCTCAAGGTTTAACGCTTAATCACCTTGTATATTTAGCGAATGAACAGCTTAATAAGCTTGATGGTCGTTATCAATTACAATGTCAGCAAAGTGACACCCTAACTTTAGAAGTACTTGATACTTGGCAAGGGGATAGTGTTCGCGATACTAAAACCCTTTCAGGTGGTGAGAGCTTTCTGGTCAGTTTAGCACTAGCACTAGCACTTTCTGATTTGGTCAGTAATAAAACCAGTATCGACTCACTCTTTTTAGATGAAGGTTTTGGTACGTTAGATAATGATACGCTCGAAATCGCGCTAGATGCTTTGGATAACCTTAATGCGAGCGGAAAAATGATTGGCATTATCAGTCATGTAGAAGCTTTAAAAGAGCGTATTGCTGTACAGGTAAAAGTTGAGAAACAAAGTGGCTTAGGTATCAGCACCCTAGATAAACAATTCTCTTATTAATATTAGCTGCCATAAAAGGAACATTCGTGGAAACTTGGATTTATTTCACCTTGCTTGCTGCCACGATGCAAGCAGTACGAACCGCCGGACAGAAACAGCTCTCTGGCAAGTTAAACGCAATGGCAACCACTGCGGTGCGTTATGTCTATGCACTGCCTTTTGCATGGGCATATTTATGGTGGATGCTCGATTTTCGTGATGTAGCTGTACCAACACTCAATAATGATTTTTTAGTTTACGCCCTAATTGCGTGTGTAACTCAAATTATTGGTACTGTCTGTCTAGTTGCCGCATTTCGTTATAAAAACTTTGCTGTTGCGACTAGCCTTGCTAAAACAGAGGCCATTCAAGTTGCTATTGTTGGTGCCTTGTTATTTGCAGCGCCCTTGAGCTTTATGGGCTGGTTTAGTGTGGTGGTCGGTGTTGCTGGTGTTTTTTTAGTATCAAAAGTGAAATTTAATTTTCGTAATGCTTTATCTGGCTCTGATGCGATGACCGGATTATCTTTTGGTTTAGGTGCCGGTTTAGGTTTAGCGATAACGACTTTATTGATAAGAGAATCTAGCCTGGCGCTTCACACTGATTTAATGGTGAGCGCTGCAATAACATTGGTCTTTATGATCACAGTTCAAACCGTTATTTCTGTCTTATACGTTTCTTTTCAAGACCGGGCACAACTTGGTTTGATGCTAAAGCATTGGCGATTATGTTTGTTCGTTGGTGTTACTAGTGTACTTGGCTCAATTGGCTGGTTTACGGCTGCAACCTTTCAAACCGCTGCGTATGTAAAAGCCCTTGGACAAGTAGAGTTTTTCATTACACTTGCGCTAACGTACCGCTTATTTAAAGAAAAAATAACCGCTATTGAATACCTTGGTATGTTTTTAATTGTACTCAGTGTGGTTATTTTGCTCCTATGGGCATAAATTGGCTTAAAGTCGAGATGTTTAATGTTAAACTGCGCACCATTATTTATAGAATGAATTAAGTTAAAGAGAATAAAATGAAAATAGCAGATAAAACCGTTGTACAGTTTCACTATGTTTTAAAAGATGAAGCAGGTGTCGAGCTTGAATCATCTCAAAGTAGTGATCCGCTTGCCTATTTACATGGCGCAAATAACACCTTAGCAGGGTTAGAGAAAGCATTAACTGACAAGGAAGCGGGTGACAAATTTAGCGTAACGCTTCAACCTGAAGAGGCTTACGGTGAGCGCCAAGAAGACTTAGTTGAGCGTGTTCCTGCTAAGCACTTACAAGGCTTGCCGAGTAAAAATGCTAAATGGAAAGCGGGCATGGTTGCTGTAGTTCATACAGAACAAGGTCAACGCCAAGTGACTGTAATTAAGACAGGTAAATTTATGGTAACGGTTGATATAAACCCGCCATTAGCAGGTAAAGTGCTTACTTTTGATATTGAAGTGCTTGATGTGCGTGCAGCTACTGATGAAGAAGTAGAACATGGTCATGCACATGGTGTTGGTGGACATCATCATTAAGCTATAAATGATGTGTTAGTGTTCAGTTATTGACGAAATAAATTTAGCTGTTAATTTTTTAGCAGTTAAATTTATTCGATAAACAATAACAGGCAATCACCATAACTATGAAAAATATTTTCTACTAAAATTTCATCCCATTTTTTATCAACTATTTCTCTCCTTACTTCTTTCAACTCATTAGCACAAACTCAAAAAATCTTTATACCAAGCTACTTCACTTGACCTTAAAGTTGAACTCACTTAATGTGACAAACCTATCAAAAAAAACATATTGGATTCAGAATGAATTGTAAACTTTTAACCATCAGCGTTATAGCATTAACCAGCTTTGGTAGTTTTGCCTCTACTTACATTCATGCGGGAAAATTAATTACCGCTAAAGACAATAAAGTACAAAAATCAATGACCGTTATTATTGATGACAATGAAATATCAGCAATAAAGTCAGGATTTACTAAACCGGGTAAAGACGATACCTTAATTGATTTATCAAATGCCACAGTAATGCCTGGTTTAATGGATATGCATACGCATATTACGATGCAGTTTAGTAGCACTTCTTATATGAATCGTTTTACTAAAAATCCCGCAGATTATGCACTTATTGGTACTTTATACGCTAATAGAACTTTACAAGCAGGTTTTACCACTGTGCGTAATTTAGGAGATAGCTATAATGTGTCGGTATCACTTCGCAATGCTATTAACAAAGGGATAGTGACAGGCCCAAGAATTTATACCGCAGCGAAAGCAATAGCCACAACAGGCGGGCATGCTGACCCGACTAATGGTAGTGCAAAGTTATTTATGGGTGATCCTGGGCCAGAGCAAGGTGTAGCTAATGGTGTTGCTGAATTAAGAAAAGCGGTTAGGCAGCGTTACAAAGATGGTGCTGATTTGATCAAAATTACCGCTACAGGTGGCGTATTAAGTTTAGCGAAAAATGGTCAAAACCCACAATTTATGAATGATGAACTAAAAGCGGTTGTTGATACAGCAAATGATTATGGTATGACTGTCGCTGTTCATGCTCATGGCAAAGAAGGTATGGAACGAGCTATTAAAGCAGGTGTAACATCAATTGAACATGGTACTTATATGGACCGTGAAACTATCGCATTAATGAAAAAATACGGCACTTATTATGTACCAACCATACTTGCAGGGAATTGGGTAGCCGAGAAAGCTAAAATTGATGGTTTTTTTCCTAGTGTCGTTAGACCAAAAGCCGCAGAAATTGGTCCTTTAATTCAGAATACATTTTCTAAGGCGTATAAAGCGGGTGTGAAAATAGCCTATGGTACTGACACCGGTGTTTCAGAACATGGTGATAACGGTGGTGAATTCGCACTGATGGTTAAAGGTGGTATGCCTGCGATTGAAACTATTCGTTCAGCGACTTATCATGCAGCCAAACTGCTTCGAATAGATGATAAATTAGGTACTATTGAAGTAGGGAAATTAGCCGATTTAGTTGCTGTGCAAGGAGATCCTTTAAAAGATATCAGCTTAATGACTAATATTAGTTTTGTCATGAAAGATGGCATTGTTTATAAAAACTAATCTGTTTTGCTATTGACGATAACCCTTTAAATAATATTGAAGAGTAACTCGATGTTGATTTTGTTATGAAAGGTGGCAAAATCGTAAAAGATTAATTCCGACTTATTGTCAGGTCTAAAATTATAAATACTTAAAAATCGGTATTAGTTTTTACTTATACTGATTTTTCTTTTTGGTAACTTCAATAAACCTGTCGCTAACGCAACCCCTGTTAAAATAAAGCCACACCCTATAATCATGCCCGCGGTGATCACTTCATCTAAAAATAAACTGCCCCAAAACAAACCAAACGCAGGAATCAAATAGGTTACTGAAATGGCTTTTGATGGACCTAAATTTGCGATCAAGTGAAAGAAAATAATATAAGCAACACCTGTACACAGTACGCCGAGCAATAATACTGACATTATTGCCGCATCACTTGGCCATTGAGTCGGAATAAAGAAAAAGCTGATAGGCAGTAAAACTAAGGTGGCTGAAACTTGGCTACCGCTAGCTAATACAGTAGAGCTTATGCCAGTTAAATACCTTTTGGTGTAACTAGCGCTTAGTCCGTAGCATAGTGATGCTAATAATGCTGCAAGTGTTGGCAGTAAAATATTTTGTTGTCCTAAAGTGACTTTATCGAGCACTAATAAATAAACACCAACAAAACCAATTAATAAACCAAAAGAGGCGATGACTGTTAATTTATCTCTAAACCATATATAAGCCACAATTGCGCCAAACATAGGTGTTGTAGCGTTGAGTACTGAGGTTAAACCACCTGAAAGCGTTAACGTAGCATAACCAAAAAGTACAAAAGGTATCGCGGTATTGAATATGCCAACAACAAATATTTTAGCTTTATAGCCTTTAAATGCAGCTTGCTTTTTAGTGATAAAAACTAAAGGTAATAGAAATACACTCGCGGTAAGTGTGCGAAGAGCCATAAATAAAATAGGACCAAACTCAGGGCTACCAATGCGCATAAATATAAAGGAAGCGCCCCAGATTGCAGCGAGTAGAAGTAATTCAAGTATATTTCTTGGTGTCATTGGTTCTTGTCTTTGAGCTGATTTTCACTGTAGCGTTAGATCATAGAGTAGTTGAATAAATTAGTCACATAAATTATCACTAATTTACTCTAAATAAATGGTGTTCAATATCTGCTTGTGGTTAAATTTAACTATCAAGCTTTATACGGTAGACACTGAATTGATTAACCTTTATCCCGCCAACAAAATGGAAAATTTGTTGCTGCTGCTCAATAAAATTTCCCAAGTTTCTCCGCTAGGTGTATTTAATCAAGAAGTCATCGTTGTTCAAAATGCAGGAATGCAACATTGGCTTAACCTTGCCATTGCTAAAGAGCGTGGCATTAGTATGAATATGCGTTACGCGTTACCAGCTCAATATTTGTGGCAGTTAATAAGAACGTTTGCTAGCGATGATAAGGTGCCTGAACAGTCACCTTATTCAAGGGAAGTGCTAACATGGCGTATTTATACTTTATTAGCGTCAAAAGAGGTTGTTAGTGATAGCAAATTTACACCTGCTACTCGTTATTGGTCGTCTCAATCAGAGCCTACTAATGACTATTTCAACCAAGATAATCATTCCAGCCAAGATAATTTAAAGCGCTATCAACTTTCGGCCCAAATGGCTGATTTGTTTGAGCAGTATTTAATTTTCCGTCCTCAATGGCTAGATTCATGGCAAAGAGGTGAAGAGGTAGCGCTGCTGTCAAAGGATAATAAATGGCAAGCTACACTATGGCAGTTACTCGTTAAACAGCTTGCTTATAATCCGATTGAATTATTAAATGATGCTATCGCTAATATAGGTACTAAATTAGCTGCAGACCCTTTACTATTGCCCAAACGTTTAAGCTTCTTTGGTATTAATAGCATGGCACCCATGTGGTTGACCTTTATTAATGCGTTAAGTGAACATATCGAAGTAGATTTTTTTCATCTTAATCCCTGTTTTTCCTATTGGGGCGATATCATTAGTGAAAAACAAGCAATAAATAAACTTTCCCTCTGGTCGAATAGTGTTGCTGATGAACATATTTTTGTTGGTAACCCCGTGCTAGCTAATCTAGGGCAGCAGGGGCGAGAGTTTCTAACTTTATTGCAAGATTACAGCACGGTAAATGTCGAGCTGTTTGTTAAAGCGGCTAATGTACGTAATCATGAAATAAATGAGAGTAATGATAAACCGACTGAACGTATTTTACATCGAATACAAAATGATATTTTAGAACTCAGTGATGCTACCCAATCCCCGGTAAAATTAATTGATAACTCTATCACCATTGCTAGCTGTCATAGTGCTTTGCGAGAAGTTCAAGCGTTACATGATTACTTGCTGCACCAGTTTAATGACTCCGCACTAAGCAGTGTAAACAAAGAAGATAAGCTAACCCCTAAAGATGTTCTAGTGATGTGTCCTCAAATAGAGCAATATGCCCCTTATGTTAATGCTGTCTTTACGCGTGGTTGGCAAGATTTAAATGATGAAGTACCGCCATTGCCTTGTTCTATTGCTGACCGTAGTGCTAAAGACAGTGATCCGCTAATTGCAGCGTTCAGCGAATTGTTAACCTTACCTGACTCTCGTTTTCAAGTATCGCAACTGCTCAGTTTCATTCGCTTACCAGCTGTGGCCAATAAATTTTCCATTAATGATGAAGACAGCGAAAAAATCAGCCTATGGTTAGAACAAGCTAGTGTTCATTGGGGCTTAAATCAAGCTCACAAAGCGCAGTTGCTTGGTGACAATGCAAGCAATACCTTTACTTGGCAGCAAGGCTTATCACGTTTAATGCGCGGTTTTGCCTTTTCAGACACTGACAGTATTTATCAAGAACAATTGCTACTAGCAACCGTTGAAGGTGATGATGCACTATTGCTAGGTCAACTCATTTTATTCATAGAACAGTTACAAACCTTAGCAAAACAATTAAATACCGCCAGAACAGCTCAAGATTGGCAGAGTTTTCTGCTAAGTCAGTTAGCGTTACTTTTTTCCACCGAAACAAAAGCAGAGCAAAGTACACAGGTTATTAGCCAAATTGAGAATAGTTTAAGCATTATCGAACAAGCCATTGCCGCCTTGGTTGAATATTGCTCGCATGCGCATTTTGATGAAACAATCGACTTGGCTATCGTGGTTGATTTTCTTAATAATCATTTCAGTCAAGGCGATGCCAGCAGGCAGTTTATGGTTGGCCAAGTTACTTTTTGCTCTATGTTGCCGATGCGCAGTATTCCATTTAAGGTTATCGCCGTATTAGGTTTAAATGATGGCGAATTTCCAAGGCAACGTCAGCCGTTAGGTTTTGATTTAATGGCGCAAACGCCAGCAAAATTAGGAGATAGATCGCGCCGCGGTGATGATCGTTATTTATTTTTAGAAGCATTAATTTCTGCCCGAGACGCTTTATACCTGAGCTATCAAGGTCGAAATATAAAAAATAATAATGAAAAACAACCGTCATTGGTACTAAAAGAATTAATGGATTACCTTGGACAAGGTTATGGTTGGCACTTTACTGAAAATATGAATGATGAAGAAAAAGGTGAGTTTAAAAATCAATTACAGCAAATGCCGATGCAGCCTTTTAGTGAGGAAAACTATTTACCCATTGAGTCTAACTTAGCTGACAACGCTTTATCATCGGTAAAAGCAAGTTTTGATGGTAACTGGTTAAAACTAGCACGAAATAAATCCAATGAGACAGATGAATCAGCACTGGTCATCACGAATCAAACGATAAACCTAGAAAGCTTAACGGCTAACGATCTCATTCGCTTTTTTCAGCATCCAAGTAAAGTATTTGCCCAACAAGCACTCAATTTATATTTTGATGTCAATAACGTGCAATTAGAGGATGTTGAACCTTTCAGCCCTGATCATTTAGAAAGTTATTTATTAAAGCAAGCGTTATTAGAGGCAAACCTTTCGTTAACAGATGCAAATGCACAAAATGAAGTTGCACTTAGCACGGAGCAAATAATAAAGGCAGCTAAATTGTCAGGAAAATTCCCTGATTTGCCAAGTACACAAATACACTTTGATAGCTGGTTAGAAGATAACACGCAATTTAGTGATGAAATTTTAATGCATGGCGGTGATAACCCTGAATTTATTGACTGCCATATAAGTCTGAATATTGCACAAGATAATCAGCTCGAACAAGTAGTGTCTTTAAGCGCTAAATTGCCCGTTAAGCTAACTAATCAAGGTGTACAATTAGTGTTTTATCGCAGTTCTAGCGCTAAAGCAAAAGATTTATTTACCTTGTACTTGCATCAATTAATAGTGCAAGTTTGGCAGCAACAAAACATGACGAAAACTAATTATAGTGACAACCTACTTAGCCAAGTGCAAAGTAGTTGCGGTTTTTACTTTAATGCTAAAGCGCAAAAGGTTGAACAGTATATTGTTGATAATATAGGTATAGGCGCAGAGGTTATTTCTGACAATGCCATAACGGAATTGCTCAAGTTTGTTAACGTATATCAACAAGGCCAAAAACAAGCGTTATTCCTTAACGGCGATTTAGCCGCGCAGGTATTCAAACAATCACGTGGCAAAGACGTAGAAATGACCCAAGAGCGCTTTGAGCTGTTTTGGCAAGGCTCAGCTATGCAAGGAAAAGACGCGGCAAAAGGTTTTGGTGAAGACCCATACATTCATTATTTTTGGCCGCAATCGCCGGATGTTTTTATCCACTTGCCGCAAATAAGCGCTGTATATCAAGGTTTGTATCAACACGTTAAAAAAGTTGATGGCAAAGGAGCTCGCGCATGAGTCGATTAACCTTAACTAATTTAGACGCCGCTACCATTCATTTAACAGGTAGACATTTAATTGAAGCCAGCGCAGGTACAGGTAAAACCTACAATATAACGCGCATTTATTTACGTTTACTGCTTGAGCGAGAGTTAAGGGTAGAAGAAATCCTACTGATGACATTCACGAAAGACGCCACACAAGAGCTTCGTGGCAGAATCGATGCTTTTATTCGCGAAGCGTTAAATAATTGGCAAACCTTATGTCTTGAAGATAGCTATTTTCAGGCAATTAATGAGCGAGTTAGTCATGATAAAATTAAATTCTTATTAAAACGGGCTTTATTATTTTTAGATGAAGCTGCCATTTTTACTATTCATGGCTTTTGTCAGCGGGCTTTATCACAACATGCTTTTGCTAGCGGTTTACCTTTTAATGCGAATATGTCAACCAATAGCAGTGACTTAGTGTTAGAAGCAACGCAAGATTGGTATAGACAACTTGCCAAGCAAAATAGTGATGGTTTTGCCTTAGTAGAACAATTTTGGAGTACGCCAAGCGCTTTTGTCTCTAGCTTTGCAAAAGCAGTTTCACATAGAAGTGAGCTTTCGGTTGTTGATGTCCACAGCTTAGTTATTAAGTTTGCTCAATTAGCTAAACAAGCAAGTTGTGATCTGAACGATAACGCCAACTTGCTCGATGAAGTTTTGGTTAGTCATAAAAAAGCAGCAGAGCAAGAAAAAAGGGTAGATGAGTTAGTTAAGCTTAAAAATTGGTTGGCAGAAACTAGCCAATGCCACGACGAGGCTTCTTTACTGGCGGTATTAGCCCAGTCAATGCCAGATTATTTACTACATGGCGGTCGTCACCCTAAAGCGTTTAAAACTCAATTAGCTTTAGTACTGGCAAGTACTAAAGAAATAAAAAAACAAGTTAAAGACCTGCCAAAAAATATTAACAAAGCGAAGGCATACCAGTTAGTACGAACCGCAATTTATCAAATAAGAGTGCAAGTAAAACTAACTAAAGAGCGATTGAATAATCTTGATTTTGATGATCTGATTAATTGTTTAGCTGACTGTTTGCAAAGCGCTTCGCATCCTGAATCAAAACAGCAAGAACATTCTATTGAAGAGAATAATAAAAAGGTCAATAAAAAGAATGTATTAGCGCAAACCTTATTAGCACAATATCCTGTCGCGTTAGTGGATGAGTTTCAAGATACCGATCCACAGCAATTTTCAATTTTACAGGGAATTTACTATCAAGCAGATGCTTCAGAGCAAGCTTTATATTTAATTGGCGATCCAAAACAGGCCATTTACGGTTTTCGTGGCGGTGATATTTTTGCCTATTTGAATGCACGTAATGACTGTGATTATCACTGGTTGATGGATACCAACTGGCGTTCAACCCCTGATATGGTTGAAGCTTATAATCAAGTATTCCTTAGCAGTGATGATGAAAATTCGGTCTTTGGTTATGGTATTCCATACCAAGCAGTTTTAGCAGGTAAAAATGTAGGTTGGACTTCAGTCCGACAAGCGAAAGTTAATTGCGCACTGCAATTTATTCACTTTACTGACGATGAGGCAAGTCAAAAAGTTAACCAATCTGCGCGCTCTTTAATGGCAACATGGTGTGCCAATGAAATTGTCGACTTATTAAGTGAAGTAGCGCAAGAAAAGAAACTGCAGCCACAAGATATTGCTATTTTGGTACGAGATGGTCGCGAAGCTGGCGATATAAAAGCGGCTTTACTCAAGGCTAATTTAGCCAGCGTTTATTTATCAGATCGCGCTAATTTGTTTCATAGTGAGCAAGCCAAGCAGCTTATGCAATTATTGAAAGGCATATTGTCTCCTGAAAATGAGCGTCTTTATTTAAGTGCGCTTGCCTGCGGTTTGCTTGGCCTTGATGCGACGGCACTGTATAAACTTCAGCAGGATGAAAGCGCTTATCAAGCATTAAAATTTAGTTTTTTTGATTACCGATCACAATGGCAACGCCAAGGTTTTATTACCATGGCAATAAATTTAATGCATCAGCACTTTGATTTCACTAAAAAATCCACACTAGATAATAAAGATAGAGCGTTAACCAATCTTTTGCATTTATTTGAGATCTTACAAGCCGCTAGCCAACGATTTTTACAGCCACAAGAACTGCTTTATTGGTTTGAACAACAATGTAATGACGACAATATCGGTTCGATAAGTGAATTAGAAGCAGAGCAGCGTCTTGAAAGCGATGGCGATCTCATTCGTATTGTTACTCAACACGGAGCAAAAGGTCTTGAATACCCGGTTGTATTTATTCCTTTTGCAACACGTCATAAAGATCCGCTTAAGTTTGGCAATAAATCAGTTAGTTACCTTGAATATCATGATGAGCAGGGACAACTATGTTTAAGCCTAGATGGTGATGAACAGGCAAAAATAGCGATGGCAAACGAAGCTTATGCAGAAAGCATTCGTCTATTGTATGTTGCGATAACGCGTGCAGAGCGTCGCTGTTATATTTTAAGTACAGCCTTTGAAAAGTATGCCTTATCGCCATTGGGTAAAACATTACAATGGCAAACAGAGCAAGATATAACCCAAAGTTTAAACCAGTTAGTAGCTAAAGCCCCGCAAGCTATTAGCTTAACGCAAGTATCATTTGCGGATATAGGCGAAGCCCAAATTTTAGAGCCTAACCAACTTGATAAATCAAAGCCAGATTTAGTCGTTAGTAAATTTGTTGGCAAGATAGAGCGTGATTGGTGGTTAAGTTCTTTTTCTGCTTTAAGTCGAAATCTACGCCATGGCGGTGTTTCTACACCCGATAGAGACTCAAGTGAGTTAGCTGCCAGTAATGCCGGAATTAGCGAAAAGACTAATATTGAGCGTGACAAAAAATTATTACGCTTTCAATTAGCTAAAGGTGCTCATAGCGGTAATTTATTGCATGACATTTTAGAACACTGCAACTTCAAAAACAGTGATGACATTGATAATAACTTGTTAGAAAGTATTAAGTGGCCGTTAGTTAAATATGGCGAATTAGCGACAGGGTTTAATGAAAATGACTTGGTTGCTTGGCTTAATGAAATTGTTTGTACACCACTTTTTGCTAATAATGATCATACCAAAAGCTTTTGTCTTAGTGACGTTAACATGCAGCGTACCTTGCGCGAAAGTGAGTTCTATTTCCCGATGGATAAAGCAAAGGTCTCGGTGTTAGAGGAATTGCTAACCGATCACCGAAATACCTCTAGTGAAACACAAAGCCATGATAGCCAGAAAAAATTGAGCCCAAATAAGGTTCGATTACCAAATTATGAATCTCTTAAGGGGATGATGCATGGCTTTATTGATTTAGTGTTTGAGCAAGGTGGTAAGTACTATGTTTGTGATTATAAGTCGACTCATTTAGGTGACTGCATAGATGATTATCATCCTGAAGCACTGCGTCATAATATAGAGAAAAACTATTATGACTTACAATATCTTATCTATAGTTTGGCTTTACATCGTTATCTAAAACAAAACTTAGTCGACTATAATGCAGAGAAACATTTTGGCGGCATTTATTACTTGTACTTACGTGGTATGAGTAATGCCGATGGTAACCAAAGTGCAGGTGTTTATCACCGCAAAATCACATCAAATGAATTAACACAATTAGATGAGCTCTTCCTCGGTAAAAAACTAGGTGAAGAGTTCAGTATAGAACTAGATAAGGAGGAAGAATAATGGCTCAAACATACACTAGTTTTAACCAAGCACAGCAACAGCTAGCTGATATCGCCGCTATTGATTACTTTTTTGCTAGAGAAATGCTCAGTGCTTTAACGGTTAACGCTGAATTAACTGTTCAACAAGCACAAATATTAACGCACTTATTTATTGCTTTAAGTGTTAGTTTACGGGCAGGGCACTCATGTCTGCCAATAACTGAAATTTGTGATATTCATTGGGCTACTGCCTTTGATGAGCAAGGGCTTTGTAGCCATCAAGGTTATGTATTTCCATGTAGAGATGTCTTAACAAAGTTACTTTCTGAACTTGAAATTGGTGCTAGCGCACAACAAGTACTGGTTTTTGACAATAACAATTTATACATGCGTCGTTATTTTCAATTTGAGTATCAACTGGCTCAGAGCATTAAAGAGCGTTTGACACAAAATTCATCGGTATCATTAGAAGAGATAAGCTCAATTGTAAATCTGTTGTTTCCTAATGAAAGCACACAAACACAGCAACATGAGATAGATTGGCAAAAAATAGCGGTCGCTAATGCTATTAATAAAAACTTTACGGTTATTGCTGGTGGTCCAGGCACAGGAAAAACCTATACCGTTACCAAGTTACTTGCTGCATTGTTAATGCTAAACAAAAATAGCCAAAATAGTGATAATCACAATGATAACAATGAACAAGCATTAGAAATCTCCTTGGTTGCACCAACAGGAAAAGCAGCTCAACGCTTGTCTGAGTCTATCATTAAGGCTATTTCGGATTTTAAAGGCTTAATTCCTGATGATATATTATCGGTAATGCCGACAAAGGCGAAAACAATTCATCGTTTATTGGGGGTTATTCCTAACAGCCCTAATTTTAGGCATAACAGCAAGAATTTACTTAGCAGTGATGTTTTATTAATTGATGAAGTCTCTATGGTTGATTTACCCATGATGGCGCGAATATTCAGAGCGTTAAAACCAGCGGCTAAGATTATTTTGTTAGGTGACGCGGATCAATTACCTTCAGTTGCTGTTGGCAGCGTGTTGGCGGATATAGCGCTAAGACCTCATGGTGGTTACAGTGCTGATAATTTCAATTACCTAGCGCAAGTATGTCAGTTAGATTCAAAGCAACTTCAGAATACATTTGAACCACTAAACTCAGCACCACACACTTGTCATGATCATTTAAGCTTTTTAATGAAAAGCCGTCGATTTGATGGTGAGGCTGGTATTGGCATACTTGCCAATCATGTGATCAAAGGTCAAGCTGCACAAAGCTGGCAGTTATTAGAGTCTTCAACGGATAAAGAGTTTTCAACGGCTAGTGAGCTCTCAACAGGTAATAAGTCCGTAATATCTGTCGATGAACATCAATTAAATTTAGTTAACAACAACCTTGATACTTGGTTAACGCCTTTAGTTGATAAGTATTATCGAGGTATTGCACAATGCGATGATATCGCCCACGCTTTTACAATGTTGGCTAAGTTTCGTGTGCTTTGTGCTACTCGCCAAGGGGAATTTGGCGTTGATGCGCTTAATCAATGGATAAAAGAACTGTTGTCTCAGCGTTTGCATGCATCGGCAAGTGGTTATCACGGCATGCCAATTATGATCAGTGAAAATGATTACCGTCTAGGGCTCTTTAATGGCGATATAGGTTTGCTGTGGCGCTGTGATGATGGTCACTTAATGGCGTTTTTTGAAAACGCTAAACAAGATGATGCTGTTGAAAAACCATATAAAGTGTTGCTGCCATCACGTTTACCTAAACACGACAGTGTTTATGCGATGACTATACATAAAACTCAAGGCAGTGAGTTTGAGCATGTTGCTATCGTGCTTCCTAAACAGGCCGGGCATCAATTACTTTCTCGTGAATTGCTTTATACCGGTATTACCCGGGCAAAAACAAAATTAACCATTGCCTCTAATAGCCAAACTTGGCAACAGGGAGTGAAAACAGCAATAAAACGTTACTCTGGCTTAACGCTTTGATTTATACTTGTACTGTCACCGAAAATCGTTTATTTCCAAGGAATACTAGCTCTAATGCAGTTAATTGATATTGATAAAACACGTTATAGAAAACACTTAAACATTGTCATCGCTGGCTTTATTGGTACTTTATTAGTATTAGCGCTAATTTTTGGACAAGTATTTATCGCCAGTTTCGCACAAGCAGAAGTGAGTAACTTTAGATATAACCTACTAGGCGTTGTACTGTCTTTACTTGCCTGTGCGGCAATTTTACATACCTTTAAACGATCTGATTTTTTCATAGAAATTTATTACGTTTGGCGAGTAAAGCAAATACAAAATTTAATCTATAGAAAACTCAAAAAAGTAAAAGCGGCAGCAAAGAATAATGACACCAATGCCTTCATTGTTTTATCTTTTTATTATCAAAGCCTAAAACAAGTCTATCAACTTGATGATAATACGTTAACTATCAGTAAAGTGGATAAAGACCTTAGTGATTTACAAGAAACAATCGCTAACAAAAACTTAACGATTAGCGCTGAACAATTTGATAAAAAACTGTTAAGTTGTTATACCAATTGAATTATAGTTAATTTTGTATTTAAGTTATTCAAACCAATAGAAGGATTTACACATGATAGGTTACGTTACTCTCGGTACTAATGATTTAGAAAAAGCGGTATCTTTTTATGATCAACTTTTTGGGTCAATAGGCGCAGGTCGTTTTATAGAAAATGAAACATTTGTCGCTTGGACAACGGGAATGAATCAACCCGGCGTGTCTGTTACTAAACCATTTAACGGACAACCTGCAACTGTGGGTAACGGCACTATGGTTGCAATTATGCTTGATACGAATGAAAAGGTTGATGCCTTCTATCATAAAGCGATTGAATTGGGTGCTACTTGTGAGGGCAAGCCTGGAGAACGTGGTGATATGACAGGTTTTTATGCTGGCTATTTTCGTGATTTAGACGGCAATAAGTTAAATGCTTTTCATATGGAAATGCCTAAATAACACCTCATCTTGCTCTTGTAAGTTGTAGATCGTCACGAGTGAAACGAGGCACTACAAAAGATTCAGACACAAAAAAACCAGCAACTTGTAAAAAAGGCTGGTTTTTATTTTTAACGCAATATTTAAATTACGCTAAGACTATCTGGCGCAGAAAACTATCTAGCTCGAAATGTAATGCGGCCTTTAGATAAATCATATGGCGTTAATTCTACTGTTACTTTATCGCCAGTTAAAATACGAATATAATTTTTACGCATTTTACCTGAAATATGAGCAGTAACCACGTGGCCATTCTCTAATTCAACTCGGAACATAGTGTTAGGTAACGTGTCTATAACCGTACCTTGCATTTCAATATTTTCTTCTTTCGCCATGGGGCGCTAAACCTCTATATGTTGTGCAAACAAGCCAAAATTTAAATGATATTATTTAAATTTGTGGCTGATAAAAAAAGCTGCGCGAATGATGCCTAATTGAACTGCTAATGTAAAGCTTTGTGCTTGTTTATTTGTCTTTGGAGGGGTTTAATTCGTTCAAATCTTGTTATTGCTGTTATTTTCAACAAGTAGCCATTCTTGATTCATAAATCTTTCGTGTGGGAAATAGCGATTTTTATAATTCATTTTTTTACAATCATCAATTTGGTAGCCTAAATATAAGTAGTGTAAGCCTTGCTGCTTACACAAATTAATTTGAGTGAGAATAGAAAATATACCTAAGCCATTGGCTTTGAAATCAGGGTGATAAAAAGTATAAACAGCTGAAAGCCCATTTATTAATACGTCAGTAACCGCCACACAAACAAGTTGTTTTTCCCCGTTAGTTTCCAACCAAGTTTCAATAAATAATTGCTTAGTTAATTTACTCGAGAGAAAACTCTTAAATTGTTGGTTATTTGCAGGAAACATCGCACCATCTTGGTGGCAGGTGTTTATGTATTTTTCATATAAAGGATAATAATTATCTTTTAACTTGTCTGAAGTACTTATTTCAAAATGGGCATTACGTTTTAGTGAACGTTTTTGACTTTTAGATGGCTTGAAATCTTCAATAACAACACGTATAGACTGGCAGGCACTACAATTAGGACAGTGAGGACGGTAAGACTGCTCACCACTGCGGCGAAATCCTTCCATCATCAACATAGTGTAACTGCGATTATTTTGTAGACGTTCATCAATCGCAATTAACAGTCGCTCTTCTTGCTCAGGTAAATAACTGCACGGAAAGGTTTTGGTGATCCCTACTTTAAAGCTGCTATCGTTCATATGTTACTACTTATATTAAAGAACAAGTTCTCTTGCTTGCCAAAATTCTAAAGGTATCTCTTTATTTATAGCAGTTTCTTTATTGTCGATAAAACTTTTACGTGATATTTCTATCGCGCCCATACCTTCTAGAAAAGGATTAAGTAACTGACAATCAATAAAACTAACATCAATTGTTTCGAGCAATCGAGCTAAAGCAACCAAGGCAAATTTAGATGCATTGGGCTGATTATAGAACATCGACTCTCCGGAGAAAAAGCCATTAATAGCGACGCCATATAAACCACCGACTAGTTCTTGTTTTGATTCCAAGCCATCAAACGTAGCTGTTTGCCAAACTTCAATAGAATGGGCATAACCTAATTGATGTAAATTAATATAAGCGCTTTCCATCTCGGGTAAAATCCATGTGCCATCATCACGAAAGGGCGCGTCAGCGCATTGTTCAATGACTTCTTCAAAAGCCGTATTTAAGGTTATTTTATAGGGAGACTTTTTTAATATTTTACGTAGCGTGCGGTTTATTCTTAACTCATTAAGGTTAATTATAGCTCTAGGGTTAGGTGACCACCACATCAACGGATCATTTTCACTAAACCAAGGAAATATACCTTGGCTATAGGCTGATATTAACCGTTGGGGTGACAAATCACCACCAACGGCTAACAAGCCGTTTGGTTCAGTTAACGCGCAATCTACTGGAGGAAAGGTTAAGTTTTTATTGCTGAGTTGGTATAGATCCATACTATGCAGAAATACTCATTTTAGTGAGAATTTAAAGGCATAGAGGCAATACATTGATTGAAGATAATAGTTTGTCTTATTTTCAAACTCAATAATGCAGCATATATGCCTATTAAACTCGCTATTGGGCGTCTAAGTAGCGTTCAGCATCTAAAGCGGCCATACAACCCGCACCTGCAGACGTAATAGCTTGACGATAAATATGATCAGCCACATCACCTGCGGCAAATATCCCTTCAACACTTGTTTGAGTTGCATTGCCTTGGGTACCACTTTCAATAGTTAAATAACCATTTTCCATCGCTAATTGATCATTAAAGATATCAGTGTTTGGTTTATGGCCTATCGCAATAAACACACCAGCAACTTCAATTTCTTCTGTGGCATCAGATTTCGTTTCTTTCAAGCGCAAACCAGTTACGCCCATGTTATTACCTAATACTTCATCTAATGTTCTATCGGTATGTAAAACAATATTACCGTTTTTAACTTTTTCAGCTAAGCGGTCAGTTAATATTTTTTCAGAGCGAAAGGTATCACGGCGGTGAACTAAATGTACTTCGCTCGCTATGTTCGATAAATAAAGTGCTTCTTCAACGGCTGTATTACCGCCACCAACAACTGCTACTTTTTGATTTTTATAAAAGAAACCATCACAGGTTGCACAAGCGGAAACACCACGTCCCATGAATGCTTCTTCAGAAGGTAAACCTAAGTATTGTGCTGAAGCACCAGTACAAATAATTAGCGCATCGCAAGTAAAGTCACCATTATCACCTGTTAAGGTGAAAGGGCGCTTAGAAAAGTCTACTTTGTTAATGTGATCAAAAATTATTTCAGTATCAAATTTTTCAGCATGTTTTTGCATACGTTCCATTAACGCTGGCCCGGTTAAGTCATCGGCATCACCAGGCCAATTCTCAACGTCAGTAGTCGTTGTTAATTGACCACCTTGTTGCATACCTGTGATCATGACAGGTTTTAAATTAGCGCGGGCTGCATATACGGCAGCGGTATAACCAGCAGGGCCTGAGCCTAAGATAAGTAGTGGGCAATGTCTAACGTCGCTCATGAATGATTTCTCCAGAATTTAATATGTTTGTTGGCTGATGATAAATAGATAATAGCTTATTGATTGGGATGATAAGTGCTTCTATCAAGGGTGTATAGTGAGAATGTTGAAATATCAAATAACAAAAAGTAAAAAAATGCTTACAGAGCGAATTTGTAGATGCTTTTAAAGCCAAAATATTTGAGGGTAACGTTAACTTTACAACGAGTACAGCCAATATCCCTCCTAGTTTAAACATCAAATGATCTTTATATCTTTTAAATGGTAACATTCTTGTTGCTTGCTGAACCCAAGTTTTAACAATAAAAACTAAGGAATTCCATGAAAAAATTTATCCCTCTACTGTTAACTACTACTTTGTTAAGTGGTTTATCAGCATGTTCACAACCATCTGTTGATGCAACTGCTGAGCATAAGCCTAGTGAAAATAAAATCACATTAACTTACCCAGAAACTAAACAAGGTAATACTGTTGATAATTATTTTGGTACTGACGTTGCTGACCCATATCGTTGGTTAGAAGATGATCTCAGTGAAGAAACTGAGACTTGGGTAAAAGCACAAAATAATGTTACCCAAGAATATTTAGAGCAAATTGATTACCGAGATACTTTAAAGTTGCGCTTAACGGCATTATGGAACTATGAAAAAGTGGGGTCGCCTTTTAAAGAAGGTGATTATACTTATTTCTATAAAAATGATGGTTTGCAAAATCAATATGTTGTTTATCGTTATTTTTCTAGTCAAACACAAGCTGACTCTCAAGTGTTTTTAGATCCAAACCAATTCAGTGAAGATGGTTCAACTTCATTAGGACAGCTTAGTTTTACCAATGACGGTTCTAAAGTTGCTTATACTATTTCAGAAGGCGGTAGTGATTGGCGTAAAGTGATTATTTTAGACGCAGTAACTAAAAAAGTACTTGAACCACAATTAGTTGATGTTAAATTTTCTGATATTGCTTGGTACAAAAATGAAGGGTTTTATTACTCAAGCTATGACAAACCCAAAGGCAGCGAGTTATCTGCTAAAACTGATCAGCACAAACTTTATTACCATAAACTTGGCACACCGCAAAAGGATGACCAAGTAATATTTGGCGCAACACCTGAACAAAAACGTCGTTATGTTGGTGGTACAGTAACCGATGATAATCGTTATTTATTGATTTCTGGCTCAGTATCAACTTCAGGTAACGATTTATACCTAAAAGATTTAACTAAGCCGAACAGCCCATTAATCACTATTTTAGATCACACTAAATCTGATACCTATCTTATTGATAACCAAGACAGTAAATTGTTTTTAGTCACTAATCTTGATGCAGATAATAAAAAAATTGTCACCCTTGATGTAGCTAAACCAACATCAGAACACTGGGTTGATTTAATTCCTGAAACTGAGCATGTGCTTAGTATTTCTACCGGAGGCGGTTTCTTATTTGCACGTTATATGGTCGATGCAGCAACAAAAATGTTCCAATATGATTACCAAGGTAATAAAGTACGTGAAATTAGTTTACCTGGTGTTGGAACTGCTTCGTCTATGTCAGGTAAAAAGGACGATAGTACGCTGTACTATAGCTTTACCAATTACACTACCCCTAAAAGTATTTACGCTTTTGAGGTTAAACAAGGACAAACTTCAGTTTATCATCAAGCAAAAGTGGCCTTTGATTCTAGTTTATATGTTTCAGAGCAAGTATTTTATAACTCAAAAGACGGCACCAAAGTACCGATGATTATAAGCTATAAAAAGGGCTTGGAATTGAATGGTAAAAACCCAACTATTTTATATGGTTATGGTGGTTTTAATATCAGCTTAAAGCCATCTTTTGGCATCACTAGTGCAGTATGGATGGAGCAGGGCGGAATTTATGCTGTCGCTAATTTACGAGGTGGTGGTGAATATGGTCGTCAATGGCACAATGCCGGAACACAGCTTAAAAAACAAAATGTTTTTGATGATTTTATTGCCGCAGCAGAATATTTAAGTGACAAAAACTACACCTCAAGTGAATATTTAGCGATAAAAGGTGGCTCTAATGGCGGTTTATTAGTTGCTGCTGTTATGTTACAGCGCCCTGAACTTATGGCGGTTGCACTACCAGCTGTAGGTGTTCTTGATATGTTACGTTATCATACTTTTACCTCTGGAGCCGGCTGGGCATACGACTATGGAACATCTGAGCAAAACAAGGAGATGTTTGAATATTTACGCGCTTACTCGCCAGTACATAATGTGAAAACGAATGTGCAATACCCCGCAACTATGATTACCACGGGTGACCATGATGATAGAGTTGTTCCGGCACATTCCTTTAAATTTGCTGCTGAGCTGCAAGCAAAACAGTCACAAGGTCATAGCGCGGGTCCAATGTTAATTCGAATTGAAACTAACGGTGGTCATGGCGCAGGTACACCAGCGAGTAAAACCATTAATCAATATGCTGATGTGTTTGGCTTTACTTTGTATAACATGGGTGTAAAAACACTAACTCAATAGTCGATTATTGCGATAAACAATAACACCTATGTCTTTGATACGGATGTGATTATGCCAATTTAAATAGGCATGAATATCGTTTTATATTGATCTTACATAACAAAGCATTTTCTTAAACAAAAAAAAGAGTACAAACTTAAAGTTTGTACTCTTTTTAAAATAATTTAGTGTAGAAAATATTAAGCGTTTAAAGCAACACTTGGCTCTACATATTCATAACCTAATACATCAGCAACCGGTTTGTATGTGATTTTACCATTTGCAACGTTCAAGCCAGCCATTAAATGTTCATCATCAAGCAATGCTTTTTTCGCACCTTTATTTGCGATAGTAACAGCAAATGGCATGGTTGCATTAGTAAGTGCCATGGTTGAAGTACGAGCAACGCCACCAGGCATGTTAGCAACACAGTAGTGAACAACATCATCAACAACGTAAGTAGGCTCTTGATGAGTAGTTGCTTTAGACGTTTCAAAACAACCACCTTGATCGATTGCAACATCAACCACAACAGCGCCTTTTTTCATCATTTTGATGTGCGCTCTTGTTACTAACTTAGGCGCAGCAGCACCTGGAATTAATACGGCACCAATCACTAAATCAGCTTCAACAATTAATTGGTCCATCGCATCGGCAGTTGAGTAAACCGTTTTTAAACGACCGTCAAACTCTGTATCTAATTGACGCAAACGCGGTAAAGAGCGATCTAAAATAGTAACGTCTGCGCCCATACCAACAGCCATACGTGCTGCTTGAGTACCAACAACACCACCACCAACAACTAATACTTTCGCTGGAGCAACACCGGGAACGCCACCTAATAATGCACCTAAACCGCCTTGCGCTTTTTCTAAAGCATGCGCACCAGCTTGAATAGACATACGGCCAGCAACTTCAGACATTGGCGCTAATAATGGTAAACCACCAGAACCTGCAGTTACTGTTTCATAAGCAATACATATTGCTTTCGAGGCAACTAATAACTCAGTTTGTTGTGGATCTGGTGCTAAATGTAAGTAAGTAAATAAAATCTGCCCCGGACGTAGCATTTTACATTCAACGGCTTGTGGCTCTTTTACCTTGATTATCATCTCAGCCGTTGCAAAAATTTCTGCAGCGCTATCAATAATTTTTGCACCCGCAGCAATATACTGCTCATTTTCAAAACCAATACCAGCACCGCCATTATTTTCAACAATCACTTCATGACCGTTGACGATTAATTCTTTAACACCTGCAGGTGTTAAGCCGATACGATACTCGTGGTTTTTAATTTCTTT
>JAPYOP010000267.1 GCA_029938115.1 Colwellia sp. | reverse complement strand
ATAACACATATGAGCCTATCTCCAGTCAATAGGCAAGACAGTTCTTTTAGCTGCCGTTAGGTAGCTAATTGTTTTCAATCAGTAAAATCGTCTTCTTCGCTATGTCGGCTAGCCATTAAACACCCGTTTACGGCAAACACATATTGAGGCTCTCTTATCGTGATCTCATCACAGCCTGCTTTTCCATCATCCTTTTCGGAAGCAGGGGCACTAGACATTCATCGGTTAACCTTTTGCTGGCACTATTCAAGTATCATGACTACTTATTGTTAAACAGGTTTCAGTTAGTTTCAGGCTCAGTTAAGGTGTAAACGAGTTTACTCATTGCTCTTATAAGGTAATGCGCACCAATGACGTGTCTAATCAAGACGTTGTGGCTTGAACTGCTTGGCATAGTAATCATTATTAGTAATATTGGGTTAATGATTATTTGTGATGCTCTTTTTCATCCAGTTATACGAGAAGCTCACGCCATTGTGCGACTTAACCTTTTAAAAATTTCTTTTCATCAAATACGGTTTTATCCCTAAGCATGAAATAAACACAACGACCGATCTTATGCGCTAGGGCTGATAATGCTTTGCCTTTACTCATACGTCGTTGTAATTTATTCAGGTAGTTTTTGGCGGTGTCGTTACCACGTAAATATAAAACGGCTGCTTCACTAAACGCCCATTTCAAATGACCATTGCCAATTTTATTGCCACTAGTACCATAAACTTTTCCTGCTGATTCTGCTTTGCATTTAACAAGTCGGCTATAGGATGCAAAGTTTTGTACGGATTTGAAACGTGTTATATGGCCTATTTCATAAAGGATAGTTAAGCCGAGTATTTGTCCAATACCTGGGAAACTACGGATGATATAAAGGTAAGCACCGTGATGCTCCTTTGCTTGTTTTTCAATAAAGTATTCAACCTTGGCTAACTCTTTTGCATAACAATCCAGTAGTACCATGTCGAGTGCTATGGTGCGCTGTACAACTTCATCGTCATAACATTTTTTAAGGATTTCTCTTGCTGAAACATTTTTTAAATTAAGGTGACGACTTGGTAAGTTATATTGACTGTCGGTGTTCACCACATGCGCCTTAAGGCTAGCAC
>JAPYOP010000266.1 GCA_029938115.1 Colwellia sp. | reverse complement strand
AGCGTTAGGCATCAAGGAAATATCGTGCAGTTTCATAGAATTCATATTATCGGTGGGCCTGGAAGTGGTAAGACTTATATTTCACAAAAGCTACAGAGCATAACTAATTTAACTGCATACGATCTGGATCATGTGTTTTGGGATCAAAGTCAAAATTCGTATATTCGAGCTAGTGAAGAATTGAGGGCTGAAAAACTTAATTCAATTTTGTCCAACGAGAAATGGATCATTGAAGGTGTTTATTACAAGTGGCTTGCCGAATCGTTTCAAAATGCTGACCTAATCGTAATTTTGAATCCTCCTCTTATTAAACGGCAATGGCGGATTTTCAAGAGGTTTGTAATACTTAAGTTCTTCCTGGGAGACTATCGGAAAGAAACTTTCATGAATTTCATTGAGTTGTGGCGATGGAACAAGAACTTTGATCAGGATAATATGGTTCGTATTATTGATTTCACATCAAAGCACAAGAGAAAAATAGTTTACTGCTCGAATTACAAAGAGGTTAATAGCGTGTTGAATGCCTAACAAGAACCAGCAATCTGACTCCGCAAACTGTGGTTGGCGTTACATGCTATGAAATATATCGTACTTATAATTACAGTCTTGGCTAATTTTACGTTCGCTGATGTCGATCTTGTAAAGGTTGATAAATCCATGAGCAAAATGTCATTGCTAGATGGAGACTCTATTGTAAAAGAATACCATGTTGCCTTTGGTGCTAATCCAAAGGGGCATAAGCAACAAGAAGGAGACGAGAAAACCCCTGAAGGTACTTACATTCTTGATTATAAAAAAGAGAACTCGTCATTTTACAGAGCCATGCACGTCTCTTATCCAAATAAAAATGACAAAGAAAATGCAAAAAGACTGGGGGTTTCTCCTGGTGGCTTTATTATGGTTCATGGCCAACGTAATAGATTAGGCTGGTTGTCTCCTATCACTCAGTTATTTAACTGGACTGATGGTTGTATTGCATTAACAAACAATGAGATGGATGAATTTATGTCTTTAGTCAAGGAAGGCACGGCCATTCAAATCAGCTGGTAGGCATGTAACAATACGCTTAAATGCGTTCCGGCCAAAAAGACGGCCTCCACTGGAC
>JAPYOP010000136.1:544-5726 GCA_029938115.1 Colwellia sp. | reverse complement strand
AAGCAACCTCTGATATCAGCATTGCGGTGAATAATGTGGTGACGACACCACCACCAGCACAAGACTCAGGTGGCGGCGGTGGTGGTGCTGTTATTTGGTTGTTTGTTTTACTTGGGATTGCATCAATGAGGAAAGCTAAATCTATTCCTAGGAGATAAAAATGAGCTTTCTATATTATTAATAATATAGAAAGCTATTCAGGAAATGTTATTGCGCTGATGTTAATTATTTGCGACTGTCGTTCTGTGCTATTTCCTTTGTGCATTCATTGCGCTTTTTAATAAATAAGCTATTATTAAAGGTTATGACTGAATCGCACTAGTGTGCTTTTTCTAGTTGAAACATTAACCATAAAGCCTAATGTTTTACTAACTAGGAACTACATGGGTGATATTTGTATATCATGTGAAGTATGGAGTAAATAGTGGCAATGGAAGTAATAAAGAAAATAAAAATTATAGGTTTTGTTGTCTTATTTCTTGTGCTGTTAGTTATGATAAACATAATGATAGATAAGCCTAATTCAACCCAAAATACTACTCCTAATCTAACTACACCTGTCCTATCATCAGAAGAGGAATATCTAGAATCGTTAACCTTGTTGCATGAACCAAACTTCTCTTCAATACCAATATCTCAATCCATGTATGTTCAAAATTCATTACAACCAATCACGCACATGCAGGAACTCAAACAACAAATAGGCTCGGAACAAACGTTTATTAATCAGCGTTTGAAAAAACATGAGGGTTTAACAGAAAAGTACAAAAAACTTGCCTCTGCTTTATTTCTGAGTAAACAACTAAAAATTCATCTTGAAAATCATAAAACTGTTGCGTTGATCTCAAAAACTTTTTATGGCCCTGAAGCCGTCGTGAATAACACAATAGCATGGGATGACAAAATTGAAAGTGAACAACAGGAATTATCAAAACTTCAAGAATATGTTCAATTAGCCTATGCTCAACCAACCACTGACCCTAAAAGAGCCGCAATATTACTATTAAATAACATTAATCAATTAGATATATACACTTGTCCTCTATTTGATCAAGATGGCTCAAAGTTAACCGCAACTCACCCGATATATCATGAAGTCATGCGTTCATTACTTTCAGTTAACCAAGATAAAAAAAGAGCAAAGTATTTTTTAAGTGCCCAAGTGAAAACTGATAGCCAAGGTGATTCAGAGGTTAATTATCAGTTAGTAGATAAAAAAAGTAATGTTATCTTAGCTAAAAAAATAAATTTCACGTTTGAAAAGACTGATTGGGAAAGTAATAACATTCAAGTGCAGGACGTTTTGCTTGATATCGACACCAATTTAACAGTGCAATTTGCCGAGCCATCATTGAGTTATTCTTCCGAAGAAAGGTTGTATCAATTAGTTAGCAAAACATTACCCGCTAATAAACACTTTATTGCCGTTGAACCTTGCCGGCCGATAGCTCAATTTTCAAATCATGCTTTGAGTAAAGTATACGGTGTAAGTTCTCTTATGTCGGTAAAAGTCTCTGGAAGGATGCGAACTAAAGTTACTTGGCCAGATCCAAAAGAGCATCAAATAGCGCAAGTCGTGGTGAATCTTCAATATCGTGACTTATACAATACAGTCCAGATAAATGAACAACAATCAGAGGCTAGGCACTTTCCGGTATTGAATTCATACAATGCTCTTTTAGCGGCAACAGAAAAAGCATTAATTAAATTAAGATAAATAACAAATAAAAATATGGTTATGTGCATTGGCGCAAATAAACAAATAAACAAATAAACAAATAAACAAATAAACAAATGACGGAATGAATCGTCATTAATCTAAACGAGATATATTATGGACAGTCAATATCAGTCATTGTTTACAAGTATTGTTTCCCTCAAGCTTCACTCGGTCAAACGGTGCATTATTTCGCTACATATGCTTCGACGATGTTTCATTCAATGGTTCATGTTATTTAGCATTGTTTTATCTACAGCGGTATCAGCTGGAAATATTAACGGTATATTTACCATTGACGGTGCAGCAGTTAATAGCGGTGCAGTAACCTTATACGATCGAAATTTCAATCAAGTTGATAGTGTTGCTACCAACGAGTATGGTCAATATCGTCTATATTATCCGGAGTCAGGTTTTTATTATTTAACTGCAGTGAAAGGGCAGGCCACCACTGATTTTATTGAAATGCAATTAGTAGGTGATGAAAAGAACTTAGATTTAAATATATTAATCACCAATCGCACTATTACTATTAAAGGTAGAGTTACTACACCTGATGGCTCACCCGTTTCTTTTGCACAGTTGTCATTATCTTCAGATTTATCACAAAGTATTAAAAAACAGATCACCACTAATATTTTTGGTGAATATAGTGCTGATATCGAAATCCCTAATTTTGATACTGAATTAACGATTGATTTATGGCTGATTGCGGGCAGTAGCCGTTTAAATAATGCTGAATTTGATTACCCGGTGTTTTCTCATAATTTAGGTGGTTCACTTTTTGTACCTAATACTGAAAACGAAGTGACTCGGAACTTCATTTTACCTGATTTTTCTCCCTTAACTTTTAAAGTCACTGAACTTGATGGTGATCCGCTAAGTAATATGAACTTAGCTTTTTATGAGGTTTTCGCCGATAAAGAGTTTCGTCTTGGGGGATTGAGAGCAGACTCAGCAGGTGAGCTTAAATTTTATTTTCCACAATTAAATGCTGAATCGTCGGTTCAATTACGTGTGTCAGCGGTGGCACCTGATAACTTAATCGGTGATTTCAATACTGTATTTATCGAAGCTGATGACAACCCAAACATTGTCGTTAATTTTGATAAGCAGATAAATGAGCTTGCCGATAATCCTATCGACTTAACTGGACAAGTTTCAGTTATTAATATCTATGGAACTGAAAGTATTGGTACAGGGGTTACTATTTCTGTAATGAATCAAAACTTTGAAATGATTAAATCTGTTAATGTTGATGATACTGGTGCTTATCAACTGACATTAGATCAATGGGGAAGTTATTATGTTAGAGCGGATAATGGTAATTACCGCACGCCTTGGCGGCTTATATCTGTTCGTGGCGATGGAGGCGTAGAGTATAATATTAAAGTAGATGAATCGTTTGATATCGTTGATGTAATCGGGCGTGTTAAAACAGAGAACGAACTTACGTTAGGTAGAACTGTTTTAACGTTTAGTAGTGATGACTTACCTCTAAACTTATATTCATTTAATAATGATCAGTTACCTAGTGTAAAAACCAATCGACAAGGTAAATTTATAGTTTCTTTACTTCGTCAGCGATTAGCTGATGAAGTTAGCAGTCCAATAAACTACCAAATAACGACAGAAACAGGATCTCAGTATGTCGTGATAAACGATGCTCCTGCGAGTTCAGCAGTGCTGCTTCCTTATGTTAATCAGCAATTAGTTTTTGAGGAGCAAAATTTTGAAGGTGATGGTGAGGTTATAGTCACAATACCTTCATTGTATAACTCTTCAGTACAGGTTACGGGTGCCAATGGGGCAGGTGTTAGCACTGCGGTTTCTCTTTATGAAGTGGTAAATGGTGAAAATGTTTGGTTAACCAGTTTTGTGGTTAATGAAAATGGCTCATCAAGTATTTATTTAGCCAATGATAATAAAGTAGTCGATTTAGGCTCTGAAACTCAGTATCTGTTTATACCTGATGTCCCTAGTATTTATAAAAACAACTGGCTCCCTCCTGAAGGTATCCCTTTTACCGCAACAGCAGACTCAAAAGTTAATTTAGTTTTTGGTGCTCATTACACCATTAATGTCTCAGGTAATGTAAAAGATAAAAATGGTAATTTATTACAAGGTTTAATGATTGGCTTTTACACGACTGATTTACCTGAAGCGGACTTTACTCGCGCTTTTTCAGGTCGATATCCTCATAAAATAAGCAATCAGCAAGGCGAGTACTCTCTTAATCTTAGAGCTGAGCACGAGCAAAGTATTACCTACACTGCCAGTAATCGCAACTGCGCAACGTGTGGCGATAGCTGGGCTGAAATTAAAGCTAATGACATTATAATTCCGGTATGGCTTGGTCAAGGTTATCAATTCAATGAGGCATTCAATATACCGGCTGATCCAGAAAACAATCAGTTCATAAAAAATGTTAGCTTGCCTATTGGTTTTCAATTAGCGACTTTAACACTAGACGGAAGTGCTTTTTCTAATGTCGAGGTGCGCTTATTTCATAAAACAGACAATGGTAATCTCCAAATAACAACCCTTTACTCTGATGGTAACTCTCAAGTTCAAGTCTATTTGCCTGAAGGTTATGATTTTATTTGGGAAATACAACCAAGTAGTAATCAGTATGTTTACCAAGAAGGATCCTCTGTTGAGTTTTCTACTATTGATCAGGATATAAATAGTACCGTTGCTATCACTACTGTTGACCGTCGTTACGTGCAGTTGCAAGGTCAGGTCCAAGATGAAAATGGCTTATTGTTAGGGAATTTAAAGGTAGGTACGCGAACTGAATCAACAGGGCTTTCGGTTTATCATGCAGTTAATGAAACCAATGCGCAAGGTCAGTATGACTTACGTGTTGAAGCCTTTTTAGATGAAGCCTTAGATTATGCTTTTAAACTGCGCCGCTATGTTCCAGATTGGACTCATCCTACTTATTATGATGGTTGGGGGACGGTTAAGGATGCACAAGGGACGTATAATGCGTGGTTAAATGGTGCGGATGTTGCGGGTCAGTCGGTGGAAGTACCTATTGGTCAAGATATCATTACGCAAAATCTGATTGTGCCGGTCAAACTTTATAAGGCTTCTATCACGGTTAACAATGATGACGGTAGTGTGCGTGTAGGTCAGCGAATTGATGTGCAGCGCATTAATCGCTTTGGTGATGCGAGCGCATTAACTTATATTACATCCGATGTTGATGGTTTTGCGGCTATTTATTTACCGCCATTAAGTGAGGAATGGGCAAATTATCGTTTCATTACCCCGGTAGCGGATAGTACCGAGCATAATGAATATGAGTATGTTTTTGTTACCCGTACTAAGGTTGATCAAGACTTTGTTATTACTGATAGCGCGCAAGTTATTGAGACGACGGTAACGACCGTGAAGGTACGTACTGACCGTCGTTACGTGCAGTTGCAAGGTCAGGTCCAAGATGAAAATGGCTTATTG
>JAPYOP010000136.1:0-444 GCA_029938115.1 Colwellia sp. | reverse complement strand
ATGCGTGGTTAAATGGTGCGGATGTTGCGGGTCAGTCGGTGGAAGTACCTATTGGACCACAAAAGCTAGCTAACTTTGATGTGATTAAAAAAGATCTTGTCGTACCTATTAGTCTCTATAAGTTCACCACAGGAGTGCAAGATAAAAACGGTTACCCGTTAACCGGTGTTAATGTGAATTATCGACTGCTTGATCGTTTTGGAGCTATCTCTAATGAGCTCCAAAGTAAAAACATTGATAGTTCGGGTCATTTCGCTATGTACTTACCTTCTCTTGGTGATTCTAGAAATACTTATCAAGCAACGATCACTGATAATGGCTTTTATGGTTTTGAAACATCTCAAATTCCTATTTTTGAGTTGGATCAAGACAAAACTTTGCTCAACGTTATTAGCTTCACCGATGACCAAGCCCCTAAGTTTGTCTCAAACCCGGCGGTGAGTT
>JAPYOP010000265.1 GCA_029938115.1 Colwellia sp. | reverse complement strand
ATAGAAAACACCGCCTAGGAACCTATAGGTTGGTTTACCAGCCCATAGGTTCAAAACGGCCCGAACGACTTTCTAATGCTTCTTTTAAGCGGGTTAAATTACGTAAATAATCCACCATTTCAAACTGTTGATCAATGTCATCTTGTACATTTTCTAAGTGCTGATTGAGCTTTTTATCCCGTGTTTTTTTATTGGCGGCATACAAGGTTTCATGCAGTGAAGCGTGTAGTGCACTTTGATTAATAATATCTAAGCGGTCATCATCCAGTTGATATTGTTGGCTCTCTAACATGCTGCACAGACTTACCATTTCATCATCGCCCAATGCTAAATCATTACTATCCACATGCTCGTTGTATAACAACATCATGCTCATCACATCTTGATTATCACGGGCGCTTAATAACTCACTCATTAAGGCTTGTTTGTGTTCACGTTTAATGGGGTCTTGTTCTTTGTCTGGGTGCAATGCACGGGCGGTGCGGCGAAATAGATTGCGAATCCATTTTTCGTTAATCAACTGACCGGCTCTAGTGTCTGGCTTTGATTGCTGAAATGCCCCTTCTGAGAACGGTTCAAAATCAAAGTCTTCAAATGAGAAATCATGTGCTGCTGACGATTTATCATCATAGCCAAATATGTCTTCTTGTGGGCTTTCAGAGTTCGATGATTTTTTTTGAGCATCGCTATGTTTCATTTCAGCCATAATGGCATCTATTTCAGCTTCTAAGTTAGCTTCGTTATCCTTTAGATCTTGTAACGTAATGCCCTTATAGTCAGCAAATGCTTGGTCAAACTGGCTAGCATAATACTCAGCCTTTTCTGGGCTATATTGATCCAGCTGACTTACAAGCTCTGTAAACCAGCGTTCTAGCTGATCTCGCTGCCAAACCGCCAAACTTTTCCGGCCATAAAAAGTAATCAATTTTTCAATTAACGCGCACAGAGGCCCTTCGTATTCTTTCTCTTTAGGCAGAACCGTTTGGTTGTAAACCTGCACTAACTCATCCATTTCTAACGTAAGTTTGTCATTACGCTTTTGCTTTTTTTTAACTTGTGCCCACAAGCGATCAAATTTCTGCTGAATTTTACTTTTTATAGGTGTGTTTG
>JAPYOP010000135.1 GCA_029938115.1 Colwellia sp. | reverse complement strand
AAGGGCGGTATAAACGGTTAAGGTAATTTACTCAGGAGAGTAAGGGTAGGATTTTATATCGGGTGTAAATGCTGGTGTAATAACCCCTGTATCTATACCTACATTTTCAGAAACCTAAACTTTATATTTGCTGTTTTAATTAGTCCCATTGATTTACGCAGATAATGCGCAAATCAATGCTGTATGAATATTTCTTCCCTACCTGCTAAAGATCATTCTTCACATAATTGCGATGTAAAATCATTCTCTGAAAGGTTAGAGCTTAAAAGCGTTACAGACCTTGTTCCGTCTTCATCAGTAATATTGAATACTAAGTTACTATCCAACAGGCTGAGTGAGATATTTTTTGTATCCGTCTCTACATACACGCCATCCTCTTCTTCAAACTCGGTGAGTTTAAACAGTCCATCACTGAGTAATTCTATAGTGCTGCTTTCCCCTTCAAATGAACCATAGCAATTACCAACAGAACTAACGTAATCAAACTCCACTATTGTCCCATCTGATCTTATGACTGTGTAGTACTCACCATCAAAGTCATCATTCTCATCATCTTTCCAAGTACCGACAATATCCTGCAAGGATAGATTCTCTGGTTCTGTTGGCTCTGGTTCAGTTGGCTCTGGCTCGGTTGGTGCGGTTTCACATAATGGCGTAATTTCGTTTTCAGATAGCGAGGCACGATTAACCGTTACATTCTGAATTTCGTCATCTAAGATGTAATTAGATGTTAATGAATCACTTGTTGCTATGATTGAGTAATAGGTAACCTGTGATTCATCATCTGTCTCTTTAAAATTACCATCGCCTAAGTCATCAATAACACCACTATTAATTTTTGCATAGCAGCCTTCACTAGAATCTTCTTGATAAACATAATCAGTCAATTCACCATTAGCACTTATGGCCAAATACGATATTTTCATATCTTCCGCATTATCACCCTCACTAGTAACATCCCATAACCCCACTATATCCTGCAGTGACGTGGTTTCATCGCCGCTTCCACAGCCAACTAAAAATGTAAGTAAAATTACCGGTAACAACTTCATAATATTTCCTTTTAAAATTTAGTTTATATATTTTTTATTTCGTAAACACACTAATTGCAGTAACTAACGTTAGTGATTAAATTAAGTTCAAAAACTGAAGAATAAACGTTAAATGCATTAATCATAAACAATTAAATTACACAAAGTAGTTTCACCAAGGCTATCTTAATGGGCCTTTCATATTATGAGCTATTAAAATTGAGCCTGAATGGTTCTAAATGTGTAATCCTCCTAAGAATTTGTTAACTGAGTCACACATAAAAGCAGTGCCTTAATTTTGACCATTTTTTAACCGGTACTTTATAACTATCCCTGCAAGCAAATAGCAGAACTAACGTACCCAGCACAACTAGAGGGCTAGACCTGTTATTAGTGAGGTTATTTTTAAAAACGTACAAAAAATCTTAAAATTAGATTTCTACAATGCGGAATACGAAAGTAGATAAAGGTGTTTTAAAAGATAGCGACACACCAATTTCCACTGCCGTGACTTATCAATAAAAGAACGCACAGACTGACCTGCGCGGTTTTGGGAATTACGCGATTTCTAATAGCTTAGCGAAAGCGGAAATTTTACCATGACGTTCAAGGTCATGACTAAAAATTTAGTTAAGGGCTAACTGTTGCTTAAGGAGAGCAGTTTTTTGAGTAAAGCAGCGTCAGTTAAGTGATTTTGAACATAAAACCACAATAACGATAAATAGGTCATTTGCTGGCTGGCTAAATTAAATTGCTGAGGCGTTATGCCTGAGTAACATGCCAAAAAATATTCAATTTGTGTTTTAGATAAATCACAAGTGTCACAGAACACCGCTAAATCCCAAACTCTATTGCCCATTGCTGCATATTCCCAGTCTATTAAATGCAGTTTATCAACATCTAAAATCCAATTACTGGGGTTAGGGTCCATATGGCATAAACAAGGGGTATAGGCTTCATCTTGTAACTTCAGGTCAAGCTTGCTTCTAACTTGTAGCAGGCTTTTTACTGTGCTTACATTTTTAGGGTTTTGTTTTTCTTTTATTTGCTGCCAATAGTGTTCAATCAGTTCATTGTATTGAATGCTTGGCCATACCTTTGAAGTGGGAATGTTATGTATAATTTGCAGCTGGCCAGCGACCTTTTGCAACAAATCCTGGGTGATAGTATTTCCGTTTTCTTTTAGGCTATTAGCTAAGGTACCTGTCTTTAAAAAAGGCCTAATCCAATATTTATCAAAAGGGTCACGGTATAAAAAGGCTGGGCAAATATTATATTGGGAAATGCACTGATGCATATCCCATTCAGAATGCCGATTTAAGTTTAAAGCAAGATTATTGGTGGCGTTAATACGAATTACATATTGCTGCACACCCTCAGTTGAATCATGACCGCTAACTTCCAACAGCCAATTACTGTTGGTTAGGCCATCAACTAACGGTGTCACATTAACTAATGTAGGAAGACTCGTACACAGATTAGGCCATAAGGCCCAGTCTTGTAATACACTTTCAATTGTTAATGTAGTCACGGATTTAAGCGACTGCTAATGCAGGATCAGGCTGCTTGTTTTGTTTGTAGGTTTTTAACCATATTTTAAATCCAAAGATCGCCAATATTACATAAACAATCATTAAAAAAGCCGTTAAATACAACTCACGATCCACATATAAATAAATGGCCAGTGTGTCTATCACTATCCAGTAAATCCAGTTCTCTAGTATTTTTTTCGCCACCATGTAGGTCGTTAATACGGCGCCCCACGTGGTAAAAGAATCTAGATAAGGCATAACCGCCGTAGTGTGATTATTTAATAAATAGCCACTTAATAGGCTTAATATTACAACCCCACCAATGGCCAGTGCATGTTGCTGCGCGCTCCATGTGCTAATACTAACCCCGGCTGTAGAATTATTAGGAGAGGTTAAACTCTTTGGTTTATTCCATACGTACCAGCCATAAACAGCCATGACTAAGTAGTACACATTCAATGCGGATTCCATCACTAAACTGACATCAAAAAATAACCAGCTAAAAATGGCAGTACTGCCAAAGGCTGCGTACCAGCACCAGCTATTTTCACGCATGGCCAACACTAAATACGCCACACCCAATACCACAGCAATAACTTCCCAATAGCTCATGGCCTGCATAGCGCTTAAGATGCCAGCACTTGCGGTTTCAATAAACGTGGGCTCAATGATATTATTCATAGTATTTTATTCGCCTTCGCCATGTGGATTAAGAGCAGGATCTAAATTAACACCAATAAACTTACACACAAATATTGCTTTGCCAAATTGCTCATAAGAGTAGCGTATCTCTTTTTTTAGCGTATCCATAACTAAATCATAGTCACCAAATACTTGTGTGCTCATGGTATTACCCACCACACTTAAACCGTTAATGTCATTCAAACGATCTATAAAGCTTTTAATTGCCGGAATGTAATCATCTGCCAACGGGTATTTACTAATTTCGACAGATAATTCCATATTGATATTCCATTTAAGTTAAGCAATTAGGTGGCACATTTAAAGGCCGCGTTAAGCGGCCTGTTGGGGTTTAGAAGTTATAACGTGTTTGTATTGAAATTAGGCGTGGCTCTCCAAACTGTACGTATTTTCCAGGGGTATATACTTCCATAGGGTCTTGAACCCAGCCACTAAAGCCTCTAGTTTCAACAGTTTCATTGGTTAAGTTTTTACCAATAAGTGAAATATTCCAATTTTCTTGGGTATAGGTTATTGAAGCATGCATTAATTCATACGATTCAGATTGCGCATCATGACTATCAGAGAAGTAGAATTCATCTTTACCTTCTATTTCTATGTTGGTGGTAATGCTATTCGTAAGGGCTATATCTAGCGAGCTTGCAAAGGTATAACTCGGTGCATGAGATTGATCCCTACCCGACTTATCAATCGTGGTATCGTTTATCCAGTCATCGTCTGTATCTATATTAACTGAAAAACCGTTGATTTCAGTTTCAATTAATCCCATAGAAGCATTCCATGTTATCGCCTCAGAGATACTCCAACTTGATTCAACTTCTAGCCCATAATTTTTACCTGAAGCAGCGTTGTTGATTGAATCAATAAAAGTAAGACCGTTGTCTCTTACTGTTGAGTTTTTAACCTGTTGATTTTCTCTAGTGATGTAAAACAAAGCGATTCTAGAAGTGAGCGTTTCATTCAAAGTGCTAGACTTTAGTCCAATCTCAGTTGCCCAGTTATATTCCGTGTCGTAAGTTATTAAGTCACTTGGTAGGGCTTCCTTTGGATCGGAGTTAAAGCCCCCTGCTTTGTAGCCCCGGCTTATACTTGCATAAGACATATGGTTGGGCGATAACATGTAATCTACTGCAATTTTTCCACCGTACAATACTTCAGAGTGATCGCCTTCGAAGTTATTGCTAGTAGTGAAGTCAGCATTCCAATTTTCTACTCGCACACCATAAGTTAGGCTGATTATTGGGCTTAACGTGGTTTTAAATTCTGTATATATGGCCGTACTTTGAGCATCTAATTTACTATCGAAAGTACCATTTTCATAGTTTCCGATTCGTGCTTGCTTAAGGCTTTCTGAAAAGAGCCTATTGTATATACCCGAGACCCAACTGGTGGTGCCATTGAACAAATTTAAACTGGGCTTGGACAACACTCTAATATCTACGCTTGCCTTTTCAGTGTCTCGAGAAAATTCTTCGTAATCTATGTATGTATTCCCTCTATAACCAACATTCATCCAGTCAAAATCATAGGAGTAAAAGGAATTGGCTTTTGAGTATTCAGTGTTTGTTTCTATCGTATAATTAGAAGAATCAAAGTTACTGGTTTGAACTGAAAAGGCATTCACTTCTATTTTGTCTTTGCCTGGCTGGTCACTTTGAGTCGTTCGGCTGTTATCAATTGTGTAAGCGTCATACCCATTGTTAGTATTGATATGAAATAAATTTAAGTTATATTCCGCTATTTCACTTTCCCATGCCAGCTTGGCTTTTACAGCTTGCTCTTCAAAACCGCTCGTATCTTTTTTATTTAAGTAATCATTTTCAGTATAACCATTAGAAGTATTGGACTGTACCGCGATTCGTGCCGATAACTTATCGGTTATTTTTTCGCCAAAAGCTGCACTTAAATTCTGGCTATTGTACTCGCCGATTTTTGCTGAGATGTAGCCTGAATCAGAAGAAGCCGCTGTACTCTTAATGTTAATTAGACCTGCTAAGGCATTTGCACCAAATGCGGTGCCTTGTGGGCCTCGGAATATTTCAACTTGCTCTGTATCAAAAAGCGAAGCTGCGCCGCCCATGCCCGTCAAATCAATCCCGTCAACAATTAATCCGACAGAGTGATTCACTGGATCTATAAACTGGCTACGCTCACCAATGCCACGAATTTGAAAGAAACGCCCACGGGATGAGCCGGCCGCAAAGTTAACATTAGGGGCTAGTGATAAAATGCTCTCTATATGATCGGCATTGCGATTCTGAATATCATCACTGCCTACCACGGTAATGGCAGAAGGAATTTGCTGTAAGTCTAGTTCACGAAAATCAGCGCTTACTTGAACGGTTTCAAGCGCTACGGTATCGTTTTCTTGGGCTAGGGTGCTGTGTGCAACCAGCGGTGTGGCTAACAGGGCCAATGCTTTAACAATTTTTGAATGAGTCGTTTTGGGGTGGGTCATTTTGGGTCTTTTTAATTAATTAAATAAGAGCCCGGGTACTGCGTAGATTTT
>JAPYOP010000134.1 GCA_029938115.1 Colwellia sp. | reverse complement strand
TTGCGTTTTATCTGCTCTTTAATGGTGGCACTAGAAATAGTAGATACCTGCATATTCAATAGTTGAATGGCCGCTTCCAGCTTAAAGCTTGTGGCAGAACCTGCATGTTTGCCCTTTTGATCACGTTCAATGATCACCACTTCTTCTACTTTGTAGTCTTCCATGAGTTTTTCAAAATCATCTTGAAACTCACGTATATTGTCGGTGGGACGTGAAGACGTCACCGCAAACATGCGCTGACGCAGTTCGCTGACGCTAAAGGCGCCTTTCTCGTGGCCCACTACACAAATAATGGCTTCGCCACCTTTTAACTCTACGCCGCACACTCGCATGTTCTTTCTCTCAAATATAGATTCTGGCGCAATTATAGCTGCAAGGGGCCCATAATGCTGGACTTTTTGTCTACGGGTTTACGATGCTGCCACTAAAAACCCCCTATAAAACGGTTAGCCAGCAGACTAAATGAAGGTTATGGCCTTTTATCCTCCCTTTCATCTCACAATTAAACCTGTACACTCGGTCAAGATTTTGAAAGGTGAGTCCAATACCGCTTTCTTTCCACTAAATCTGCCGGTAAATAGCCTTATTGTGAGCCTATTTTCCTTATGGAAGCCGTTCGCTATAACAAAAAAAAGCGGCCAATTAAATTAAACAATCGAGAACTGTAGTTATGGAACAGGTTAATCAAGCCTCCGACCAGCCCAAGATGAATAAACTGAATAGTTTGCTCGAACGGGTATTTAAGCTGTCGGCGCACAATACCAACCCTAAAACCGAGATGATGGCAGGCTTAACCACCTTTGTGACCATGTCTTATATTATGTTCCTTAACCCCATAATCATGTCTAAAACCGGCATGCCGTTTGACGGTTTATTCTTGGCCACTTGTATCGGTGCCGCCATCGCCACTATTTTAATGGGTCTTTACGCTAATTGGCCTGTGGGCCTTGCCCCAGGTATGGGTTTGAATGCCTTTTTCACCTTCACGGTAGTGGGCTCCATGGGCTACACCTGGGAAGTTGCCTTGGGTGCAGTATTTTTATCCGGGGTATTATTTGTATTAATGAGTGTGACCCGCTTAAGAGAATGGATGCTAGATTCCATTCCCATGAGCTTGCGCTTAGCCATGACCGCTGGTGTGGGTTTATTTTTGGGTTTCATTGGTTTGCGTTTCACCGGCATCATCATCCCTAACCCAGACAATGCCTTGGCCCTTGCAGATTTGTCGCATTTTGGTTTTGGTAAATTTGGACCAGAAGCGCCCGCTCTTGGTTTTTTAAGCTTCTTATTAATTGCCGTATTAAGCTACCGTAATGTTTTTGGTGCCGTGCTTATTGGCATCGCTACCACCACCGCTATTGCTTTTTTAATGAGCGCGGTTTTACCTGTAGACTTTTTTGTGGTGGCTGAAGAAGCCAAAGCATGGGCACCTGCTACCGGATTTGTGGTATTCCCATCAGACGGTTTATTAGCCGTTCCTGACTTTGCCGCACTAGAGCCTATATTTTGGAAAGCCGATATTATGGGTGCTATGGAAGTGGCGATGATCCCGGTGATTGTGACCTTCTTGTTTGTAAACATGTTTGATACTGCCGGTACTCTAATGGGCGTAGCCGATCGTGCTAAATTACAAGACAAAGACGGCAACATTGAAGGTTTAAGCAAGTCTTTAAAAGCCGACTCTGTTTCATCTGTTATTGGTACTGCCGTGGGTTGTCCACCAGTGACCTCGTACGTTGAATCAGCCGCCGGTGTATCGGTTGGTGGACGCACCGGTTTAACCGCCGTTGTTATTGGTGTGTTGTTCTTAGTAGGTATGTTCTTTTTACCATTAGCTAAAATGTTGCCAGGTTTTGCGGTAGATGGCGCACTAATTTACGTGTCTATGTTAATGATGAGCTCGTTAGCTAAAATTGACTGGGAAGATTTAACCGAATACGCACCTGCGGTTTGTACCACAGTGATGATGGCTTTTACTTTCTCTATTGCTAACGGTATCGCCTTTGGTTTTATTACTTATACGGTATTAAAAGTAGGAACCGGAAAGTCTGATCAAGTCTCTAAAGGGGTGTGGGCGTTAACGGCCTTGTTCATCGCCAAGTTTGCGTTTTTGAATTAACCGTCAGAGGTTAATGAATAGCAAACACCCAAAAGGGCCTTCTTAGAAGGCCCTTTTTTAGTGCTACAAGCATGATTAAAAAGAACCCCACCTATACCATCAGTCCTTACTCATATGTGTATTTTAAGATTGGAAGGTGTCATGCCTTGCCAACATTAAATACCACTCGAATATCTTCATCTGATGAGAATTTAATAAATACTTAATGACCACCTTCTGTTTTTTCGCATAAAAAAAGCTCCCGGTAGCTAATATTTAGTTCATTCTGAATCGCCCAAAAATTTCTAGACTCCTTGTCGTTTCACAAAATAATTATTTTTAAACTTTACTGGCGACACATTTTTCTTAACCAGTACGTCACTTCGGCTTTTGGGGGTTCGCCACTACATGGCCATTGTATTAACATTAAGTAGCAGTCAGTATTAATGCGGTAACTCATGGAGATTATTTAGCTAAAGAATGTTTGATGAACTCAAAGTAAGCTCCCTCATCCAAATAAACAAACACCATCAAGCCGATTTAATAGGGAAACGGATCTCCAGTTCAAAGCCCTCACTTACATCATTAACACTAATATCCCCCTTAAAAAGTTGTGTAACAATATTATATACTTGGAACATGCCAAGACCTATATTCTCGCTAGAGCCTCTTTTAGTGGTGTAAAATGGGTTAAATATCTCTTTATGTTTCGCAAGCGGAATACCAATACCATTGTCGTTATACACAATCACCACATCCTTTTTCTCTACATTTACTGTAATTTCTATCTCTCCGTTAAATTTATCCAAAAAACCATGACGGGTACTATTATTAATAAACTGCTTAAACATATCGGACAGCGCTTGAGGATACCCTTTAATAGTAATACCGGCAGGGCAATTTACTATAATTTTGTGTTCGTCCAACACCCTGTTTTCAAGCAACACCTGCGCATCAAGAACGGACTTAAGGTCAAATTCCGTTATATTGTAGTTACGTTGTAATATAGATATATCCCTAAACCGTTTTATAAGAACATTAAGTCTATCTAAATTTTTATCTATTATTGAAATGGCTTCGCCGCCCTCATTCAATAGTTCAGTAAATTTGGCTTTAGTAAGCTCTCCCGATTTAAATATTTTAATTAATTCCTCGCTACCTTGAACTAAATGACTTAATCCTGTGGTCGCTACACCCAAAGGAGTATTCATTTCATGACAAATACCAATCACTAAGTGCTCCATCGCCACCATTTTATCTTTCATAGCATTTATTTCTATGCGCTCATTTTCCTTTAACTCATTAATACCAATCATAGATCCTTCGTAATATTTTAACTCACCCTGCTCCCCTCTAACCCCTACCATAGTTATTGAGAACCATTTTTTTTCTTTGTTTTTGTCCGCCAACCTAGATTCAAAGCTAACTAATTCGGTTTTATTATTTAGATTTTCTAAAAACACTTGATACGCATCTTGTTTAATATCAAGACTTTTATTACGTTCGTCTTTAGACAAAGAAAGTAATTCATTTTCTGAGGAATACCCAAGCATTTTATAAAAAGATGGGTTCACATTTAGTAGTTGTCCATCCCCCCCCAACTGAAACTGTCCAGAAAGTGAACTGCTGTATAGCTTTTGATAACGCTCCAGTATTTGAATATTCTCTTTCTGGGCCTTAGACTTTTCCTTATTGGCCACATCAATTCGATAAGCCAGGGCCATGGACAACACCGTAAGCTCTACAAATGATCCAAATTGATATGCGTATATGGTAAACCAGTTACTGGGCAACAAACCAAAACTCTTAAGATTGGTGCAAATTAACCCTACCAAAAATATACTCCAGGCAAGGGTAAATAACCTGGCTAGAGGATCTCCCTTTAGTGATAAATACACACCAACGGATATACCAGACACATTCATAATGAGTGCAGCAAACACCTCTATTAGTACAATAGTTTGATAGGTCATAAATAAACTAAGAATGGGCAAGCTGGCTAATACCAGCAACAAATATTTAAAATATACTCGGTACCATGATGGCCGTGAAAATATTTGCAAAAATTCGGTAACAAATAGCAGGGTGATAAAATACATAAATCCGTTAAGAAATGAAAACAGAGGGTGATTTAACTCAGGGGAATCCGGCCATATATATTGAAACCAGCTACCATTAAATACTCCTAAAAATATAAGATTTGTAAATACACAACACACGTAATAAAGGTATACCTTTTCACGCACCACAAAATAAATAAACAGATTATAAAGAAACATGACGATAAAAATACCATTCATCAAGCCCCATAAAGAATTACGAATCACCTCTTCAGTTTGAAATAATTCTTTACTCATTAAATTAAGAGGGACTTCGGCGGCACCGAGTGTATTTACTTTTAAATACACATCCAGTACATCTGATTTTGACAACTCATAAGGAAAGGCAAATCCCGGATTATTCATGGCACGACTATCAAATCTAACCTGATCACCCGTAACAAAGGTTTCACCTAATTCCCCGTTAATAACACTGGTAACTTCAAGGTCATCCAGTAATGGATAAGATATATACAGCACCCATTCACTGTCTACCTGAGCCACCACCCTAAACCTCAACCACAGGGTGTTTTTTATGAAACCAAAATTTATATTACGCCGATCAACCGCCTGCCAAGCTTGGTTGTCTTGTATACTGTTTATTTTCAGGGCGTTTGTTTCATCCTTTAAATACTCAACCCCATCCAGAAGTTGATAGTTTAGATTAGGATTAATAGAAGTGGCCGTTAAAGCGTAAGAGGTATTGGATAAGAGAAACAACAGAAGAGCGAGCAAAACTTTCATGTGTTTCAACCTACTAAAGATGATGCTTCCATCTGTGAGTAATTATCAACGAGCATTTATTAACTGTAGCTTATTTTATCTTAATAAAAAGCAATATTAAATTACACTTATATTCAAAAAGGAAATTAGTAAGCAGCGAATTAGTCAGCCTCAATCTCTTCCCCGCTTCCCTCCTAATTAAAGTTGCTACGAATTTATATATTTTTACTCTCTTACTATGCTCTGTTGCTCCCCTTCCAACCAGACAAGGGCATCGATTCTATTAGAGAACGTTTTCATATTCCATTCCACTGACCTGGGTATGCCACTACTTAACGCTTTTGTAAGGGTATTGGTTGTTTTGTTATAACAAATAACCGCTACCGCATTAAGCCCTGTTACCGTGCCTAATTTAAGTTGCGCATTAAACTCAAACGAATATTTATTTTTCTTATTAAATAATAGTGAAAATGGCGCTTGTAGGTAATGAGCTAAAAACTCGTCTGCCTCATTAACCTGCTCTAAACACACCTCGATGCCATCATCAATAATAACTTCTGCCAGATCTTTTCTAAGAATATTAATGGTGCCAAATGAAAGTTGGTGAGTATCCATAGGGCCCCTTATGAATTAAAAGCATATATGTAGTAATTATTTAAGGTTTAGTCACCGTTGATATCCCTAAGTACGTCATATTTTTCAGTATTGATCGCATAAGAGATTCTATAAATATAGTCCATATCTAAGGGACATGACTGAAATATCGCTCTAAATATGATTCAAGATGAGGGAGGTTATCAACTCTAAATCACGTCACTCTGTGATAATTCTAGTGGCATAGTGAGTTTGGCCACC
>JAPYOP010000053.1 GCA_029938115.1 Colwellia sp. | reverse complement strand
ACCGAGTAGACTAATAGTTGCAATAATACTTTACCTGCATATGTTTTCTCTTTTTGATTTATCAGTTTTAATACTATGATATTTAGCTGTTATTGCAAGAATATAGTTAAATTTATGTGACTCAATGTTATTGTAATTTACAAAGTTGTTTACTTATTTAAATTTAAAGACAAATTATGAACATAACAATACTCAATTCATTCTCAAGAAAGTTATCATTTCATGCCATAATACTATCTTTAACAGGCATTACTTTTAGTTCATACGCAAACCAAACACAAAAAGTTCACCCTAAATTAATTCTACAAATCACCGTTGATCAACTGCGTGGTGATATGCCATATCGTTATTTAGATAAAATGGGTAAAAGTGGCTTTAACTATCTTTTAAAGGAAGGTGTTGTTTATAAAGATGCCCATCATAATCACGCAAACACAGAAACAATAGTAGGTCATGCTACTTTAGCAACAGGCGCATTACCTGCGGTTCACGGCATGATAGGCAATGTTTGGTATGATAATAAACTTGGGCGTTTGGTTTACAATATTGAAGATGCAGACTTCCCACTGTTATCAGTCAACGCTGATGTTAATCAAGAAACAGAATTAGATCCAACGCAACGTACTGCAAAATCATCAGGTCGCTCACCACGCAATATTCAAGTTTCAACCTTTAGCGACGAATTAGCGATTGCGACAAATGGCAAAGCAAAAATCTTTGGTGTTTCGGTGAAAGACCGAGGGGCTGTTTCCCTTGCTGGTCATATGGGCAAAGCATTTTGGTTTTCTAAAAAATCAGGTGAGTTTGTTACCAGTCGTTATTATTACGATAAATACCCTGAGTGGGTAAATGATTGGAATAAAGCAAAACCTACCAAGCAATACCATCAACAAAGTTGGGAGCTATTACAGCCAGTTAAAAATTATGAATTTGGCCTTCAAGACGATCAACCTTGGGAAACTGAATTGTCAGGTTTTGGTCGAACGTTTCCTCATGCTTTTGGTGATATAACTAATGGTTATTTTAATACCTTTTTAACGCTTAGTCCCGCAGGGGATGAGCTGACTTTAGACTTTGCTAAAGCTGTGGTAAATAACGAGCAATTAGGAAAAGATAATATTACTGATTACTTATCGGTGAGTTTTTCCTCTACTGATTATGTGGGTCATATTTTTGGCCCCTCAAGTTTAGAAGCAGAAGATAACATGTTAAGACTTGATCGCACTATTGCAGATTTATTGAAGTTTATTGATAATAAAGTGGGTTTAAATAACACATTAATTGTGCTTTCTGCTGATCATGGTGCAGCAGAAGTTCCTGCTTATTTATCAAGTTTAGGCATGAACACTAACGTTGTTGCGCCAAAAGAGTGGGATAAATCACTTGGTATGAAAAAGCTAAAAAGTCAATTTGGTTTTGATAAAGCATTAATAAAGTCTTATTTTCATCCTTATCTTTATTTAGACAGAGAGTTAATTGAACGTCGTAAGTTATCTTTAGCTGAGGTACAAAAGGCGGTTGCAATTGAAGTAGATAAACTTGATGGTGTAGCGCTTGCCGTTACAAGTAGTGATATCGAATCAGGCAATATTTCTAGTGACTATTTACACACACTTGTTGCTAATAATCATAGTAAAAATCGCTCAGGAGATATTTACATTGTGCTAGAGGTTCATCGCTTTGTTGCAGATATGGAGGGCTTAAGTGTTGCTGCAACTCACGGTTCACCTTGGGGATATGATACTTATGTGCCTCTTATTTTTGCAGGCTTTGGACTTGATGATGAAGTTGTACACAAACGGGTAAGCACAACAGATATTGCGGTGACATTATCGGCTATTCTTGGCATAAAATCCCCATCAGGTGCGCAAGGGAACATCCTAATTGATGCGTTAGAAAGACTTGATAAATGACTAAACCGCTTTTGTAAAAGGCTTTTATATTCTATTATACGTACTTAATTTAATATAAAACCCACATTAAGCACCACACCAACTATGCGCCGTTCAAGCCACCCTGACAACGAAGTTACTACCATAAACTGGCCAGCATTTAAGCTTATTTTACCTTACTTGTTTGAGTTCAAAAAACGCATTGCTTTTGCCATGTTTTGCTTGATATTAACTAAAATTGCCAGTGTTTACCTGCCTTTTATTCTAAAAGATATTGTTGATACTTTAGATGCTAAGACTCCTACTAATTTACAAGCACTGGTTGTGCCCTTTGGTTTAGTACTCGCTTATGGCAGTGTTCGCCTTGCTATTGTCGTTTTTGCTGAAATTCGTGATACTTTATTTGGCAGAGTCACCGAGCGTGCTATTCGCCGCATTGGTCTAAAGGTTTTTCGTCATTTACATGCTTTAGATTTAGATTTTCATTTAAATCGCCAAACAGGGGGCTTGTCGCGTGATATAGATCGCGGTACCTCAGGTATCAATTTTCTTATGCGTTTTATGGTCTTTAATATAGTACCTACGTTACTTGAAATTATAATGGTTGTTACTATTTTGTTTGTAAATTATGGCATTTGGTTTGCGCTAATAACCTTAGGTTCAATTTTAACTTATATTGCTTATTCCATTTATGCTACGGAATTACGTACTCGCTATGTTCGAGCAGCTAATGTAGCGGACTCATCTAGTAATACTCGCGCTATTGATAGTTTGCTTAATTATGAAACAGTAAAATACTTCACCAATGAAGAATATGAAGCTAAAGCATATGACGAGCAATTAGCAACATGGGAGCAAGCGAAAATTAAAAATCGTTTGTCACTATTTGCTTTAAATGGCGGTCAGGCTTTTATCATTGCTATGGCAATGACCGCTATGCTGGCACTTGCTGCGGTAAACGTTGCTGAAGATAAAATGACCCTAGGGGATTTTGTTTTAATTAATGCCTTTATGATGCAACTCTTTATGCCGCTTAATTTTTTGGGTTTTGTTTATCGAGAGATTAAAGGCTCTTTAGCTAATATAGAGAATTTATTTGGCTTGCTAGATAAAGCGCCAAAAGTTAAAGATGTAGAAAATGCGAGTGAGCTAAACGCACCCCAAGCAGACATTTCATTTAATGATATTTCTTTTGCTTACCATAAGAAAAGGCCAATTATAAAAGGGCTTTCCTTTAAAGTTAACGCCGGCGAAAAGGTGGCTGTAGTGGGTACCAGCGGCTCGGGTAAATCAACCTTGGTTAAATTGTTATTTCGTTTCTATGATGTTGACTCAGGCAGTATTACTATTAATGAAAAAAATATTAGTCAAGTATCGCAACACTCTTTGAGGGAACACATTGGCATTGTGCCACAAGATACAGTGTTATTTAACGATACATTATTTGCTAATGTTAATTATGGCGATCCTAACGCGTCTAAAGATCAAGTCATGCAAGCAATAGAAATGGCGCACTTAACTAAGTTTGTTAATAGCCTACCTGATGGTGTTGAAACTAAAGTTGGTGAGCGTGGCTTGAAACTTTCAGGGGGAGAGAAGCAGCGAGTTGCTATTGCCCGTACTATTTTAAAAAATCCGCAAATATTGATCTTTGATGAAGCAACATCATCATTGGATAGCCAATCTGAGCAAGCTATATTAACCGCCATTAATGAAGTCGCTAAAAACCGCACCAGCTTAGTTATCGCCCATAGACTATCTACCATAGTTGATAGCGATAATATTATTGTATTAAGTGAAGGTGAAATTGTTGAACAGGGTAATCATCAACAATTGCTAGCACTGCAAGGGAAATATAGTAAAATGTGGCAACTACAACAATCCAATAATTAGATATTATCAATGACTTCAAATCAAACACCTGTCGTTTTAGCGACAAAACAATGGCTAGATGAAATAATAATTGGTCTTAACTTTTGCCCGTTTGCTAAAAAAGAATTTGTTAACAACACCATTCGTTATCATGAATCTAAGCAAAGCCAAGTAAAACCAGCACTACATGAGTTAATTGAGCAATGCCAATATTTACAAAAGCACCCTGAATTAGAAACAACCTTGATTCTATATGCAGATGGTTTTCGCAGTTTTGAACGATATTTAGACTTAGTCGATTACGGCAATGATTTGTTGATTGATTCAGGTTTTGAAGGCATTTTTCAATTAGCCAGTATGCACCCTGAGTATTGTTTTGATGGTGAAGATTTTGATGACGCTAGTAACTTTACTAATCGCTCACCATTTCCACTTATTCATATTATTCGAGAAGCAAGTATGGCAAAAGTTTTATCTGTTTATAATGAACCAGAGAAAATCCCAGAAAATAACATTGTTTTAGCTAATGAAAAAGGCACAAAGTTTTTTCAGCAAGTGTTAACCCGTATTCAGCATCAGCATTCATCATAATAACAAAAAAATAAAGCAGAACAATTTAATGTCTTACATAGAACAATTCTTTCTTATTGCTGCGGTGCATTTATTAGCTGTTGCTAGCCCCGGACCAGACTTCGCTATTATATTAAAGCAAAGTATTCGCTATGACCGCCGTACAGCTATTTTTACTAGTTTTGGTATCGCGACAGGTATATTGTTGCACGTAACTTATTCTTTAGTGGGAATAGGCTTAATCATTGCCAGTGATGAACGCTTGTTTACCGCACTTAAATATATAGCGGCTAGCTATTTTTGTTATATTGCTTGGCATGGTTTACGAGCGAAGAAGCCGGATACTAACAGTAGCGAGTTTCGGGTTTCGAATAACGAAGATAAGACTAAGCTTACGCCTTCAGCTAAAAAAGCATTTTTCACTGGTTTTTTAATTAATGGCTTAAATGTTAAAGCAACTTTGTTTTTTGTCAGTTTGTTTTCAGTAATTATAGCTCCTGAAACGCCTTTTGCTATCAAGCTTAGTTATGGCTTGTACATGACCGTAGCAACGGCTGCTTGGTTTGTGTTCTTATCATATTTATTAACGCACCCTAAAGTGAGGTACTTTTTGCAAATAAAAGGCTATTTACTCGATAGAGTCATGGGCGGTGTTTTATTGTTACTTGCTGTGCAGTTAGTGTTAAGTGATTTGAGCTAGTGAGTTTGGTATAATACTTACTTTATTTCATTCTTTGTTCTGATTATGTAAAAAGGATTGTTGCTTTGCCTGAAAAAATAACTATTGTACAAGTTGGTGGTAATATTGAAAGTGCGCTAAAAGGCGACTATCAAATTGATGTTAAAGCTATTTTAACAGAGGCTTGGCAACAAACATTAAAATCTAGATCTTCAATTAACTTAGGTTTGCTATTTTCTTTAGCACTTGGCATCTTAGTTTCTTTTGTAGTCAGTAATTATATTGGTGGTATTGAGGCCGTATTAGCTGACCCCGAAGCAACCATGTTACTTAACGTTGTTGTCATTATTGCAATATGGCCTTTTATGGCGGGTGTCGAAATGATGGGGGTGTTTCATGCTGTCGGTATGAAAACAGAGCCCAAGCTGATGTTTGCATTCTTGAAAAGGGCAAGCTGGGTTGTGTTATGCGCATTATTTACTTCGGTACTGATTAGTTTAGGTTTTCAATTATTGGTATTTCCTGGGATCTTTCTCGCTGTAACTTTATCTTTAACTATCCCTTTGGTTATAGAAAAGAAAATGACACCAATGAAGGCAATTGTCCTTTCAGTTCAAACGTTACGCTTTAAATTCTTTTCTTTGTTTGTTTTATATTTTATTTTATTTATGTCATTGATTATTTTATTTTTTCCTTTTGTTTTATTACTTGAATCAAGCTTTGCGCCATTAGGAATTATAATCTTTTTTCTTGGGATTTCTTTTCTTGCGCCACTATTTTACAATGTTAAAGGTATTATATATCGTGAAATTTTTGGCGTTAGTTTGGCAGCAAATAATTTACCGGCAGAAAGCACTTATACCACCAGTAACTCGGCAAAAAATGATTCAGAAAAGCCTAATTCTGATTCAGATGATACTTTTTCAGCGTAACTTTAATACAGCTTTGGAGTCTTGTATGAAAAGCACAATATTAATGAAAAGTGGGCTGTTGCTTCTATTATCCGTGTTGGTGTTAGCACCTTTTACTTTTTTAAAACCACAAAATCCAGATGCGCTAATTGATGAATCACCAATAACAAATGTGGTAAAAAATGTTAAGCAAGTTGTCGTGCCAAAAGTTATTGAACAACCACGACATACAGTTGTTTTACCTGATTTTGCTGCAATTCGTGACGTAAGAGCAAAAAAGAAAAGCTTTTTTGACTTCATGAAACCAGCAGTTATTAGACAGAATGATTTACTACTATCAACGAGAGTAAAGCTTAATACTTGGCTTGAACATATATCGTTAGAATTACCATTATCTGAAGACGAACATCAAGAATTAAAAGGCTTAGTTAAGAAGTATCGCGTTAATAAAGAGGCTTCAGTTTTAGCTCAGTTAAATGAGTTATTGTTGCGTATTGATGTTGTTCCTATGCCATTAGTTTTGGTTCAAGCAGCTAATGAGTCAGCTTGGGGCACATCACGTTTTTCTCGAATTGGATTGAATTTCTTTGGAATCTGGTGTTATAGACAGGGGTGTGGCATGGTACCAGGAGGTAGAGATACTGGCGCAAAACATGAAGTCGCAGCGTTTCAAAGTTTGGATGAAGCAGTTGAACGTTATTTTTATAATATAAACTCTCATAATGCTTATCGAGTTTTTCGAACCATTCGTTTTGAATTAAGAGCACAAGAGCAAGTTCTAAATCCTGAAATTTTAGCAACAGGCTTATTGCCTTATTCAGAGCGCGGTGTTGATTACGTTATTGATATCACTAAAATGCTTAGACAGAATCAACAGTACTTGCTTGAAGAAAAAGTTAGCCAAGAAATAGCTGTAGGGGATTAGTTCAGCTTACAAGCAAGCGAGTTAATAGTTACGAAACAGGATCGCTTTATCAATGTCTTCGTAGTTCAGTTATTCGTTGAGTTGCTAGAATTCTCGTTATTATTTTACTTCTACTACATTTAATTCATTAATGTGATCACTTTTACTCTCAAAATTATTGCTGATCTCATTTTCATCAAAAGCTAAATCCCCACCATTTATTACGCCCGATGTGCTATCAATGCTTTTAAAGTCAAATAAATTACTATCGCAAAGATGTGAGGGAACAATATTACGCATGGCGGTAAACATAGACTCAATCCTGCCGGGTGATTGTTCATGCCATTCATGTAACATGCGTTTAATGTTTTGACGTTGTAAATTAGGTTGTGAACCACATAAATTACACGGAATAATGGGAAAGTGTTTTAATTCACCGTATTGAATTAATTCACTTTCTTTACAAAAAGCTAATGGACGAATAACAACATGTTCGCCATTATCTGAAACCAATTTTGCCGGCATCGCTTTCATTTTTCCGCCATAAAACATATTTAACATTAAGGTTTCAATCATGTCATCGCGGTGATGGCCTAAAGCAATCTTTGTTGCACCTAACTTTTTAGCCGTTTTGTATAGTACCGCACGGCGAAGCCTTGAACATAGACTGCAGGTGGTTTTTCCTTCAGGAATTTTATCTTTTACTATCGCGTATGTATTTTCTTCTACTACATGGTACTCAATTCCTAGACTATCTAGATATTGAGGGAGAATATGTTCAGGAAATCCTGGTTGTTTTTGATCTAAATTGACAGCTATCAGTTCAAAGTTAATGGGCGCAGATTCTTTTAGCTTCATCAGAATGCTAAGCAGAGCATAGCTATCTTTGCCGCCGGACAAACACACCATAATTTTATCGCCGTCTTCAATCATATTATACTCAGCGATAGCTTGCCCAACATGTCGCCTAAGACGCTTTTCTAGTTTAGATAGCTGAATTTTTTGTGTTGATGATATTTGTGTCGAAGATAGATGTTTTGGCGAATTCATAAAAGGGGAACTTTGCTTATTACAGTGTGATTTCGCCGCACATTATAGGGCTTTTACATGATGAAATCTATAAAGCCTGTCAAGTTGACTGATCAACATGACAGGCTTTAAGTAACTCACTAATACAGATACTGATTACCATGATTACTGAAGGGGGGATATATAGCCATCAGGTTTTAGGGCCAATACATCACAGTTAAGTTGGTCAATAACATGCTCGGCAGTATTGCCAATTAAAGCAGCTGAGATACCTGTTCTACCTATTGTTCCTAGAATCACAAGCTCAGCGTCAATTTCACTTGCAACTTGCTCTATAACGGTTTCAGGAAGCCCTTCTTTAACGTGTGTATTAATCATACTGATATCAAACTTGTTGGCATGAGAAATCATCGCTTGCTCATGATGTTTGAGCATAGTGTCATTATATTCATTTGAATTAAATTCAGGTATTTCAATAGCAATATTAACTGGAGTGCCGGGAAATGAATTTACTAAGTGGACATTAGCTTGGATTAGTTGCGCTAGCTGTTTTGCTTCTTTAGCTATTTTTGTATTGAGTGATAGGTGCTCTGTTTCATCACTGCCCACATTAACAGCAGCAAGAATATTACCATTGCTTGGCCATTCATGTTCTTTTACTAATAATACCGGACAAGGACATTTACGTAATATATGCCAATCGGTGGGGGTAAAGACCACTGATTTCAACTTGTCATGCTGATGGGTTCCTTTGATAACAATATCGTAGTTTTCATTTATAACTCGTTCGATAATCGCCTCAAAGGGACGGTTATGCCACACAACTAGACAACTTATTTTAATATCAGATTGCAATTCATTAATGATGCTTTCTAGCCAAAGCTCTTTATCTTTGATTACTGATTGTCGCATAACATCGCGATCATCACTTGAAAGAATAGTCGTCATTTCATAAGAAAAATCAAAAATACTTAGAAACGCGCTAACCTTAACCTGTTTATCGCTATTAGCATTTATGCTTGTTGCTAAATCTATGGCTCTCTTTAATGCTTTTTGCTCATCGGTTGTTGGATCTATAACAACCAAAATATTTTGATAAGTTTCCATGATAAATCTCACTTTTAATTATTTATATCATTAACTTTAATATGTCATAGTTAATGTATAGCAAAAGTGTGGAATTAATGCTTGTTTTAAATCAAGTTGTTGAAGTTTTTTGAAGTTAGCACTGTTAGATTACAGTGCTCGTTGGTTGACTGTGTGCGGTTAACCCTCTGCGCACTCTATTAATTCATCAATTTTTAATATACAGATAAGTTTTCCGTCTACACTTATCAAGCCATTTTTATGAAAACGGTTTAATAAGCGGCTGATAGTTTCAACTGTTAAGCCGATATAGTTGCCGATATCACTGCGAGTCATCGTTAAACGAAACTCACTAGAAGACAAACCACGAGCATGATAACGGTCACTTAAACTAACGATAAAAGTGGCAACACGTTGCTCGGCATTTTTGCGATTAAGTAATGTAAGCATTTCTTGGTCAGTACGAATTTCATTACTCATTAATCGTAATACTTGCTTTTTAAGTTTTGGCATAGTGTTAGAAAGCGCGTCTAGATTATCATAAGGAATTTCACAAACCATTGATGTTTCAAGGGCTTGTGCAAAACTTTTATGTTCAGTTTCTGCTATTGCATCAAAACCTAATAAATCACCAGCCAAATGAAATCCGGTAATTTGTTCTTCACCTTGTTCATTTACTGTAAAGGTTTTAAATGTACCTGAGCGAATAGCGTAAAGCGCATGCATTTCTTGCCCATCAGTATAAATTTTATCACCCTTATGAATAGGACGCTTGCGATCAATGATTTCATCAAGAGTACTAAGCTCTTGATTATTCAAAGTAAAAGGCAGGCAAAGTTCACTGATACTACAGTTCTGACATTTAATATGTTGTGTGCCCGGGCAATTATTATTTGGCATGCGTTACTCAAGTGATTCAGATAAGTATTTTATGTACGAAATAAGATGTTTACTCTAATTTCAATATTCGGCTATGTTATTAGAACAGTTGTTGATATGCAACAATAAAACTATAAATTCCAAAGGATATTAGCACCAAAGCCATTGTCTTTCGTATGACTGGCTTTACGAAAGCATATTTTATGCTACTAAATCCGATAGACAATGTTAATAGGGCAGGTAAGGTTCCTAAACCAAAAAATAACATGATACTTGCACCTGTTAATATATCGCCACTTGCTAAAGCCCAAGTTAACGTTGAGTAAACTAACCCACAAGGTAACCACCCCCAAATTGCACCGAGGCTTAACGCTTTTATGGGAGAGTCAACAGGGATAACTTTACTCGCTAAAGGGGAAATGTGTTGCCATATTTTTTTTCCTAGCGTTTCAATTCTATTAAGGCACATTAACCACTGACCAAGGTATAAGCCGAGTAATATAACAAAAATGGCAGAGAACATTCGCAAACCAGCAAGTGGCATTCCAATATTTTTTGCCGCAATAGAGCCTGTAAAACCAACAATAGCACCAATAAAACTGTAAGAGGCAATTCTGCCAATATTGTAGAGAATAACTAAGGTTACTTTGCTACTTGTTTTAACTAAAGTACTTTGACCATTGATAGATATTTTCTGGTCTTGGTATTTGCTTCTTGCCGGCAAGGCTGAGGTTAACATTGTGGTTATACCGCCACACATTGCAATACAGTGACCTGAGCCGAGCAAGCCAATAATAAAAGCCGAAAATAAATCTAAGCTCATTGCAACTCGTCACTGCTGTCTTTTTTTACTTCGCCACTGCTGTGTTCTTTCTCTTCACCACTAGCCGCTCGCAACTCGTCACTGCTGTTTTCTTCATCAAAAAAAATGCTCATACCTTGCTTTTCTAGATCATCAAATTGTTCGGTTTTTACCGCCCAAAAAAACAGGTAAATACCGAGGGCTGTGAGTAATACAGCTACTGGAATTAATATATAAATAATGCTCATGATTTTTATATTTCGCCTTATTTCTTTAATAAACGTAATGAATTGCTGATCACTAAAATTGAACTAGCTGACATACCTATAACAGCCATATAAGGCGTAATAAAGCCACTGACTGCTAAAGGTAATACAATAGCATTGTAGCCAAATGCCCATAGATAGTTCTGAAAGATAATGCGTTTGGTTTTTATTGAGATGTGATTTAAGGTATTGATACTCTCTAGTTTACTATTTAGTAAAATAACATCAGCCCCACTTTTAGCTATATCTGTACCACAGCCCATTGCTATTGACACATGAGCGGCACCGAATACGGGTGAGTCATTAACGCCATCACCTACCATTGCAATGGTAGCATTTTTCACTTGCTGTTTGTTTCTCAACACAGCCATTTTATCAGTAGCACTTAAATTGCCATAACACTGGGAAATAGATAGTTTTTTTGCAATATCATCACAAGCATTTTGATTATCACCAGATAATATTAAGGTGTGATGATGAGTGTTAAGCGTTTTGATTAATGATTGGGCATCATCCCTTATTTTATCAACGAGATAAAAAGCAGCGATAATTTTATCTCTCGAAACTAATACACAAGATGCACTTAATAACGGCTGGTTCTCTTTTTTCTGCTTAGCGGTTAATAGCCAACTTGCCTTACCAATTTTATAATTTTGACCATCAACTATGCCGCTAATACCTTGCCCTGATTGAACGCTAACCGCATCAGTTTGAAGGTTGAAATCTCGATGCTGTTGAAAAGGTTTTGCTAGGGGATGTTCAGAATGAAACTCCAACGCTGCGGCTATAGCCAATACTTCTTTTTCAGTATGTTTTGTGGAGTTGATATCACTTTTAATAATTTCAACTTTATCAATAGCAAATTCACCTGTTGTTAACGTGCCTGTTTTATCGAAAGCGAAGTAATCAATCTTTGGTATTGTTTCCATGACATGGGCCGACTTTATCATTATGCCATCACGGTTTAATCGAGTTGTTGCGCAAGTTAAAGCCGTTGGTGTTGCTAAGGATAGCGCGCAAGGGCAGGTGGCAACTAATACCGATAAAGTGATCCAAAAGGCTTCTTCAGGCATATGCTGTTGCCAGTATATTGCACTACCAATGGCTGTAACTAAAATAATAGCCACAAAGTATTGGGCCACCTTATCAGAAAACAGTGCTAATTTAGGTTTATGTGCTTGAGATTGCTCACTTAGGCGAATTAACTGACTTAAAAAGGAATGACTACTTGGCCGCTTAACTTGCACGGTTAAATTACCATCGCCATTAATAGTGCCAGCAAATACATTGTCATTGACTGCTTTTGCTACGGGTGTTTGTTCTCCTGAGAGCATCGCTTCATTTACATGACTGTTGCCAGTGATAATCAAACCGTCGCTAGGAATAACCTCCCCTGGTTTGATTAAAACCATATCCCCTTTAACTAACTGTTTAGCAGCAACCAGTTCTTCCGTTTGTTCTTCGCAACTTGAATCTAGCAACTCGCAACTCTTCTTTATTCTTGTAGCCGTCATCGGCATAAGCCTTAACAGATTTGCTGATACTTGTGCTGCATAAGAGCGAGCCCGAAACTCTAAAAACTTACCAATGAGTAATAAGAAGGTGAACATGGAAACAGATTCAAAATAAACTTCTCCTTGCTCTGTTATTGTTGCCCACGCGCTAGCAGTAAAAGCTAAAATAATAGCAATGGAAACAGGCACGTCCATCGATAAGCGTTTTAACTTTAACGCATTTAATGCACCGGTATAAAAAGGAAAAGCACCGTATGAAACAATAGGCACAGCTAAAATAAAGCTAACCCAGCGCAGGTAAACCCTATTATGTTCAGCCATATCTGAAAAAGCACCAAAATATAAACCCACAGCAATCATTAAAATTTGCATCATTAAGATACCGCTGATGCCTAATCGCTTTATAAATACCTTACTTATCGTTTTATTACGTAATTCTACTTCATTAGCTTTGAAGGGCAGTGCTTGATAGCCAATGTGTTCTATGGCGGCTAAAATGTCACTTAACTGCAATACTTTATCTTGCCATTTAATTGTTGCTCGCTGCGTTGTCGCATTGACACTTATATTGTCAATGCCTTTTAGCTTGCTTAGCTGCATTTCAATTAACCAAGCACAGGCTGCGCAACTTATACCGTCGATAGTTAGAATAGCTTCTTTTAAGTCACCTTCTTGATAAATAAATTCACTTTGCAGTACATCTTCATCAAGCAACTTGTTTTTAAGGTTATGCTGCGTTTTTAGCTGCTCAGGGATTAATTGAGCACCTTTTTGAGCTGGTTCAGTTCTAAACTGGTAATACTGTATTAAGTTGTTATCAACAATAGTTTGAGCAACAGCTTGGCAACCTATGCAACACATAGGTTGTAGTTTTTGATTAATCGTAACGCCAAGGTTTATACCTTGTGGAATTAGCTCATCACAATGGAAACAAGTACTGGACATAGCTTACTGTGCTTTTGTTGGATCAGGTATTATATCGATGAAATTATCTTGCGGTAAGCTGATGGTATCTTGAATTTTCCAATGATTCTCAAATGGAGTGATAGTTATTTTCCACTTCCCTGAAATATCATTATCAAAAGTATGCCTAAAGTAACCATTACCATCAGGTGTCAAAGCTAAAGCAAAATCTCTTTCTTCAAGCGTAGGGTGAAAAAAACTAATATTAAGTACTGGAAACGTTTTCTCTATTCCCGTTGGTTTTATAAGCAGTTTATTATTTGAAAGCTGTAGTGCGAATTTCATGCCTAATTTTTGTGCTTGCTTTACTTTCGCTACTTGAAAATTGATAGCTTTACCCGTTTTATAGTAGTCACCAACAACAAGAGGATCAGGGTCTGCGTTTGCGACAATATAAAGGTTTACACTGGCAATAACTGCAGCCAAAGGAAGACCAAAAACCAACCAAGCCCAAGGCTCATGATACCAAGATGTTTTCATAGAATTAAACTGTTTTCGATTATATATAATTGACGAATATTATAACGTTTATCTTTGTTAGGAGCCAGTTTTGTTGACACAAGGTTAGTAATAAAAAAGGCAAGTTAACAGTATGTTAGCTAGCCTTGTTATTTTATTTTTCGTAGGCGAGTTTTTACTCTTATTCTACTTTGTGATTTACTTTTTAATCTTGAGAAAGAGAGTAAACATAAGCGCTAATGACATGCACTTTTTCTTCACCTAAAATATCACTCCAAGGAGGCATTACGCCAGCACGACCGTTACGGATTGACTCCTCAATGGCACGTTGTGAACCGCCGTATAACCAAATGTTATCTGATAAGTTAGGGGCACCCATTGGTAATCCAAGCGCTAAACTGCCTTGACCATCGCTGCCATGACAACCAGCACAAATGCCAAATTTCGCTTTACCAGCTTTGGCAAGATCAGCGTTAACAGAGCGACCACTTAAGCTAATCACATAAGCCGCAACTTCTTTAACACCCTCTTCACCGCCAACTGCACCGGCCCAAGCCATCATTCCTAGCGCTTTACGACCATGCATGATGCTCTCTTTTATTTGCTCTGTCGTACCACCATATAACCAATCTTTATCAGCTAGGTTAGGAAAGCCTGTAGTACCACGAGCATCAGAGCCATGACATTGAGAACAGTTATGGAGAAATAAGCGCTGGCCTACTTTCAAAGCTTCACTGTCTGTTGCTAAATCTTCAATACTACGTGCAGCATACGCTTCAAAAATAGGGCCGTATTTTGCGTCAGCTTGTGCCATTTCTCTGTCGTATTGAACTAACACCCCAGAATCTTTTTTCAAATACTCTAACGTTTTAGCTTTCGATTCAGCAATGTTTAATATGCCTTGGTTTGAACTTTTCCAACCTAATAAACCAGTCCAATTACCTAAACCATAAAGAGCAATATAACCAAAAGCCCAAACAATGGTTAATAAGAAAAACGTGCTCCACCATTGAGGTAAAGGGTTATTTAATTCTTCAATTCCATCGAAAGTGTGCCCCATAGACTCACCTTCTTCAACACCTGCAAAGTTCTTTAAGCACCAACGTAGTAAAATAAAACAACCTACTAGTGTGCCTAGGGTAAGAACCCAAACCCATGCATTCCAGAAGCTAGACATTATTATTCGTCTCCTGTTTGTTATTTATATCAAGGTGGCGTGCTTTATTTTCTTTTGCTGCTTGTTCTCTTAAAGCAAGATCTTCTTCAAAAATTGAATTTGCTACATCATCAAATGATGATTTGCGTTTTTTTGAATATGACCAAACAACAATAATTATAAATAACGCCAATATTAGGAGGGCCACAAGCCCTCGGAGTGTTCCATAATCCATCATAGGCTACTTCAATGCATGGCCAAGTGATTGCAAATAAGCAACCAAGGCATCCATTTCTGTTTTACCCTTTACTGCGTCTTTAGCACCATCGATTTCAGCCTGAGTATAAAGTGGAATGGCATTACCATTTTCATCTTTATGGCTACGATTGCGCGTTAACCAGTTAAACGTTTTAAGCTTTTTACCCGTGATCTCACCATCAAGGGTGTTTTCGGCTAACCACTTAAACGATGGCATATTTGATTCAGGAACTACTGAGCGAGGGTCGATTAAATGGGCAATATGCCAATCATCACTATAACGTCCACCAACACGTGCTAGATCTGGGCCTGTACGTTTTGAACCCCATAAAAATGGATGTTCCCATACGTGTTCACCAGCAACACTGTAGTGACCGTAACGCTCTGTTTCAGCTCTAAATGGACGTATCATTTGGCTATGGCAATTATTACAACCTTCACGAATGTAAATATCACGTCCTTCCATTTGTAAAGCGGTATAAGGCTTTAAGTTATCAACCGGAGTAGTCAGCTCTTTTTGGAAGAACAATGGAGTAATCTCTACTAAACCACCAATACTGATAGCAATAACAGTAAATAGAAAAAACAAACCAACATTTTTTTCAACTTTTTCATGTTTATTTTGCATGTTTGTTCTCCTTAAGCTTCTTCAATAGCTTTAAGACTTCCGTCTTTAGCGCCGATTGTTTTAAACATGTTGTAGGCCATCAATAAGAAGCCAGATACAACCAGAACACCACCTACGAAACGAATGAAATAGAATGGGTAAGATGCAGTTAAACTTTCAACAAAGCTGTAAGTTAATGTACCGTCAGTATTTACTGCTCTCCACATTAAACCTTGCATAACACCCGAAATCCACATAGCAACTATATAAAGCACGATACCTATTGTATGAATCCAAAAGTGAATGCTTATCAAACGAATGCTATACATACGGCCTTGATTAAATAGTACAGGGATTAAATGGTACATAGCACCAATTGAAACCATAGCAACCCAACCTAAGGCACCAGAGTGAACATGACCAACAGTCCAGTCAGTGTAATGAGATAAAGCATTTACCGATTTAATTGCCATCATAGGTCCTTCAAAGGTGGACATACCGTAGAAAGATAGAGAAACAATTAAGAAGCGCAAGATAGGATCATGACGAAGTTTATGCCATGCACCAGAAAGTGTCATAATACCGTTGATCATTCCACCCCAAGAAGGGAGAAATAATACGATAGACATTACCATGCCAACTGATTGCGCCCAATCAGGTAAAGCTGTGTAATGTAAGTGATGTGGACCGGCCCAAATATATAAAGAAACTAATGCCCAAAAATGAACAATAGATAAACGATAAGAATAGACAGGACGTTCTGCTTGTTTAGGTACGAAGTAATACATCATTCCTAAGAAACCAGCAGTTAATAAGAAGCCAACGGCGTTATGCCCATACCACCACTGCATCATGGCGTCTATTGCACCAGGGTAGATGGAGTATGATTTCATCATAGATACTGGAATAACCATTGAGTTACCAATGTGAAGCACGGCAACAGTAAGGATAAAACCACCGAAGAACCAGTTAGCTACATAAATGTGCGAAGTTTTGCGCTTAATAAGCGTGCCAAAAAAGACAATGGCATAAGATATCCAAACGACGGCAATTAAAATATCAATTGGCCATTCAAGTTCAGCATACTCTTTAGAAGAGGTATAACCTAAGGGTAAAGAAATTACTGCGGATAAGATTACTGCCTGCCAACCCCAAAAGGTGAAAGAAGCTAATTTGCCGCCAAATAGTCGGGTTTGACAAGTTCTTTGCACTACATAATATGAAGTAGCAAATAAAGCACTTGTACCAAAAGCGAAAATTACCGCATTGGTATGTAGTGGACGAAGACGAGAGTAGGTTAACCAAGGTGTTTCGAAGTTTAAAGCAGGCCAAATTAATTGTCCCGCGATAAGAACACCTACAAGTGTACCAACGATCCCCCAGATTACAGTCATTACAGTAAATTGACGTACAACATCAAAGTTGTAGTCTACTGCTGACGTATTACTAATGGTCATGTTATGAATTCCGCAGTGTTATTATTAATAATAATAGTTTTCTTACCGATTTTTCCCAATAAAGCATAAAAAACAAACGATACTTGTACTATTTTAGAGTGTTCGTCAAAAGACGATGAGATATGTCACATAAACGAGCTAAATATGCCATATACAAGGCAATTTTACCCTTTGAGCATGATATAAATCAACCATCACAACTGTTTAAATTTGATATGGATCAAGTTTTAACTCTATTACTCATCAGTCGTGTAAATAAAATGGAAAATATCCAAGCTATTAAAAGAAAATTGTTGAGTTAAATTGAATGAAAACTAAACATCTGTGACCAATTAACAAGATAGACCAATTTTTAAAAATCAGCCAGTTTGATAAGCTTCTTCTGTTCAAGTAGTTGGATTCTTTTTCCTTCCACTTGAATTAGTTGATCTTTTTGGAACTTGGAAAAAACGCGACTTAAAGTCTCTCGACGTAAACCTAAGAAGTTAGCTACGTCATTTCGAATAAGTGCTAGTTCGATGCAATTATCACTACCAGTATAGTTAGCATTTCTTTCGATAATATTTAATAAAAATGCCGCTAATAAGCTATCGGCAGATTTTTTACCTATATAAGCTTGAAAATTACGCTGTCGAATATAAGTTTGCCTACTTAGTAGATAAATAAGGTTTTGTTGTATCTCTGGCACTACTTTGCCACAAGACGTCATTTGTTCTACTGAAATTTTGCACACTGAACTATCACCAACAGCAATTGCGGTATAATTGTAGAACTTTAAATACAAAGCATCTTCGCCAATTAACTCGCCAGGAAAACGTAAGCCGATGATATTTTCTTCATCATTGTCTGTTTGTTGACATAATTTAAATATGCCAGAGCTAACGGCATAAATATCGGTTAAAGGAGTCGATTGCTGAAAAAGTACCTTGTTTTTTTTTGCAGATATTCTTTTATGCAAGTAACTATCAGATAAATTGATTGATTGTTGAGCTGTTGCAATGGGCTGACATATAGAGTTCATGGCACAATCGTCACATTCCACATATTTATTTTTGTCAATTTTCGACTTGCATTGGCTAGGCACAGTAGTTACTTCTTTGATAGCATAGAGATATTAAAGTCAGTTAGTTTAAGGGAGTCAGGCAGTAATAACAATTGCTTGAACTTAGAAAAATTTCAATGATTAAAGTTATACTCATTATTTTACTTACTTTTAATATATTAGCTTGTGAACCAGTACAGTTAGCATCTAAGGAAATAGCAGCGGGGCAGAAAAATGTATTTACTTGCTTATCAAGTCAAAATCAGTGTGACATAAACTCTGAGTTTGGCCTTTTCAATATTCAATTTTCAGGACAGGTATCGCAAGGACAAATCAAGACAGAATTACCTTTTCAAATACAAATGCAATTTGATGCTATTGATAAAAGCTATAAATTAAAGAAGGTGATGAGTTATCTTGAGGGTAAAGATATGTTTATGGGGAAAATACCTGTCTTTTTTAAGTCTGACCATCAACGACCTAACGTTATGGTTGCACAAAGCTTGTTGGCAAGTTGCTCTGAAGAACAAATGACATGGCGCTTATGGTTGGAAGTAGAAGTAACTGATGGAGATGAAATATCATCGCAGCGCTTTTTTATTGAATTTGATAGTCAAAGGTTATAAACAAGTTTCGAGTTACGAAGAGCCTACTTGTCTCATTTTCTTCGCAGCTCGCAACTATTAAACTCGTAACTTATCCCTAATTACTGTTTTTAAATATTGTTAGTTACATCAACAGACAACTTCAAACGTTGTCCGGGTTGTAAATACTTATTTCTACTTAAACTATTCCAACGTTCAATATCACTAATGCGCACATTAAATTTATCAGCAATACGTGCGAATGAATCGCCACGACGTACCTTATAGGTAATATTGCGCATAATCGCTTGTTCAACAACAGAGTTTATTCTTGTAGTCGTTACTCTCTTATTTTCAGATGTCGTTTTTTGCCAAATAACTAATTTTTGACCTAGTTTTAAGGTGTCACGAGGCGCGAACCCGTTCCATTTAGCTATCTTGCTTCCGGTTACTTTGTAACGTTGACCAATATCCCAAAGGTTATCGCCAGATACTACAATATGGCTAACTTTAAAACCTTGTTGTGGTCTCGCTTGTTTTTTCGCTATGCGTTGATCTTGCGATAAAATGTAGCTATCAAGTGATTCAGCCGCAACAGGGATAAGCAAATGTTTACCTGCGCGTATTTGATTACCGCTAATGCCATTAACTTGACGAATTAAATCAATGCTAGTGTGAAATTCATTGGCTATATAGCCTAAATTATCACCATTTTTTATTTTGTAACGTTGCCAAGCTAAACGCTCATCTTTACTAAGTTTTGCTATACCTTGTTCAAAATGTTCAATTTTATGCTTAGGTAGCAGTAATCGGTGTGGACCATCGGGATCAGTAGACCAACGGTTGAAACCAGGGTTTAAGCGTTGAAGTTCAGTAAGGGATAATTCAGCTAAACTAGCCGCTTTGGCTAAATCTAGCTGAGATTTGATATTAACTTGACTGATCACTTCTTCATTGGGTATTTCATAAAGGCTAAGGTTAAAATGTCCAGGGCGTTTAACTATATCAGCAAGTGCTAATAATTTAGGAACATAGGCTCTGGTTTCTTTTGGTAAATCTAACGACCAAAAATCAGTTTTTTTACCCAGTTTTTTATTTTTTCTTACAGCACGTTGTACTCGGCCTTCACCTGAATTGTATGCTGCTAAGGCAAGTAACCAATCGCCATCAAAAAATTTATGTAAATACTTCATATAGGCGATAGCGCCTTGGGTTGATGCGATAACATCACGGCGGCCGTCATACCACCAATTTTGCTTCATGCCAAAACGCTTGCCAGTACCGGGTACAAATTGCCACATGCCAGATGCCCGACCATGAGAATAAGCAAAGGGATCAAAAGCACTTTCAACTATGGGTAATAAAGCAAGTTCAATTGGCACATTATTTTTTTCTAACTCTTCAACAATGTAATACATGAAAGGCTCAGCACGCTTGGCTACCCGGTCAAGGTAACTTGGATGTTTTACATACCAGTTGCGCTGCATAACCAGGCGATTGTTTTCTGGAATATCAAAGCTAAGTTGACCTCGAATACGGTGCCATACATCGTTATTATTTTGTAGGGAATTGTCTTTTAAAGAGAAGGCGACATCGTCGACAGGGTGTATAATATCAATATTTTCATCTGCTAATAATGCTTGGTTAATCTCAGCTGTTGAAGCAATAAACTCGGGGGCTTGTTTGATGCTATTTTCATCAGTGACACTTTTTTTAGATAAATCAGTGCTTTGGCAGCCACTTAGAATGATTGATATGGATAATAAAAGATATTTCATGAACTACCAATGATAATTTGTAAGAATAAGTAATAAGGTTATTGCACTTTGTTAATGCAATAAGGCTCAAGATTAACACGTTAAAATTGGTCTTTCCAGCGTCTGATTACTGTGAAAGTATCAATAGTGCTTGCCTGAGCGTTGTTATCAAACTGCATCGCACTTGCTTGAACCGTTGGTTCATGACTTCGTAAAAAAGGATTTATTTGTTTTTCAACTTTGATAGAGGTAGGGATGGTTGCTTGTTGTTTAGCGCGAAGTTCATTTACTCTTTGACTATAATCAACTAAGACTTGGTTTTCTGGCTCGACAGTTAAAGCGAACTTTAGGTTAGCTTGGGTGTACTCGTGGGCACAATATACTTTGGTACTTTCAGGTAAGTTTACTAATTTTGTTAGTGAGTTAAGCATTTGTTGTGGACTGCCTTCAAATAAGCGCCCACAGCCACCTGAAAATAACGTATCACCACAAAACAATGCAGGTTCATCCTCTTTATTCGAAAAGTAAGCTATATGTCCTGCTGTATGACCCGGTAAATCTATTACTTGTAAGCTAATGTTTAGGTTAGCTAAGTTAACTGTGTCTTTTTCAATAAGCTTGACATCATTGAAGGGAATGTTTTCATTTTTTGGTCCATAGACAGTAATAGGCCATTGAAGCTTTTGACAATAAGAACGCAATTTCTCTATGCCTCCAGTATGATCTGGGTGATGGTGAGTAATTAATATTGCATCAAGTTTTAGTTGATGTCTTTCTATAAAATTTATACAGACATTGGCATCGCCGGGATCAACTAAGGCAAGTGACTTGTTATTAGTAATAGCCCAAATATAGTTGTCAGAAAATGCTTTTATGGCGATAATTTTGCTGGATGAATTCATAACTTACTCAGTACTAGCTTGCTTAACATTGTCATTTAATTATACTGATATTATCTGTAAAAACACTCATAAATAAATAACATATGAAACCAGCTTTAGCATTTAGGCAACCACATTATCCAAAGTCTTGGCAGGACTTGCCTAATGGCAACACTATATTGTCAGCAATTGAAGAAACGCTACAGCCTTGGTGGCAAAAGTTTTTTGGCTATCACTTATTGAAAGTAGGCGCGTTAAGCCATGAAATATCTAGTCAAACCAGCCCAATAAAGCATCAAGTAAGTTGTTGTGTTAGCCGTTCAATGTCAGCGCCAGCAAGCGACTGCAAAGCTGATGTTATTGCAGAATTAGATGATTTGCCCTTTATTGAACATAGTATTGATGTTTGTCTACTCAGTCATGCTTTAGAATTTTCTCTCGATCCGCATCATGTTATCCGTGAAGCTAATCGGGTGATTATTCCTAACGGTTATCTAATTATTACTGGTTTTAACCCTATATCTTTAGCGGGGTTAAACCGCGCTATTCCCTATAGAAGAAAGCAAATGCCATGGAATGAACATTTCTTTTCTCCTATGCGAGTAAAAGACTGGTTACACTTAATGGGCTTCGAAATCCTTGCCGATGAACGTTGTTTGCACAGTAGTTTGGCTGGAAAAATGAGTGAGCGGGCAATCGCTAAATATTGGCGTAAATTTGCCAGTAATTATTTGACAAGTTTAGGTTCAGTTTATGTCATTATTGCTAAAAAAAGAGTGTTACCTTTAACCCCCATTAAGCCTAAGTGGCAAATAAGGGCTAAGTTTAATCCAGTAAAAGTACCTACTATGAATGTTCACTCTCGCGGTGACAGTAATTTTTCATCTAAAACGAAATAAGAAAATAATGAATAGACATCAGCTAGAACAATATTTAGAGCAACTTCTAAAACCAGCGCAAATAAAAGATTACGCACCTAATGGTTTGCAAATTCAAGGCTGTGAAAACATCACTAAAATAATAACTGGTGTTACAGCTTCACAAGCGCTCATTGATAGAGCCTTTGATGAGAAAGCACAAGCCATAATTGTTCATCATGGTTATTTTTGGAAAAACGAATCATATGTCATTCGTGGTATGAAGCATAAGCGTATTAAAGCGTTACTTGAACATGATATTAACTTGTTTGCGTACCACTTACCGTTAGATATACATCCTACCTTAGGCAATAACGCGCAGTTAGCAAAACTATTGAATATAGAAGTAACAGGGCCCTTAGAGTTGGGTAACCCTATAAGTGTCGCTATTCAAGGAGCGTTTTCTAATGTTTGCTCTGGTGAAGAATTAGCTCAGTTAATAAATACAAAACTTAAGCGAGCGTGCTTACATATTGCGCCGCCATCAAATAAAACGATTAAAAAAGTTGCTTGGTGTACAGGTGGTGGACAAGACTACATTGAGCTTGCAGCAGAGCAGGGTATTGACGCTTTTATTTCGGGTGAAGTTTCAGAAAAAACCACTCATATTGCTCATGAAATGGATATTCATTTTTTTGCCGCGGGCCATCACGCCACAGAACGTTATGGCGTTAAAGCCTTAGGTGAATATATAGCTAAAGCGCATGATGTTGAGGTTATGTTTGTTGATATAGACAACCCTGTTTAGTTTTTTATTTGGCTTTTATTAGGTTCTAATGTTATCTAAATTTATACAGCAGAATAATCTGTCTGAAGGTTTTCTTACGACAGCTAATCAATATTACTTGCCTTTAGCAAACAAACTCGCGTTTAAGTTTCAGCAAAAAAAGGATGTTAAGGATAACTCGCCATTATTTGTTGGAATTAATGGTTGCCAAGGCTCGGGTAAATCTACCTTAGTCGATTTTTTAGCGCTTTACTTAAAAGATCAGTTTAATCTTTCGGTTGTGGTTTTATCGTTAGATGACTTTTATTCAAATCAAGCGAAACGTCAGCAGTTAGCCACAGACATTCATCCACTCTTTAAATTTCGAGGTGTTCCTGCAACTCACGATACAAAATTGTTAAAGAAAGTATTGTTGCAACTAAAAAATGCTAGTAATACAAAGGTTAATAAAGAAATTATTCGCTTACCTCGATTTGATAAAGCACAAGATAACCCTGTAGCTAAACAACATTGGCCTAAAATCACCTCAAAGGTTGATATTGTTTTATTGGAAGGTTGGTGTTGGGGCGTTCCTGGTCAAATTAAGCAAGATTTGAGCTTAGCGATTAATGATGTCGAAGCTAAGCAAGATCCACTCGCTATTTGGCGAGAACATGCCAATGAGGCACTATTAAATGATTATCAACCTTTGTATCCGCTTATGGATTTATGGTTAATGCTAAAAGCGCCAAGTTTTGATGTGGTTTATCAATGGCGTTCAGAACAGGAGCAGAAACTGGCTCAAGATACTATTGCTAACAATAAGGCTAACAGCGTGATGGATGAGCAAGAATTAAATAGGTTCATTCCACTTTTTCAACGATTAACTGAGTACGGATTAAAGGCGTTACCCCGCAAAGTCGATATTCTTTTTGAATTAGACAAATGCAGAAAAATCATTGCCAGTAGAGGTATTGATTAAATGGACAGGCTGTAGATTACAATTTATTCAATAAAGCTATTTTCAATGAAAAAATGGCAAAGAAAAGGGAGTGATGAACTAAACAGACATCACTCCCTTTCAAAATTTGGTTATTATTAACGTAAAAACGTTAATGGATCAACTAAGCTTCAGCGCGAGCTTCTTTAGCTTCTAAAGTACAAGCTTTTTCTTCAATGATTAAACCAGCTTCAACTGCATCAATTGCACGTTGGTCATGCTTGTTAGCAGGACAGCCACAAGTGTGATCGCTAACGTTGTGTAAACGAGCTTGTTCTAAGTGCCATTGTGCTACTTTAATATGTTGATCAACATTCATTTTACTTCTCCAAAGGAATTGTTTTTAAGGTGGAATTTACCAAAATTGATAAGATGCGTGATTGTATTGAAAATAACGAACATGTCTAGAAATATTTAAGAATAATTTAAATGATTGTTTTATATCAAACATACCAAATGTTGTTAATGTTATGACATTTTCATTAATTCGGTTATCTACCTTATGCGCCGATAATATTTAAACCGCACACACGAAGTGTTTGCCCTGAAATAGCATAACTTGATTCCTTGCCTAAAAATGCGACAGTTTCAGCTACATCAACAGGCAAACCACCTTGACCTAATGCACTCATTCGACGACCCATTTCACGGGGGAAAAAAGGCATTTGCTCAGTCATTTTCGTTTCAATAAAGCCTGGCGCTACAGCGTTAATAGTAATATTTCTTGCTGATAACTCATTAGCCATACTGTTGACATAACCGATAACCCCAGCTTTTGAGCACGCATAATTCGTTTGTCCGCCTTGTCCGGCAATACCATTCATCGAAGACAAACACACTATGCTGCCATTGGTATTAATAGCATTGTCGCTAAGAAGCATTTTATTAATAGCTATTACTGACAATAAGTTAATGGCAATGGTTTGCTGCCAAAAGTGTGCAGGCATTTTAGCCAAGGTTTTATCTCGCGTTATACCCGCATTATGAACAATGAGATCAATGCCATTATATTGAGCGGCTAGTTCAGTTAAGTGCTCTCCAGCGAGTTTACTTGATACATCTAAAATATAAGATTCACCTTGTAGTTTAGTCATATTTTCAACCAGTAAATACTTCATTGCCTCGATATCAACTCCGATAACAAAGTAGTCATCACCAGTTAATTTACTGGCTATTGCTGCACCTATACCTTGTGCTGCACCTGTGACAACCGCAACCTTTTTGTTTTTTAAATTTTCAGGTGTTTGCGTTACTAATTTACGCTTATTACTTATGGTCAGTACTTGACCGCTTACAAAGGCGGATTTGGCGGATAAAAAGAAATTAAGCGGACTTGCTAGCGCAGCACTGATGTTATCGTTAGTTTCTTGGTCGATAGCTTCTTTATCGAAGAAAAGAATATTTGCCGTACTGCCTTTTCTGCCTACTTCTTTGGCAAGGCTTTTTGTAAAACCAATTAAAGCTGAAACAAAAGCATTTTCTTCTACACTCTGTTTGCTACTAACAGCGTTAGTTATTAGTAATATTCTGGCATTATTGGCTAAATATTTAAGGCTCTTTTGAACGCTTAAGTACAATTTTTGATAACTGCTGTCATCGACATAAGTTGTTGCATCGATCACCAATGCTTCAACAGATTTCTCTAAAATATCATCTCCATACTCAATAATATCAAGCTTTAGTTCCGTTACCGCTTGTTGAATATAGACATCAACTTGTGCACTGATACTAAGTAAAAACACCTGCTCAGGAAATAAGTTTTTGCTATTAAATCGGTTTAAGGTAACAGGCTCTGCAAAGCCGAGTAATGAAAATAGCTTATTGGTTAAACTCATAGGTATTTGGTCATGTAATTTATCAAGTTTTTTAGTTTAACAAATATCAGTCGCTATGTTTTAACATTAACTGGCAGCGTGATCTTTATGGTGACACCATCAGGTGAGTGATGATTAAATGCGCTGATTTTCCCTTGATGAAATTGACAAATCAACCGTGCAATATATAAGCCCAAACCTAGGTGTGGCTGAGTTTGTTTATTATCTTTTGTTGAGTGAGCATTGCGTAGTGACACCATAGAATCAAATAAGCTTTCATTCAATTTTTCTGGTAATAAAACACCATTATTGCTGACCAATAGTTCAATACCGCTTTGGTGCTTTTGTAATTCGACAGTGATAATTTTATCTTGGCTAAACTCGACTGCATTGTTAATCACTTTATCGAATAGTTGCACAATATGTTCAGGCGAGCCCTGAAATATTAGCTTAGGTAGTTCAGCAGTTAAGTTAAAAGTACATTCAGGGTAAACTTGTTGATAACCAGCAATGCAGCCAGATACGACCTTTTTTAAATCAAAGTCAATTTTCTCTGTAGAGACTAACATCTGCTCAAGTCGAGTTGCTTCGCTCATATTGGTGAGAATTAAGTTCAATGTATTAATACCCGTTTGTGCTCGGTCTATGTAGGTGTTTTTTCCACTTGTTCCATGATCAACAGACTCATCCAAAGCTAAGTGCTTTTGTTCTTGTAGTGCTAGATTCTCTAGGGAGGTTTTAACCACGGCGATAGGGGTTCTTAATTCGTGAGATAAACGTGAAGACATACTTTCTAAGTAGTGATTATATTCACTTAACCTATTTACAGCGGTAGTAAAGCTACGTGATAAATCGCCAATTTCGTCGTTACTATTTGATGCTGACATTTTTCCAATAATTCGTCCTTGTTTATCAATAGCCAACTCGGCTTGATTTGATAAATGGCGAATACGTGAAGATATGCGAGTCGCAAAGACAATAAAGGCTAATGCACCTAAAACCATAATGGCTAGAATTACCGTAAAGAGTCTTTCTAAAGCTCGATTTCTTAAGGTACGTATGCCGTTGGTTGTTTCTTCTACTATCACCGCGCCTTTTACTTTGTCATTGATGAAAATAGGGTAGGCGGCAGAGAGCACTAGTGCTTGTTTATCGGTAGTCAATCGCCACTGTGATTTTGATTTTCCACTTAAAGCGCTAACAATATGTTCACCTTTTAAGTGTCTTGCATCGTAAATTTTGTCGATGAAATCTGTCGGTGGCTTAGTGAGTATTTTATAATATAACGGCAGTAATACACGCTGTTTAAATTGATACCAAAGGCTGTTTTGTTCATCAATACTAGGTTGCTTTTCTTTTTCATGCCAGACACCGCTAGCTGATTTTAAAGAGCCAGCACTCGCGAGTACTCTGTGGTGCTGATCAACAACCCAAATACTTGAGTTGGTGTAACGCATACCTTTAACAATGCGCTCAATTTCAGGCGAAGGAACAAGTATAGTACCTAGACTTTCAAGCTTACTTGGATCGGCGGAGCCAATAGCTGAAACTGCTTCACCGGCAAGTTGATTAACGTCATAAAATGCGAAGGCAATTTTATCGCCTAAGGCCTTTAACGGCACGCGCAATTCGATGTTGTAACCTTGCGGGGTCAATAACCAGTGGCCTTGAATATGCGGTGCTGGTATTGGTAAATCTTCTTCATTGTTGGTAATACTAAAAGCTGATATCCAGCCTGGCCCTTTATTGCTGATAATAAAACGGTTGAGGTTTCCGTCCAGACCACTAAATGATAATGCTAAGTAGTCATTATTAGTGATGCTTCGGCTATTTTTTCCTCGAAAGATAACTTGAGCATCAACTACTTGAAAAAACAAATATAAATATTTGTCATACTTTCCGACACTGGCTTTAAAATTTAAACTTAATGGTTCGTTGGCAAAAAGTTGTTGCTGAAGATCATAAAAGTGGGCACGTTGTGAAAAATTTGGCCAGTCGCTGTGCAAACCATCAAGCTGAATCGCTTCAGTTAATTGATAGCCGTACAAATCTTTACCTTGCTTAACATTTGGCAGAAAGCTGGCTTGATTATTAAATAGTTTCTCACGTTCATGCAGTGCGGTTGCTAAAGCTCTAGCTGTACCTACCAATGTTTGCTCTTGACCATAACGCAGGTACTTTTCCATCTCCCAGACATATTGATAGCCAAACCAAGGAATGACAAACAAAAAGCTCGACAGTAATAATACCTTAGCTCTTAAGCCAAAGCGCAAGTGAAAAATATTTCTATTAGCCATAAAAGTTCTAATTCTCTATTTCACTTAACCAACGATAACCCATGCCATAGACCGTTTCGATATAATCAAAGCTGTCATCAATTTTGATGAATTTTTTTCGAATACGTTTTATATGAGACGTAATAGTGCTGTCATCAACATAGATTTTTGAGTCGGTCATTAGTTGCGTGCGGTTTTTCACATGCCCCGGATGTTTAGCTAAAGCATGTACTAACCAAAACTCAGTAATAGTTAAATCAATTGATTTATTATGCCAAGTGATTGTCATGCGCTGGCTATCAATTGTTAATGACCCCGTTTGAGTGATATGTTCATCGCTGACCGGTTGCTTAAATGCTTCTTGTCGACGAAATAACGCTGATATACGCGCAGTTAAGTGCGGCAGGCTGATATCCTTGGTTAGATAATCATCAGCACCTATCCGTAAACCAGAGACCGTATCAAAGTCGTTATCTCGAGCGGTTAAAAATATGATCGGTAAACTGGCTGACTTTGCCCGTAATTGCTGACACAAAACAAAACCGCCGTCATATTCTTCATTTAAACCAATATCTAAAATCACCAAATTAGGCAAGCGTAAATTAAAAGCCTGTGTTGCCGTTTCTCTATTCGCATAGGTTTGTACTTGATAACCTTGGCTGCGTAATACATCGGCATAGTTTTCACGTATGGCGGCTTCATCTTCAACAATAGCAATTCGTTTGGTCATAGGTTTCTCAGTGTCGAGTAAGAAAAACAAGCTTGAGTAAGTAAAGTGTCGAGTTACGAAAGAACTTGTCTTATATTTTCGCAACTAGCAACTAGCAACTTGTCTTTATTGTTCGACTATATCTAAATTTCTAGCCAAGCGCGCGTAATTTCTGTAATTGCCATATTGTTGCCACAATTGTTCATCAATTTGCCTTTGTTTGAGCATTTCAGTGTCTTTTTATTGCGGTTTAATAACTCCTGTCAAACAAACTACTTATTTACCAACACAATTAAATACCAAGGAAAATACTATGAAAACTAATACTAGAAATAACACTCAAATGAACGGCAAAAAAATGATCATCGCAGCAGCTGTAATGGTTGCTTTAACAACAAGCTCTGTAAACGCAGCACAACATAATTTATCTGCTACAGAAAAGCATCAAGCACAATCCAAAAGTGAAAACATTGGTTTTGGTACAGGCATTTTAATCGGCGGAATTGCGGCGGGCCCATTAGGTGCCATAATCGCAGGCGTTGGCGGTGTATTTATTGCAAAATTTATTAATGTAAATGATGAAAATGAAGAATTGAATTTAGCGTTAACTAATGAGCAGCAAGCTCATCAATTAAGTAATAAACAAACAAAAAAACAGTATCAAGCTAAATTACAAACCCTAGAGTCGTCATATCAGCAGCAACTTGTTGCGTTGGAAAGCCAAACTAGTCAAACAGGGCAACTGCAAGCAGAAAACTTATTAATGAGTTTGCAATTCTCTACGGGTTCAAGTGATATTGCCGCACATTATCAAGAGCAAGTCGCAGCACTCGCTCAAATATTAAATAACTCCCCAGCAATGAAAATTGATTTATCAGGCTACACCGATTTAACCGGTGAAGAGTCCCTTAATCAAACGTTGTCAAAAGCAAGAGTGGAGTCAGTTAAAGCTTTACTGATGGCGCAAGGTGTTGAAGAGCAACAAATAGCGACGTTTGCCTTTGGTGAAAATGCACCCGTAGTAGCAAACAATGAACGTGAAGTGAGTTTTTATGATCGCCGTGTAGTACTGAAATTGCATAAAGCTGTCGTGTTAGAAAATAACCAAATGGCTAATAACAATTAATCTTAGTGAATTAATTGTTTTAAATAAACGCCCAGTCTGTAGTTGTGTTAATTAAAATAAAAAGGAGGTGTAATACCAAGTTGATTAAGCTCTTTCCCACTCAGCGAGAATTAAAAGGCTTAGAGGCACAGGTTCATAGTTCCAGACTGAACCTAAGTACCTACATCCATGTAGGCAAGGCATTGATTGAAGATAATGGTTATTCCCTTATCAAAATCAATAACGCAGCATATAAGCCTTTTAAACTCGCCCTTCGGGAGCTTGCTCGATGACCACTAACATCGTTAAATTTATTTGATTTAGAGTGACTAGACCTAAACAAATTCGCCTTGTTATTGAACATCGAGCATAGCTCTGAGTTGGGAAGAAATTTAATCAAATTGGTATAATAAATGTGAATTAAATTTAATGTGCATAGATAACTGACATTTGGTTAAAGTGCATACTTGAACAGGAATAAAAAAGCCAGCGTTATATAGTTATATATAAGTGCTGGCTTTTTATTTATTTCATTCATTTTCGAACTTTACGTTTGAGCTGTTTTTACTCTAATTCTGTTTTTTGCAATCCTTGTTTCATGCAAAGCTGACATTGCAGCTTTTGCCTCACTTTCTGCAGGCATTTCAACAAAAGCAAAGCCTTTTGACTTTCCTGTTTCTTGGTCTAAAACTAAATTACATTCAGTAACAGAGCCATGAGCGGAGAACAAAATACGGATTTCTTGTTCCGTTGTTGAACGAGAAAGGTTACGAACTAAAAGTTTCATAATGGGACCAAGTTAATATGTTATTTCAGCCTGAATTGTCTCATATATTTGAAATAGACCAAGTGATTTTGTTTATTTAAATGAAATAACTAATATTATTAAAACAAAAGCACGGTGTTTTTCAAGGCAGTTGTCGCCTAAATTGTTAAGCAGCTTCTTTAT
>JAPYOP010000264.1 GCA_029938115.1 Colwellia sp. | reverse complement strand
AAGTGTACTCAGCAAAACGCTTTTTGAATCGGTAGAGTTTTCTCCAGTCATTTTTGTTGGCCTTTAAGGCATCACTTAATTTATTTAAAAACAGAATCATGTCGTTGTTGGCTTGACCACCTTCTACATAATAGGTGTTGTCTTGGTAGGTGACTTTACCTGTGTGGCAAGCAGCACACGTTAGGCCTAGGTAGTTGCGGTTATCCAGCACGCTTTTATCTTTAACAAAACCCAGTGGTAAACCGTATTGGTTTAAGTTGCCGTCAACGCGCTCTTCATAAGCACCATAGCCAGTACCGTTTTCAGCATAACCGCCATTATCGGGGTATAAGAAGCCAAGTTGGCTTAACGATTCTTGAGACGAAAATAATGTTTCAGAGTCTTCAGATTCTATGGTGTTAAATACTTCCCACTTTAACAGGTGTGTACCCTGTGGAATGGAATACCAGTCTTCTCGACAGGTATTGGTTCCATTGTAATAACAGCTATTATCCCAGCTGTTCATCCAATGAATTTCATCACTGGAAAAGGCATTCACTGACAATGCTGTTAGGCACACCAGCAATAGGCTTTTTAGTTTTAGTTGTGTCGCCATGTTACTCCCCGTCAAATATTATATTTGCAATTTTTTTTGTTAGTACGGGTATCACCCGCACGGTAAAATGACTATAGAGTAAATATTCTAAGGCGGCATTCTTAAAAACAATAATATGGCGCATACCGTGCCATATTATCCGTTATAGCTAAAAATAAATGCTTAAAAGTAAAATACCCGGTACGTTTGTTTTATTACTTAAGGGTTTAATGCTGAAACTGGTTGTTTAGCACCGGTCAAAACACGCCAAGGCTTTAGGGCTATTTAATAATAAGCGTGTAATTAACATTCAACAAATGTTACAAAATCGAATATACGCATTAAATTTAAGCCTGCTTATTTAAGGCGTTTTAAAAGAGGGGCTACGATCAAAAACATGGCAGGGGGCGAAAGTAACTAAACGTGTTTACACACGTAAGTGACTCCCGGTTTAGGCTTAATGACGGTTTTAGGGTAAGGCTGTCTAATTTTGACCATATAAGCGAGGGCGCTCATAACGGTAAAAGCCTTGGGACTCTTCTTTAGCAA
>JAPYOP010000133.1 GCA_029938115.1 Colwellia sp. | reverse complement strand
AAGTAATGAAGTTATTCATTCACAAAATCAATTGTTTCATAGAATTAATGACAGTAACTTAGTGCAAGTGGGAGAAATTAATAGGGAAATAGCTAAGCTGGCTAATAATAATAGCGATATTATCTCTTTATTGCTTGAAGCAGACTCTTTAGATGAAGAACAAGTGTATGAAAAAGGTAAAAATTTACTTAATCAGTTATATCAAATAGAGCAAGGTTTATTAAAAGCTATAGAGAGTAGTGAAAGTGTAATTATCGACAATGTTGATATTTTTAAACAAATAAGAACAGCATTTTCCTCTTATCGCTATGAAAGTATTTCAGCTATAGAGATGGTCTCGGTTGACTTATCTCAAGCACTTCATGAACTTGCTTTAGCGAATAAAAAATTAAAGGTATTAAACCTTTTATTTTCTATTTTATCTGAATATCATCTTGAGCAGATAAAATTAAAAGTTAATGAAATAGAAGGCTCTTTAACTGAAAAAACCTATTTAAATGAAATTTCTATTTTTCTCGTCATGCTAATGATTTGGGTTTCCTTTCATTTTTCTCACAAAATATCAAATGATTTGATGCAAGTATACCGCGCATTAATTTCCCTTTCTAAAGGGGATGATGATATTGAAATTTTACAAAAAAAAGATGCGTATATTCAGAATTTGTGGAAAGCGGTTAATGATTTTAAAAAATCAATAAAAAGTAACCAAAAGCAAAAAAATGAATTGCTAATGCTTAAACTTGCTATTGATCAACACTCCATTGTTTCTATTACAGATCTTCAAGGTGTTATTACTTTTGCTAATGAAAAATTCAGTGAAATTAGTGGCTATTCTCATGATGAAATTATTGGAAGTAAACATAACTTACTCAATTCTCATAATAAACCTCAAGCATATTGGGCAGCAATGTATCGACGGGTTGCTAATGATAATATTTGGCATGACGAGGTACAGAATATAGCTAAAGATGGTAGTTTATACTGGGTAGATACCACTATTATTCCTATAAAAGAGCTCGTTGATGAGGGAAGCATTACTGGTTATATGTCAATAAGAACCGATATAACGTCAATAAAAAAACAAGAGAAAATGTTAATTGAAGCAAGAATAATGGCGGAGGAAGCAACTAAATCAAAGTCACAATTTCTAGCCACAATGAGCCATGAAATACGCACGCCTATGAATGGTGTAATAGGCATGGCTCAACTTCTTAAAGACACCCCTTTAAATTATGAACAAAAAGATTACCTAAATGCTATTTCAAGCTCTAGCAATAATTTATTGGCGATTATTAATGATATTTTAGACTTTTCTAAACTTGATTTTGATGCGGTAGAGTTAGAGTCTATTTCCTTTAATTTAGAGCGTGTTAGCTTAGAATCTTTGGAGGTAGTGGCTTATAACTGTAAGGAAAAAGAAATCGAGTTTATTTTTGATTATCATCCAGATGTTTCTCGGTGTTTTATCGGCGATCCCTCCCGCATTAGACAAGTTTTATTAAACCTATTAGGCAACGCTGCAAAATTTACCAAGCAGGGGCATGTTTTGCTGAGTATCTTAAACCAGTCTACAGATAGCAATAAAGAAGAGTTAATAATAAAAATTGAAGATACCGGCATAGGGATAAAAGAAGAATCTTTAGCACAATTATTTGAAGAGTTTTCACAAGCTGACAGTTCAACTACACGTAAATATGGCGGTACAGGATTGGGGCTTTCCATTGTGCAGAAATTAGTTACTTTAATGGGAGGGAGAATTTCTGTTGAGTCAACTTACAAACAAGGAAGCACATTCACTTTAACCTTACCTTTAGTTAAGGCTAGTAACCCTGAGTTATCACTAGCCCCAGCTAACCATTTAAAAGATATTTCGATTTTACTACTAGAGACTCACTCTCATAATCGTCATATTTTTAAACGAATATTTGAACACATGGAGGCAAAAACGACAATTGCTGTTGATGAAGAAGACGCGTTTTTAATTTTAAAACAAGCCAAAGAAAACAACACGCCATATCAGCTGTTAATTATTGATAATGCTTTGAAAGATAACAGTGACATTGCGTTAGCTAAAAGTATTAGGAGTGAGCAACAGTTTAGCAATTTAAAATTATTGGCATTTTCAACTGCATCAAATAAAGGTGATGCAATGCTTTATCAAAAAGCTGGATTTAATGCCTACTTAACTAAATTATCTCGTTATGAAACGATGCAACAGGTTTTGTCTGCAACATTATCGCATCAATTAGGGCAAGCGATCATAACACAGCATATGATTGAAGACGCAAAAACGACAAACATTGAAAAACAAGTATTTAATGGAAAAGTTCTTTTAGTAGAGGATATTAGAGTAAATCAGGTTATAGCGCATACAATGCTAACTAGTTTAGGATTAACGGTTGACGTTGCTAATAATGGTAAAGAGGCTGTCGATGCTGTTATCAACAATAGCTATGACTTAGTTTTTATGGATTGCCAAATGCCAGTTATGGATGGTTATCAAGCAACACTTAAGATTAGAGAAATTGAAATAGAGCAAAAAATTAGCTCGCTTCCTATTATTGCGCTAACGGCTAATGCTACTACAGAAGATATAATAACCTGTAAGCGATCAAAGATGGATGATGTAGTAACCAAACCTTATCAATTAGCTGATTTACAAACATGTTTGTCAAAATGGCTACCTGAAAAACCAATCAAAAATGGACGTTAGCTATCACGTCTTTGATTTCAGATATTTAATCGATATCTACTTTTACTAATGCTTTAACAAAGTCTTTAGCTAATTCTGGTGGCGTTGTAATTGGGCACTGGATAGGGTCAAAGGTCTTGACCTTGATAATTAACTATTTATTCTTTAATTAAAAGTAACTATACTGTGTTTATGTACAGTTTCTTGTTTGGTGTTCTTATGAAAGTGATACCCGTATACATTGAAGCAGGGATATCAGGTTTTGAGTCACCCGCTGCCGAATATAAAGAATTAAACTTATCTCTAGAGGAGCTATTACTTCAACACCCTAATGCGACGTTTTTTGGTTTGGCTAATGGACGTTCAATGGAAGGGCGAGGGATATTTGATGGCGATGTACTTGTTGTTGATAGGGTGGAGCATGTTAGTAATAACGCTGTCATTGTAGCAAACTTTAACGGATGCTTTGTTTGCAAAATAATAGATACTGATAACGCTTTATTGTTATCTGCATCGGATGAACATAAACCTATTGCTATAACCACAGCAGATAGTTTTCAAATTGAAGGGGTAGTTAATGTGTCTTTTAGATTGCATAAAAAACTACCGACATTATTATCTTGTTTGGCTTGATTGATGCGGTTTCATTTTATGCGCGTGTTGAAAAGGTGTTTGACCCAACAATACGTAATAGACCGGTTGTTGTTCTAACAAACAACGACGGCTGTATATGTGCTGTGTGCCCTATGGCGCGTGATCTTGGTATTCCTAAATTCATTCCGTACTTCAAAATAAAATCTTTTTTGGCAAAACACAATGTAGTTGTTCGCTCGTCTAATTATGAATTGTATGCTGATCTGAGTGAAAGAATGATGAATGTTATTGCTCGATATTCAGATAGGCATTATGTTTATTCTATTGATGAATCATTTTTACACTTTAGAAACTTTACTTGTATTGATGATTGGCATAAATACGGTCATGTAATAAGAAAAGCGGTTTGGCGTGAAACGCGACTACCTGTTGGTGTTGGTTTTGGTTCAACATTAACATTAGCAAAAGCCGCAAACCATGCATCTAAAAAGTTATCTGGGTTTGACGGTGTTGCCGTAATTAACGATGAAAATTCTCGTAAAGAAATACTGTCTAGAATGTCATTAACTGATGTTTGGGGCATTGGCTCAAAGCTTGGTAAACGCTTAAGTATATTAGGACTTAAAAATGGCTGGGACTTGGCAAACCAGTCACCTAAATCAATGAGAGGTCAATTTGGCGTTGTTGTCGAGCGTATCGTAAATGAGCTTAATGGTGTGCCATGCTTAAATTGGGATGAAATAGGACAAGACAAGAAAGAGATATTTTCTACACGTAGCTTTGGGCAGCGAGTTATTAATGAACATGCACTTAAAGCAGCACTATCAAGTCATGCTAGCATTGTCGCTAAAAAGGCAAGGCGGCAACGTTCTCTAATCAAACGCCTAGTTGTTTTTGCATCAAGCTCTCCACATGATAATAGCTATTACAAAAAGTCTGTTATCTATGAATTCCCTGTTGCTACAGATAATACCTTAAAGATAGTAGCTGCTATTTCTTTTGTCATTGATAATATTTACATGGCTGGCGTTATGTTTTATCGCTGTGGTGTTGGTGCTGTTGAATTAGAAAGTAGTCAGTTTCAGCAACAAGATATGCTTAATGTTACTGTAAATAATCCACAGCTGATGAAATGCTATGATAACGTGAACCACCGTTATGGCAGTGGCGCTATTGAAGTTGCGGTTGCTGACAAAAACGATAAATGGGCAATGAGGCGTAACTTTCTATCACCCAGTTACACCAGTAAATGGTCAGAAATACCGAAGATAATTTGTTGAGGTAAATATGTGTGGTCGATTTAGTGTAGACAAAGCTTTAACGCCAATAGTGAGTGAGCTATTTAATACTCGGTACAATGTTGAAACTAATGCTAATTTAAGTCCAAGCCAATCAGTAGCGACTATTATTAATAGTAGTTCAAACTATCAACAAGTTAATGCCTTATGGGGTATTAAGCCTAATTGGTCTAAAAAATTAATTATCAATGCCCAAGCCGAAACCGTAGCTATAAAGCCTACATTTAAACAAGCGTTCCAAAGTCAGAGGTGCTTAGTTCCGTGTAGTGGTTGGTTTGAATGGCGAACAGAAGAAGGTAAAAAGGTTAAGTATTTATTTGAACATGCTAATAAAATGCCTTTGTATATGGCTGGCATATTATTTCAACATGAGCACACTGAGCTTGTAACCTTAACAATTCAACCCAATGATAAATGCGGTCAATATCATAAACGAATGCCTGCTTTAGTTTTAGCAAAAGATAAAGACTACTGGTTTAACGCTCCGTCTCAAGAGCTTGAGCCGTTACTACAACACGTGGAAGATAGAGTTATTCAGGTTGAACGAGCTGACTGAATTTCAATTGAAGTTTCTGACATATCGTCGACCAATACTTTGCATCATATAGCGAATACCTCTGTTATTTCTATGTGTACATCGCAAGTTAGTATAGTTGGTTGTTATAAATCAAACACTTACGTCAAGATTGGATTGCTTTGAATATCCTTGTAGGTAATTAAGATAAGTTGTAAAACCTTGTTCTAATGCAAAACAAGGTTGGCGATTATTTCCGGGCTGAATAATATGCTGAGTGATATGAGGGCGTTTTACTCTTAGTGAACCAAGCATCATTTCTTCCTTTAATCATAATTATAAAGTAAATATAGGTTAGGTTGAAAATTGAGTGGGTGTTTGTTTATAGGTAGTTAAAGTTCATCTGACCCCATTAATTTATGACCCCATTAATTTAATGAAGATAAAAAATATAACTATCGATGATATTGTTTGGCCGTGTGAGCTAATTTTGTCATTAAAAGAAAATTTACTTTCAATAGCAAATGTTAAACAAGGGATTACAGCTTTAGGTGGATCACCTAAACACCCCTACAGCAGAGATATTTGTTATCTTGTTGAAGGGATTGCGATGATGAAATACCCTGTATAAAAATTTCTCAACAACAGTTATCTTTTCTCTCTGGCATTTCTAGGCCGCGAGTTAATGAAGTTCTAAAAGCACTGGAAATTGCCAAAGAAGTTGAAATAACGCGAGGATGATTGCGTATTGTTAACTTAACTAAGCTAGCTA
>JAPYOP010000263.1 GCA_029938115.1 Colwellia sp. | reverse complement strand
CCCAACAGCCAGCCTAGAGGACCTCCTTTCACAACGAAATCGGCTGCCATGAAAATCTCACAGCTATTTTCATCAATCTTTTTTACAGCCATTTGCGCCTGCATTTCTTTTAATGGCAGAGAGTGCTCAGAAAGATCCATTTTGTAGCCCTGCCCTTCTTGATAATCAATAATTTCTTCAACCAAGCTTGAGCCATCATTAAACGTACATTTTCGTTTTGCACCCAATCCAGATTTTACGTCCCCTACAATAGGAGATGACTTTATGGTAGCTGCAAAGTTTTCAATGCCGCTGTAGTCAGCCAGTACTTGCCAAATTTTCTCAGCAGAAACATTAACTGTAATTGAATTTTCAGTGTGGTGTGCCATGGTTATTTACCTTCTTAAATTTAAATGTTTGTTAACGCCTAATATTAGTCGCTAATACCGTTAGTGTGGCTTTCCTTAATTATTTTCCTATCGTGCGTTTAAAGCTTTAATTTTTTTACTAGGGAGCTTTTAACCCTTTAATGATAATTTCAATTGATTCCGTCAGGTCCGCTTCAAAATTCGGTGTTAAGTCTTGAAATTCATCCATTTGATAAATTTTAATCAAGGCGTCATTGTGAGAATTTGCAGCCCAATAATTCGCCGTGGCACCGTAACTTAAGGTGAGAAACCGAAAAGCTTTCTCATCTTTAATGTCGGGGTAAATTCTGCTTACCTCAAGCGTAATTCGATATAGCAAGTCTATGGATAAGCGCTTAAATACAACCAGCTGTTCAAACGAACTATTTTTTTCTAGAGACACCATAAGCAAAGGAATTAAATCCAAAAAATCAGGATCGGCCATCATTGAATTCACCCACGCTTTTGCAAATTTTTGAATATCTTCGTTTTCCTTAAGGCCTTGCAGTTGCTTGGTATAGTTTTCAAACCAAGCCTCAAACAGGTTTGCAAAAATATTCAAAAAGATCTCTTCTTTAGAGCTAAAATAGCGATACATATTCGATTTAGTAAAACCTGCCTCGACGGCAATGCCATTAAAGCTCACCTTGTCGTAGCCGTTCTTTTTGAATAAAGAGAAAGCGGCCTTATAAATGGCTTCTTTTCTCTCATTCTTATTTTCGTCTGTTCTAGCGCGCTGCCAATTCATG
>JAPYOP010000262.1 GCA_029938115.1 Colwellia sp. | reverse complement strand
CCTTCGACCCTCTGGTTCGTAGCCAAATACTCTATCCAGCTGAGCTACAAGCGCAAATCTGATAAAACTCACTACAGTTAACAACTCTAAATCGAGCCACTTAAATTAACAAAATTAGAGAACTAAATTCATTAAGAAAAAATGGTGCGCTTGGAAGGATTCGAACCTTCGACCCTCTGGTTCGTAGCCAAATACTCTATCCAGCTGAGCTACAAGCGCATTGTTGGTGCGTATTATAGGGAAACTAAATAACTAGTCAACCTACGACATGCTTTATATTTTTTAACTTATTTTCTAAACTTCAAAAAACAAACTAATAAATAAATGGCGGAGAGGGAGGGATTCGAACCCTCGATAAGATTTCTCCTATACACCCTTAGCAGGGGCGCGCCTTCAGCCACTCGGCCACCTCTCCAACGCGACGCATCATAGCAGCTTGGAGATAAAATAAAAGAGAAACCTCAATTAAATTAGCACTTTAGCGTCTTTTATTTATTTAAGGCCTATTCTTCGCTAGCTTGGTCTTTTTCGTTTTGGATGCGCTGGTAAATCTCTTCACGGTGCACGGCAATTTCTTTAGGTGCGTTAACACCAATACGTACTTGATTACCTTTAACACCTAATACAGTAACGGTTACTTCGTCACCAACCATCAAAGTTTCGCCTACACGACGAGTTAAAATTAGCATTCTGTTCTCCTGAACACTGAAACCCACCCTTATCGAGTGAGTCATCAAACCCCTACAATGATTAAAAAGTAGGCATCCTTTACATTTATTAAAGACCCGCTTTGAAAAATTAACAGCGCAACGTGAAATCTTTCCATAATATTTTGTTATGGAAAGACCCTTTGTTGGTCAAAACTGGCCGGCTACCTAGGGTGCGTTGGAATTCCAGCGCATTTTACTGCTTGAAGGTGCCATTCCTTGACGTTCTTCATGAGATTGCCTCTAAGAAATTAGAGGCAGCCTTATTTACTGTTGATCATCATCTAGATCAAAAGCCGTGTGCAAGGCGCGCACAGCCAGTTCTAGATATTTTTCATCGATAACCACAGAAATTTTGATTTCAGATGTTGAGATCATCTGAATATTAATATTTTCTTGCGCCAATACATCAAACATCTTACTGGCAACAC
>JAPYOP010000012.1:64720-96368 GCA_029938115.1 Colwellia sp. | reverse complement strand
AGTGTCCCTATCGTCTAGAGGCCTAGGACACCGCCCTTTCACGGCGGTAACAGGGGTTCGAATCCCCTTAGGGATGCCACTTTATTTAGTGATTTATTACTTTAAAAAGTGTACGAAAAGTGAAATAGTGTACGAAAAGTGAAATATAGAAAGCCCACGCAATAGTAAAGTATTGCGTGGGCTTTTTTGTGTTCTAAAAAAACCTTTCCGAATAATTGTCGACAATAATACTTAAGTCTACTTGCAAAATAATATATTTCAGCTATTATTCACCTCATAAATGCAATGTGTCGACAATTCATTCAATACCTCAAGTAAGGTTTTAACCCTATGTACCTAGCAAATCCTACTCAGCAAACTGCGGTAACTACTGCTGATAAAGTCTTTGAGCAAATGCAACATGCGATTGTTGAAGGGGATATTCCATCAGGTAGCAAAATAAGTGAACCTGAGCTAGCCAAGCGTTATCAAATCAGCCGTTCTACCTTACGAGAAGCATTAAACCGCTTAGAGAAATGTCATTTAATTGAGCGTAAAGCCAATGTTGGCTCAAGAGTTGTTGACTGCTCTATTGAAGGTTTACTTGAACTTTATATTACTCGTGAAGCACTTGAAGGTATGGCATGTCGTCAAGCCGCATTAAATATGTCTGATGAGGAAATTGTCGACATGCAGACAATGCTTAAAGCGCATGGGCAAACACAAGAGCTTAAAGACGGTATTGCCTATTATCAAGAAGAGGGTGATCTCGACTTTCATTATAAAGTGATTTTAGGAAGCCATAACAAACAGTTAATCGACCTAATTTGTGGACAGTTATACCACTTAGTACGCATGTATCGATGTCAGTTCGGCATGAATAGCCCAAGAGCAAGCCGTGCCTTTAACGAACATTCACAAATAATCCAAGCAATTAGTGACAGGGATGGAGAATTGGCTGAAATGTTAATGCGCCGTCATATTGCAGCATCAAGAAAAAATATTGAAAACAAAATTGCACAACAGAACCTTACTGAATTAAACGATAGAAAATAGAGGAAATATAATGACGACTAATTTATCTGCAGGGGCTAAATTTCGCCAAGCATTAACTAAGAACAAACCGTTGCAAGTTGTTGGTACTATCAATGCTTACTGCGCAATGATGGCAGAGCAGCTAGGCCATCAAGCTATCTATTTATCGGGTGGTGGTGTTGCTAATGCTTCATATGGTTTACCTGATTTAGGTATGACTTCTTTAAATGATGTTATTGCTGATGTTGCCCGTATCACTTCAGCATCTACGCTACCTTTACTTGTTGATATTGATACGGGTTGGGGCGGGGCATTTAACATCGCTAAAACAATTCGCGATATGGAAAAAGCAGGTGCTGCAGCCGTTCATATTGAAGATCAAGTGGCGCAAAAGCGTTGTGGTCATCGTCCAAACAAAGAAATCGTTTCAACAGAGGAAATGGTTGACCGTATCCGCGCAGCCGTTGATGCTCGTATTGACCCTGATTTTTTCATTATGGCTCGTACAGACGCTTTTGCTCAAGAGGGATTAGAAGCGGCACTAGAGCGTGCTAAAGCTTACGTTGCAGCAGGTGCTGATGGTATTTTTGCCGAAGCGGTAAAAACCGAAGCGCATTATAGAGCATTCACTGAAACACTAGACGTACCTGTATTAGCTAATATTACTGAGTTTGGTCAAACAGAGTTATGGAATAAAGAACAGTTAGGAGAGTGGGGTTGTGCCATGGTGCTTTATCCGCTTTCAGCATTTCGCGCAATGAACAAAGCTGCGGAATCAGTATATAAAACTTTATTAGCCGATGGTGATCAGAAAGCTGAAATCGACAATATGCAAACGCGTATGGATTTATATGATTACCTTGGTTATCACGATTATGAGCAAAAATTAGATTCGCTTTTTATTAAAGAAAAAAATGCAGAAAAAAAATAAATTAAATAGATAAAGACAATATTAAAAATTAGAGAATGAGGAAATAATTATGTCAGACAAGGCTAATGAGAAGAAAATAAGCGGCGCAGGTTTACGTGGTCAAAGTGCAGGTGAAACATCTTTATGTACTGTTGGACAATCAGGTAGTGGTTTAACTTACTGTGGTTATGATATTTCTGATTTAGCAGACAATGCTACTTTTGAAGAAGTCGCTTATCTTTTGTTTAATGGCGAATTACCCAATGCTGCAGAATTAGCAAAATACAAAGCAGAATTGCTGGCGATGCGTGATATCCCACAAGCTTTAAAAGAAGTTTTAAAACTTATTCCCAAAGATGCTCATCCTATGGATGTTATGCGTACGGGTTGTTCATTCTTAGGGAATGTTGAACCAGAAACTGATTTTAGTGAGCAAAGCAAGGCAGCTAACCGTTTGTTAGCCACTTTTCCTGCCATTATGTGCTACTGGTATAAATATTCACATGACGGCGTTGAAATTGATTGTATGAGTGATGAAGCATCGCTTGGTGGTCACTTTTTGCGTCTATTAAATGGTGAAAGCCCATCAGCACAGCATGAACGTGTTATGGATGTTTCATTAATTTTATACGCTGAGCATGAATTTAATGCTTCTACGTTTACCGCGCGTGTTTGTGCCTCTACCTTATCAGATATTTACTCTTGTGTTACTGCTGCCATTGGTACTTTACGTGGTCCACTTCATGGTGGTGCCAACGAAGCTGCTATGGATATGATCCAAACGTTTAAATCACCAAGCGATGCGAAAGAGCAAATGGCTGGCATGCTTGAACGTAAAGAAAAAATCATGGGCTTTGGTCATGCGATATACCGCACTTCCGATCCACGCAACGTTATCATTAAAGCTTGGTCTGAAAAGTTAGCGGCTGAAAATGGTGATACATCACTTTATGATATATCTGTTGCCTGTGAAGAGTACATGTGGGATACCAAAAAATTATTCTGCAATGCTGACTTTTTCCATGCTTCTACTTATAACTATATGGGTATCCCAACTAAGTTATTTACTCCTATTTTTGTTTGTTCACGATTAACAGGTTGGGCTGCACATGTAATGGAACAGCGTTCTAATAACCGCATTATTCGTCCAAGTGCTGATTATACAGGCTCTGAACCAAGAACAGTAACTCCAATATCACAAAGGTAGGCAAGACTTGTTATTTACACCTATTTCATCGTTAGAAAATCATCACATATACTTATATGCTCAGTTTTTCTGCCTTGAATTAGGCGTAAATTCCGTCGTCTAGTTTCTTTTGACTATAAATTTAAAACCAGTGTTTCAGTATTCACTGACGAGTTATTTGGATAAATTATGAATTATGATTACCGTAAACCACTGCCCGGCGCAAAGATTGATTATTTTGATACCCGATCTGCCATTGAAGATATAAGTGCAGGTGCTTATGCCAAGTTACCTTACACATCACGCGTTTTAGCGGAACAACTTGTTCGTCGTTGCTCACCAGAAACCTTGACTGACTCATTAAAGCAAATCATTGAGAGTAAACAGGACTTAGATTTTCCTTGGTATCCAGCACGTGTAGTTTGTCATGATATTTTAGGGCAAACTGCGCTTGTTGATTTAGCGGGTTTACGTGATGCTATTGCTGAACAGGGTGGCGATCCGTCAAAAGTTAACCCTGTTGTTCCAACACAGTTAATTGTAGATCACTCACTTGCAGTGGAAGCACCGGGTTTTGACCCTGATGCGTTTGAAAAAAACCGTTCAATTGAAGACCGTCGTAACGAAGATCGTTTTAAATTTATTGAGTGGAGCAAAACAGCCTTTAAAAATGTTGATGTGATTCCTGCTGGTAACGGCATTATGCATCAAATCAATTTAGAGAAAATGTCGCCGGTTATTCAAGTTCGTGATGGTGTTGCTTTCCCTGATACCTGTGTTGGTACTGACAGCCACACACCACATATCGATGCATTAGGTGTTATTGCTATTGGTGTTGGCGGCTTAGAAGCTGAAACAGTGATGCTAGGCCGCCCATCTATGATGCGTTTACCTAATATTATCGGTGTAAAATTAGTTGGTAAACGTAATCCCGGCATTACGGCAACTGATATGGTATTAGCTATCACCGAATTCTTACGAAATCAAAAAGTAGTTTCAAGTTATTTAGAGTTTTTTGGTGAAGGTACAAAAGATTTAACTATTGGCGATAGAGCTACCATCTCTAACATGACACCAGAATATGGTGCCTCGGCAGGCATGTTCTATATTGATCAACAAACTATCGACTATTTAAAACTAACTGGTCGTGAGCCAGAACAAGTCGCTTTAGTAGAAAACTATGCGAAGCATACCGGCCTTTGGGCTGATGATTTAGTTGCAGCAGAGTATAAGCGTGTTATCGAATTTGATTTATCAACTGTGTGTCGAAACTTAGCCGGTCCATCTAATCCACATCGCCGTTTAGCGACTGCGGATCTTGTATCGAAAAATATCGCTAAAAATTTAGACGCATGTAAAGCGCAAGAAGCGAAGGGCGAAATGCCTGATGGCGCGGTAATTATTGCTGCTATTACCTCTTGTACTAATACCTCTAACCCACGTAACGTAGTTGCTGCTGCCTTAGTTGCAAAACGTGCAAACGAGCTAGGTTTAGTTCGTAAGCCTTGGGTTAAATCATCATTTGCTCCAGGCTCGAAAGTTGCAAAACTTTATTTAGAAGAAGCCGGTTTATTATCTGAAATGGAAAAATTAGGCTTCGGTATTGTTGGTTATGCCTGTACAACATGTAACGGCATGAGTGGCGCATTAGATCCGAAAATCCAGCAAGAAATCATCGACCGTGATTTATACTCAACAGCCGTATTGTCAGGTAACCGTAATTTTGATGGTCGTATTCATCCACATGCGAAACAAGCTTTCTTAGCGTCACCGCCATTAGTTGTTGCTTATGCACTTGCGGGTACTATGCGTTTTGACATTGAAAAAGACGTACTTGGACAAGATCAAAATGGTAACGACATCACCTTGAAAGACATCTGGCCATCAGATGAAGAAATAGATGCGATTGTTGCATCATCAGTAAAACCTGAGCAATTTAAAAAAATATACACACCTATGTTCGATTTAGGTGCCTTTGAGCCAGCTGAAAGTCCGTTATACGACTGGGATCCTAAGAGTACTTATATTCGCTGCCCCCCTTATTGGGAAGGTGCATTAGCGGGTGAACGTACTATGAAGGGCATGCGACCTTTAGCTGTATTAGGTGACAATATTACTACAGATCATTTATCACCTTCAAACGCTATTCAGTTAAATAGTGCTTCAGGTGCTTACCTTCATAAAATGGGCTTACCAGTTGAGGACTTTAACTCATACGCAACTCACCGTGGCGATCATGAGACTACACAACGTGCAACCTTCGCAAATCCTAAATTGTTCAATGAAATGTGTACTGACGATAATGGCGAAGTTAAACAAGGTTCACTCGCACGCATCGAGCCTGAAGGTACTGAGTCTCGCATGTGGGAAGCCATTGAAATTTACATGGAACGCAAACAGCCATTAATCATCATCGCGGGTGCTGACTATGGTCAAGGTTCATCACGTGACTGGGCAGCAAAAGGTGTTCGTTTAGCAGGTGTTGAAGTTATTGTTTCACAAGGTTTTGAACGTATTCACCGTACAAATTTAGTCGGCATGGGGGTATTACCATTAGAGTTTATTAATGGCGAAACACGTCATACTTATAACATTGATGGTAGTGAAACTTACGACGTAGTAGGTACTACGGCTCCTGGCGCTGCAATGACGGTTGTCATGACGCGTAGCTCAAGTGAAAAGAATGGAGAAAAAGCCGGTGAAGTAATTGAAATTCCTGTGAAATGCCGTTTAGATACAGCCGAGGAAGTTTCAGTTTACGATGGCGGTGGGGTATTGCAAAAGTTTGCCACCGACTTCCTTGAATCAAACGCATAACTAGTTATTTAATTTGATAGCTTCGTTGGAGGTGCTCATTGACGTTCGTCAACTCCGCGCCTCCGCCTTGCTCTAAAATAAAATTCCTGCGTTAAGCGTGTATTCAATTGATTTTTAAAATGGCACATTGTTCTTAAAAGATAATGTGCCATTTTTGTAAGAAAACATAAAAGGAGAGAGCAATGGCTTTCGAACCTCAAGTAAAAATTCCCGCAACTTATATACGTGGCGGTACCTCAAAAGGTGTATTTTTCAATCTAACCGACTTACCAGAAAATGCACAAGTACCCGGTGAAGCGCGTGATAATTTATTACTTCGTGTTATTGGTAGCCCAGATCCTTACGGTAAACAAACTGACGGTATGGGCGGAGCGACATCAAGTACCAGTAAGACTGTCATTTTAGCTAAGTCTGACAAAACAGATCACGATGTGGATTATTTATTTGGTCAAGTAGCTATTGATAAAGCGTTTGTAGATTGGAGCGGCAATTGTGGCAATCTCACTGCTGCCGTAGGGTCTTTTGCTATAAGCTCAGGTTTAGTGGATGTTAAACGTATCCCTGAAAATGGTGTTTGCACTGTGCGTATTTGGCAGAGAAATATCTCAAAAACGATTATTGCCCAAGTGCCGATTACCAATGGTCAAGTACAAGAAACCGGTGATTTTGAGCTTGATGGGGTTACTTTTCCTGCTGCTGAAGTGCCTGTAGAGTTTATTACACCAGTTGATCCAAGTGAGGCTATGTTTCCAACAGGCAATGTTGTTGATGATCTTGATGTTCCAGGAATAGGTACTTTCAAAGCAACTATGATCACTGCCGGTATTCCGACAATCTTTTTAAATGCCGCTGAAATTGGTTACACAGGGACAGAGTTGCAAGATGCCATTAATGGAGATGAAGCTGCTTTGGCTCGCTTTGAAACTATTCGCGCTTATGGCGCGGTTAAAATGGGATTGATTTCAGAGTTATCAGAAGCAGCCAACCGTCAACATACGCCTAAAGTGGCATTTGTTGCATCAGCTCAAGACTATGTTACTTCAAGTAATAAGAAAGTAGCTGCAGATGAAATTGATTTACATGTGCGAGCTTTATCTATGGGCAAGTTACACCATGCCATGATGGGCACTGCCGCTGTTGCTATTGGTACTGCAGCTGCAATACCTGGAACTTTAGTTGCGCTTGCAGCCAAAGGAGGCGCAGATGATGGAGCAAAAGACAGTGTTACTTTTGGTCATCCATCAGGAACACTTAAAGTGGGTGCTCAAGCCATAGAAGTGGATGGACGTTGGACAGTCAAGAAAGTGGTAATGAGTCGTAGCGCAAGAATTTTGATGGAAGGTTGGGTTCGTATTCCCGCCGATAGTTCTTAATCATGTCACAGAGTATTAGGTTATAGTTAACCTAATACTCTGTCATAACATATTGATACAAATTAATTATTTCGCTATGTTAGAATGTATTATCCTTATATAACTAACTAATGCGTAACTGGATTGCTAGGGGTTAACCATGAACAAACTTTTGATATCTTTCGTTGCAAGGCTTACAGCCCTTAGTATCTATATTGTTTTAATGCAATCTAGTTATGTTTTTGCTAACACGAGTGAATATGGTATTGAAGTAAGGGGGCAAGCAAGTGTTTTAGTTGAACCTGATAGCTTTGCTTTATCTATTGCTATAACTGAACAAGGGCGCCTAACAGATAAAATTAGAGTGGTGGTTGATCACAAAAGTAATCAAGTGATTGCTTTTGCAAAACAACTTGGTATAAAGCCTAGCCAGATAAATTCAGCAAGAGTTTCATTGCGTGTGGTTAAAGACAACGCTACCATTAATGTTCGTGGTTTAGAGGTTAATCAAAGGCTACCTAACAATCAAAAAAGTAAAGTCTTTGTTGGTACAAATCCCACTGTACAAAATATTAATCCTCAATATTTTGAATTAAGTCGAACAATAACCGTTTCCTTTAAAAACATTAAAAATTACGATCAATTTCTTAATCAAGTAATTAAAATTGGCGTAAGTCATATTTCACCGCTAGCTATGTCTGTCGGTGATACTGACAAGTATTATCAACAAGCGTTAGCGCTAGCGATTAAAAATGCCAAAACAAAAGCCGAGCAAATAGCGATTCAATCTGAGCAGAGCTTGGGACAATTAGTTTACGTTAAAGAGTTAAGTAGTAATCATTATCGTAGTAGATATAACGCTTCAACAAGGCAAGCAACCGCTTCTTTTGAACACAACTCACAAGTGGGTAATCAAGCTATTAATGCGAGTGTTTTAGTAAAATACTCAATCGAATAGTTAATAAGTGGTAAAAATTAAGTTTCAATGGGATAAAAGCTTTTATTAATGTAACTTTCAAGGTATGTTATGCTTTTTTAAGGTACATTTTATTCTTTGGAAGATGTAATTGGTTAGTAAATGCTTAGCAAAAATGAATTTTATCAGGAATTATTAGTGCAAACTAAAGCCTTAATTCATAACGAAACTGATCCTATCGCCAATATGGCAAATATTTCTGCTTTACTCTTTGATGCACTAAAGCAAGTCAACTGGGTTGGTTTTTATCGCGTTATTGAAGAACAACTTGTTTTAGGCCCATTTCAAGGCAAAGTTGCCTGTATTAGAATTCCATTAGGCACTGGTGTTTGTGGTACTGCAGCGGATACAAAGACCACCCAAAGAATTAGTGACGTTCACCAATTTGATGGGCATATTGCTTGTGATGCAACAACGAATGCTGAAATTGTTATTCCTGTTCAACTTAACGGTGATATAATAGCTGTTTTAGATATTGACAGTACTAGCTTTGGGCGTTTTGATCACGAAGACCAATATGGTTTGGAAGCGATAATTAGCGCATTTGAGCAAAATTTAGCGTTAGGTTAATCAAAACTTAATACTGTAAAATAAACACTGTGAAAGAATAAAAATGAAAGAATTTGTAGTAATACATGACTATTTGGTTACCGAGGCTATTGTTGGTGACTGGGATGGTCAAGAAGAACTAGTCGCAGAGCGAGTTAATGAAATTTATCATACGCTTTACGATTTAGCCGAAGAAGATATTGAAACGGAAATATTAGAGCAATTGTTAGCTTTAATATGGGACCATTGGATTGGACAAGATGTATTGCCAGATTTAGAATCTGAAGATATTTATGATTGGTGTCGTCATATTATGGATAACAGAGATCAACACCTTCAAGAGCAAGATTATTAATTTAATTATATATTTAAACAATTTAACTGAAACTGTATAAAAAGTTGTATTTATGGAAACTGAAATCAAACGTATTAGCACAAAAGATATTATCACTTACTTAACTGAAAAATTTCCAGAATGTTTTTCTGTTAAGGGACCGGTAAAACCACTAAAGGTTGGCATTTTTCAAGAGTTAGCTGAGAAGTTAACAGAAGATGAGATGGTAAGTAAAACTCGTTTACGTCAAGCTTTAAGGCATTACACCAGTAGTTGGCGTTACCTTAAAGCGATTAAAGTTGGTGCTTCTCGTGTAGGTATTGATGGTAAAGATGTAGCTGAGATTGATGAAGAACAAGCAAATTACGCAAGTAAAACGCTTAAAGAAAGCCAAGAAAAATTTGGTAACAATTCAAAAACTAAGAAAAAAACACATGAAAAAGGGAATGATAAATCACCTAACGCCCCTAAAAACAAAGCATCTACAGATGTTAAGCGTGATTCCACTAAGTTTAAATCGGTTAAATCAAGTAAGCGTAAAGTAGTAAAAAAAGATTTACCGCCATTGAAACCAGTAGAATCAGCTACAATAAAAGTAGGTAGTAAAGTTAAAGTTCAGTTGGGCAATACACCAATGAACGCAACCATTACTGAAGTTGCCGGTAAAGACATTAGTGTTCAACTTGATTCAGGTATGACCATTAAAACAAAAATTCAGAACATATATTCATAATACTTTTGGGTATATACGTGTTGAAACTTGGCTTGAATATTAATCATAGTTTGGAGTAACGTGCATGCAAAAATTTAGTCGTATTGCACTTGCCGTATCAATATCGGTAAGTTTTTCATTGAGTAGTATTAGTGCTTTTGCATTTGATGAAGCGAATAAAGAAATACCCTTACCTGAATTAACCCCTGAAAGTCAGCATACAACTGCGAGCAAGCGTATTGCTGCAAGATTTACTCGCGGTCATTACAAAAAAGTTAAAATAAGCGATTCACTTTCACAAGAAGTTTTTGAACGTTATATCAAGCAATTAGATTATTCTCGTAATGTTTTTCTATCAACAGATATCACTGATTTTCAAAAGCACAGTTTAGAGTTTGATGATGTTTTTGCTCGTGGTAAATTAACATTGGCTTATGATATTTATAACTTAAATATGCAGCGTCGTCTCGAGCGTTATGAGTATGCTCTTAACTTGCTTGATACCGATGTAGTATCAACAAGTGAAAACGATGATAAAGCAGCATCACCTTTTGATTTTAGCAAAGATGAAGTTTACGAATATGATCGTGAAGATGCTCCTTGGGCAACATCAATAGCAGAGTTAGATGAGTTATGGCGCATAAAAGTTAAATCTGATGTGTTGAATTTAACTTTAACGGGTAAAGAGTGGCCAAAAGTTAAAGAAGTATTATCCAAACGTTACAAATATGCGATTAAACGTCTTAAACAAAGTGAAAGTGAAGATGTTTTCCAATTGGTAATGAACAGCTTTGCCCGAGTTGTCGAGCCTCATACATCGTATTTATCCCCACGCAATGCAGAACGTTTCCAAATGGAAATGAATTTATCGCTTGAAGGGATTGGCGCTGTACTGCGAGCCGAAGAAGATTACACCGTTATTCAAAGTATTATAAGTGGTGGCCCTGCTGATCAATCTAAAGCGTTAAAACGTAAAGACCGTATTATTGGTGTAGCTCAAGATCAAAATGATTTTGAAGATGTTATTGGCTGGCGCTTAGATGATGTTGTTGAAAAAATTAAAGGACCTAAAGGTACTACCGTTAGGTTGCAAGTGTTATCGGGTGAATCAGATGACATTTCTGAAGTTAAAGTAGTTACTATAGTTCGAGATAAAGTCAAATTAGAAAATAAAGCTGCTAAATCTGAAGTTTACTTTGAAGATAGTGGTTTGAATAACTCTGATACTGAAAACTCAGCTAAGAGTGAAGTAAAAGGCCAAGGTAAAAGGTTAGGGATTATTACTATTCCTAGTTTTTATAACAACTTATCTCGAGATGTAAAAAAAGAAATAGCAAAACTTAAAGAGCAGGAAGTGCAGGGTATTATTATTGACTTGCGCGGTAACGGTGGCGGCTCTTTACCTGAAGCAACGTTGCTAACAGGTTTATTTATTGATAAAGGTCCCGTTGTTCAAATAAGAAATGGTGCCAACCGAGTTGACATACATCGTGATAAAGATGGTATTAGCTATTATGATGGACCTTTAACGGTTATCGTTGATAGGTATAGTGCTTCAGCCTCTGAAATTTTTGCTGCTGCTATCCAAGATTATGGTCGAGGAGTTATTGTTGGTGAACATACCTTTGGTAAAGGCACAGTTCAGCAGCATAGAGGGTTGGGTCGTGTGTATGATTTATACGAAAACCCGTTAGGTAGCATTCAATACACCATTGCTAAGTTTTATCGTATTAACGGTGGCAGTACTCAGCATCGAGGTGTTTTACCAGATATTGCATTTCCTACCGCTGTAAACCCTGACGACTGGGGCGAAAGCAAAGAAGAAAATGCATTACCATGGGATCAAATTGCCAAAGCTAAGTACTCGAAGCTCAGTGATATCAGTAGTGACGTTACTTATTTAACCTCTCTATATCAACAGCGTATTAAAGAAAATAGTGAGTTTAATTATTTGCTTGCGGATATTGAAACTTATAAAGCTGAAAAAGATGATAAAACTATTTCATTGAACTTAGATAATCGAAAAAGCAAACGAGAAGACCGTAAGGGTAAACGACTTGTTCGAGCCAATGAACGATTGATTAGCATGGGTAAAGAGAAAGTTATTGATCTTGATGACTTACCTGATGAATTGGATGAGTTAGATCCATTTTTAGATGAAACAGCACGTATTACTTTTGATTTGATAAGTCTAGGTAAAGTAGCAAAAAAATAGTCAATTAAAATAAAGAAAGCCGCCTATATGGCGGCTTTCTTGTATCTTGTTGCTAGCATTTATATTTATAAAAACAGCATAAATAATTAAAATAACCACCATATAATAACGATAATAAAAGGGTAATTTCATAGTATGTTAGACCAATCACCTAAAAAAACGAACACAAAAGAGCCTAGCATGCTCGATGCCTTTATACCGGTAATATCCTTAGTGGCTTTGCTTGCAACAGCAGTAATCTATTTTGGCAATGATTCATCTTATGGCCCTAACCAAATAGGTTTGTTAATTGCTATGGGGATTGCCATAGTTATTGGTATTAAAAACGGTCATCAATGGCGTGATATCGAAAAAGCTATTGTTAATGGCATATCACTTTCTTTAGGTGCTGTTCTGATTTTATTAGCTGTTGGCTCTCTTATTGGTACTTGGTTGTTATCAGGTACTGTTCCCACTATGATTTATTATGGTTTACAAATATTGGACCCCAGCTGGTTTTATGCAGCGGCCTGTATTATTTGCGGTATTGTTGCATTAAGTATTGGTAGCTCATGGACAACGGCTGCAACAATAGGTGTCGCGTTAATTGGTATTGCTCAAGGTTTATCATTAGATCCGGCTATTACTGCCGGCGCTGTTATTTCGGGTGCTTATTTTGGTGATAAAATATCACCACTTTCAGAGACAACTAATTTGGCACCAGCAGTAGCTGGTAGTGAGTTGTTCGATCATATTCGTTACATGTTCTGGACTACTATTCCCTCTATTTCAACTGCGATTGTTTTATTCTTATTCTTAGGATTTAGTGAAGAGACTACTGCCTCAACATCGGCAATTAGCGATTTAAGTGCTCAGCTTGCCGAGCAGTTTAATATTAGTCTATTAAACTTAATTCCATTAGTTGTCCTGTTAGTCTTAGCGATGAAAAAAGTGCCAGCTTTCCCAGCCGTTGCAATAGGTGCGTTAATGGGAGGAGTTTGGGCGGTATTGTTTCAACAAGACCTTATTTTGAGGTTAGCTAGCGAAAATACAGGTGCAATAACGGCTAATATCAAAGTTGTCTGGACTGCTTTTTTTGATGGCGTAAGTATCTCTACGGGTAATAGTGAATTGGATAAATTATTAAGTGGTGGTGGCATGTCAAAAATGCTTAATACTATTTGGTTAATTATGTGCGCATTGAGTTTTGGCGCCGTACTAGAGCACTTAGGCATGTTACGAAAATTTGTTAATGCTATTCTTTCTGCGGCAAAATCTACCGGAAGTTTAATTGCTAGCACGGTTGCCACATGTATTGGCACTAACTTAATCACCGCTGATCAATATATGGCGATTGTAATGCCTGGACGTATGTATAAAGAAGAATATCAGCGTCGTGGTTTGCACCCCGTAGTCTTGAGCCGAACTTTAGAAGATTCAGGAACGATTACATCACCACTTATTCCATGGAACACCTGTGGCGCTTATATGTACAGTGTGTTGTTAGTTAATCCTCTGGATTATATTTTTTATAGTTTCTTTAACTTGATAAATCCTGTACTTGCCGTTGTATATGGCTTTATTGGCTTTAATATTAAAAAACTAGCGACTAAGCGTTAATCTTCAATTTCAAATATGCCTGTTTAATTGCAGGCATTTATCCTTTTAAATATGGAACATTCATGACTCAATCAACTTCCCGTTTTTTAGCTGATTACAGCCCCGCACTTTTTACTATTGAGACAGTTAATTTAACCGTTGAATTAGATGATGTTTGTACACAAGTTATAAATGAAATGACTGTCATTCGCCAAGGTGATCATAACAGTGAACTTATTTTGAATGGCGAGCAACTTATCTTACTTTCTGTTGCCATTAATGATAAACAATTATCGGCAGAACAATATCAATTGTCAGAGCAAACCCTGTCTTTGAAAACAGATAAAAATAACTTTAAGTTGACTATTGTTACTGAAGTTAACCCTGTTAATAATACTTCACTTGAAGGCTTGTTTAAATCGGGCAGTGCCTTTTGTACTCAATGTGAAGCCGAAGGTTTTCGACGTATTAGTTATTATCTTGATAGACCAGATGTTATGGCTGTCTTTACCACAAAAGTGATTGCTGATAAAAGCTTATATCCTTATTTATTATCTAACGGAAATAAAACCGCTCAAGGTGATTTGGATAATAATAAGCATTTTGTTACTTGGCATGATCCCTTTCCAAAACCTTGTTATTTATTTGCGCTTGTTGCCGGCGACTTTGATTTGTTAGCAGATTCTTTTACTACATGCTCAGGTCGAAAAGTTGCGTTAGAAATATTTGTTGATAAAGGGAATATGCATAAATCTGAACATGCAATGACATCCTTGAAAAAATCGATGACGTGGGATGAAGAGACGTTTGGTCTAGAATATGATTTAGATATTTACATGATTGTTGCTGTTGATTTTTTCAACATGGGCGCAATGGAAAATAAAGGCCTGAATGTTTTTAATAGTAAATATGTATTAGCCGATGAAGATTGTGCTACAGATACCGACTATTTTAATATTGAATCGGTGATTGCTCATGAATATTTTCATAACTGGACTGGTAACCGTGTAACTTGTCGTGATTGGTTTCAACTAAGCTTAAAAGAGGGGTTAACCGTTTTTCGTGATCAGCAATTTAGTGCTGATATGCATTCAAGCTCAGTAACTCGTATCCAAAATGTTCGAGTATTGCGCTCACAGCAATTTAGCGAGGATGCTGGACCTATGGCTCATCCAATTCGTCCAGAAAAAGTATTGGAAATGAACAATTTCTATACTTTAACTGTTTATGAAAAAGGCTCTGAAGTTATTCGTATGCTGCATATCTTGTTAGGTAAAAGTGCTTTTAGAGCAGGGATGGATCTATATTTCAAACGTTTTGACGGTATGGCAGTAACTTGTGATGATTTTATTAATGCAATGAGTGATGCATCTAATAGAGATCTAACACAGTTTAAACTTTGGTATAGCCAGTCAGGAACTCCAGCCATAAGAGTGAGTGAAAGCTTTAATAGTGACCATGGGGAATACAGTTTAACGTTATCGCAACAATCACCTGTTACCACGAAGCAAGTTTCGCCACTGGCGTTACACATTCCAATTAAACTTGAACTTATTGTTGATGATAGCTCTGATGCAAATATTCAAGAGCATATGGTTGAATTAACTGAAAGTACGCAAACATGGACTTTCTCAGCATTAAAAACCAAACCTACCATAGCATTGTTAGCTGATTTTAGTGCGCCTGTAAAAGTTAACTTTGCTCAAGATGATGATGATTTAATGACCATTATTTCAAAAGCGAGTAATAGTTTTTGTCGTTGGGATGCTGGTCAAAAATTATTGATGTCTTATATTCAATCGCTAACATTAACACCTTCATTTGTTATACCTAAGAAACTTATCACTTGTTTTACGGATATATTAAACGCTAGTGATGATGCCGCTTTTATTGCAGAACAACTTATATTGCCTAGTTTTGATGAGGCAGCAGACCTTATTGCTCAAGTTGACCCCATCAGCCTAGCTAATGCAATAAACACATTAACTTTGTTTTTGGCTAAAGCGCTAGAAAAACCTTTATTGCAAACGTTAGAAAAGTGCCAATTTATTTTAAAGCAAAAAAATGTATCAGCAGCGGAAATTACTGCAAATAGGGCACTTAAAAATATGTGCTTGTATTATTTAGCATCTACAGAGCAACATACGGCACTAGTAGAGCAGCAGTTTAAGTGCTCAGATAATATGACAGACTCACTTGCTGCTTTAAATTGTGGTGCAAAACACAATATAGAAAGCTTTAATAAGCATATGCTGACATTTGAACAAAAGTGGCAAGATACACCGTTAGTAATGGATAAGTGGTTTTCTCTATCAGCAAGCGAGTCTAGTGATGATATTTTTAATCATTTAGGGAAGTTGATTGAGCATGAAGCGTTTAGCTTGAAAAATCCTAATCGAGCTCGGTCACTTATTGGTGCTTTTGCGATGAATAATCCTAAATACTTTCATCATATTTCAGGAAAGGGCTACAAATTTTTAGCTGATAACATTGCTCAGCTAAATACAATTAACCCACAAGTAGCCTCCAGGTTAATAACACCGCTTATTCAATATAAAAGTTTCTCCCTGCCACACAAAGCGTTAATGAAAGCACAGTTAGTGCGATTACAATCTTTGCCTGATTTGTCTAATGACTTAAAAGAAAAGTTAGATGCGTCTTTGTTAGCATAATACCCATTGAATGCTGTGGAATCCAATTACCACAGCTTATACCCTTTATAATTCTATAAACTATGAAATATTATTTTTCAATTAGCCTATCTAAAAATGAATTTTTACCTTATTACCGAGGTGAAGTTCGAACAATTGTTGTCACTACTAACTTAGGGACGACGGTTTCATTTCCTGCAATGCACTTACGCAGTCATTTAACCAGCCGCGGGATTTTTGGACAGTTTTGCCTAGAGACAAAAAATAATAAATTTTTATCATTAATTAAACTCTCCTAATTTTCCTTGCTTTCATAAAAGTAGAGTAATAGCTTTAAACGCTGGTCAGACCATCTCGATTGAATTTAACTTTAGGTTTTAATATTAAACAAGTGTTATTTCATTAACTTAGTGTATGTAAAAAAATTTTGCTTTTTTATATTTTAAACGCTAGTTTTAAACAATGAAAAAACTAATCACTTATAGTAAATGCAAATCATTAAAATACAGCGGCTTAACTATTGTTTTTTTGACTTGCCAGACCAGTAAAATGATGCAATTATTGTTTAACTATCAATTGTGATTCAATAATCACATTTATGGTCGATAAATAATTAAAAAAACAAATAACGATTTTGAGCCTTACTTTAACTAGTAAATTATAAAATGTTGCTTTTTCGATGTGTTAAATCTAAAAGTGTCACTTTATGCAACTTGATTCGCTACAGGGGAGAGAATAAATGAAAAACAGCCCTCGCAGGTTTTCTAGAAAACCTTTAGCCGTTGGTATTGCCGCAGCACTTTCAATGACATTACTTGGTGCAAGCCTTAATAATGTTCAAGCTGCAAGATGGGAATTTGGTGATATGGAAATCAGTTTTGATTCTACATTCAGTGCAGGTACAAGCATTCGCACCGAGAGTCGTAATTGGAACGATAATATTGCTAAAGCAAACAATTTAAACAATGGCTTTGATTTTAGTAATTACAATGCAGTCTTTAATGCTAATCCCGCTAATGTAACTATATGGCAAGGTGCCGGTGGTTATTCGGCTAACGTTGATAACGGTAATTTAAACTTTGATGCAGGCGATAGCTTCTCTCAGCTTATTAAAGGTAGTCATGAGTTAGATATCCATTATGGTAATGTGGGCGTTTTTGTTCGTGGTATGTATTATTACGACTTTGCTATGATGGACAGTGATAGAGCTTGGACTAATCAACTTAGTGGCGAAGTTAATAACCCCTGTGATGATAGTGAAGCTAAAAAACAAGTCTGTACCGATGTTCGTTTATTAGATGCTTATGTTTATGGTGATTTTGATATAGGCGATATGCCCTTTTCCGTTCGTATTGGTCAGCAAGTGATTAGTTGGGGTGAAAGCACGCTTATAGGTCACGGTATTAGTGAAATTAACCCAGTAGATATTGCTCGTTTGAAAGCGCCAGGCGCAGAGCTTAAAGAAGCTTTTATTCCCTTTGGAGCTGTTTGGGGCTCATTAGGGGTAACTGAAAACTTTAATATTGAAGCGTTTTATCAGTACACTTGGGAAAAAACTATTTTACCACCACCGGGCAGTTATTTTTCAACCAATGACTTTGCTGGTGATGGTGGTCATAAAAACAACGTATCTCTTGGGTTCTCTGGCAATCCTGATATGGATATTGACTTTTTAATGGCAGGTCTAAATCAGATCGGTGACTTATTACGTGGTGGGGCAATTGATGGTGCTACAGCAAGTAGCATGTATTTAGCTTATCCAACTAAAGTCACACTACGCTCTCCTGGTAAATCAGCGGAGTTAGAGCCAGAAGACGGTGGACAATTTGGTTTACGTTTATCTTGGTACTTACCGGCACTGAACGAAACTGAATTGAGTTTATACTATGTAAATTATCATAGTCGACGTCCTTTGTTTGCCGGCCAAACTGCTGACTTTACAATTCCTTCTGCTCAAAATCCATCAACGGCAATTAGTCAAGATATTGGTTTTATTGCTGCAAATGAAATAACTGAAGAAAACCTTTATAGCTTAGGCGCTTTTTCTCAAGTTAAGCTTGCTTATCCTGAAGATATTGCCATGTACGCGATGAGCTTCAATACAACTATAGGTGAAACAGCTGTTGCCGGTGAAATTAGTTATCGCCAAGATGAACCTTTGCAAATTGATGATGTTGAGTTACTTTTTGCTGCTATGCCTCAGCAATTATATAACGCTGGTCTTAGAGATGAGCTAAATAATATTTCTCAGCTTAATGATCCTACAACAGGTCTACCATATGGTCCGGGTGTTACAGCTAACGGGTTTATTTTGTCTGATACCGTTCAAGCGCAAATGACGATTACTCATTTATTTGGGCCTTCATTGGGCGCTAGTCAATTTGTTGGCTTGGTTGAAATTGGTGGTATCAATATCAGTGATATGCCTGACGAAAGTGTTTTACGCTTAAATGGTCCTGGAACTGCTAGGAATGGTGGCATAGCCGCTGCTCCAGGTTTAGAGATGCCTGTTCAAAATGGTATTGAAACTAACCCATTCCCTACAGCTTTTGCTTGGGGATATAAAGTGGTGGGTAAATTAGATTATACCAACGTTTTTGCTGGTATTAACATTAGCCCTCGTGTTGTTTTTTCACATGATGTTGAAGGTATAACACCAGATCCATTATTCTTGTTTATTGAAGATAGAAAGTCAGTAGCACTTGGTTTAAGTTTTGACTATCAAAGTCGTTGGTCTGCGGATGTTAATTACAACAGTTTCTTTGGTGGTGTTGGTACAACTAACCAAATTGAAGACCGTGATTATGTATCCTTTAGTATCAAATATTCAATTTAGGAAAGGTAACTATTATGAAAAATCATACCTATAAAAAGGCTACTTTGAAGAAAAGTACATTATTATTAGCTGTATCTGTTGCTCTTGCTTCAAGTGGTGCTATCGCCAAATCTTCAGCTGAAGATGCAGCTAAACTAGGAAATGAATTAACGCCAATGGGCGCAGTTAAAGCGGCCAATAGTGATGGTTCTATTCCTGAGTGGACAGGTGGTATTACAAAAGCTCCAGCGGGTTACAATGTTGGTGATCACCATTTAGATCCCTTTCCTACAGATAAAGTTAAGTATTCTATTACTGCTAAGAATGTAGCCGAGTACAAAAACCTGTTAACCCCTGGTCAAGTGAAGTTATTTGAAACATATCCAGATACTTTCAAAATGGATGTTTATCAGACTAGACGCAGTGCTTCATATCCAGACCATGTCTATAAAGCAGTAAAAGTGAACTCAACCCGTGCTGAATTAGTTGAAGGTGGTAACGGTATTAAAAATGCTGCCGTTGGTATCCCGTTTCCAATTCCTGCAAGTGGTTTAGAAGCTATTTGGAATCACATTGTGCGTTATCGTGGTGAAGAGCTTACTCGTCAAGGTGGTCAAGCCGCTCCAACGGCTTCAGGTGATTACACTTATGTTGGTTTTGATGATCAATTATTGTTACCTTATGATGTTGAAGGTGTTACACCATCCGAACTTGAAAAAACAAATATTTTATTTAAATTTAAGCAAAAAGTAACTGAGCCAGCACGTCTTGCTGGTACAGCTTTGTTAGTTCATGAAACTATGGATCAAATAAAAACACCTCGTCAAGCATGGACTTATAACACCGGTCAGCGTCGAGTACGTCGTGCTCCAAATGTTGCATATGATGCACCAGGTAGTGCATCCGATGGCTTACGTTTAACTGATGATTTTGACATGTATAATGGCGCGCCAAATCGATATAACTGGACGTTAAAAGGTAAGCAAGAGTTGTTAATTCCTTATAATGATTATCGTTTGCATAGTGATAAACTTACCTATGATGACATTATTCAACCGGGCCATATCAATCCAGATTTAGTTCGTTATGAAAAGCATCGTGTTTGGGTTGTAGAAGCAAGTTTGAAAGATAATACTCGCCATACTTATAAAAAACGTGTGTTCTATATAGATGAGGATAGCTGGCAAATTGCTATCGCTGATATCTATGATAACCGTGATGAGTTATATCGTGTTGCTGTAGCTCATGGTCTAAATTACTATGAAGTTCCTACGCAATGGTCTACGCTTGAGGTATATCATGACTTCCAATCTAGACGTTATATAGCGATGGGCTTGGATAATGAAGCGAAAATGTATGACTTCTCCGCGAAGTTAAAACATAAGAACTTCACACCATCAGCATTAAGACGAGAAGGTAGAAGATAGCTACTTTTTTGTTAAAAAACGGCTGACTTGTGTCAGCCGTTTTTGTTCCGGTAGTTGGTTATTTATTTTTGTGATTGTTAGTATTTTATTTTGTTATAACGTAGAGAATTTCCCTAATGAGTTTTATTCCTTTCCGGTTAATCATTCTTTTGTTTTTGTGCTCATTAACCCAAAGCAGCATTGCTGCTGACTCCCCATCAACAGATAACATTCCTTCGCTTAAAGCTTCTTTATCCAGTAAGTCTTTATTATTAGATATTACTAAAATTGGGCAAAGTAAGTTAATTGCTGTAGGCGAGCATGGTCATATTATTTTTTCTTCAGATGCTATTAATTGGCAACAGGCAGATGTTCCAGTACAAACAACACTTACCAGTGTTTTTTTTATCAATGCGAGTATTGGCTGGGCTATAGGCCATGATGCTACTATTTTAAACACTAAAGATGGTGGTTTAACATGGCAAATTCAGCAATATAAACCACAGTTAGAAAAACCGCTATTAGATATTGTTTTTAAAAATCCCAACGAAGGTGTTGCCATTGGAGCTTATGGGCTTTTTTTTCGTACTTTAGATGGTGGTGAAACATGGCAAAACGAATTCCATGATGAATTCCTTTTACCAGATGATGTTGAATACTTAGCAGAATTAAAACAAGAAGATGAAGAAGCTTATCTAGACGAAGCTTCTTCAATCTTACCCCATTTTAATCGTTTGGTTATCGATGGCCGAACGTTATATATGGTTGGAGAAATAGGTTTAATTGCTAAAAGTAATGACTTTGGCAGAAGTTGGCAGCCGTTTGATGAAATATATCAAGGATCTTTTTTTGATATGGCTAGAACCAAGCAAGGCAATTTACTTGTTGTTGGCTTGAGAGGGCACGTATTTAGAAGTTTAAAAAATGGAACTCCGTGGCAAGCGCGCGAAACTAATACTACCGCATTAATAAATGATATTGTTCTCACCAATGATGATCGTATTTTTTTATTGGCAAATAACGGTGTATTGCTTGAAAGCAATGATGACGGCCAAAATTATCGTTTAAGAACACAAAAGGATGGAAAAGCTTTAATAGCCGGCGTTTGGTTTAATGGACAATTAATAGCAGTGTCAGATGTTGGTGCTAAAATAATATCTTTGTAAGCTTTTCTTTATCTTAGAATTAAGTCATAAAATATATAAAAGAATTTGGATTATAAAATACTATGAAAATTTCTCTCGCAAACCGTTTAGAAGTAGGTCTGTTTCGTCATAAAATTTTAGTTTTGATGATGTTTGTACTTACCAGTGTTTTTTTACTGTTTCAAGCAACACAAATACAACTAGGTGCATCATTTACTAAAAATATTCCTTTAAATCATAGTTACATGAAAACTTATTTAAAACATAGGGAAAACTTCGGTGGGGCGAATAATATTCTAATCTCTGTTTGTAATAGTGACGGAGATATTTTCAATGCTGATTTTTTTGAAGCTTTAAAAGGTGTACACGATAAATTGTTTTTCATACCTGGGGTTGATCGAATACAGGTTAAATCTTTATATTCTCCAAGTACTCGATTTGTGGAAGTTGTCGAAGATGGCTTTGCTGGGGGGCCAGTCATTCCTGCCGATTTTCAAGCAGATGAAAAGGGTTTAGCTATTGTAAAAGGAAATATAGAAAAGGCTGGGATTGTTGGCAGTATAGTTGCCGATGATTATAGCTGTGCCATGGTTAAAGCCTCGTTACTTGATTTTAATCCTGATACAGGCGAAAAGCTTAATACACTGACAATAGCAGCCCAGCTTGAACAGGAAGTTCGCCAAGAGTTTGAAAAAGACAATGTTACAGTTCATATCATTGGTTTTGCAAAAATGGTTGGTGATGTCGCTGAAGGTGCTAAAGGTGTTATAGCATTTTTTGCAATAGCCATAGCTATTACTGCAGTGATGGTGTTCTTTTTCTGCCATTCAATAAGTTTAACGTTACTGCCTATTGTTTGTTCTTTAGTCGCTGTTATTTGGCAAATGGGCATGCTGTCAACGCTTGGTTTTGGTTTAGATCCAATGTCTATTTTAGTGCCATTTTTGGTGTTTGCTATTGGGGTAAGTCATGGTGTGCAAATGATTAACTCTGTTGTTAAGCAAGTAAGCTTAGGGCTTTCTAGTCAAGCCGCAGCTCAAGCCAGTTTTAGAGCCTTGTTAATTCCCGGAGGCATTGCCTTATTATCCGATACTGTCGGTTTTTTAACTTTGCTGTCCATCGATATTGGTATAATTCGTGAGTTAGCCATCACCGCATCGTTAGGCGTGGCAATGATAATTTTAACGAATTTGATTTTATTGCCTTTATTAGTTTCATATTTAACTATTACCCCTGAAGATCGTAAAAATCATGCTGGAAATATAGATGAAGAAAGCGCTGTATGGCGTTTTATGGCGAGTTTTGCAACTAAAAGTATTGCAAAAATCATTTTGATTTTAACTATTGCATTGTATGCGGCAGGTTTATTTAATTCACAAAACTTGAAAATTGGCGAATTGCACGCAGGCGCCCCAGCATTACACGAATCATCTCGTTATAATCAAGATACATTTTTAATTACAGACCGTTATGCCATTAGTGTTGATTACATGTCAGTAATAATAGAAGCAACGCCAGATGCTTGTACTTATTATGACACCATGAACACTATTGATAGATTTCAATGGCGTATGGAAAATGTTCACGGTGTACAATCAGCGGTTAGTTTAGCGTCTATCTCGAAATTGGTTAATGCGGGTTACAATGAAGGTAATCCTAACTGGCGCGTTATTCCACGTAATCAACAAACATTAGTACAATCAATTGCTCGAGTGCCTTCTTCAAGCGGTCTATTAAATAGTAACTGTAGTGTGATGCCCGTTATTTTGTTTTTACAAGATCATAAGGCTAAAACTATTGATCGTGTTATTAAAGAAGTTAAACTAGCAGCAAATGAACTTGGCAATAAGCAACTGCAATTTAAACTAGCTTCAGGGCCTGTTGGCGTAATGGCGGCAACCAATGAAGCCGTTGCCGAAGCTCAGTTGCCGATGATGATATATGTCTACGGCGCGGTAATTATTCTATGCTTATTAAGCTTTAGAAGTGTAAGAGCGACTGTTGTTGTTGTACTGCCTTTATATGTTGTTTCAACATTGGCTCAGTGGCTGATGACAGTATTAGATATAGGCTTAACCGTTTCAACATTACCTGTTATCGCATTAGGTGTTGGTATTGGTGTTGATTATGGTATTTATATTTTATCAACCATGAGCAGTGAGCTTAAAAACGGTGCAAATATTCATGATGCTTACCTTGCCGCATTAAAAGAGCGTGGCAGTGCTGTATTGATAACAGGTATCACCCTTGCTATTGGCGTGTCTACTTGGTTCTTCTCAGATTTGAAGTTTCAGGTTGATATGGGGGTGTTATTAACCTTTATGTTCTTAGTTAACATGTTAGCTGCTGTTATCGTACTTCCTGCTTTAGCAGCCTTCTTATGGCCGAATAAGAAAACAGAAAACAAAAAACAAACTTAACTATCTTTAGTTAAATACAAAAAAGCCCTTAACTCATCTAAGTTAAGGGCTTTTTATTTTTCAGTAGCTAGCCTGAACTTTGTTTAAGAGATAATTACACTATTGAAATATATGGATTAAATTACTTTGATATTTCTAGCTTGATAGTTTTATTTAATTCAAGGCAAATTTGCGCGCCAATAGGGAGCTATTGCAAACAAATTTAACGTAGAAGTTAGTAAAAATAGCTGCTAGAGAAATATTTATTAAGCAGAGTTCAGGTTGACTATATTACTTAAATTCGTCTTTAGCTTGTTTAGTCATTATTTTTATATATACATTCGGTAAGAACGCAAATAACCAACGTGCAATGTTTGCGACGCGGCCTAAGTATAAGCTTGGTTGTCTATTTACTGTTGCGGATAAAATAGCTATTGCGGCATCAATTGGCGATAACTGTTTGCCAGAGGTACTCTTTTTCATTGCACCTGGTGATGATAGACCGTCATTTACTTGCGCTGTTAATTCAGGTCTAGATTTTACGAACGAAGGACTAACCACTAACACTGATATACCATCATCAGCAAGCTCAGAGCCTAATGAGCGGAAAAAGCCTTCCATAGCGTGTTTACTTGCACTGTACGCACTTCTGCCGTATAGAGGTGCAAAACCGGCAACACTAGAAATTGCCACAATCTGACCTTTTGATTTTATCAAATAAGGTAAACATAAACGGGTGATATTAACACTGGCGGTAAAATTCACCGCCATAATGGTTTGAAATAAATCAGCAGATAAGTCTTTAAAACAACTCATATGGGTAATACCTGCATTGTTAAATAATACGTCAATGCCATTAAAGTATTGAACAACTTGTTGCAGCGCCTGTGCAAGTGCGTCTTCGCTAGTGAGGTCAACCGCGATAGGTAATAAACACTTACTTGTTGTCAAATTGTCTACATTCAGGTCTAGAGCCGCAACTTTAGCGCCGCATTGTAATAGTTGCTCTGTTAAGGCTTGTCCTAAACCACCAGCACCACCTGTGATAATGATTACTTTGCCGTTAAAGTAACTTCTGTATTTGATCATAATGAAAGCGCCTGATTTTTTTAATTATTTATCTTAGTTTAACTATAGCTGTTTAGTTGTTTTACTTTTTTTAGATAAAACATGGCAGCAAGCATTGCCATGATAATAATTCCTGAGAAAGTTATCATGGCAATGCTTGGCGAATAAGCTTGCGCTAATAGCCCAGCACCAACCCCACTTGCTGCAGGAATTGCTTGACCAATAATAGTATAGAAACTCATTATTCTACCGCGGTGTTCATCGCTAGAATAATGTTGTAAGCCTGCAACGATAAAGCTAATGGCTATACCACCACAACTTGCAGATGAAATTAACAGTGCAACTGACAATGTTAGGCTATCAACTAGTGCTAATAATCCGATACCAAGTCCAGCAAAGAATATCGATAAGAGTAATTGCCAGCCAAGCTTACCTTTGTTTTTTAGAGTCATAGCTAGCAAACCACCGGCAATTAAAGAAAAGGCAATCAAACTTAGGTAGTTGCCTTGTGCTATTTCACCAAGCGCTAAATTTTCTTTGGCTATGCTTGGTAAAATAACCTGCATAGGGCCCATTAGTAGATAAGCAATAGCGGCAAGTAATAATAATTGCGATAAGTAGGGCGATTCTTTAACGAAAATCAAACTCGCTCTTATTTCTTTAAACGCTTTATTGCTTGAGTCGTTATTAATTTTAGCAGTAAATTTAAATTTTAATGGCATTAATATTAATGATGATAGTGCAAACATAACTCCTGCGCTTAGTAACACTGCTTGCCAATTAAAGGTGACTTGGATTTGTTTTAGTAACATCGGGGCTAAACCAAAGCCCATCATAAGCATTAGGTTTAACATTATGGTTGCTGTTGTAAGTTTATGTTTGTTTTTTATTAAGTTGTTTTCTTTTGAGTATGAGACATAAAAAGGCAGTGTAGCAAAACGGGCGGGCGCGACAAAAGACCAAGCTATGCCGCAAAATAGTGCTGCTGCTAATAGGTAAAACATGCGTCGATTGTCATCGGTTCCATTTAATGGCACATCAAACGATAACCAAAGTAATAGTAGCGCAATAAAAAAACTATTTTGAGCTACCAACAAAACTTTTCGTGGCGAATACCTATCACAATAAACCCCAGCAAACCAACCTAATATCAACGGTGGGCCAAAACATAAGCCATAACCAATTCCAGCTAATGAATGAGAATTATACCACTCCAGTGATAAGAATATGATGCTGTAGTTAACCATATGACCCGCTAAAAAAGCTAACAAACATGAAAGTAGGAATAAAGGTAACTTCATTATTTACTTGCTCTCGTTAATCGCTAAGGGAAAAACGTTTATCTCATCGGTTTGATAATTGGGCTGTAAACGGATCAATGTTGGTTGTGAATCTTCAATATGCCAACTTGGAAAACTTGCATTTGTGGTAAATATGTCGCCATTAGGCGCTATTTCTACATCACGGGTAAAGGTGACACGCTTTGGCATTGGGTAGTGAGCCCACTTTGCTTGATTGATGTCATAACTATACAAAGCATCAGATGTATTGCCGTTTATCCAGACAATATCGCGTTTGGTGTCAACGTTAAGCGAGTAAGGCGTTTCACTACCGAAAGGTTCAACTGGTAAAGGGAAGTTGGTAAATACTTCAGTGTTTGGATCAAATTTAACAATCATTGATTCGGCAAAAGCGGCTATCCAAAGATTCCCCTTTGAATCGGTACGTAAACGGCGCGGACCAATAAAGGGCGTGTCATACATAGTCACTGATAAGTTTTTGCCATCAATTTTACCAATAGAGTCAGCATGTAAACGCGCAAACCAAACGTCACCATTAGGTGTTATATCTATACCGTAAGGTAGTGGCACACCCGTTGAATGTTCATCAATAGGAAACCAGTTAGCTAAAGGTAAGCCCCAATCCATTAATTTTAAAATGCCACCCATGGCTGAAACGGTTAAGCTTTCTTTAATGCTACGATTAGGTAAGTCGAACATTGAGAATTTATTACTTTTTCTATCTAACATGGCAATTTGATTTGATAAAGCCATGGTAAACCAAACTCGGTCTTGTTTGTCGACACGAATAGTATGAGGGTAATATCCATCGTCCATTTTATGATTGGTAAATTCTTTAGTCACGGGATCAAATTCAACTAACCGCTGTTGATATGATGTAGTGATAAATATATGACCATCTTTGGCTGATTCGGCAAAAGAATGAATACCCGCAAAAGCTTCATGTTTTGGAAAACTACTCAACCGTTTACCCATCAAACCGCCATGTTTATCAGATGCTTCGCGTTTGAGTTTATAAATAATAAACTCACCATTTTCTGGGTTGATTTCATAAAGTCTATCTTGGAGGTTGTCGCCCACATAAACCATGCCATTAGAATGATAAAGCAAGTCGTGCATTTGAGAAAAGGCATCACCGATAGGCCATTCGGTAATTTTAGCCTTTTGCAAATTACGCTTCCATGGCGTGCCTTTTGAGATTAATTCAGGTTTGTTGTAGAGGCGGGCATATTCTTCACTTAGTACTTTTGGCAAAACATCTTGTGCATCATTATGTAAGCGAGAGCCATAACCCACCATGCGATAGACGATATCTTGCCAAGCTTCTTCAGGGCGAGGTCGACGGAAAAAGTGAGAGCCCTGTTGATGGCAAAAGCCGCATTGCATAACATAGTGTTTTTTTAAATTTTCGATATCAGTTTTTCCACTAAAATCTAATGCTGCAAGCCAAGTGTTGGCAGGACGTGATTCAGCTAGCCCTAAAGCGTCTGTTATTGGCTTTAATACAAAGTTTTTATCTTCTTTTCCCATAAATTCTTGAGTGATGTCATGATGCTCAGGGAACCGTAAACGAAGTCGGATTTTCTCATTTTGATAACTATTAAAGTTGACCTGACCTTTGTCATTGGTAAACAAGGTATAAACCATGTTGGCGTGATTAGTGATTTTTTCAGGTGGATAGCCCATGTCTGAAGTATCAAGGTTGTAACCATTCACAGGGGTTTGCATTACCATCACATTGGCTAATGGCTGCCCTAATTCATTAGTAACTGTAATGGTGTTGGCATTGGTTGTGCCGTTAATTATCATGACAAAGAGACTGGTAAATGTAGTGAGTAATTGGAATGATTTCATCTTATGTTCCTCCTGTCGTTAATGCTGATTAAGCGATAAAAAAGCATCTAGTACTTGTTTACTTGAGTATCGAGGTTGATGATTAAAAGCCTTTTTAATTTTGTCGTTAGCTAATACTGGTCGATATTTGATGAATTTAACTTGCTCAGGACCGTATTGACTCAAACCTAATGGCTTTGCTATGGCTAATACCCCTTGAATTAACCAAGGCGGTAAAGCTAGGTAAGGTTTGTGTAATCGCTTCGCTATATCGCGCATAGACAATGTGCCATCACCGGCAATGTTATACTCACCCGTAACCTCTGTTGTTAATGCTTCAATAATATAATCAACGATATCTTCAGACCAAATAAAATTAAAAGGTCCAGGATAACCCATCAAACCGACAATCATTTTTTGCTGAAATAAATTAACCACAGGGCCGTTAAAATCAGGGCCTAATATTGCCCCTGGCCTAAATACCACTTGTTTAAGCTCCGGATGATTTGTTCTATATTGTGCCATTAACGCTTCTACTTCGGCTTTATGAGCAGAGTAGAAATAATCACTATTTCCTTTTGTCGCGCGGTCTTCATTAATAATGTTTTTGTTTTCGGGATAATAACCGTAAGCCGCACCACTGGTGGTGACAATGAATTTTCCTACACCTAATTTAACCGATTGTTCAAGCAGTTTTTTGGTGGCAACAACATCAATTTCATGAGCCATTGCTCTGGTCATTTGTTTTGATATCTGCAAGATAGAAGCTAGGTGTACAATTTTGTCAGGCTTAATTTTTTCTAACCAAAGAGCGAACTCCTTACTGCGTAAATCAAAACGTTGATAAGTTAAGTTAGCTGCCTCATTGAATGGATTCTCTTTTATATCGGTTGCAAAAACCTCTATTTCATCTCCTTGAGTATTAGTATGGGTAAGTGATGACAGTGTATTAACAATACGACTTCCTAAGCAACCAGCGGCACCTGTGATCAATATTTTCATGAAGATACTTCCTGTTTGCCAATATTGGAATTATTACCCAAACGACGAAAAGTGATGGCGATTAACAAGCCAGAAATAATATGCCAAGTGCCCCAAAAGGCGCTAATTAATGCCATGCCTGCCTCGCCATTAAACTGGGTAAAGACAATGGCAATAGCCAAGGAGGAGTTTTGCATGCCTACTTCAATGGTAATTGCTTTAGTATCACGGATAGATAACTGAGAAAACTTACCCGCAGAAAATCCTAAGAGTAAAGCCAGTGCATTATGGGCAAGTACAATAATGAAAATCAGTTGAAAATGCGCCATAAAGGCGGTTTGATTTTTTATCAAAGCGATACTGATAAAAGCAATGAGAGCAAATAAGCTAGTCGCCTTAAGTATTTTATGCAGTGTCTGGGCAAGCACCGGAAACTTATGCTTGATGGTTAGCCCGATAAATAGAGGAATAGCCAACACATAAAAAAGGTTAAAAAATAAGGATATGCCGCTGACTTCAATTGACTTCATCATAGCAGCTGTTTCAGGGTTGATTGCTGACCAAAAAACAAAATTAAGTGGTAGCATAAATATCGCTAAGGCACTTGCCATTGCTGTCATGGAAATAGATAAAGCAGTATTACCATGAGCGAGGTGAGTAACAAAATTAGAAATTGCGCCACCTGGGCAACAGGCGACTAAAATCATACCTAGCTCAATGCTTGCCGGTAAATCTAAAAGTACGGTTAATCCAGTGGTAATTGCCGGTAGGGCAATAAACTGCGCAGATAACCCTGCGGCAATCGCTTTAGGCATTTTTGCTACAGCTTTAAAGTCACGCCAATTAATATCTAGAGCGACACCTAAGATCATACTTGCTAATACAAGACTAAGCAGCCACTGGCTATCAGCATTGTAATAAACTTGTCCTGTTTCTATAACCATATAATTTTCAGAGTCAGTTATCTGTAAGAAGGTGAGTATAAGTCTAATCTAGCTTATTAATAAAATAATGACACTGTGCGACAGTAATTTGGCATGCAAAGTTAAGTTTTGATGATGAGGTTATGATTAAAGGACTTGTATAGGCAATTATTGAACTTGTGGCTGACTGTCTCGGTACTGCTTAGGTGTTTGTCCTGTCCAACGTTTAAAAGCTCGTTGAAAAGCGCTTTGCTCCGAGAAGCCTAACATCTGAGTAATATAAATCACTTTTGTTTTTGTGTTTGATAGGTAACTAAAAGCTAACTCTTTTCTTATGTTGTCAATCATGCTCGAGAACGTTAGCTGATTGTCGCTTAATTTTCGCTGCAGGGTTCTAATACTCAAACCAAGTTGCTTGGCTGCATCGTCGATTTCAGGTAAGCCTAAGGGTAGTTGGTTAATAATAAATTGATTTATGGTTTCAATGGGTGACTGTTTTACTCTGTTACAGAGAATATTATCAGCTTGGTTGCATAACGTTTGATTAATAGTGTTATCAACCATAATTAATGGCACGTCAAGTAGTTTTTGTTCGATTTGAATACCATTAAAGTCATGCTCAAAATAGACCGGGCAGCCAAAGTAATTATCATAAATTTTGCTGTTATCACTTCCCTTTAAGCTATGCTGAAAATAAATAGCATTAGCCTTTATTTTATTTTGACTTAAATTCATGGCAAGTGTAGCCCAACCGGTAATTATTTCTTCAACAACATGATGACTACAATGATGTGCAGGTATCCATTTTAATAACAAACTATCACCGACAAGCTCGCTAAAAGGTGTTCCTAAATTCCCAGCTAAAGTTTGATATTTTCTTTGTTTTGCTAGTGCAATATTCAATGTAGGTGACGTAAAAGCAATATAACCAAGAACTCCCCATCTATCGATACTTATGGCTTTACCAAAATCAAAACCAATATTTCTATTCTGCAACACTCGTTCAGCAAAAGTAAATAATGCTTCATATTTAGTGCTATCAATTACTTGTATGCTTTGATTTAACGCTGATTCAGTTAAATTGATCTCAGCTAATAATTGAGCTCTGCTAACGCCTTTCAATGGTAAGGCGGAATCGTTACTTGGTTTGCTCAAAAAATTGACTAAGGCACGCACAGTCGCAATAGATATTTTAGCCATAATATTTAACGGCCTCCTTCAATGTTAATTTGCTTTTATATTTGCATATTTAAACAGAAAATAGTCTTTATCACTGATATTTATTTGCCATAATTGAATAAACAAAAAACAGTGAATGAGAATCGGTTCAGTTAGCTACAAAAAGTTTCGTATTAAAATGAAAATAATGCTCGCAATACCTTAAATTTATTCATAAAATCTGTACTATACTATAAAAGGTTTCACATATGGTTTTATGTGGAGCTTATATAGATATAAAAATAGATATAAAAATAGATATAAA
>JAPYOP010000012.1:17366-64620 GCA_029938115.1 Colwellia sp. | reverse complement strand
ATAGATATAAAAATAGATATAAAAATAGATATAAAGATAGTGAGATGACGCTCATTATTTACATCATAAACAAAATAAAAATTAAATTTAACTTAAATTATTACAAGCTTTCTTTTTAACTTCTGTATAAAAAATAGCAAAAGGAAAATGGCATGGCGTTAGTGAACGGTTCACCCTCAGTGATACTAAAAAACGTAGCACAATTAATAAAGAAAAAAGTACCTCAAGACACAGCAGATTTAGTCGCACAATTTGCTACTTTGTTATATAGCAATATTTCTTCATTTGACTTATCGGACAGAAATGACAGTGACATGTACGGTGCCACCTTGAGTTTGTGGAGTTCGCTAAATGAACATACCGATAACGAGCCGGTTATTCATGTATTTAATCCTTCGGTAAGTAGAAATGGTTGGAAATCAAGCCATACCATTATTGAAATTATAGTAAAGGATATGCCATTCTTAGTTGACTCTATCCGAATTGCACTTAATCGCTTAGGCTTATCACCACACTTAATGCTAAATTCACCTTTAAAAATGGTACGAGATAAAAATGGCAATATTACTAAAATAGCCTCTAGTGTTGATACAAAAATTAAAGCAACATCGGAAGAAACTATATTCTTTATTGAAATTGATCGTCAATCAAATCAGAAAGATCTGAATAATATTAAAAATGAATTGCTTAGTGTTGTTGAAGATATCACGTTAACTGTTAATGACTGGCAACCCATGTTAAAGCAGTTTAATAGTGTTATAGCGGATGTTAAAAAAGGTAAATTGCCCGGTAGTAAAGAAGATAAAGTCGATACGGTAGAGTTTTTGACCTGGTTAGCGAGCAACAACTTCACTTTAATGGGCTATCGCTCATACCATGTAAATGCAGTAAAAGGAGATATTAAACTTGAGGCAGATACTGAATCTAGCTTAGGTTTAATGAAGGGGTCAAGTAGTCGTAGTAAAACCCGTTTTATTTCGAGCTTGAGTGAGTCAGGTCGTGAAGAAGCATTAGGTAAAAATCACTTGATTTTAACTAAGACTAATTCATTTTCAAGAGTACACAGGCCAGCACAGCTTGATTATATTGGCGTGAAACGTTTTGATGCCAAGGGCAATGTTATTGGTGAAGACCGCTTTATTGGTTTATTTGGCTCAGCGTATTACACCAATAGTGCTTTAGATTTACCGTTAATCAAATCTAAAGTTAAAGCAGTGTGTGAGTCATCGGGGTTTGCGAAAGGAACTCATGCTTATAAATCCTTAATAAACATTTTAGAGACTTATCCACGTGATGAAATATTACAAGGTCGTATTGATGAACTACTGAAAAATGTTATGGGTATCTTGCAAATGCAAGAACGTGATTATTGTGGTTTATTTGTTAGACCAGATGCTTTTGATCGTTTCTATTCTTGCATGGTTTATGTTCCTCGGGAGCGTTACAACACTAAATTACGTATAGAAACTCAGCATTTATTACAAGAAGCATTTGGCAGTGATGAAGAAGTAGAGTTCACTACTTACTTCTCTGAGTCTGTGCAAGCAAGAACACATTATATTGTTAAAGTTAAGTCAACAAAAGCAGATATTAACGTGAAAGAAATTGAAAAGAATTTAAATGAAGCCGCTAGAAGTTGGGATGACAAATTAGTTAGTGCACTTGCCGCTAATAAAGGTGAAGTAGCAGCGAAAGCATTAAGTCGTAAATACGTTAAATTTCCGCAAGCTTATAAAGATGAAGTATTACCCGGCTCAGCGATTGTTGATATCGAAAAGTTAGAAAGGGTTAATTTTTCTGATAATTTAGAAATGTTGTTTTATCAACCGTTAGAAGAAAAAGCGGGTAGCCGTTTTGTAAAACTAAAGCTTTTCCATAAGGGAGATCCTATTCATCTTTCTGACGTGCTGCCTATGTTAGAGAATTTTGGCTTACGTGTTATTGGTGAAAGTCCGTATGCAATTAAAACATCGGATGGCGAAACATTCTGGATTTTAGATTTCTCTATGCTAATTACAGGAGACGGTGAATTTAATGTTTATACCGTTCAAACATTATTCCAAGATGCGTTTGCTAAAGTCTGGCAGGGTGATCTAGAAGATGATGGTTTTAACCGACTCATTCTAGGTGCAGGGTTAGAAGGACGTAGTGTTTCTATTCTGCGTGCTTTTGCCAAATATGAACGCCAAATAGGTGGTCGCTTTAGCCAAAGTTATATTGAAAATACTTTTGCACGCTATCCTGATATTGCACAGTTATTAATTAACCTCTTTGTTCAACGCTTTGATCCAAATAATAAATCAAATGATAGTGCCAAAGAAAAAGCACATACAAAAATTTTAGATGCCATTGAGAGTTCGTTAGACAATGTAGCTAACTTAGATGATGATCGTATTATTCGTCGTTTTGTTGAAATGATCACGGCAACTATTCGTACTAACTATTTCCAAGTTGATAAATTAATGGGTGAGAAATCGTATATCTCATTTAAGATCACCCCTGAAAAAATTAGTGAAATGCCACAGCCTGTACCTAAATTTGAGATATTTGTTTATTCTCCTCAAATTGAAGGTGTACATTTACGCGGTGGTAAAGTTGCTCGTGGCGGACTACGTTGGTCTGATAGACGTGAAGATTTCCGAACAGAAGTTTTAGGCTTAGTTAAAGCACAACAAGTTAAGAACTCGGTTATTGTACCTGTAGGTGCGAAGGGCGGTTTTGTTTGTAAGCAACTCCCTGAAGGCTCACGCCAAGAAATTTTTGAGGCAGGCAAAGAGTGCTACCGCACCTTTATTCGAGCCTTGTTAGATATCACCGACAATATCGTTGATGGTAAAATTGTGCCGCCAGTTGATGTAGTTCGTCTGGATGAAGACGATGCCTATTTAGTTGTTGCAGCAGATAAAGGCACCGCAACCTTTTCAGATATCGCTAACGGTATTTCTGATGAATATGATTTTTGGTTAGGTGATGCTTTCGCTTCTGGTGGTAGTGTTGGTTATGATCATAAAGCAATGGGAATTACCGCAAAAGGGGCTTGGGAATCCGTTAAACGTCACTTTAGAGAGATGGATATAGATTGTCAAAGCACTGATTTTACTTGTATTGCTATTGGCGATATGGCGGGTGATGTTTTTGGTAACGGTATGTTGTTATCTAAGCATATCCGTTTACAAGCTGCATTTAACCATATGCATATCTTTATTGACCCTACACCAAACGCGGCAAAATCTTATCCAGAAAGGAAACGTTTGTTTAATTTACCTGGTTGTAGTTGGGAAGATTATAATGAAAAATTAATTTCAGCCGGTGGTGGTATATTCAGTCGTCATGTTAAGTCTATTAAACTAACGCCGCAAATTAAAAAAATGTTAGGTACACAAAAGCAAAGTCTGTCACCTATTGATTTAATCCAAGCAATCATAACGATGGAAGTTGATTTGTTATGGAATGGCGGTATTGGAACTTATGTTAAAAGCACTAAAGAAACACATTTAGAAGTTGGTGATAGAGCAAATGATGCCCTACGTATTAACGGCTGCGAATTAAAAGCTAAAGTTGTTGGTGAGGGGGGGAATTTAGGTTTAACTCAGCTTGGTCGTATTGAGTTTGCTGCTTGTGGTGGCCGAATAAATACCGATGCTATTGATAATGCTGGCGGGGTTGATTGTAGTGATAATGAAGTAAACATTAAAATTCTATTAAACAGTCTTGTTCAAGCTGGAGATTTAACCGTTAAGCAACGTAATCAGCTGCTTTATGATATGACAGACGAAGTAGGCGACATGGTGATTGAAGATTGTTACCGTCAAACACACTCGCTTTCTGTAACGGCAATGCGCGGTGTTAACCAATTGAAAGAACAAGTTCGTTTTATTCATGAACTAGAAAGAGCAGGTAAACTTGATAGAGCTTTAGAATTTATTCCAGATGATGAAGAAATTGCAGATAGATTAGCTAACGATAGAGGATTAACTCGTCCTGAACTTGCAGTATTACTTGCCTACAACAAAATGGTTTTGAAAGAAGATCTTGTTCATAAAGATATTACTGATAATCCTTATCATGACAAGCTGTTAATCAATGCTTTTCCACAACAGTTGCAAGATAAGTATCAAGAACAAATGCAGTTACACCCGCTTCGAGCTGAAATTATAGCGACTAAGTTGGCTAATAAAATTGGTAATGACATGGGCTTTAACTTTGTTAATCGCATGCAAGAGGAAACAGGTGCTACGGTTGTTGAAATTGCCAATAGTTACACTATGTCTTGTGCTGTCTTTGAATTAGAGGAGTTTTGGCAGAAAATTGAAGTATTGAATAATAAAATTTCAACGGCTATTCAAACTGAAATGTTATTCCAATACCGCCGTACTGTTAGACGCGCAACTCGCTGGTTCTTGCGCCATCGCAATAAATCACTAACGATTGAGCAATCAATTGCTATGTTCAAACCAACTTTTGAAATTATGTCGAAGAAGTTGAATAGCTTTATTATTGAAGGCGAAATTGATCAGTTAAAACGTGTTGAAGGAGACTTGGTTTCAGCAGGTGTTCCAAAAGAGGTTGCTATTCGTGTTTCACAGTTGAGCACTATTTTCTCAGCATTAGATATTGCAGAAATTGCTGAAGAGGATGGTCGAAGCGTTGAACTGGTTGCAAGCTTATACTTTAAACTTGGTGTTAAATTAGAATTGCATTGGTTCTTAGATCAAATTACACGTCAAGCAGTTGGAAACCACTGGCAAGCACTTGCAAGAGCATCATTTAGAGAAGAGCTTGATTGGCAACAGCGTTCATTAACTTCTGTTGTTTTGCGTTGTGATTGTACAGCTAATGGCAAATATTTAGATAAAATGCTTGATACATGGGTAGAAACCAATGCTCAACCATTAGCTAGATGGACGCATATTTTAGCTGACTTTAAAGTAGGGCAGACCCATGAGTTCGCTAAATTTTCAGTTGCTTTACGTGAGTTAATGTTGCTTAGTTTAAACTGCCAACGCCTCACAAAAGAAAGTTAAACTTAAAACGATAAAAGCAATTTATAAAAACTGCATTAACTGATAAAATCCCTGCCTGACTTATTTCAATTAATATTTAAGTTAAGCAGGGATTTTTTAATTCCGGCTCCCCAATGCATTATTTATTAGAGGTATTATGTTTTATCCTGCCATACGAAAAGTTCTGTTTCAATTTGATGCGGAAACAATCCATGAATTAACGATTAAGAGCCTCAAGAGTACTGGCTCTACACCATTGAATGCCTTTTATAAGCAACGCGTTACCGACAAACCTGTTAATGTTATGGGTATTGAATTCCCTAATCCACTGGGCTTGGCGGCAGGTTTAGATAAAAATGGTGAATGTGTTGATGCTTTTGCTGCTATGGGATTTGGCTTTGTTGAAATAGGTACCATAACACCTAGACCACAGCCAGGAAATGATAAACCGCGTATCTTTAGGTTACCTGAAGCCAACGCTGTTATTAATCGAATGGGCTTTAATAATAAAGGCGTTGATTATTTAGTCTCACAAGTACGCTCGTCAAAATTTAAAGGTGTATTAGGGATTAATATTGGTAAAAATAAAGATACCCCAGATGAAAATGCTAAAGACGATTACATCCACTGTATGAAAAAAGTGTATGATTTTGCCACTTACATTACTGTTAATATTTCATCTCCTAATACCCCAGGTTTACGTGCCTTGCAATATGGTGATGCCTTAAACGAGTTATTGTCAGCTTTAAAAATAGAGCAAGCTCAATTAGCTAAACAATATGATAAGTATGTGCCTATAGCGGTAAAAATAGCACCGGATCTTAATGAAGAAGAAGTACAATCAATTGCTAAGTCATTAATTGATAATAATATTGATGGTGTCATTGCCACTAATACTACTTTATCTCGTGAAGGTGTCGAAGGACTTGAACATGGCAATGAGCAAGGAGGGTTAAGTGGCGCTCCAGTTAAAGATAAAAGTACTAAGGTGATCCGTATTTTGGCTAAGGCATTAGATAATAAACTGCCTATTATTGGTGTCGGTGGTATCGCTTCAAGCAGTGATGCCAATGAAAAACTTGCCGCTGGTGCTAGCTTAGTGCAAATTTATACGGGTTTTATATATCAAGGTCCTTCTTTGATAAAAGAGATTGTTAACGGTTTATAACTAACCAATTAACATCCCTCTAGAAGTTATATTGTACTGTTGCATAAACAAGGCGTCCAACTTGTGGCGCTTTGTTTAAAGATATAAACGCAGTTGCAAAAGGTGCATTGAAGTGTTTTTCATCTAACAGGTTGGTAATTGTTATTTTGAAAGACAATTGCTCTGTGATTTTTGCTTCGCTATGTAAATCCATAATCAGGTAACTGTTAATCTCAGTGCGTTTAGTTGAGCTACCAGACTGTAAATTATTACCTGTAGTAGCACTTATCCAACGCATAGTTGGACTTATCAGGTATTTATTTTGATAACTATAAGTTAAACCTGATTTTATTTTATAATGCGCGATTAACGGTAAGTCAGTAACAATACCCTGTTCGACTAATTTACCATCGATATAAGAAAATGCTAGCCAGTATTCTAATGCTGAACTTTCGAATGTAAAATTAAAATCACCAGTAATGTCAATTCCGTACGCTGTTGATTTACCAGTGTTTTTAAATGAGTTGGTCTTAATTAAATGTGCGCCTTCAATAGCCTGTAGTGCGGTTTCATCATTAGTCACTAATATTGCATCATCTATTCGATTATAAAATGGCGCAAATTTAATTTTACTATTAGAGCTAAACCAATGCTCATAATTAAGCTCTATGCTTCTAAGTGTTTCCGGCTCTAGATTTTCGTTAGGAACTCGAAAGGGAGCAAAAGGGCTACTTAACCATTCCTGTTGATCATTTTGCTCTCCAGTAAAAGAACCAAAACTATTAAATGCCTGACTAGAAGGAGGGGCTAAAAATGAGTGTGCATATAATAGTTTAAATACATTAAATTGATTTGCTTGGTATATGGTTGTTAACCTTGGATTTACTGTATCACCATAAAGAGTGTGGTGATCATAACGAAGGCCACTTACTTGTCGCCATTGATCATTTATTTGCCAATTATCTTGAATATAAATACCAACATTTTCATCCCTGTGTTGAAAAAATGAAATGGCTAAATCAGTTTTCGGATAGAAAAAACTTTGCCCATTAGGCTTTTTCTCAACTTCATAAGGGGCAGGTAAATCAGAACTTCTAGGAATAATATCAAAATAATCATAAACCAAACCACCAGAAATAAGGTGCGAGGCATTAACTTGGTATGTTACGTCTTGATTTAAGCTATACCGAGCAGTTCGGCCATATTTATATTGTTTAGTAAATCCGGTAAATAAATTATTAAAACTACTGGCATTGCCTAAAGTAAAAAGTTGGTAAGTAAATAGTGTTTTTGAATGAATTTTTTCACTCAAAGCATAATCAAAATTTGCATAAATAGTGGTTAAACTCTCTTCAAGGCTGCTGTTTTCAAAGGAAGAAAAGTTAGGTTTTGCGGTAAAATCTGATGAATAGGTGATTTTAGAATGAAAAACACCAGTACCAAAGTGCTCGTTTATCTTTGCATCGGCAAAAAATTGAAAACCATCAGTGTTTTTAAAATTTATACTCTTACTTTCATATAACTCGGGGTAATCATCAGCAAAACTATAATCTTGGCTATAATGCCCTTGAATTCCAGCATTAATAAAAATCCCGTTTTTGAGTAACTTGCTATAGAGCAAATGACCATTTAAATATTTATCATCACCTACAGAGATTGTAGCATTAGTTTTGTCTTCATCTTTTTGATCAAAGCTAATGATATTAATAACACCAGAGTAAGCATCTGCACCGTAATTAACCGATGCAGGGCCTAATAACACTTCAACCCGTTTAGCTAAATAAAGTGGATAATTATGTGATATTGCATTTGTTTCACCAGCGGGAGTCGAAATACGAATACCATCTTTTAAAATAATAAATTTATTATTATTTTTAGCCCCTCGCATGGTCACGACATTGTAATTACCAATTACCGCATGTTCTTGTATATCAATACTAGGTAAATTTTTTAATAAATCATCAAGGCTTTTATAGCCCCGTTCATTAATTTGTTTCGCGGTAATAACATGGATGTTTGCCGGAGAATCGATACTCTTTTCAAGGTACTTTGATGAGGTAATAACTTTAATGTGCAGTAAGTCTTCAAGCGATAAATCTGAGGAATCATTAGACTCTTCGAATGACTCAGGTGTTGATTGAACATCACATGATAAATGAATAAGCAAGATTGCTATCAATAGTTGTGGGTTTTTCATCAATCAAATTTTTTGGTGAGTGATAATTAAAGAATAGTTAAAAATCGGTTAAGTACAAGTTATATCGAGGTTTTGAGATAAAGAGGTGGTTAGTGAGCTGTAATGCTCACTAACCACCGACTAAAAATTGATTATTAATAACTTTCGTTATGAACACTCAATACCGCACGACCTGAAGGATCGGCGTTGTTTTGAAAGCTTTCATCCCATGCTAAGGCTTCTTCGGTGCTACAAGCGACTGATTTTCCGCCAATAACACAATCAGCTGCTGAAGCTAATGGATATTTCTCTTCGAAAACACAACGATAAAAATAAGCCTCTTTGCTGTCAGGAGTATTTACTGGGAATCGATGACTTGCACTTTCAAGTTGAAGATCCGTTACTTGAGATTCTACGTGTGCTTTTAAACCATCTATCCACGAGTAACCAACACCATCTGAAAATTGCTCTTTTTGACGCCATAATATTTCTTTAGGTAAATAACCTTCAAAAGATGAACGTAAAATAGCTTTTTCCATTTTGCCATTGCCGCACATTTTATCCATCGGATTAATGCGCATGGCAACATCCATAAAGTTCTTATCTAAAAATGGCACTCGGGCTTCAATGCCCCAAGCTGACATAGACTTGTTAGCTCGTAAGCAATCAAACTTATGTAACCTGTCAAGTTTACGGTTTAATTCTTCATGAAACTCTTGGGCATTGGGTGCTTTATGGAAGTATAAGTAACCACCAAAGATTTCATCTGCACCTTCACCAGATAAAACCATTTTAATGCCCATAGCTTTGATTTTACGCGCCATTAAATACATCGGGGTAGAAGCACGTATCGTTGTTACGTCGTAAGTTTCTAAGTGGTAGATAACTTCTTTTAAAGCATCAATACCTTCTTGCGCGGTAAAAACAATACTATGATGAATGGTACCAATACTGTCAGCAACGGTTTGTGCGGCAATTAAATCGGGTGAGCCTGCTAAACCACAAGCAAAAGAGTGTACTTTTGGCCACCAAGCCTCGCTAAGATCGTTTTCTTCAATACGGCGAGAAGCAAATTTCTGAGTGATAGCTGAAATCAGTGATGAATCGAGACCGCCAGAAAGTAGTACGCCGTATGGAACATCAGTCATTAAATGACTTTTAACCGACTCTTCTAACGCTTCACGTATTTTTGTTTTGCTGGTGGTATTATCTTTAATCGCTGAATACTGTTGCCAATTACGTTTGTAATAACGTTGTAATTCACCAACGCGACTATCTAAAATATGTCCTGGAGGAAATTCACTAACAGTTTTACAAATAGGCATTAAGGCTTTCATTTCTGAGGCGACATAAAAGTTACCATCACTGTCATAGCCAGTATATAAAGGAATAATGCCGATATGATCGCGGGCAATTAAGTAAGAATTGGTTGTTGCATCATATAAAATGAAAGCAAACATTCCCTGTAATTTATCTACAAAATCAACACCATGTTCTTTATATAAAGGAAGAATAATTTCACAGTCAGAGGCAGTTTGAAATTCATAATCTACAGAGAGAGTGCTTTCTAAAGATTTATGGTTATATATTTCACCATTTACAGCGAGAACATTACTTCTATCTTCATTGTATAAAGGTTGTGCACCATGTTCTGTATCTACAATGGATAAGCGTTCATGAACAAGAATAGCATTATCATTTTTGTAAATGCCTGACCAGTCTGGGCCGCGGTGACGTAATAAGCGTGAATATTCTAAAGCTTTAGGACGAAGTGCATCTGCACCTGTTTTTATATCTAATATACCAAAGATCGAACACATTGAAGCGCTACTCCTTTAAGTTATTGTTGAGTCAAATTGTGAGTTTTCTGTATTTACTTTTATTAAGTGAATTAGTGCAACAGCACTAATCTACTTAAATACACTGTGCCAGTTTTAGAAAATAAAGCAATCATAATGTTAATTATAGTTAAACTAAAATGTTATAAGCAACTCAATAATACTTATTAGTGGGAATGTTATGAAATTTTAGCTTTCTTAAGGGTTCTTTAAGAAATCAAATTTAAAATATGCTCTAATCAATTACTATTTAAATTTATTTTTTAATTATCGGTAGGTTACTTTGCAGCATATGTCTAAATTTACATTATTATTCACCTTAATTATTACCTTGTTTATTAGCGCTTATTCTCAGGCTTTTGACTCAGTATCTAGCAGGCAAGCTTTAGAGCAATCTTTAGCGAAGCATAAAGGTAAAGTTGTTTATCTTGATTTTTGGGCTTCTTGGTGTGTGCCATGTAAACGCTCTTTCCCTTGGATGAATGACATTCAAAGTAAATATAAAGATAAAGGCTTTACTGTTATTAGTGTCAATTTAGATGCTGACAAGCAATTAGCAGCAAAATTTTTACTTGCTAATCCAGCATCATTTGAAGTCATTTACGATCCGAAAGGAAAAATAGCGAAGCACTTTAAAATTCAAGGGATGCCAAGCAGTATGCTTATTGGCCGTGATGGTAAAATAAAATCTCGCCATACCGGTTTTTTTACCAAAAAAATTCCACAATACAATCAAGAAATTGAAGCGCTGTTAGTTAATAAATAGTTAAGAAACAATTCAGAAATAAAATCACTTTATAAACAAATCTAACTTGTTAAAAGTTACTGAGGTTTTTATGAAAACAAAATTTAAACTCACATTATTAGTTCCTTTAATCGTCAGTGCAACAGGCTGCGCTAGCCTTGGTGTAGAGCCTTGGGAGCGGGACTTACTCGCTAAAGATGAAATGTCATTGAATGCTTCCCCGGTAGATTCTGCCCTTGATGATCATATTTACTTTAGTAAAGAAGCATCAAGTGGCGGGAAGAGTTTTGGCGGTGGAGGGTGTGGCTGTAACTAGCATTATAATTCATCTTGTTACTGTATAGCCCAATTCCTGCTTCAAAAGTACTCATTGACTATCGTCAACTCCGTGCGTTTTCCTTGTAATTGAACCATACGATTTTAAGCTGAATCCTAATATTGATAATACATTTGGTAACAATAGAATGAAAAAAGAAAAATTAAACATCAAAGCAGCACTAACGTTAGCGACAACTGCTTTGTTAGGTTGTCATAACTTAGCTCAGGCAGAACCAACAGAGAAAGATAGTTGGGAATTTGATGCCGCTTTTTTGTTTTACAGTGAAGTAGATAGAGTAAGCGCAGGCGAGGCTATTTTTAATGCTAAAAAAACCTTTGAAGATGAAGACGTTCTCAACTTAAAACTAACCATTGATGCGTTAACAGGCGCTTCAGCTAATGGCGCTGTAGCACAGCCTACAGTACAAACTTTTACACGTCCTTCAGGTAATGGACAATATCAAGTCGAGCCAGGTGAAACGCCACTTGATGATACCTTTCATGATACTAGAGTGCAGTTAAATGGACAGTGGACTCAGCCAGTGTCCTCAAACTTAACGGCTAGTAGTGGTGTTCATATATCTAAAGAATATGATTACTTATCATTGGGATTAAATGGCAACCTTGCAGTAGATTTTGATAGAAAAAATTCAACATTTTTACTTGGCTTTAGCTATTTTCAAGATACGTTTACACCTGAAGGCGGTATTCCAAACCCGTTAATATCTATGCTTATTGGCGATAGAAATGCACCTACTTGGGATGATGATTTTGCTAAAACTCGACTAGGAAGTGAAGACGATAAAACTACGGCTGATATTTTATTAGGATTCACGCAAGTTATTAATAGACGAATGTTAATGCAGTTTAATTATTCTTATTCAACCGTAGATGGTTATTTAAATGACCCATTTAAAATTGTGAGTATTGTTGATATTAATGGCGTTACACAGGATAATATTTATGAAAGTCGTCCTGATTCAAGAGTTAAACAAAGTCTATACGCACAGAGCATGTATCATTTTGACAACGTAGTGCTTGACGTCTCTTATCGTTACATGTGGGATGATTGGGAAATAGAGTCGCATACCATTGACTCGCGTTTTAGAATACCAATGGGAGATTCATTAGGTAAAGAAAGTTACTTACAGCCTCATTTTAGATTTTATCAACAAAGTGCCGCTGACTTTTATCGCCCATTTTTACTTGAAGAAAATGCTTTACCTACTTTTGTAAGTGCTGATTATCGTATAGGTGAAATGGCGGCTTTTACCGTTGGTTTAAAATATGGCATGTTAGTTAATGATGGCAATGAGTTAGCATTTAGATTGGAGTATTATCACCAAACGCCAACGGATGCAGGGTTTGAAGAGCCAGGTGTGTTAAATGATGTGGAGCTTTATCCTACGATTGATGCTGTTATTGTTCAGGTAACCTATTCATTCTAATAGTTATTTACTTTGAACAGCTTGTTGTTTTTAATAAAGTATGCGTTTTATTGTTCAACCCTTACATTTTACATTTTACATTTTTGATGAGATCTATTTGAAAAAAAATAGTAGAACTATAACGCTAAACAAAAATGATGATGGTTATGGCATTAGTTTTAATGCTATGGCTAGTCCTTGTGAAGTAATCATCCAATCATCGGATAAGCAGCTAGCGATAAAGTTAGGCAATATAATTGCGGATGAGGTTTGGCGTATTGAAGACAAATACAGCCGTTACGATAAAGATAGTATCTGTAGCCTTATTAACACAAGAGCAGGGCAGTCTGTTCCGATAGATCAAGAAACCTACTTGCTCTTAAATTTTGCTGAGCAGTGTTACCAATTAAGTGATGGTTCATTTGATATTAGCTCCGGCGTATTAAGAAAGGCTTGGCTTTTTGATGGTAGTGATAATTTACCCTCTAAAGTCAAAGTATCAGCAGCGCTTAAGTTTGTAGGGTGGCGTAAAATTAACTTTGATCAACAACAAATAACCTTAGCTAAGAATATGGAAATTGATTTTGGTGGTATAGGTAAAGAGTACGCGGTTGACCGCGCTATTATTTTAGCTAAACAATTAACTAATAAGCCAGTATTAGTTAATTTGGGCGGAGATCTTGCCGTCACTTGTTCGCGTTTGAATAACAAAAATTGGCAAGTCGCTATTGAGCACCCAGATGTTGACAGCACAGTTAATCATAGTAAACCTGCTGACATGATCATTTCGTTAAAACAAGGAGCATTGGCTACCAGTGGTGATGCTAGACGATTTTTAATGAAAAACGGCAAACGATATGGACATATTTTAAATGCTAAATCGGGCTGGCCAATTGATAATGCTCCTCGGTCTATTACCGTTGTGGCTCCACAATGTATTCAAGCAGGAATTCTAGCAACATTGGCTTTATTACAAGGTCTTGATGCCGAGCAATTTTTAACAGAGCAAGAGATTAAGTTTTGGGTACGGAGATAAAAATGCGCATACTTTTAGTTGAAAATGACATACCACTCGCCACAGCTTCACAGCAAACGTTGCGTACAGGAGGTTTTGTAGTTAATCATGTTAATGAAGGAAAAATCACATTGAATGCCTGATCAAGATATGGTTATTTTTAATTTAGGATTAACGGATATAGATGGTCTTGAATTATTGAAACAATTACGCGATAGGAACTCTAAATTGCCTGTTATTATCCTAACCGCGTGAGACTCAATTGAAAGTAAAGTGAAAGGCCTAGATTATGGCGTATACTGGGGGCTATTATTTGAAATTGATAAGGAACACAAAGATAAAAACTGAGAAGTTGATTTCATTACAGAGATAGATAGTAAAAGCATGGGCACGTGCTTCGAATTGCGGTTGAATTTGAGTTTTAACTGTGGAAAAAAGTCATTATATTTGTTAAATTTAACTTAAATGTTATTTAGTGATTAATCCTCAAGTAATTGAGTTAACTTATATTCTAGGCATAATTAATGAAATTAAGTTTTCACATTATATTTTTGGTTTTTATTTCCTTTTCAGCTTTAAGTAACAAAACTACGGAGCTAATCTGCTATAGCTCAGTTTACGCACCATACTCATTTGTAAAAGAAAACCAGCCTACGGGTATTGATATCGATATTATTCAAGTTATTGCTAAGAGAATTGATATTACAGTGTCTTTTCAAATAATTCCTTGGTCTCGATTACGTCAAGAGGTACTTTCTGGCGGCGTAGATTGCGCAATGGCCTTTTTGAAAAACTCAAAATACACTAAAAGTATGGCTTTTATGAAATCCCCCGTTACTACTGGCAAGCACGTTCTCTTTATTGAAGAGCGTAACAAGGGGAAGTTTAAGCATTTAGACGATTTTAATGGATTTACAGTTGCTGTAAATCGTGGTTTCAAAACACCCACAGCTTTTAATCAAGCGTTAACGAATAACAAAATTAAAAAATATGATGTAGGTACTGATAAGCAGAGTCTACAAATGTTATCTGTCTCTAGAGTTGAAGGCGTACTTACTGACAAACATGTAGGCTTATTTAATTTGCAGCAAATGCGCATAAAAAATATTACTCCGCTTTCTACATCGTTAGCTTCCACCCCAGTTTTTATAGTTTTTTCTAAAGAGCTTGAGGAGAGTGGTTTAATAGAAAAATTCGATCATGCTTTATTAATGATGAAGCAAGATGGAACTTACCAAAAAACACTTGATAAGTACCTGTCAACATCAAGTATGCAGCTTTAATCTAAATAAAAACCAACGTGTTGATGTAACCTAACTAACATTTCTTCCTTGTCGTTAATAAAATCTAAGCGTTGTGCTAAAGCTCGTAATGCTTGTTCTATTTGATTAACGAATTTTCCGTAACCATGAGAGCTTTTGTTCTGATCACAGGCAACAAAGACTAATTGGATGGCATCAACTAACTTGTTTGAATCCCACTTACAAGTATAACCGCAGCTTGAATGAGCAGGATTGTAGCCCAACATGAGTAACTCTCCGTTAGTAATGACATTTTCATCATCACCTTTACGTATTATTGGCACTAAACCATTTGCAATAACGGCACCATTAAACAAGTTTTGATTTTTTGCCGAAGTAATAAAGGCATCTGCAATTAAGTTATAAAGTTCATTGTAACAACCTAATTCATTATCACTAGTTTCTACTAGGGACCGAATGCGACGATTGATTGGAAAATCAACCACAGCATAGGTTAACGCGTCAGTATTTGTAGGTAAGTTTTGTTGGTCGGCTAAATAACGATTAGTCATGGAACGGAACTTATGAACTTGTGAGCCTTCAACACCCTTGTATTTAGCAAATAAATCATAAGTTAAGTGCTGATGATCATTAACACGTACTGCTTCTTTATTTAAGCCAACTTCTTCACTAAATTTAGCAATAGCTTGTTTTACCCGTTGATGAAATTTTGCAGCTTGTATTCTAATTTCATCCCCATTAGCTAAAAATAAGAGTGTTATTTTTTTAGCTTTTTTATCACCATCGAAAAATGCATTTTGGCTAGTGTGATATTCAGGATTGTATAGGAATAATAGCTGTTGATCGGTTTGAGACGTTATTTTTTCAGGGCTAAAGCGTACACGTGCAAATTTATCATTCGCAATAAATTGTGAACTTTCAATTGCTAGCTCATCATTTATTTTAAAAAACATTTGAGCTAATATTTGGTAAAACTTTGCATAAGGCTCGTTAGCGTTAGTGTCAATTAAGCTAGCGTACTTTTCAATAAGTTCATCGTTTAAAACAAACTTAGCCATCAGGTACTGGTTTTCACGTGCTGATGTTGGAATGTAGACCTTGTGTTGAGCATTTCTGGTGCGAGATATAGACATAATAGCGCCTGCTAATAAGTATTAAATAATTGCCGCTAGTATAATCAAGCACACACCTACGAAAGATGATGTAAATCAAGATTAATCATTAATAATGCCAATAGATAATTGACTTGCATCATCTTTTAAAGCATCTTTAACTTAAATCGAATTTTAAGAATTAAACTGAATGAAAAAATTAAAAAATGAAGCCGAATTATTAAAGAAAGCGTTACTTATTGGCGAAAAATATGCAGTGAACCGTGGTTACAACAGTTTTTCAGCAACTAACTCGGCCAAAGACAAAGTTGAAAGCCTCTATCGTTTATTAGTGAGTGATAAATTGATACAGCCATTACCAGTGGATAGTGAAGATCAGCCTCATATGAAACACAAATTGGCGTTATGGATCGCCAAACAATTACCAGCGGGTCATGCTTTACTTAGTTAACCCTTAACCTTTTCAGTAAAGGCGCTTATTAAATGTCATATTTGGTCATAATTGGCCTTTAAATAGCCATGTTCTTTACTCCTAAAAAACATAATTCACCTTCAAGATAAAACTTTAACCCCTTTAGAGTTTTATCATGAAAAAGCGTTTTAATGTAACAGCAATGCAACCTTTGCTTATCTGCCTTGTCGTATGGATTATTTTGATTCATTTAATAACCACGAACAAGGTGTCAGCTCAAGAGCATAATATTAAAAACATTCCGTATGATGATGTTAGCTCAGGCAGTTTGTATTTTAAAAACGCTGACGGTTATTCTTTGGCGTTAACCCAGCATAGTGATTATCAAGTAAATGTTAATGGCTTATTGGCTCGAGTAAGTTTTACTCAAACATTTAAAAATTCAAGTAATGAATTCTTAGAAGCTGTTTATGTTTTTCCTCTTGTTGATGATGCTGCTGTAGATTCAATGGTAATGGAAGTAGGGGATCGGCGTATCATTGGTAAAATTAAAGAAAAAACGCAAGCTAAAAAACTTTACCAAAAGGCTAAAGCTCAAGGAAAAAAAACCAGTTTAGTCTCGCAGCAACGTCCAAATTTGTTTACCACTAAACTTGCTAATATTGCGCCAGGTGAAAGCATCAAAATATCATTAAGTTACATACAATCCGTCAGCCTTAATGATGAAACCTTTGCTCTGAGAATACCTTTAACACTCACACCTAGGTTTGTTTCTTCCCAACCACTTATTACTAACATCCAAAAAAAAGAACGGCAAGCTGTTGATAGTTACACTAAAACCACTAAAATCAATGAGCATGGTTGGGCTCTAGATAATGCAAGGGTGATTGATGCGAGTGAAATAACACCTTTTCAAACGAGAGTTAAAACACTTGATAACCAAGAAAGCAAAAGCCAGCAACAAAGCGTTACCTTATCCATTACTTTAGATGCGGCTTTACCGCTTCTTCATGTACAAAGCCTTCATCATAGAATAAGTAAAACTCAGCAAAATAAAAAGTTACTCATCGATTTGACCGATAAAAAAGTATTACTCAATCAAGATTTTGTTTTGCAGTGGCAATTAGCACAAGGAAATGTTCCTAAAGCTGCTTTTTTTAAACAAACTGATACTGCTCAAACCAAAGTTGGCTATCACTATGGTCTGTTAATGCTGATGCCTCCTAAGCAAGCTAATGCTGAAGCAATCAATAAGGAAGTTATTTATATTATTGATACTTCTGGCTCGATGGGAGGGGTTGCTATAAGGCAAGCGAAACAGTCGCTCGTGACAGCGCTTGATTTGTTAAGTAACTATGACAGCTTTAATATCATTGCTTTTGATGACGACACCGAAAGTTTATTTACCTTAAGCCGACCAGCTAGTGCAGATAATATTATTCAAGCCAAGCAATGGCTTTCACATTTAGAGGCGGGTGGCGGCACTAATATGTACCCAGCAATAGCACAGTCTTTGCAGCAATCAATAAGTGAAAGTTGCTATCGACAAGTTATTTTTATCACCGATGGTAGTGTCGGCAATGAAGATGAGTTATTCACTTTAATTGAAAAAAAACTGGGCAATACACGCTTACATACGATAGGTATAGGCTCTGCACCTAATGGCTACTTTATGTCTCAAGCTGCAAAAGTAGGGCGAGGTACCTATCGCTATATTGGTAGTCTTAATGAAGTGAACGAGCAGATGACAAAATTGTTCAGTCAAATTAGTAACCCCTTGATGCAAAACATTAACTTAATTTGGCCAATAGAACACGTAGAGGTTTTTCCTGAAAACATTCCAGATCTCTACGCCGGGCAACCTTTATTAATAAGTGCTCGTTGGCCTATAAACGATAATAAACAGAAAAGCCCCGTTATTAAGGTCTCAGGACAGTTAGCCTCTAGTCTTTGGCAAGAACAAGTTGTAGTGCCTCAAATTATGAAAAAAGATGTTAGCCAAAGTTCAACTATCGATACTGCCGATAGTGGTGTCGCTCAATGGTGGGCTAGACAAAAAATAAACCATTTATCAGCATTACATCGTCGTAGCAACATGGAAAATAGAAAAGAACTAGCAGCTCAAATAACTGCACTAGCTTTGCATCATCATTTAGTCTCTAAGTACACTAGCTTTATTGCAATTGAAGAACAAGTTAGCCGTAAATCGACAACGGCATTAAAAAGTATTGGTATTAAAAACTTGATGCCTAAAGGTTCTACTCAAATTGTTCCACTGGCAAATACCGCATTGGGGCTACTGGGTTATTTCTACTTTAGTTTATTGTTTACTGCGGTAGCATTGTTTATTCGCCTTAGTTGCCGCGTTGATTCATATAAAGCATGTTAAATATCAGAATGAAAAACAAAACACTAACATTTCATTTTGCTCAACTGTGCTTTTTAATAGCACTTATTAGTTTCACTCATGGTAGTTACTTATTTATCAAAGCTCAGCTTGCGCAATATTTACTTGAACTAGCATGGCAGCAACAAATAGCAGCGGATGAAGTTAAAGAGAACCGTACCTTTAAACCTTGGCCATGGGCTGATATTTACCCGGTAGCTAAACTACGTTTTGAACGTCTTAATATATCTCAAATTGTCCTAAACAATGACTCAGGCCAAGCGTTAGCTTTTGGCCCCGGGCTTAATAGAATTAATGTAATGAATGGTGGTAGTTTAAGTTCAGGTATTTATGTTATCTCTGCACACAACGATAGCCATTTTAAACATTTGAGTGAGTTGAAATTAAATGATCGCGTAAAGTTAACCTTAAATTCAGGCGAATATAAAACACTTAATGTCAATAAAATAGCCGTGATAGACACACAAATAGAACAACTGATTTTACCTTATGACGATGCTACATATGATTACAATCAAGGAGCGAAAACATCTATTAACGAACTTGTTTTGGTAACGTGTTACCCATTTAACTCAGTCAGCAATAGTACAAGTCTAAGGTACTTGGTTTATTTGAGCTAGGTATCTTATTGATTAAATTGATAATTATTTTAATGGTACATAGGATTTAAAGTGACTTCGACAAAGTGCTTGATACCGTTCATTGCCACCGACTTCAACTTGCTCACCACCAATTGCTGCTTTACCATCGTTGTTTAGGCGAATAACAAAGTTAGCTTTTCGACCACAATGGCAAATTGTTTTGAGTTCAACCAGTTTATCAGCCCATGCGAGTAAAGCAGCACTGCCGGTAAATGTTTGTCCTAAAAAGTCAGTACGAATGCCATATGCGAGTACGGGAATATGTAAATCATCAACAATATCTGTTAACTGATTTACCTGTGCTTTAGATAGAAACTGGGCTTCATCAATTAAGACACAAGCAATTTTGCTATCATTTTGCATTGAGCTAATTTCAGTAAATAAATCTGTTTTTTCAGTGAATAGTTCTGCGTCAGCATTTATGCCTAAACGGGAAGAAACTTTACCCTTTTCATACCGATCATCAATTTTCGCAGTATAGAGTACAGTTCGTAAACCACATTCATTATAATTGTATGACGATTGCAATAAATGTGTAGATTTTCCAGCATTCATTGAAGAGTAGTAAAAGTATAGTTGTGCCATAAATGCTTCTTATTTATATAATAAACTCACCACAAAATCATTTGTGATGAGTTGCTTTTTTAAAGTTATTGATTTTAAAATTATTTAGATTCTACTATTTATGCACCATAAGGTACCCAAACATTTTTTATCTCTACTGAATGTCGTAAAAATATTTCACTGTTCATTTGTTCGTCAGATGTCCAGTCATACAACTTACCATGATTAACCCAAGTTCGTTTCATGGTTGCAGCAGATTCTAATTCAACTAACTTACTGCCTTCTGCTGTTCCCCAATACCAAAAACCATCTATGTCGTAATGTTTTGCTAAAGTATCCGTTAATGCTTCTCTGTCGCCTGTAATGATATTGATAACACCAGCAGGCACATCAGATGTATTGAGTATTTGATAAAAGTCAGTCGCCAATAAAGCAGTTTCTCTTGATGGTACAACAATAACTCTGTTACCCATCGCTATTGCAGGCATAATCGTTGATATCAGTCCTAAAAAGCCACCTTCTTCAGGCGCAACAATCGCAATATTACCAACGGACTCTTTCATTGCTAAGGTAACAATACGATGTGGTGGGATATGTATTTGTCCCTCGTATTTGTCAGCCCAAGCTGCAGCTGAAAAAATTCGGTTAATAGCTAAATCAACTTCACTTTCTGCGTCTTTGACGGGCTTACCGGTTAATTGGCAAATTCGTTGGGCGAATTCTGTCGCTCTTGTCTGTAAATTTTCTGCAATAAAGTACAAAACTTGAGCTCTATTATGAGACGTTGCTCCAGACCACGTAGCGGCCTTATTTGCAGCTTCTACAGCATTACGTATATCTTTTCTGCTTCCTTCGGGGATCTCAGCGATATGAGTGCCTGAAGCATCATATACAGGTAAGCTGTAACCACTGTCTGGACGAACTTGCTTACCACCAATAAACAATTTAGCTGTTTGATCAATACTTAAAGGCGTACTAGCCTTTTTAGTAGTTTTTTTATTTTCTTTGGATTTCGAGCTATTTGTTGATAGTTTAGTTAACCATGATTCTTGAATATATTCATAAAGTCCTTCTTTACCACCTTCACGACCAAAGCCTGATTCACGATAGCCACCAAAACCAGCGCTAGCATCAAAAATGTTGGTACAGTTTATCCAAACCACACCGGCCTTTATTTTTGGGGCAACATCTAAGGCGACATTGATGTTCTCAGACCACACACTAGCGGCTAAGCCATAGCGACTGTTATTCGCTATTTGTACCGCTTCCGCAGGAGATCTAAATGTCATTGCGGCTAAAACAGGCCCGAAAATTTCTTGTTGCGCAATAGTTGATGCAGGTTCAACATCAGTTAAAAGGGTAGGAGGGTAAAAACAACCGTCTTTATAGTCAATACAGCTTGCTTGATGTACTGTTGCACCTTCAGATACGCCTAAGGCAACCATCTCTTTAATTTTTGCTAACTGACTCGCATCTATAATGGCGCCAACATCGATATTCTTTGATAAAGAATCACCAACGACTAACTTCTTCATGCGTGTCACAAGCTTATCTGTTAATTTATCAGCGATAGATTCTTGCATTAATAAACGTGAACCAGCACAACATACTTGACCTTGATTAAACCAAATAGCGTCAACAATACCTTCAACAACACTATCTAAGTCGGCATCTTCAAAAACGATAAAGGCAGATTTACCACCGAGTTCTAACGAAAGTTTTTTTCCTGTTCCTGCTGTTGCTTTACGGATCATGCGGCCTACCTGAGTAGAGCCAGTAAATGCAATTTTATCAATGTCGTCATGTTCAACAATGGCTTGTCCTGCTTTACCATCGCCTAAAATTAAATTAAAAACGCCTTTAGGCAGTCCTATTTCATCACATACTTGTGCAAATAATACTGCTGTTGCCGAGGTGAATTCTGCCGGTTTTAATACCACTGTATTTCCCATGGCTAAAGCAGGTGCGACTTTCCATGCAAGCATTAAAAGTGGGAAGTTCCATGGGATAATTTGTCCGACAACACCTAAGGGCTCAAAGTCTTTAAATTCAGTAGACATGATTTGCGCCCAGCCGGCATGATGATAAAAGTGACGGGCAACCAAGGGAATATCTATATCCCTTGATTCACGTATAGGTTTGCCATTATCTAGCGTTTCTAAGACCGCAAATAAGCGACTATGCTTTTGAATTTGCCTCGCAATAGCATATAAAAATTTTGCTCTTGCGTGTCCGCCAATGTTGAACCATTCTTTTTGAGCTTTTCTTGCGGCAATTACTGCTTGTTCAACATCTTCAGTACTTCCATCAGCGACATTGGCAATGTGTACATTATTAGCTGGATTGTTTGAATCGAAGTATTTCTTAGATGCAGGTTTTTGCCATTTACCATTGACATAATGATTAAAGGTATTGTCTAAGTTTGCTAACCACTGCTGTGCTACGTCACTGTTTTCTGATGCGGTACCGTATTCCATAGTAGTAAATATCTCTTTGATTGACATAATGAGTTCTCTTTATGCTCTCTAATTGAGCATGATTAATTATAAAATAGGGTGATTAACTGATTGCATGTCTGTGACTTGCTGAATAACAGCCAGTAACATGGTGTTCTAACTGGCGTTCTATATCGCCAAGTAAACTACTTGCACCAAATCTAAATAAATGAGGCTCTAACCACTCATTCCCTAATTCTTCTTTCATTAAAATCATAAACTCAATTGCTTGCTTAGCCTTTTGAATGCCTCCAGCAGGCTTATAACCTATCTTAATTCCTGTCAGTTGGTAATACTCACGAATAGCTCTAACCATAACCAAACTAACGGGTAGGGTGGCATTCACCGGCTCTTTACCTGTACTTGTTTTTATAAAGTCAGCACCTGCCATCATGCAAACCCAACTTGCTTTAGCAACGTTAGTAAATGTTGCTAGCTCGCCAGTTGCTAGAATCGTTTTAATATGGGCATTACCACAGGCAGTACGAAAAGCTTTAACTTCATCATAAATACCTTGCCAATCGCCGGTAAATATTTTTTCACGACTAATAACAATATCTATCTCTTTTGCACCTTCATTTACCGATGCGGTAATTTCACTTAATTTGATAGGTAAAGGGGATTGACCTGCAGGAAATCCAGTTGATACGGCAGCAACAGGAATATTTGTTCCTGCTAACGCGGTAACGGCGGTATTGATCATATTGTGGTAAACACAAACAGCACCTGTGGTGATGTTAAGATCTGTTACATCTAATGCTTCAAGCAATTCTTTGCTAACTGGTTGTTTTGCTTTTTGACATAAACGTTTAACTTTTCCGGGGGTATCATCACCAGCTAAAGTAGTTAAATCGATGAATGTAATTGCTTTTAATAACCATGCAGCTTGGTGCTGCTTTTTAACCGTTCTTCTTGTAGCAATTGTTGCAGCTCTACGCTCTACGGCACTTCGATTAATGTTTATAGAATTTATAAAACCTAGATCAAATGGTATACCTGGGTTTCGTAATTCATGACCACTTGTTTGGGCCGTTTTGTTGGTTGTGTTTTCATTAGTTGACATATAGCACCTAATTTTATTTGTTTAGATAAAAAGTTATCAAAAATATTTCTACTTTCAAACTTACGATTAATACAAAGTAATCAAAGTAGGAAATGGAGAGGCAGCTCACTATTTTGAACAGAGTAATGCTCATAGCCTCTATAATTTTTATATAATTTATTTTCTATTTACATATAAAAAACCAATTTTATTCTCCTAAAGCATCTTGAAGTAGGGAACAGTGCGTCATGAAATATTTAATGTTAGTTAAGTCTTAAAGAGATAAAAACACGCCAGCAATTGCCGCACTCATTAAGTTAGCGAGTGTTGCTGCAAGCATTGCTTTCATACCTAGTTTTGCTATGTCGTGTCGTCTACTTGGCGCCATTGAACCAATACCACCAAGTAAAATAGCAATTGAAGATAAATTAGCAAATCCACAAAGTGCAAAAGTAACAATTGCCTGTGTAGGCGCACTTAAGCTGTCTTTTATTTCTACAAAATTAACATAGGCGAAAAATTCGTTCACGACTATTTTTTGCCCTATAAAGCTACCTGCTTGCAACATTTCTGAACTAGGAACTCCAATAACATAAGCAATAGGCGCAAATATGTACCCCAATAACCATTCAATAGTGATGTTTTCAAAACCGAATAAACTCGCAGTGCCGCCCACTAATGTATTTAATAAAGCAATGAGTGCGATAAAAGCTAATAACATTGCGCCAACATTAACAGCTAGTTTTAAACCAGATGCCGCACCTGATGCAGCTGCATCTATTACGTTTATAGGTTTTTCACCACTATCTTCAGTAACCAAATCTTCTTGTGCAATTTTATCGTGTTCAGTTTCTGGCATAATGATTTTAGCCATCAATAAGCCACCAGGTGCTGCCATAAAAGAAGCAGCGATTAAATATTTAAGATCAATTCCTAAACCTGCGTATCCCGCTAAAATAGAACCTGCGACTGAAGCTAAGCCACCTACCATAATGGCAAACAGCTCAGATTTAGTCATATTAGCAATATACGGACGTATCACTAACGGTGCTTCCGTTTGACCAACAAAAATATTGGCTGTTGCTGATAATGATTCGGGTTTACTGGTTTGAAGCAATTTTTGTAATCCACCACCAATTATTTTAACCACCCATTGCATAATGCCTAGATAATATAAAACAGCGATTAGTGATGAGAAAAATATTATTACGGGAAGAACTCTAATAGCAAAAACGAAACCAACGCCATTTGAATGCATTGCATCAGTGCCTAGTCCACCAAATAAAAAAGCAATCCCGACATTAGCACTATCAATGACTTGTTGAACGCCACCAGATATAGACGCTAAAGTGTCTTTTCCAAAAGGAATATAAAGTACAAAGGCACCTAAGCCAATTTGAAGTGCAAATGCCCATCCGACAGTACGAAGGTTGATAGCCTTACGGTTTTTAGAAAGAAATATTGCGATGGCGAGTAGAGCGATAACACCGAATAAGCCGCGGAATGCTGTTAGATCCATTGTAACCTCATGTGATTTATTGTTTTTGTTTTGTCATTGTTTGAAATAGGTGGATTACTATTTTGATAATTGCCTTATTTTAGCTTTTAATACTTCTATTGCCATGCGGTTTTTTCCACCACGAGTAATAACAATATCAGCCCATGCTTTCGAAGGCTCGATAAATTGATAATACATAGGTCTAACTGTGGTTAGGTATTGATTAGTGATAGATTCCAAACTGCGTTCACGTTCTTGTGTATCTCGCTCTATACGTCTAATTAAACAAATATCGAGCGGTGTGTCCATGTAAACTTTTATATCAAAGCAATTACGAAGTTGGGGGTTAGATAACAGTAAAATTCCTTCCACAAGAATTATTTTTGTCGGTTTAACTAAAATTGTTTCTTTTGTACGAGTGTGGGTTTTATAGCAATAAACAGGACATTCGATATCTTGCTGAGCAATTAATTTAGTTATTTGAGTGCTCAACAACTCATGTTCAAAAGCTTTTGGGTGATCATAGTTTGTCTTAACTCGTTCATCCATACTTAAATCAGATTGATCACGATAATAAGAATCTTCTTTAATAATCGATATACCGTTAGGCCCAAGTTCCGGTAGTAACTCTTGGTAAATAGTTTCAGCGAAAAGTGACTTTCCTGATGCTGAAGCGCCTGCAATTGCGATTACAGTCGTTTTACTTGCTTGTGTCATTGATTTATCCGTAGAAAAGTCGGGTTATGGTCATGAGTTATTTGATTTAGTCTATACTAAACCAAGATTAAGTAAGCCTAAATATAACTTGGCTTATCATTATAAAAGCATTAAATTAGCACAAGTTGACTAGTTGGTCATGTTTATTTTCTATTTAAGGTCTTATTTCAATGGCAAGAGCAATAATATTAGTGCTTGATAGTTTCGGTGTAGGTTTTTCTAATGATGCAGAAAAATTTGGTGATATTGGTGCTAATACTTTCATAAGTATAGCGAAGCACTATTTTAAAGAAAAAAATAAAGTCATTCAACTGCCTAATTTAGGTGCATTAGGCTTACATGAATTGAGCAAACAAGCCAGTAGCAACGATATTTGGCAATCGCTTGAGCAAGATTTAGCGAGTGCTGCAGTTGATTTTAACGATTTTTATGTCAAACCCCAAAAGGGTGCTTTTGGTTACATGGATGAAATTAGTACAGGTAAAGATACCCCAAGTGGTCATTGGGAAATGGCTGGCGTACCAGTACTTTTTGATTGGGATTATTTCACTAACAAAAAATATTCTTTCTCAGAAAACTTGATCTTAGAAATAAATAATAAAACAGGCTTTAGTGGCATGCTCGGTAACTGTCACGCATCGGGAACAGATATTATTAACGCCCTAGGTAGTGAACACATTAGCAGTGGTTTGCCTATTTGTTACACCTCTGCAGACAGTGTTTTTCAAATTGCAGCCCATGAAGAGCACTTTGGCTTAGACAATCTATACCACTATTGCGAGCAAGTGCGTGAGTTACTCTCAGATAGTGACTTAAATATAGGCCGTGTCATTGCTAGGCCCTTTATAGGTAATGATGCGAGTGACTTTTCACGTACCGGCAATAGGCGGGATTATTCAGTTTTACCTCCATCTAAAACCGTTTTAGATAAAATTGCCGAAAATGGCGGTCAAGTTATCAGCGTCGGAAAAATAGCTGATATTTTCGCGCATCAAGGAATTACCCAAAAAACCAAAGCAACGGGTATAGATGCCTTGGTTGATGCAACGCTAGCACATATTAAAACTGCGCCAGATAATAGCCTCATCTTTACCAATTTGGTAAATTTTGATCAGGATTTTGGACATCGTCGCGATGCAACTGGTTATGCACAAGCACTTGAAAGCTTTGATAAGCAACTTCCAAGTATTTATGCACAGATGCAAGATGGTGATTTTTTATTTTTAACCGCTGATCATGGCTGTGATCCAACATGGCCAGGGAATGATCATACGCGTGAATTTGTACCTTTGTTAGGTTATCATCATCTGGTACAATCTGTAGATCTCAGGCAAAGAACAAGCTTTGCAGATTTAGGGCAAACATTAGCAGAGATTTTTGACGTTGAAAGCATGTCATATGGACTAAGCTTTTTGTCAGATTTAAATGTAAAAGTATAATAATTAAAATGAAAAGAGCTAAAAGCGTGTAATAAATGCTAGTTCTATTAATATAAGATAAAATGAATAATTAAAACAACATAATCAGTCCTTGGGAGAGAACGATGAAAATGTTTAAAAAGAGTGCATTAACAATGTGTGTGCAAGCTTCATTGTTTGCAAGTATCAGTAGTGTTTCATTCGGCGCAATGGCGGCTGAAGATGGGGTAAAAGAAAAAGTTGTTGGTATAGAAGTAATAGAAGTAACAGCAAGAAAACGTACTGAAAATGTTAAAGATGTACCTATTTCTGTTTCAGCTTTAACCTCTAAAAAATTAGAAGTTTTAGGTTCATCTGGTATGGATGTTAGAGCTTTATCTGCCAAAGTTCCTAGTTTGTTGATTGAGTCTTCATTTGGTCGTACCTTCCCACGCTTTTATATTCGTGGTCTAGGTAATACAGATTTTGATTTACTTGCTTCACAACCAGTATCACTAATTTACGATGATGTTGTTCTAGAAAATGCCTTAACTAAAGGTATGCCAATGTTTGACATCGAACGTGTTGAAGTACTTCGTGGTCCTCAAGGTACTTTATTTGGTCGTAACACTACGGCAGGTATTATTAAAGTTCAGTCAAAAAAACCAACACAGGACTTTGATGCAGTTGTTTCAGCTTCATACGGTAGTTTCGGTTCAACTGATTTACGTTTGGCTGTAGGCGCTGGTTTAACGGATACATTATCTGCTCGAGTTTCTCTTTTAAAGCAAGACAGGGATGATTATATTGATAATAAAGCCCCTGGTTTTGAACAAGATGATCAACTTGGTGGTTACGGTGAAACAGCAGGTAGAATACAACTTTTATGGGAACCAAGTGATGAATTTTCAGCCTTATTCAACTATCACTTTAGAGACGCAGATGCCGATGCTAGGCTTTTCAGAGCAAATATAATTAAGCCGGGTACTAATGAGCTAGTTGATGATTTTGATCGTGAAACTATATATCAAGATGCAGCGGTACGAAATAAGCAAACAGTTGATATGAAAGGCTCTAGCTTAAAATTAGAATATGATTTTGGTAGCCATACTTTAACTTCTGTAACCGGTTATGAATCAGCCGAAATTTTCTCCGTTGGTGATATAGATGGTGGTTATGGCGCAGCATTTTTACCTAACTATATGGGTCCAGGTTTTATTCCATTTCCTTCGGAAACGGGGGCAGCAATGCCCGATCATTCTCAAGTTACTCAAGAGCTGAGATTAGCTAGTAATGATCTTGGTAAGTTTGATTATCAAGTGGGTTTCTTTTATTTCAATGAAGACTTAACTATTCACAACTTAAGTTTTAATACGTTAGGTGGCGGTGAGCAAAACGGTATTGCAGTTCAAAATATGGAAACTACCGCTTGGGCTATTTTTGCTTCTGTAGATGTTGAGCTATCCGAAAAAATGAATTTAACCGCTGGTATTCGTTATTCAGATGACGAACGTATTTGGGATGGAACTTTAGTTCAATCACCATTTGGCGCGCCAGGATTTAGTGAGAATGCAACTGTTGATGATTCAAAGGTTAGTGGTGATGTCAGTGTTAATTATCGTTGGACTGATGAGACTAATCTTTATGCACGTGTAGCAACAGGTTATCGTTCGCCAAGTATTCAAGGTCGTAGCTTACTGTTTTCTGCACCTCATACTACCGCCGATTCAGAAACGGTTACTTCAGTAGAAACTGGTTTTAAGTCTACAATAGCAGAAAACACTGTTCGAGTTGATGGTTCGGTATATTATTATGTTGTTGATGACCAACAATTAACTGCTGTTGGTGGTACTGGTAATGTAGCAAGTTTACTTAACGCGGATAAATCTGTGGGTTATGGTTTTGAACTTGATTCAGAGTTTTGGGCGACAGATAATTTAGTCTTTGGTGCTAGTTTGAGTTACAACCATACAGAGCTGCAAGATGACACTATTTCTGTTGCCGGCTGTGGTGCGGGCTGTACAATTACCGATCCTTTAAATGCGGATGGTCGCGTAATTATTGATGGTAATTCTTTGCCACAGTCTCCAGAGTGGATTGGTAATTTAAGTGCACGTTGGACAAAAGAGATCGGTGATGGTGAGTTATATGTATACACCGACTGGTCTTACCGTAGTGAAGTCAGCTTTTTCTTATATGAGTCAGTAGAATTTACTGGTGACGCATTAATGGAAGGTGGTTTACGTGTTGGTTACGAATGGTTTACTGACGGTGCTGAATATGAGGTAGCAGCTTATGCTAGAAATATTCTGGATGAAGAGCAACTTACTGGTGCAATTGATTTTAATAACTTAACAGGTTATATCAATGAGCCACGCTTCTTTGGTGTTGAATTTAAAGCTAATTTCTTTTAAACCTCAATATAAAGTATAAAAATTGAAAGGCTAATCAATGTGATTAGCCTTTTTTATTTAAGTAACCTGAACAATATTTACTATTTTGACAACCAAGTCATCAATAATGACCAAGCAATAAACCACATAACTAAGCCAATACTAAAATCAATCACAGCTTTAACCTTAGGTTTACTCAATTGAACGGAAAGTTTCGCAGCGCCTAATGCTAAGGTTGAAAACCACACAATAGATCCGGATATGGCGCCTAATAAAAAGACTATTTTTGCATCTCCACTATATTGACCACCAACACTACCAATAACCATAACGGTATCAATGTATGCGTGAGGATTTAAAAAAGTAACAATTAGACTCGTAATTATCACAACCTTAATAGACTTTTGATTTATTACACTGCTTAGATCTGCATTCATTCCTATAATCGCTGCTTTGAAAGACATGGCACCGTAGCTTAATAAAAATGCGATACCACCCCAAGTTAGCAATGTGAAAAGTGTATCATTGCTTGAAAGAATGATGCTGCCACCAAGTACGCCTAATGAAATAAGCATGGCGTCATACAACATAAACAATCCAGCGGTCATTAAATGATGGTTTTTATTAATTCCTTGTGACAATAACATTGAATTTTGACTGCCAATGGGAATGATCATACTTAAAGTTAATATAAAACCTTGAATTGCTGCTGTCATGATCATTTTTACTCTCCTCGTGTGGGTAAATTGAAAGGTAAATTTTCAAAGAAACTAGTTTGCACTTTTCAATAAAATAAATATAATTAATAAAACTTAATTATTATAAGTAAAACTTATGTCTGGATTTGATTACAAGTTATTAACTGCGCTTGGCGCTATTATTGAAACGCAAAATTTTGAATTAGCAGCAAATAAATTATCTATTTCACAATCAGCTATTTCTCAGCGAATTAAGTTGTTAGAAGAAAATATTGGTCAGCCTATTTTAATTCGTAGTCAACCGATTCAATTAACAGATGTTGGGGCACAATTACTGAGTCATTTTAAAAAAGTTCAGCAGTTAGAAAATGAACTCTTGCCTGAGTTACTACCCGACAAACCAATAAAACCGATGAAATTATCATTTGCTGTTAATGCTGATAGTGTTGCAACTTGGTTTATTAAAGCTGTAACGCCTGTTTTAAAAGAGCATTTAGTTGAGCTAAATCTATTGGTAGAGCACGAAGAAAGAACGTTAGATAAATTACGTTCAGGCGAAGCTATTGGTGCAGTAAGCGTTATTGAAAAGCCTTTAAAAGGCTATCGCTCTTTTGAATTGGGGAAAATGAACTATTGCTTGGTTTCATCTAAAAGCTTTCAGCAAAAATACTTTAGCAAAGGTGTTACTAAAGCATCTTTAAAAATGGCACCTGCAATAAGTTATGACCATAAAGATGATACCCATGTGCGCTTTATTGCTAAATACTTTGATTTAGCAGCTAGCGAATATTATTGTCATAGTGTGCGTTCGTCAGAGGCTTTTGTCGAATTGGCAAAGCAGGGCGTTGCTTACTGTTTATTACCTGAATTACAAATTAGAAATGAATTACGCTCAGGAGAGTTAATAAAATTATGTCCAGAAAAGCAACTAATAGAAACATTGTATTGGCATAGTTGGGTATTAGTGAAAGGGATAAATAAAAATATATCTCAAGAAATTATAAGTGCAGGGCGAAGGTTACTAAGTTAATCATTAACCTACAAATCAACCATTACAGTTTTAAAGCATAAACATAAGCATCAATAAAATTAGCATCGCTATTTTTACCTAGGTCAGAACTTGCTGATAGGCTTCACCTTCAAATTCATCAAGCTGACGCCAGTGATTTGTTAAATTTTCAGAGGTAAAGACAAAACCTTCAACTACCGTACCATTTTCATCAAGTGTCAGCCCAGGGAAGCCCATTTCGGCTCCCCAGCCTTTTTGATGCAAATTACCTTTTAGTGATGCTTCGTCTCAAGTACCGCCAATGTCGGCAAGTATATGCCCGTTGGGACGACCAGGTCCTAAGGTTTCGAACACAAATAAGCGTTCTAACACTAGGTGCCTCCTACAAAATACTTTCTAGTGTTAATTCCATCATATCTTTGAACGTACTCTCTCGTTCGTCTGCAGTTGTTTGCTCACCTGTTTTTATGTGATCGGACACCGTTAATACGGTTAGCGCTTTTTTGCCATATTCAGCAGCTACGCCATACAAGCCGGCAGCCTCCATTTCAACAGCTAAAATGCCATACTTTTCCATCAAAGCAAACATTTCAGGTTGTGGTGTATAGAATAAGTCGGCAGTAAAAATGTTACCTACATGCACTTTTTTGCCAAGTTTATCAGCCGTATTAACAACTTTATGTAATAAACTAAAGTCAGCTGTTGCCGCAAAGTCACATTGATTAAATCGAATACGATTAACATTAGAATCAGTACTTGCCGCCATGCCAATGATGATGTCACGAATTTTTATGTCATCACGCACCGCACCACAAGAACCAATACGAATGATGTTTTCTACACCAAAATCTTTATATAGTTCAGTTGCATAAATTGAAATAGATGGTACGCCCATGCCTGAACCCATAACAGAGATAGGTTTACCTTTATAAGTGCCCGTATAGCCAAACATATTACGTACACTGGTTACACATTTAATGTCATCGAGGAAGTTTTCTGCGATAAATTTTGCTCTTAGCGGATCGCCTGGCATTAAAACAGTTTCGGCGAAATCGCCTAAATTTGCGGAAATATGTGGTGTGCTCATGAAATGTCCCTTGTTTATATCTTTAGTTTAACGAAGTAAATAACTTCAGTTTAAATAGATGAACCAGCAAGTTTTTAGCCTGAAATCTTGAGAATGCATTTTCAACTATCAAGAACAGCTATCAAGGGTATTTTACTGATGTAGCAATTAGCGGATGAATATTATCAACTAGGTAATAAAAATTAAACTCTTTCCTTATAAAATTCCAGCTATTTAAATAATTCTTTTTTGTCACTGTCAGATAAAAAGCAAACTTCGATAGCATTTTTTTGTAATTGGCTAATTTCTTTGTCGTTAAGTTTTAAAGTTTGTTTTGCAACTTCGTATTCATGTTTTATCTCTATGCCTTGCACTGCAGGGTCATCAGTATTCAAGCAAGCTTTTATACCATGTTCAAGAAATGCCTTTAACGGATGTTGGCTTAAATTTGTAACTGTGCCAGTTTGAAAATTAGACGTTAAACACGATTCAATAGCAATATCGTTATTGACCATGTAAGACAATAATTTTTCGTCTTCTATAGTCGCTACACCATGACCAATACGTGTTGCGCCTAATTCATTGATAGCCTGCCAAACACTTTTAGCGCCACCAGCTTCACCTGCATGCACGGTTATTTGCAAACCAGCGTCACGAGCTTGCTTAAAATGATCAACAAATAACTCACCAGGAAAGTTGTATTCATCACCCGCTAAATCTACAGCAATTAAGTGCTGTTTATGAGTGAGTAAGGCATCTAATTCAAATTGGCACTGCTCAACACCAAAAGTACGGCTTAAAATACCAATTAAATTAATTTTCACATTAAAGTCTTTCATTCCTATGTGAACACCGTCTATGACAGCAGCAACAACATCGCTAATAGGTAAGTTATGATTCATCGACATGTAATAAGGGGAAAAACGCAATTCAGCGTAAGTTAAGCCAGCATTGAAGGCATCTTCAACATTTTCATAAGCGACACGCTTAACATCATCTAGACTCTTTAAAACCGCAACGCCCCAATCTAGTTTTTTCAAAAAAGCCAGTAAATCAGATTCGCTGTGCTGTATTTGAACATAAGGGATAAAATCTTCAAATTGAGTTGTAGGTAAAGCTATGTTATTTTTTTCTGCTAGTTGCCAAATGGTCGCTGGGCGAATGTTTCCATCTAAATGGCGATGAAGATCCAGTAATGGCAATGTATTGTCTATCATTTTCCTAAGTCCTTAAGGTATTTAGTTATTCTATAATTATATAACCTTTTTCAGCTTTCTCCATTGGAATATACTGGTATTAACACTTTAACACTGGTAAATTGGCTTCGGGATTATTTATTTGGATGTCTAGACGTAAAGAAAGGACAAATTAACACTACTAACTTAAATAGTAGTAAAAAGAAAAGAGAAAGAATTATGTATCAAACTGACGATGTGCGCATCAATAAAATCAAAGACTTATTACCTCCTATCGCATTACTAGAACGATTTCCAGCGTCAGAGCAAGCAACTAAGTCGGTCGTTTCTGGTCGAGCTGCAATACACAATATATTTAATGATAAAGATGATCGCTTACTTGTGGTTATCGGACCTTGTTCTATTCATGATCCTGAAGCGGCTCTTGAATATGGTCAACGCTTAGTAAAACTACGTGAAAAATACAAAAACAGTTTAGAAATAGTGATGCGTGTGTATTTTGAAAAACCACGCACAACGGTTGGTTGGAAAGGTTTAATTAATGACCCGTACATGGATAATAGCTTTAAGCTTAATGACGGTTTACGCATAGGTAGACAATTATTACTTGATATTAATGAGCTTGGTTTACCTACAGCCGGAGAGTTCTTAGATATGATTACACCTCAATACATGGCTGACTTTATGTGTTGGGGGGCTATTGGCGCACGTACAACTGAATCTCAAGTTCATCGTGAATTAGCCTCTGGACTTTCTTGTCCGGTTGGTTTTAAAAATGGTACCGATGGTACGATTAAAATTGCTATTGATGCAATAGGCTCTGCTGCAGCTTCACATCACTTTTTATCTGTTACTAAATTTGGTCATGCAGCCATTGTTGAAACGACGGGAAATAGTGATTGCCATATTATTTTACGTGGCGGTAAAACAACTAACTTCGATGAAAAAAGCGTTAAAGAAGTAACATCACAACTCGATGCTAGCGGTTTAAATACCAAAATGATGATTGATTTTAGCCACGCTAATTCAAGCAAAAAATTTGAAAACCAAATGTTAGTTTCAACTGATGTAAGTAGTCAAATAAGCCAAGGTAATAAAGATATTTTTGGTGTTATGGTGGAAAGTCATTTAGTTGAAGGCAATCAAAAGCTTATTGATGGAAAAGCGCAAGTATATGGCCAAAGTATTACTGATGCCTGTATTGGCTGGAGCGATACAGAAACTTTACTAGCACAGTTAAGTGATGCTGTTTTAACCAGAAGAAAGTCATAATACATAAATAGTGCTTAGCTACTATGCCGCATTGCTATTAAAAAAGAGCAAAGCATGATAAAACGTCTACTATAAATACATTATTTAAGTAGACGTTTTTTTATGCAAAAAACTATCAATGCCATTTTAGAGCAAATAGAGTCTGTTGTATTAGGTAAGCCTCATGAATGTCGTTTAGCCTTAGCTTGTATACTTGCTCAAGGACATTTGCTGATTGAAGACTTACCCGGCATGGGTAAAACAACTTTGGCTCATACTTTAGCTGAAACTTTAAAGTTAAGTTATCAGCGAACACAATTTACCAGTGATCTCTTGCCTGCAGATGTTATCGGAATTTCAATTTTCAACACGAATAATCAAACGTTTGAGCTTCATAAAGGGCCTATTTTCAATCAAGTTGTGCTCGCTGACGAAATTAATCGCGCCAGTCCAAAAACTCAAAGTGCATTACTTGAAGCTATGGAAGAAAAACAAGTGAGTATCGATGGTACAACCCACCAATTACCTGAGCCGTTTTTTGTTATTGCTACTCAAAACCCTTTATATCATGCGGGTACTTATCCGTTACCGGAATCTCAACTTGATCGTTTTATGATGAGAGTATCGTTAGGATTTCCTGATATTGATGCTGAAAAAAGAATTTTATTATCTTCTGGTAGCGTAGTTCATGAAAGCCAAACCATAAGAGAGTTGAGTGTTGAAAGTTTGATGATCATGCAAAAATCTGTTCAGCAAGTACATACATCTGAATCTATAATTGAATACATAATAGCCCTTTGTCGTGTTAGCAGGGGACAACATAGTGTATTTAAAGAAGAAACAACAGATAAGTTAGCTTGCAGCCCTTTATCTCCTCGTGCGGGTAAGGCTTTATTGGCTGCAGCCAAAGCATGGGCATTTATTGATAATCGTGATTATCTTTTACCTGATGATATTAAAGCGGTTTTTTATGCTGTTTGTGAGCATAGATTAGAGATAAACGGCCAAGAGCAACATAATAATGTAACGATTAGCGAGCATATATTGCAAAGTGTTGATGTGTTAAACCCTTTAGCTAGCTAATTTAAGTTGCTGAAACTATGAGCATGTTTAATCTTTTTACGGAAAAAATAGAGTCTTTTATTCGAAAGCGCATCAATCGTTGGTTAAGTAAGCGAGTTCCCAGCAACTTCCAACATAAGCTTTCAAGTCGTAATATATTTATTATGCCGACCCGATTTGGTTTTGCTTATTTGTTTCTTGATGTTTTGTTATTTTTACTTGGTACAAATTACCAAAATAACATCATTCTATTATTAAGCTATTTATTGGCTAGTTTGTTCATAACCCTAATGTTGCATAGTTTTTATAATTTCTCACGGATCACCTTTACCTCATCAGCGAAGCAATTCACTTTTGCTAAACAATCAGTTCATTTTCCAATAAAAATCATCGCCAAAAAAATTCATTACGACCTTAATTTTCACTTTAGTCAGCAGGGTGACTTATCGAAGAAAGTGAAACTTGAACAAGGTGATATTGGTGAAAGCCAAGTTTTGTTGCCTATTTTAGTTTTGACACGGGGCGTACATAATTTAGGAAGAGTTAAAGTTTCTAGTGAATATCCACTTGGTCTTTTTATAACTTGGGCGATGTTAGACTTTTCACATCAACTAGTGGCCTTTCCTAAACCGAAAAAGCTTAGAAGTAACCAAAATTACTTATCAGGATTAGATGATTCAAAGCAAAGCTCAACTACTCACAGTAATCTTTCCGCGGGCATTGATGACTTCTCAGAATTGAAGAGCTATGTTGTAGGTGAGTCTCAAGCAAGAATAGCTTGGAAACAGTTAGCTCGTGGTCAAGGTAAGCTGAGCAAGCATTATCAAAATCAGCAGGGTAGTTTACATTGGTTAAAGTTAAGCGATATGCCTAGTGCTGATTTTGAGACAAAACTGAGTTTTTTATGTTTTTTAGTACTTGAACATAGTAAAAATGAGCATGACTTTGGCTTGTTATTAGATATTGGTCTAAAAGAAGGTACAAGCACCGAAGCAGGACGAAAAATAGTAAAGATAAAACCAAGCTCTGGTTATCAACACCGACAAAACTGTTTAATTGCTTTGGCACAATTAAGACATAGAGGGGGCATGTGATTTATGAAAATTAAGCATGTAACCTCTCATGGTAAAAATGTAGATGTCTTTTCTTTAAATCTTCAAAATTCATGGCTTTTATGGGGCTGCCAGATAATCAATGTTGCTTGTTTATCTCTTGAAATCAGCTCATGGATGCTTGCTATTTTGGCTTTGTGTTTATGTTGGCAAGCACTGTTAATTAACACTAAATTTAATGCTAACCAAACGATTAAAGTATCGCCTGTTTTACTTTTTTTATTTGCAATTAGTGGTTGTGTCGCTATTGCTATAACCGCTAGTAGTCTTGGCGTTTTATTAAGCATGGTTCATTTGTTAACGTTTGCATATGTCTTAAAAGCATTTGAAATAAAACAAAGAAAGGATTTTTATCAATCATTGCTACTTGGCTTGTTCTTATTAGCATCAGCGCTTATTTTTAAACAGAATTTAGCTTTTTCGTTGGTAATAATACTCGCCATAATTGTTAATTTAATAATGTTGCAGCAACTTTTTTCACCCAGTAAATCATTATTTTCATCAACTAAGTTAATCACTGTTTTATTATTACAAAGTTCATTACTTGCCATTGTTTTATTTGTTGTTTTTCCGCGTTTATCGCCATTTTGGCAAGTACCTAATGCAAAGTCAGCCCAAACAGGGCTTTCTGAAGAAGTAAGTCCAGGAGATATAGCAAACTTAGCATTATCAAGTGAACTGGCGTTTAGAGTCAATTTCAACAATAGTGCTGTACCTCGTTATTCTACCCTTTATTGGCGGGCAATGACGTTAGAAAACTATGATGGTAGAAAATGGTCTCGGGTAAAAGCAAAGCTAAAATCACCTTTGTCAAAGCCGCTTCTTGTGCCAAAAACAATGGGTAAACCTATTGCTTATGATGTAATTGTTGAGCCCAGTTTTCAAACTTGGTTATTTGCACTGACTGTTGCCCGCAGCAATGATGTTAATGTTAAATTAATGCGCGACTATACAATTCAAAGTCGTCGGGTGTTGAGTCAAATGACTCATTACAATATTAAAAGCTACTTGCAAGCGCCATTGGATTTAACGATTAGTCAAACTGATAAACAACGTAATTTAGCCATTGTTCAAGGCAGTAATCCAAGATTAGAAGAACTTGCACTAAAGCTTAAGCAAGAATATCCTGATCTAGCTGCTAGGTCTAATGCTGTTTTAGAATTTTTCAGAAAGCAGCAATATTTTTACACTTTAAAGGCACCTTTATTAATTAATAACAGCTTAGATCAATTCTTTTTTGACACCAAAGCAGGTTTTTGTGTTCATTATGCCAGTTCTTATACCTACTTAATGCGTGCTTCGGGTATTCCAGCGCGTGTTGTTACTGGCTATTTAGGAGGTGAATACAACAGTGCAGGTAATACTCAAGAGCTCCAATCAACAAAGCAACAGGGTGGTCACTTAAGTATTTATCAATATGACGCACATGCATGGTCTGAAATTTGGTTAGTAGGTAAAGGTTGGCAAAGAGTCGATCCTACCGCTGCAGTTGATCCTCAACGAGTCGAGAGTGGTTGGTCAAATGCGTTATTAGCACAACAGTCTTCGCTTAATAATGATTTTCTTGGTCTGCATCAATTCAAAAGTATTAAATGGCTCAATGCAATAAGGTTGCAGTTAGATGCGCTAGATTATCAATGGACACGTTGGGTATTAGGTTATTCAAGTAAGCAACAATATGATCTTTTAAAACGCTGGTTTGGTAAGGATGTATCATGGAAAACTGCGGGTTTCATAACTTTAACACTTATAGCTATTATGGTGTTTATTACGTTGATATATCATTTGAATTTCAATTGGTTCAAACGTAAAAAGGTAACACCTTGGTTAAAATTATATCAACAGGCTTTAGGCAAAATTGCAAAAAAAGGCCTAAATAAACCGATTAATATGAGTCCTTCTGATTTTGCTAAAACAGTCTCGCTGCAATTTCCTATAATATCAAAAGACTTTTATCACTTTACAAAAATCTTTGAAGGTTTGATGTATACACAATTAACAACTTTAGAACAAAATGTTTTTCTTATTCAATTAGAAGCGCAATATAAGATAGTCACAAAAAACATGCCTTAATTTTAGTAAGTGCCGCTTTATTATTTCAAGAATATAGCGCATTTGCTAATTAATCCTTTACAAATAACTCACCAGTATTTAATATTCGCTCCGTCTTTTAGCAAGCGCATTTTTTGCACTAGATATTTGGTGAGATGGCTGAGTGGTCGAAAGCACCGGTCTTGAAAACCGGCAAGGGTTTGTAGCCCTTCTAGAGTTCAAATCTCTATCTCACCGCCACATTTAAAGTACTGTGTTTAGTCATGCAGTATTTGTTATTGAGATATAACCGGCAGGGTTTGTAAAATATTACTCTTGTCTTCATATAGAAAAGCCGCTTAAATGCGGTTTTTTTTACTTTAAAAGAAATGTTATAATTTTGTTAAAACCATACACGCAGGATATAGTTTGAAGTCAAGGACGTCATATTTAAAAACTTTGCACAAACAATTAGTGTTGTGTACGTTTCTTTTGATTTCTTGCAATTCATTGGCTGAAGAGCTTGCTGTTAAACCTGATCAACAACTTAAGTTAGAGCCAGCAATTACAGAAGCTGATATTGCTAGTTATTATCCTGAAAAATACCCCACACGACGTTGGGAAAATTTACAACCCGACAATGATTTTTATCAATCACCTTATCAAGTATCACTGTTTTCAGCTGAGAATGGCGAAGATAGCGACCGCTTTTGGTCACAAACAAAATCTATTTTTGCCTATGGCTTTGGTGTTATCGGGATTATTGCTTTATTACCCGAAGATATCTCAAATTGGGATAAAGAACAGGGAATGTTCACAAAATGGGCAGAAAATGTTACCAGTGCTCCTGTGTGGGACAGGGATAACGGGCCTTTAAACCTTATTGGTCACCCTTATTTTGGTGGCGTTTATTATCAAGTAGCACGTAAATCAGGTTTTCGTCAATGGGACGCTTTTATCTATTCAACATTAATGTCTACCTTTTATTGGGAATATGGTATAGAAGCACTTGCGGAGGCTCCATCCATTCAAGACTTGGTTATCACCCCCGTATTAGGTTGGGTTTATGGCGAGTGGGCTTTTACCACTGAAATGGATATCCGTGCTAATAACGATGAAATTTTCGGTTCAACGATATTAGGTAATACCGCATTAATCATACTTGACCCTGTCGATAGTTTGAGTGTGGGGATTAATCATTTATTTGGTAAAGAAATTATTAAAGCGGGTACAGGTTACGTTCGTATTAAAGAGGTACCTATAGCCTCGAATGGTGAAACTGAAAATCAAATTCAGTTTAATATCTCTTTACAGCTTGGTGATGGCGGTAGTTATACTCCAGCTAAAAAGTACCAGCCTAGTCGAATCAAAGATCCAATTGACACGGGTATTGTTGGCATATCTTATGGTTTAGGCTCAGTGTCATTAGATGATTATTGGCAGTTAGGCGATGGTATGGTTACAGAATACTCATTAGGTTTATATTTTTCTAGAAAATTTTCAGCGCGTGTTTCATATGCTAAAAATAAACTAGATCATCTTATAACAGGCAATGAAATTGCTTATGAAAATTATAGCTTAGACGGACAATATTACTTTAACAGCCAAAATAATTTACGTCCCTATATAACCGCAGGGTTTGGTGAAATGTTGCGTGAACAAAGTAATGAGTTAAAAACCTTTCAAGTAAATATGGGAATAGGAATTCATTACAAAATGGCTAATAATTTATCTTTGCAGCTTGATTGGCGTCGCTACTATAGCCCTTACGTTCATACAACAGAAGACACCGTTGCCGGCCGCATAGTATATTTCTTTGGAAACGGTGAACGTTAATCTTTCGGTTCATTTAGTCAAACTATTTACTTTGTAAACAAATATTAATAACAGCTATCTTTATTAGTATTTCTACCTAAATTGACTTACGCTTTAATTATCCTGCTTATTTATTAAGTGATTTAAGGAGAAAATTATGAAGCGTTTTATCATTATCATTTTATTCCTTTTTTTACCTTTACTTTGTTCATGTCAGAGTAATAGTGGCTATAATGCTCGTTCTTCCATACCTGTCGATTCACTCTATTTAGATCAAAAATTCCCTAAGCCAAAGTTATTTGCAATTGAATCTGAGCAAGAGATATTTATGCTTGATGAAGAAATGCAGTTAATGGTGCAAAACAGTATTAATAACACCCGTAATACTAAAAAAAAGGCAATGAAGTTGCTAAATCATATTTTCTCACAAGAGAAAATTGCATTGAATTATTTAAGTAACGCCAACCTAACTGCTAGAGAGGCATACCATAGTCATATAGCTAATTGTTTGTCGTTGACAATAATGGCCTATGCGTTAGCTGAAGAAGCAAATTTGCATGTTAACTTTCAACAAGTCAATGTTCCAGAATATTGGGTTAGAAATGGCCAATATAACTTATTAACTGGGCACGTAAACTTGCTAGTAAAACAGAGTGCACATCTGGATAAAAATATAGTTTTTGGTAATAATGATATTCAAATAGATTTTGACCCATACATACTTAAGCAGCAGTTTCCTAAAAAAATCATAGATAAAAGCACTGTTTTGGCTATGTTTTATAACAACAAAGGAGGGCAAGCCCTAGTCGATAATGAATATGATATTGCTTATCAATATTTAAAAGCAGCAACATTAGCGGATGTTACTTTTAGTCCTGCTTGGGGGAACTTGGCTGTTCTTTATCGTTTAACTGATAATTTAAGTATTGCTGAAAAAACGTATAGATACACAACTGAGATTGATTCAAATAATTTAACAGCACTAACCAATTTAGCGATATTACTTCGTGATCAAAATAATTATGCAGAGGCTGATTCAATAGAAAGTAAACTATCAATTAAAAGAAGGAAGAATCCCTATTACCATGCTGTTTTAGCCGATGAAGCTTATTATAGACACAATTATTCACAAGCATTAAAACACTATAGAAAAGCAATAAAATTGAATAATAAAATACATGAACTTTATTTTGGTGTTGCGAAAGTTTACTATCAAATGAATAAATTGTCAGAGGCAAAAAAAGCAATGAACAAAGCCTTATCTTTAAATAAAGTAAGATCTACTGAACATCAGTATGTAGCTAAGTTAAATTTTCTAAAAGCAGAGATAGCAAATTAAAAATTATCAAATTTTTCTTATATTTATAGTTCAAATGTTTGTCGTGCAAGGATGTGTATCATTGCCGATATCTCAACATGAAAACATCAAGGAAGAAATATATATAGAGCCACAGCACATAAAAGCGTTAAAAGGTCATTTAAAGGTTTTATCTGCAGATAATATGGCGGGTAGAGAGTTCAATTCACCAGAAAGCCTAGCAGCTCAAAATTATATTATTTCATCTTTGATTAAAAGTGATGTCCAACCATTTAAAGAACAATTTCATCACACATTCAAGCAAGAGTCTTTATTTACGGTAAAACATGGCAGTAATGTTATTGGTTTAGTTAGAGGCAGCCGCTTTCCTGAACAGTTTATTGTTTTAAGTGCTCATTACGACCATTTAGGCGTAAAAGGAACAAGAGTATTCAATGGGGCTGATGATAATGCATCAGGCACTGCCGCATTACTTGCTTATGGAGACATTATTGCGAATAAACCATTAAAATATAGTGTTATTTTTTTATTCACTGATGGTGAAGAAGTAAATTTACTAGGCTCTAAAGCTTTTCTTCGTCAACAAAAGCAGATGTTGCCACAAATAAGGCTCAATATAAATATTGATATGATTGGTGGAAGTAAAAACACATCCAAGCTACATTTTATTGAAAACAGGCTAGAAAAAATATTAACAGAAAGTAGTGTTAATCATATAAAACAGTTTCCAAGCGGTTCAGCAATTAAATTAAAGCGAGGTTTTAAAGACGGGCTATATAAATCTAAAAACCGAATTAGTTGGCGAAATGCAAGTGATCACGGTTCATTTAATAAGAAACATATCCCTTTTATTTATTTTGGTGTTGGCATGCACACTAATTATCACACCACGCATGATACTTTTGAGAATATAAATATTTCATTTTATGTTCAATCTTGCGAGTTGATTTTTCAATATTTGATGTTTTTTGATGAAAATATAATACCATTGGAATTTAAAACCTGACTAATTAGACAAATAATTTAAAAAAGGAAAATAATCGCGTTATAATAAAAAAAATTAAACGTTAAGGTTATTACTAATGGATAAAACATTTATTACTGCACAAGAGTTACTTGAAGACTCATTCAGATTAGCTGCTCAAGTTTATGAAGACGGTTTCAGACCGCAATTTATTGTTGGAATATGGCGAGGCGGTGCCCCAATAGGTATAGCTGTTCAAGAATATTTCGACTATAAAAAAGTAGAAACAGATCATATCGCTGTGCGAACATCTTCTTATTACGGCATTAATCAACAAAGCAAAGAGATCAAAGTACATGGTCTTCATTATATTATTGAGAATGCAAATTCTGATGATAGCTTATTAATTGTTGATGATGTTTTTGACTCAGGACGTAGCATTAAAGCACTTATTTCTCAGCTTGAATTAACCATGAGAAATAATATGCCAAAAGATGTCAGAACGGCTTGTCCTTGGTATAAACCTGAAAATAAACAAGTTGATATTACACCAGACTACTTTGTACATGAATCTAAAGAATGGCTTGTTTTTCCACATGAATTATCAGGCCTAACACCAGATGAGATTATTAAAGGTAAAAAAGACTTAGCCAACATCCATGATTTATTAGTTTAACTTTTATAGTTAGGAAGTCAGATGAGTCGTTTTGTTCTCTTTTCTTTAGTCTTTATACTATCTAGCCCTACCTATGGAGAAAAAGTAAAGCCGCCGTTGATTTTGCTGTCTATTGATGGTTTTGCGCATGATTACTTAACAACTTATCAGCCTAATAATATTCTTAAACTGGCTAAAACAGGTGTAGTTGCAAAACTTTTACCTGTTTATCCGAGTAAAACCTTCCCTAATCACTTATCAATAATTACCGGTGTGTACCCAGAAAAACATGGTATTATCCATAATAAATTTTATCATCCAAGTTTAGCTGAAAAGTATCGCCTAGGTGCAGGTAAGAATAATAGTGCTTGGCTGACGGCTATGCCTTTATGGTCCTTTGCTGAGGAAAATAAAATCACTTCAGCGGTCTATTTTTGGCCAGAATCTGAAGCAATAGGTCAGGGGAGCCAACCAACTTACAATATCCCTTATAATAGAACAGCTACAGATAAAGAGCATTTCGATCAAATTATTGACTGGTTAAAACTACCTAAAGAGGAAGCTCCAAAATTTATTGTTAGTTATTTCTCAAGTGTTGATGATGCAGGGCATAAGTATGGCTTAAAATCAGCAGAACTAGCTCAAGCAGTAACAAACATTGATAATATGATAGGCTACTTTATGGAACGCTTGCAGCAAGAGCTACCACAGCCGGTCAATGTTATTTTATTATCTGATCATGGAATGATTCAAATAGACAGAAAAAAAAGTATCAAAACATCAATGGTGTTTAATAATGAACTGAAAAAACTAATTACTGAAAAAGTGATTACAATTGCTCAAAGTAGCACACAACTATATGTATACTTTGCTCAAGACATGCTGAAAAAACAGCAAGCGTTCATTTTAGCGCAAATAAAAGCTAAACAAAAATCACACTCAGATTTGTATCGTGTTTATCATAAACAGAATTACCCTAAACACTGGAAATTTAATGCAAGCCTTGTCATAACACCCGACTTAGTCATAGAAGCCGAACCAACGGCCAGTTTTATTAATGAGAAATATGGCCATTCAAGCTTAGCTACACATGGATATGATGCGCTAAATCAAAGTGAATTAAATGCATTTTTTTTAGCCTCAGGACCTGATTTTATTATGGGAAAGGAGCTTACTCCTTTTGAAAACATTCATATATTTCCGCTAATGACTCACTTGCTTGGTTTAAAACCATTAAATAATATAGATGGTAAATTTGAAGTTTTATCTCCCATTATTAAATAAAAATAATATAAATATTCAGGTGTTAAATGTTGGACACAAAAACTGTCCCCCACAGGTTGACGGAGAAAAGTTCCCTGTTTTTTATTTATATAAAGCCTAGCGGAATAAATAGAAATTAATTACTGTCCAAGTAAGTTAAAATTCAATTTTGACTAGTAAATTCAACCAATAGTAGTGTAATCTTAGTGGCTACTTTATTTGCTAACTATAAAATATTAAAGCTAAATGAAAAACACTTATATCGCCAGACAAGCTATTTTGAATGAAAGATCTGAAACGATCGGTTATGAATTATTATTTAGGGATAGTCCTGATAATAAATTTCCCGAAGTTGATCATGATATAGCCAGCTCAAAACTTATTATTCAAAACCATATACATGGTGATATTCAAACCATAAGTATGGGTAAATTGGCGTTTATCAATTTTACAGAAAACTGTTTAATACATAAGTTTCCTTTAATGTTTGATAAAGATACTATTGTTATAGAGTTGGTTGGGCAAGAAAAGCCTACCAAGAAGCTATTGAAAATTATAAAGTTTTATCATGAGAAAGGTTATAAAATAGCTCTGACTGAATATGATTTAGCACCACATTGGGATTTGCTATTTCCATATATTGATATTGTGAAAGTAGATATTGAAAAAATTAATACTAAACGACTAATACCAGCTGTTAGTCGAATGAAACCTTTTAAAGTGGCAATAGCCGCAGAAAAAGTAGAAACAAGAAATCAACAACAAACGTTAGCAGAAGTTGGTTTTGATTATTTTCAGGGCTATTTCTATCACCAACCTGAAATTATTGAAGGCCAAGCGCTTGCTCCAATAAAAACTCAAATGCTTAACTTATTAAGTGAAACTTTTAATTATCCTTTAAACTACGAAACCATTGCTGAAATAATTAGCCATGATGTCAATCTGACCATAGGTTTGTTGAAAATGGTTAATAATGTAGCAACAGGTACTCGAGTTGAAATTACGTCATTAAAACAAGCTGCAGCCTATTTAGGTGAAGATAAATTAAGACAGTTTGTGTCAATTTTGGCGTTATCTAATCTAACTTCAGATACTACTGATGAAGTATGCAAACAAGCGTTAATCACAGGTAAAATGATGTTTGCTCTAAGTGATAAGGATGCATTTAAGTCAGTGAATGACTTTGCCTTTATAACCGGTTTACTTAGTGCAATTGAAGTAATGCTATCTATGCCAATGTCTGAAATAGTTAAAACAATGCCGTTAGCTGAGCCTATAGAAACAGCTTTAGTTAAACATGATGGTTTGCTAGGTCAGTTACTTGATTTAACTACGAGTTTTATAGTTGGCCGCGAAAACCTCAAAACCGACGAAAGTTTAACAAATAGCTTAGGTCAATATTCGTTAGATAAAAAACTTGTTCAAGAAGAGTTCTTAAAAGCGAGTAAATGGTGTCAAACATTGAATCTGGAACATGTTTAATTTAGCTGTCTTGTGTAACTACATTATCTTTCCTGATGAAGTAGTTTATACTCAATAGTGCTTTAATTAATTGTTCTGTCATTGGTTTTGCTGAAGCAGGGTTCTGCCCGGTGATCAAACGGTCATCAACTACAACTTGTGATTGTCCTTTAGCCTGTGATTGATATTCTCCACCAAGCTGCTTTATTTTATCTTCTAATAAAAACGGGTAGTTATTTCTTGCCCAACGTCCTTCTTCATTGTTGGACTTTGCCGTTAACTGCTTTCCGCTTATTAAACGTGTGCCGTTTGAAAGCGATACATTAAGCAATGCGGCAATGCCGTGACAATCTGCCGAAACAATACCGCCACTTTCATATATAGTAGCAGTAAGCTCTTGTATGGTGTGGTTATTAATAAAATCAAACATAGGGCCTGAGCCGCCAGCAAAATAGATTGCTTGGTAGTCGTTCGCATCAACTTGCTCAATTGCTAGAGAGTGTAACAATTGACTAGCTAGGCTTGACGTCTTTAACCATTTCTTTTGCTGTGACGATAATCTAAAACTACCACTTGCTTTACCTTCACCACCTAAAGGGCTAGCAATATCAATTTCAAAGCCTGCTTGTTGTAAAAGCTGATAAGGCTCTAGCACTTCAGGTAGACAATAACCGTGGGGATCACTGGAAATAACGATCAATACTTTTTTTGTTGTAATGCCTTTTGTTGTAATGCCTTTTGTTG
>JAPYOP010000012.1:0-17266 GCA_029938115.1 Colwellia sp. | reverse complement strand
TTTTGTTGTAATGCCTTTTGTTGTAATGCCTTTTGTTGCAACGTTTGAACATCGTTAGCCAAACTAGAAGTGCTAAATACACTCGATAACATGATTAAAAGATGAATGAACACCATGCTCATTCGTTGTTCGTTGGGGATTAAAATGAAAAACTTCATTATAAATTTTCTCCATAGCATAAGTGTCAGCTAATTATTTACAATAGATAATAGAGCAGTCGCTAAGTAAAAGAATGATTATCAGGTGATTAGTTAGGAATGTTATTGGATTTATTTATGACCAAACGATGACCAAAGCCATTATTAAAGGCTTTGCCGATGATTTGTCACCGTTCAATAGTCTGAGGCCTTTAAAAACCTTAATAACTTGATTAAAGTGCAGTACCATAGCAAGTGTTCTGTAACTTAAAAAAATAAAAACCGTCAATAACTTAACTTTTCATAAGATAAAATAAAAAAAGACAAGGACATACTTTGCGCTATTTACACTTTGCTGATATTTGCATCGATACTCACAACCAATTGCTTTATCGTCAAGGTGAAACAATTAACTTGGCACCTAAAGTTTATGATTTACTGGTGTATTTTTGTCAAAACACCCATCGAGTGATCAGTAAAGATGAATTGATGGAGCATGTTTGGACTGGCACATTAGTGACAGAAAATGCCATTAGTCGTACCTTAGTGAAAGTAAGAAAAGCCTTAGCAGACGATCCGAAGAGTCCACAATTTATAATCACCGTACCACGTAAAGGTTATCGTATGGTGGCCGAATTTGTTGAGGAAGAAACGGCCAGAAATCAACAAGTTTCTGATACTAGAAACTGCGAATCGCACAGTCAATATGTTAAAGAAAATAGCTCAAACGAAGTTCTGTCAAATAGTATAATGACCCGCAGTGATACCAAAAACACTCTATCGAAAAACAGTCTATTCGTTATTGCAGGATTAATGATAACTATCGCGATTACATTTATTTTATCATCAAAGAGCAATACTGTTTTGCAAACAAAGCAAGTGAAAGCACTAACCCGTGATGTGGGTGTTGAACTTTATCCAGCGCTGTCGCCCGATTTAACTCATCTAGCTTATAGTAAAGAAGTTAAAGGCAAGCAATCCTATATAAATATCGAAAACTTGAGCAATCATAGAAAGCGATCGGTTTCTCATTTAAAAGCAGCACTGAGCAAACCAGTATGGTCGCCTAGCGAAGATAAACTTGCTTTTTTGTACCAACACAATAGTGTTTGTATGATCTATTGGGCACCACTAGATAACATTAAAGACAAAGAGTCTTGGCAAACTATTACTGAATGTAGTGAGGACAGTAATCCACACTTTGTTTTTTCGCCTGATGGTAAATTCCTTTATTTTAATGATCGGCAATCAGCAAGTCATGGCTACCAAATTTTTCGGGTTAAGCTAAGTAATAATGAAAAAGACATTGTTAATCAACCGATCACTAATGGCTTAGGAAACTATAGTTTCGATATATCAACCGATGGCAAAAACTTAGTCATGGTAAATAGTGAGTTTTCACCCTCGACTCGGATATACACTTTAAATATAGAAGAGTCTAAGCTTGAGCAAACGGCAAAGTTAGATTATTTAATGCGTGCTGTGCTTTGGCATCATGATAATGAAACTATTATTCACCCTTCGCCACATCCTGCGTACGAGCTGTGGCAAAGTAGTCTAAAAGGCACTAAACTAGCCGTTGTTGCCAGTAATACCTCTCGAGTGAAGCATTTATCTCGACTTAATAATGGTAAAGATTTTAGCTTTGTTTCCTATTTACTTAATAGAGATATTCACTTTGAATCGAGAAACCAGCAAGACATTGAGTTAGACAACTCTACCGTAATGGATTACTTACCTGCTTTAGCACACAACAGTAATCAATATGCCTTTGTCTCTAAGCGAACCACCTCAGCGGAAGTATATCTTAGTGATTTACTTGGCGTTTCAAGTAGTGAAAGCACTCAGCAATTAACGGCATTTAATAAGCCAGTTAAGCTCTATGATTTAGCTTTTTCACCTGATGATAGTCAGTTAATGATTTTGGCTGATAATCAAATTTACATTGCCAATAACAATAGCCTAACCGTTGATAAATTGGCGATTGATAATATCGCCATTGCTGGTGTTAGCTGGCAGAATGAAAACAACTTACTACTATCAAGTGTCAAAAATGCTGATTGGAATTTGGTGCGCTACAACATTAATGAGCAAAAATTATCACCACTCCCTGCAGGTTACCAAGGCGGGGTTTATTCAGCGCTTGATAACAGTTATTACCTCATTGCTGATGGCAGTTTTCAAGTTATGAAATTTTCGAATTTATCGACAGAGCCTCAGACTATTCCACTCACTTGCCAGCCAAGTATTATCAATAGAAAACTGAACCTGAAAGTAACGCCCGATGGTTTAGTATGCCAATCAAGCGCTGAAAATAAGCAATATATGCACTATTCATTTGCCTCGAAAAGCAGCCAGTTATGGCAAAAATTAGGACCAAGTATTGATTTTGATATAAAGAAAACTGGCATGATCTACACTAAAATGAAGCAATCTGTTTCGGATATCATGCAAACAACCAGTTTATAGCGCAACTTATTTATTGTTCATTTATTACGTCTAATACACTAACACTATTTAACACACTGTTTTTATTGATTTTAAGTTGTGACTATCCCTGGTGGTCATAACTTCCCCTACAATAATCACACTTTCATCCCCCTTTATTCCTTCTTTTATACTTGTTCTGGTTAACACTGTTTCTCAAGTTAATAAGCAGGAATACCTATGGACAAACCAATACCGAAAACTCGTAATAACAAAAATCAGCGTACTTTTCTATTCGCCATCCTTGGCGCTAGTGTATTGATTTGTGTTTTAGCTTTTTCTCAAAGTAGCACAGTCTCAGGAAAACACTACAACATCTCTAGTGAAACTTTAGTGATTAGCACTATTAGTCAAGCTGAGTTTTCTGAATACTTACCTTTACGGGGTGTCGTTGAACCAGAAAAAACCATTTTTATTGATGCCATTGATGGTGGTCGAGTGGATGAAGTCTTTATTCAAGAAGGGGCCATCGTGACACAAGGACAAGCGATATTAAAACTCAGTAATACCAACTTACAACTAAACGTATTAGCACGAGAAGCCGAAGTTTCAGAACAAATTAATAACATGCGTAATACGCGTTTAGCACTAGAGCAGAATCAATTGGCATTAAAACGCGATGTTATTGAGTTAGATTTTGAAGTGTTGAGCCTACAAAAAAAATTCACTCGCTACAAAACACTGGTTGAGAAAAATCTTATCTCACAGCAAGCATTTGAAATGGTAAAAGATGAACTGGATTTTCAGCAAAAATATCGTGAGATGGTTCAACAGAGCCAACAAAAAGAAGCCTTACTGCAAAGTCAGCAACTTGACCAATTATCGGAAAGTATAAGTACCTTAAAGAGCAATCTTTCAATATCGCGTGCCAGTTTAGATAATTTGATTATTCGCGCTCCCAGTGAAGGGCAGTTAACGTTCCTTGATGCACAGGTGGGTGAATCAAAAAGTGCTGGTCAACGTTTAGGTCAAGTAGATTTGATTGAGCAATATAAGGTGACCGCACAAGTGGATGAGTTTTATGTAAGTCGTGTTGCCAAAGGACAAGCAGCAAGCTTTGAACTTAATCGTCAAACTTACCAAATAGAAGTAGCCAAGGTATATCCGGGCATCAACAACGGTACCTTTAAAGTCGATTTTAACATTACAGATAAAATTGTCGCGAAGCAGTTACGTTTAGGGCAAAGCTTACAACTTAAATTCAATCTGTCTTCCAGCGAGTCAAAACTACAAATCGCCAATGGTGGTTTTATCCAAAATACGGCCGGTAGCTGGGTATTTGTTGTTGACGCTAACGGAAAAAATGCAAGCAAGCGTAACGTTCGCTTAGGTAGAAAAAACCCTCAAAGTATTGAAGTATTATCAGGTTTAAGGCAAGGAGAGCGGGTAATCACCTCATCTTATGCAAGCTTCGCTGACGCAGAAAAATTAAGCCTATCAATGGATGATTAAAACAACTTATTTCAGACAACCAATAAACATAAAACCACAAAAGACAAGCAAGGAATAATTATGATCAAATTTAACAATATAAGCCGCTCATTTATTGGCGACGAAGTAGAGACCGTCGCTATTAATGATATGACATTGAGTATTAAAAAAGGCGAGTTTTTATCAATTTTAGGGCCTTCAGGTTGTGGAAAGTCAACCCTACTCAATGTTTTAGGCATGTTGGACAATATTGATAGCGGCAAATTTAGCTTTTTTGAACATCAGGTTGATAAGTTTAGTGAACAGCAAAGGGCATCAATAAGAAAGCAACATATTGGTTTTATCTTTCAAAATTTTAATTTACTTGATGAATTAACAGTTGAGCAAAATATTGAGTTACCACTTTATTATCATAATGTTGCCAAAGCTGAGCGAAAAAAATTAGTTGATGCTGTATTAAAACGTGTTGGTATTAGTCATCGCCGCAAACACCTGCCAGCAAAATTATCAGGGGGACAACAACAACGTGTTGCTATCGCTAGGGCAATAGTAACTAAGCCGGATTTAATTCTTGCGGATGAGCCAACCGGTAATCTCGATTCAACCAATTCAACTCAGGTAATGGAGTTATTGCAACAACTTAACCAAAATGGTGCGACTATAGTGATGGTAACCCATGCCCCAGATCATGTCTGTTATGGCTCTCGGGTAATTGAACTGCTCGACGGTAAAATTATCAATGATCACCAGGTGAGTAACGATGTGCAAGATAATAATGGAGCTAGTAATGAAAAGGAACAGCAAGTATTAGCGGAGGTCTCTTGTGATTAAGTTACTCTTTATTGTTGCTTGGAGAAATTTTTGCCGAGACAAATTAACCAGCTTTATTCAGTTAACCGGCCTAATTATTGGCATGGCTAGTTTCATTTTAATTCAGCTTTATGTTGACCATCAAAAAAGCTACAACACCGCTTTTACTGATGCTAAAGATATCTATCGAATTAACTTGCTCCGTGGTGAAAATATCCCACAAGCTCAAACCCCCTTAAGATTATCAAAAGAGTTGATACAAAATTTTAGTCAAGTAGAAGATGCAACTCGTGTCTCGCCAGCCAATGTCTCAATCAAACATTTACAAAGCGTTTATTCTGAGCGAGTACTTTATGCGGATCAAAATTATTTTGAATTTTTTGATTTTCAACTACTTGAAGGAGATATACATACCGCGCTTGATGCGCCAGATAGTTTGATACTTCATCAGGATTTAGCGCTTAAATATTTTTCTAGTACCGTTGGTGTTATCGGCAAACGTTTAACAATAAATGGTAAAGAACATCAAGTAACTGCGGTGATTAAAGAGCCAATAACACCGACAACCATGCCACTTACAATGATATTGCCTATGGTTAATTTCTATAGACAGATATCTAACCCCAAATGGCTTGATGCCTGGAATTTTAACGCCACTAGAACGTTTGCAAAAATACCTAAACAATCGGCAATAAATACGTTAACGTCAACCATTAGTGATTATTATGATAGTCGGGCTAAAGGTTTATCATCGTACAAAACTAACCGCATTAACATTGAACCCTTATTAGATATTTACCTTGATAACATCACTACAAGCAGTTTAACGCCACCTAGTAGCGCGGTGATGGTTTTAATTTTTAGTATTATTTCAATGATGATTTTGCTGTTAGCCTGCGTTAATTTCACTAACTTGTCGACTGCAGCAGCAATGCGTAGAGGAAAAGATGTTGGTGTTCGCAAAGCACTAGGTGCGAGTAAAAAACAATTAATTATTCAGTATTTAACAGAAGCAGTCATGCTATCAGCAATTGCCAGTGTGTTTGCTGTTGCCCTTGTTGTTCTTTTTTTACCAGCCTTTAATCAGTTAATGAATGTTGTGATTCTGATTGATTTTTCAGTATTACAATCACTGCAGTTACTGACGTTAATTGTATTAGTAGGCGTATTGGCAGGTAGTTACCCTGCATTTTATTTAAGTAGTCTTTCGCCTGCCCATGTACTTAAAGGTTTAGTGACCACCTCTAAATCAGGCGTGTTGTTAAGGCAATCTTTGATTATTTTACAATTTGCTATAGCGGCTTTTTTATTAGTAGCGAGCTTAGTTGTGAACTGGCAAATGCACTATATTAAAAACATGGAACAGGGCTATGAAAGGGAAGGCGTGATCGTTATTTCCAGAGGCGACAATACTTACAATGCTTTTAAAAACCAAGCGCTGCGACATCAGGATGTTTTATCGGTAACCATGTCTCATACTGTGCCAACTAAAGCAACAAGAACGTCGAATACGGTAAGGCGACTTGATGATATTAGTAATGAAATTTGGGTAGGAAATAATCCGGTTAGTTTAGATTTTTTCAACACTTATGGTATAAAGCTAGTTAATGGTCGAACTTTTACTAATGCTTATAATGATGCATATAGAGAAAACGAAACGAATTGGCAGTCGTCAACGGGCAAACTTATCATTAATCAAACCTTAGCTGCTGCTTTGGGGTGGAGCCCTGAAGAATCTATTGGCAAGTTACTTAGTTTAGGCGGTGGTCAAGACGGTTTGCATAATCACCAAATTATTGGCGTAGTAGAAGACAGTCATTATGTTAATGTAAAAAACATTGTACCTCCAATGACTTATGTCTTATCAGCGCAACCAAAAGATTTATCATTACGCTGGACCTCCATTCGGTTTAAGGCTGGAGCAGGTTATCAAACACTTAAGGAAATAGAGCAGATATGGCTAGGATTAGCACCAGAATTAGCCTTCAAATATGATTGGTTAAACGATTTGTTTGATTCCAGTTATCGCAATGAAACTCAACAAACTGAGTTGCTTAATGTATTTACCTTGTTGGCTATTTTGGTCACTGCCATTGGTTTATTTGGTTTAGCCGCTTTTAATACTCAGCGTCGAGTGAAAGAAATTGCTGTGCGAAAAATACTCGGTGCAAGTACTGGCCAGCTTTGTTTTATGCTGGTGAATCAGTTTTCTACCTTAGTTGTTGTCGCCAATGTTATTGCTTTACCTCTGGCTTATTTCTTGATGAGGGATTGGTTAGATAACTTTATCTACCGTATTGATATGCCCTATAGTGCATTTGTATTAAGTGCGGCGTTTAGTTTAATCATTGCCTATATCACCGTGATGGTAATCGCTTATAGCGCAGCAACAGCTAAACCTGTTGATTCACTACATTATGATTAAATGCGTTAGAGAAAAGATACTGGCTTGAATATAAATCTGTGGCAAGTTTTACTTGACCACAGCACCTTATTTTTCGATGGGTAAGGGAATGACTCAAGATAATATTTGCAATTTTTGTCCTGATGTTACTTCACCAAAATTTAGTCACAATGACGAAGGTGTTGATTCGAAAAATGAAAACCTGCATGGATTTTAATACTGAAGCATAGTATTGGACATAGTGGGAGAGGGCAAGTAGAATAAAACTTAAAATCACCTTACTTTTTCATCTATGCCCAAAACAATCCCAGTACCATTATATCCGACCTATGTAGAGCTATTAGAGTTAGATATTATCGATTATCCAACAGTTAATAATTTCATAAATAACAGCCCTAAATGGTGTTTAACGCATTGGCAATGGGGGAAAGAATTTCTTGAATATACTGGCAGAAATAAATCCATCCATACCTATGATAGATTCCGTAATGAAATAGAGAAGTTTTTACTTTGGTCGTTTTTAGAAAAAAAAATGCCTATTGATGAGTTACGAAAAGCAGATATTTTAGAGTATGCAGACTTTTGTTGGAAGCCACCTGTTGATTGGATTGGTACAAGTAGTCAAGAGCGTTTCAAGCTGAAAAATAGCTACTTTCATACAAATGAATTATGGCGACCTTATAAGGTTCAACCAGCTAAGAGTCAGCTGTCTAAAGAAGTTGATAAAAAGAAATACCGTCCATCACAGCAAACTTTAACCTCTACATTCACCGCTATTATTGTGCTTTATAACTACTTAATGGGCGAAGAGTTTTGTTATGGAAATCCAGCCCAAATAGCTAAAAAAGACTGCAAACATTTCATTAGTGATGCTCAAGTTAAAGAAGTCAAACGGTTGTCAGCTTCTCAGTGGCAATACCTTCTAGATGCAGCGGTAGATATGGCTAATGAAGATCCTCTTTATGAGCGAAATCTATTTGTTATTGCTTCATTAAAAACGCTGTTCTTAAGAATATCTGAGCTGTCAGAACGTGATAATTGGTCACCAGTAATGGGGCACTTTTGGCAGGATGATGATGATAATTGGTGGCTAAAAATATTTGGCAAAGGTAGAAAGCTTCGTGATACAACCGTGCCATTAGATTTTATACCGTTTCTAACACGCTATCGTTTATATCGAGGATTGTCAGGACTACCCACAAGTGGCGATAATAACGTGCTTGTTGAAAAGATTCGAGGACAAGGTGGAATGACATCACGACATCTTAGACGTTTAGTACAATGTATATTTGATAATGCATATGCTCGAATGAGACAACTTGAGGGTGAAAATAAATCAATGAAGCTCAAGGAAGCGACTACGCATTGGCTGAGACATACTGGAGCAAGTATGGAAATTGAACGAGGTCGAGCTTTAAAAGATCTCTCTGAAGATTTAGGTCATGCAAGTATGGCAACAACTGATACTATCTATGTACAGTCAGAAAATAAAATGAGAGCTGAAAGTGGTAAAAAAAGAAAGGTAGATTAACTAACATAAAAGCTACCAAGTTGATTTGTATTAAAATTTATATAAGTAACAGCCTAGATTTTATTAAATGATTCTCTGTGAATTCTGGCAATAACAACAGGCAAAAGTTCTCAGATTTCACGTAGTGTTCAGATACTAAAAACAGGTCCAAAGTTTATGATAGAGCTAATATAGCCTAATAAGCTCTTTAACACACTAAGTCCGATACTAAAAGGTATCGGACTTAGTAGGGTGTAGGTGTTAGGCTGGTTGTCCCTGTCATTACTTATAGAAATTAATTTAATTCATTCAAATTTCAACGTACGGATCTTTAACAAGTTTAAACTATCGAATATTACTCGTTGAGATGTTCAAACCTGGGCTTCTTGCGTGAGATGCAATAATAGGAAGACAAAATAAGTGGGCTAAAGTAAGTTCCACTGGAGCCACTGTATTTCTTATTTAACAAATAAGGTTTTAATTAGTTAACACTTTATCTGCTTTTCGCCTATGTGATAAGCATTATTAACCAAGACATAAACACCTGAAACTATCGCTGAAGTCGGTATGGTAATAATGGCTAATATTTCATCATTCCACTCGTAAAAGCTAGTATCACCATCCGTTAAATTTACTAATTTTAAAACCTTCATGTCCGTTGACAATGCACATTGATATTTTTCTGTATGATCCGCTTCAGGTAATACCACGCAACTTGTACAGATTAACAATAAAAGTAAAATTACTATTTTATACATTGTCTAAAGTTCTTTTAAACACCTATATATCAGCTAAAGGTGTTACTTTTTCGTATTCATAGTTAAATGCTCTGACTTTACTGCCTGAGTTTGTCTCAAATTCAACCGTTGTTGAACGAGGTAATATCAATACTGCTTCGTACTCTTCGCCTGTTAAAAAAGTGTCTTGACCACAAACTATATTTTGGGTTAATTTAATGCGCATTATTTTTTTGCCCTATTGAAAAAAAAGGATTATATCATTTTCTATGTAAAAAATAGTGTTAATATCACTTACTTAATTCCAATAAAAACTCTACTTTAAAATCAATAGGTTGAACCTAGATTGGCTGAGACTTTTATGATGCACGCTGGTAATCATCATTTTCCTCGACATATTTTATCGCTGATTTAACAGTTCCAAAATAATAAATTAACATTTTAAGGCGCTTATCTTTTATATTTTGAGGAGTATCTTGCTGTTGAATATCAAGCCATACCTTGACTAAAGCCCATGGTGGAAGTTCTTTTTTCATTATATCCTCCTTGAATTAATTGCCGTACAACAAACATATATGTGTTGGAATCAGCCCTTTAAGAGAAAAGGTTGATTACTCGTACGTAGAAATAACTATTTTAGGATAATATAGAATTAGCTTTACGCCAAGGAATAAGATGTTTCCTGCACAAGTATTTCTACTAATTTACTATCTATGATATTTAATCAGTTATCTGCTTAATAGCAAAGTTTAATAATTAGCAGACCAGCGCTTCAGTATTTCTTCTAACTGTCCACTTTGTTGTAAAGAGAGAATGATTTTATTTATTTTAGCTAGATCAGCATTGATAAAAGTTTTCTTACTGAGCATTATATAAATATCGTTTTGGAAAATAGGCAAAGGATGTTGTTCAAACACTCCTTGGAGTTTGTATTTTTTAATGAAAGATTGCATTGTTATTGGATCGGAAAAAAAACCATTTATGTGACCTTTCATCAACATTTTTACATTCTGCTCTATATCTAGAACGCCATGTATACGTGACAAAAACTCTGGTGTTTCCTTCAATTTTTTGAATTCTTCACCATAGTAATAACCATTTTCAATGCCAATAAGGTATTCGCTATTTATTAAATCAGAGAGTCTGTTCAATTTCATTGTTTGACTTGTGTCTTTTTTAACAAATAGATTGACCGTCTCTTTTCGGTATGGCATTGAAAAATAGGATGTCTCTTCTCGTTCTTTGGTATAAGAAGCACCAAAAGCAAAGTCTACTTTACCACTTTTTAAATATAATAAATGACGTTGCCAAGGTAACTCTACATATGAAATAGAGATTTTCGCATTTTTAGCAATCAAATTAAATATTTCAATATCAACACCGGTGAGTTTATTGTCTGTGTTATGAAATTGGTATGGGTGCCAAAGTTCCCAGCCAACAATGAACTCTTGGCTTTGCACAGGAATAATTAAACAAAAGCTTAAGCATGTCTGTTTAATTAATATTTTAATTCGACTTAAATTCATCAAACTTTTTTTCCGTTATAGTGCTTTGATTTCCATAGCTAATTGCGGATCAAATCTAACTTTATGCCAGTTCATACGCCAATCTAAATGTGGCCCAGTTACACGACCAGTGTTGCCAACCTCGGCAATAACTTGACCTTGCTTTACTGTGTCTCCTACCTTAACCAAAGAAGCGCTTAAGTGTAAAAAGTTTGACGTTATACCATGACCATGATCAATAACTAAAGTCCCACCAGAATAAAACATGTCAGGCACCCAGAGTAATACTTTACCCGCGGCAGGCGCTTTAACAGGTGAGCCTATAGCTCCAGCGTAATCAATACCGTAATGGGGGTTTTTAGGTTGTCCATTATAAAAGCGCTGACTGCCATAAACACCTGTTATACGTGCTTTACGAGGTGCAACAAAACCTTGAGAAAAATCAGTTAAATTGCTTGAGACTTTTCTAACCGTTTGCATCATTTCTCTGTCTTGCTTGGCACGAATATTTGCTTTTTTATTAGGGTTCATTATGCTTTTTTTAATACCTTCGACCCGTGATATTTTATAATCGCGCTTGGTCGGTATTAATGTTTTTTTCTCTACAGTTCCTTCTGGTGAAGTTACTGTTAACTCATATTGTTTTTTATCGTCTCGGGAGAAAGCAAAAACGTAATCACCATCAATTGAAACAGGCAAAACCTGACCATTTAATGTAACCGTATTACTCGGCAGGGTTTTACCAATGACTAAACCGCCCTGCTTTATGGCACCTGACAACAATATCTCGGCTTGTACTGTGTATGTTAAAGTACTGGCAAAACAGAAAGAAAAAAACACTTTAAACTTGAAATTAAACACTGACGATAGCTCCTTTTGCAACACCCTCATAACCTATAACTTTAATCGTATTTGTAGGCCGTTCTTTTTTAAGCTGTCTAGCGACAAAATCGGCGAGTAACTCAACCGTTGAATCACAGTCAACAACATCAAGTACTTTGTTTTCAACCGCAATGTCAAATCGACCTTGTGGAGCGGTATAACTAAAGTATTGGTGATCGGGTGTTAAATTCAACATAGCTTGTTCAGAAAGCTCTATTGCTGATTTAGCTATACGATCGGCTTCACTGGCAATATAAATATCTTGCCAGCGTTGACACCATTTATGCTCTAATTGAGAATTTTTACGTCCATCTACAAAAACTTGAATTTTAGACCTGTGTCCATGAGCTATTCGCTGGCAATTACCATCATGAAGTTTTAGTCCATGAGTATAATGGTAATAATCTCCGGCAATATTCTCTGGCCGTAATGTTAACGTTAAACCCTGCACATTATTTGGTAATTGGGCCATGATGATTTTGTTTAAATACTGAGTTACTGATGTAATGGTTATTTCTAAACAGTCAATCAGAGCAAAGGCACACTTAGGTGATTGTAAAAAATAACTGGCTCTATCACTTAAAAAATCTAGTGTTTGATGATTTGTATGAAAAGGTGAATCTTTAACCGTTAAAGCGGACTCTTGAGTGGGTAACAACAATTTATGATCGACAGCATCATCTATAATGGCTTTGATTTGCTTTTTAACAATGGCAAAATCTAATACCATTGATTGCTCATTTAGCGAACCATCGAGTAATACATCAACAATCCAACTTTCCCCTACTATGCCTCGCTTATTACAAAGGTAAGAAAAATCAATAACGGTAAGATCGTCTACAAATAACTGCATAATTTAATCTTCCACTTGCCAAGCAATACTACCTTCACTACGAATCGGTACTACCACATCATCACCAAAGTTTAATGTAGCCGGTACTTGCCATGATTTTTTTACTAAAGTGATTTTATCTACATTTATAGGTAGTTGATAAAAGGTAGGACCGTTAAAGCTAGCAAAGGCTTCTAATTTATCTAAAGCATTTTCTTGCTCGAATACTTCGGCATATAACTCTATAGCCGCATGAGCAGTATAAGAGCCTGCACAACCGCAGCTTGATTCTTTGGCATGTTTAGCGTGAGGCGCTGAATCAGTGCCTAGAAAAAATTTAGCACTTCCACTTGTAGCCGCTTCAATTAACGCTTGTTGGTGACTACTGCGTTTTAAAATAGGTAAACAAAAATAATGAGGGCGAATACCGCCAACTAACATATGATTACGGTTATATAATAAATGATGCACTGTAATAGTAGCGGCAACGTTATCACTAGCACTGTTGACAAAATCGACTGCATTTTTAGTGGTGATGTGCTCTAGTACAACTTTTAAATCAGGGTAATTAGCCACTAAAGGAGATAATATAGTGTCGATAAAGACTTGTTCACGATCGAAAATATCAATATCGTCTGTGGTTACTTCGCCATGTATTAACAACGGCATACCTACGCTTTGCATGGCTGCGAAAACGTCTTTCATTTGAGTTATATCTGTTACACCTGAAGACGAGTTAGTTGTTGCACCTGCAGGATATAGTTTTGCCGCAAAAACTAGACCTGAATCTTTCGCTTCAATAATGTCTTGTGCGCTGGTTGTATCAGTTAAATAAAGTACCATTAATGGTTTGAAATGAGCTGATGGCTGCGTCGCCATAATGCGTTCATAGTAGCTTTTAGCCAACTCAGCATTAGTTACTGGGGGTACTAAATTAGGCATAACAATAGCGCGACCAAAATAACGGCTTATATCTTTTACTGTGTTTATTAATACACCACCATCACGTAAATGAACATGCCAATCGTCTGGACGAGTAATGTTTAGAGTGGTTTTTGTTTCGTTTGTCATGGTATTTCCAATTTTCACAAAATAATTATTAATGCTTGTATTTCACGTTAATAATTGATTTATATATTATATTTTACAACGCAAGATAACGCGTAACGATATTGTTATTTATTCGCTTATCTCATCTGAGCTATTGTTAGCGAGTAATGCTTGTAATTGCTCTTTTAAATTCGGTGGCACTTTAAAAATAGTTATCGAGTCATTATGAGGGTTATAGACTACGTCTTGTCCAAAGTGACCACGCTCAAAACTTAGACTAATACCATTACCATAACCTGAGTATTTGGTTATTTTATTAACTACGCTTTGGTCATGAGGAAATGACTCCTCAAGCGGGTAAGATTGTTGCTGACAAAATTTATAAAAATCTTGTTCATTACCGTTAGCGTCGGTTGTTGTATGGCCAATAACTTTACCGACTTCATGCATAGAGACATCTTGAGAACTTGCTTTTTGCTCTTTACAGTAACTTAATAACTCTTTACGTGTCTGCTGCTTTTCACCTGCATCAAGTTGATTTACGGCTACATAATCTTCAACGGCTTGCACAAGTGTTTGTGTTTGCTCTTTAGCATTTAAACCTTCTTCACAGCCTAAAAAATCAAGGAAGAAATCTGAAACCTTTCTCCCTGCTCTGCCTTTTATAAAGGAGATATAACGATTACCGCTAGCGTTTTGTTGATAATCAAACAAATCTATACGAGCGGCTAATTGTAATTTATTAGTATCGAGATGCTGAGCAGCTGAAATATTAAGTTCGCCATCTACACTGTAATGCTGAGAGACAGGAATTACAGCGACTAAAAGGTAACGACCGCCCATATATTCATAATGACATACAACTAGGTAGCCACTTTCTTCAAGATCATATTTTTCTATTTCGTTTTTTAGTGTATTTGCAGCTTGTGTACTAAATTCATAAAAACTTTGACGCTCACCTAGATAACTTTCCATTAAGTCTACAAATCGAGCGGTACTTTCTCCATCACCTTCATCACCATTTCCTTCTGCAGGCATGACTGAAAAGCTACCGTAAGCCTTACTTCCTTTCGCATTATAAATTGCGTGTAAACCATCAATAAAGGCGGTTATTTTTGTGCTTATTTCTATATTTTCTGGGCCTAAACGTATTGAAACGTTCCCAGACTCTTCTTTTTTAGAAATAAAATGTAGTGCGATATTTGAAATGATTAAGCTCATAGTTATGGGTCTATTTTTAAAGGTCTATATATTAGTATATTGTTCAGGCATTTGATAAACTAGCAAAATACTATTTATCATCAGCAATTAAGTGTCATTATGCCCATTGTATCGAAATACTCCAATGAACGTGTAGAAAAAATCATCCAAGAACTAATGGATGTGCTTGTTAACGAATCAGCAACAACCGATTTAGCACTAATGTGCTTAGGAAATACAATAACCAATGTTATTAGTAAAATCCCTAGCGATAAACAAAGTGCTATTGTAGACAATTTTACCCGCGCATTAAATCAATCAATTCAAAAAACACACTAGTTTTATTTTTCATTATAATAAAAAGAATTAAAATCAATGGTCTCTTTTGATACGAAAAGCTACAGCAAAAAACTTTTACATTTAATCAGTTGGAGCCATTGGTTTACTTTTTTCAATATTATTGCTGCAATTGCTCTATCCTCCTATTATCTGTTTAGTGAAACAGCACCTGACACCTTATTAGGACAAATGTACCTTATTACTACTTGGGTTAGTCATATTGCCTTTCTAACTTTTATTAGTTTTGTTTTACTCTTATTTCCCTTAACTATTATTTGGCCAAACACTAAGGTTATACGCACAAGTGGTTCTATAATCTTTACTTTCGGATTATTACTATTGCTACTTGATGGCTTTATTTATAGCCGTTTGGGATACCATTTAAATGCATCATCAAGTTCACAAATCATTGGTTTGATAAAAGAAATAGCTCAAGAAAGTGCTCTTTTTTATACTGTCAGTGGCATGTTAGCTATTGCAATTTTAGGCTTTGAATTCACCATGAGTAATTATGCATGGAAACATTTAAAGCAATTGCAAAAAACTGTTTTTGCTCGCTTTGTTATTTTTACTTTAGTGTTAGCTTTCTTCTTTAGTCACTTAACGCATATTTGGGCTGATGCAAACTTAGATTACGATGTGTTGCGTCAAGACACAGTATTGCCATTGTCTTATCCAGCAACAGCACAAACATTATTAACAAAATACGGTTTGTTTGATGTAGATGATTATATCGAACGCAAAACTAGCCCCTTATCTTTTAGTAGTGCTATTCCACAATACCCTTTATTAAACAAACAGTGTGTAAAAACCAACACATTAAAGTCTGTATTTTTGGTTCTAACAGATGAACAATTAAGCGAACAACAACTAAGCCTTTTTAGCCCTAAAATAAATAATAATAGTTATTCGTTAAATAATCATGTAGATGCAGCATTACTTGATGATGCTTGGTTTAATTTATTTTATTCCTTACCTAGCATTTATCAAAGTGATATTTTAGCGCAACAAACTACTCCCCTATTGTTCCAAGCCATAGCTTATCAAAACCTTGCCAGTTCTTTTACTTTAATAACGCCTAATACAGTGAGTGAGGCAGTTAAGGAGGAATTATGGTTTACAGGCTTATTTAAAGAGAAAGTTTATCTTAATGATATTTCTAGTCTTATTTTTGCTGATAAACTTAACAATAAAGTGCCAGGACTACATTTAATTTATTTTAAAAGTTCAACAACAGAAAATGTTAAAAACAGTAATAACCAATATCAATTTGAATTATTTGTTAACGCTTTATTATTAGCTCAGCAGCATAAGCAACAAAAAGATATTATTTGGATTAGTTCAATTGGTAATCAAACTAAAGATAGCCAACTATTAACTAAACCTGCGCTATTAATCGCACCGGCTATTTCTTCACAAACAATACAAAGTAAAACGTTAAACAAATTAACTAGCCATATGGATTTACAACCCAGCTTAATGACGAATTGGCTTGGTTGTACCGTAAATAATGATAGTTATAGTAATGGCACAGATCTGTTAACGTTGACCAAAGATCGCGTTATTGCCAATACTTCTGCAGAAGGTTTAATGGTTTTTAATAAAGATAAGTCTGTTCTTATTGATCAAAACGGAAACTTTAAAAGTTATTCAAGTCAATTAGCTGCCCCGATCACCGTAAATAAAGATTTTCCATTAATGATTGATGGTGTGCATTTTATTAAAAGCTTTGCAGAACAAGCTTCAACAGAGCAATAAATACCCAGTTAGCGATAAATACCCGTGAAAGTTATGATTGTCGTTGCATTAGCTAAATAAATCATTAATATACACCTCGCAAGCAATTGAATTCCCCTGCTTGTTATCGGGGTATAGCGCAGCTTGGTAGCGCGTGCGTCTGGGGGACGTGAGGTCGCAAGTTCGAATCTTGCTACTCCGACCA
>JAPYOP010000052.1 GCA_029938115.1 Colwellia sp. | reverse complement strand
CGAACTGGTGTACACGGATTTGCAATCCGCTGCATAACCACTCTGCCAACCCGCCGAGCATTAAACTTTACAAATAATGTAAAACATAATTATGTAAGTTTTAAATTGGAGCGGCTAACGAGACTCGAACTCGTGACATTCACGTTGGCAACGTGATGCTCTACCAGCTGAGCTACAGCCGCTTCACTTGTTGACTCCCTGTCAACGGAAACGCATTTTACATCGTATTAAGTTACAGTCAACTATTAAATTCTTTTTTTGCTTCGACTGCTCAAAAAGCAGCTGATTTGATGCTATTTTTACCCTTTTAATTCAGGCCATGCTGCTTTGAAGTAACTAAGTAACGTTGAAACAGTTAAAACAGTGGCAATAAAATAAAAGCCATAAGCTGCATAATTTATAACTTCATGGGGTAAATAAAATAAAATAAGTGGGATATCATAATCAGGACGCCATATTAATCCCATAATACCTAACATTTGTGCAGCGGTTTTATATTTTCCCATTTCAGAAACAGCAATGATGCTTCGCTTACCGCGGGAGGACATAAACTCTCTTAAAGCACTGATGAATATTTCACGGGCAATCATAATAATAGCAGGAATAGCAACCAACCAAGTTTGATAGTCTTCTACTATCATAACTAAGGCCGCTACCACCATAAGTTTGTCTGCAACAGGGTCAATGAAAGCACCAAAAGCTGAAGATTGATTTAATTTTCTTGCCAAATAGCCATCTAATGCATCGCTGACTGAAGCAGTCCAAAATATCGCAAAGGCGCCAAAGTGACTCCAAGACAGGGGTAAATAGAAAACAATTAGAAAAACAGGGATCAAGATGATCCGAAATAAAGTTATTTGATTAGGTATTGTCCACATAGTTTTTATTTTAATTCTTTATTTTAGCAAATGGTATAACAAAAAGTTCAGCCCTAATTCTACACAGGATTGCTAGTTAGATATAGTTACTTATTGTGTAATGCATCATAAATATTTTTCGCTAATACCTTACTAATGCCAGGTACTTTTTCTAATTCGGTAATATCTGCTTTTTTTACTTCTTGTATGCCACCTAAGTGAGTCAATAAAGTTTGTCGTTTTTTAGCGCCAACCCCTTCAATTGTTTCTAATATAGATTTTTTGCTCTCCTTTTGCCTTTTAGATCTATGGCCTGCGATAGCAAATCGATGCGATTCATCGCGAATATGTTGTACTAAATGCAATGCAGGTGAGGTCGCTGGCAAAGATATCAGCTGATGAGAACCAGCTAAAATAAGTGTTTCTAAGCCCGGCTTACGTGATTCACCTTTGGCAACACCAACAAGCAGGGGAATTCTATCAAGTTTTTGTTCAGCACTTAACTGTGCAAAAAAATCTTCCGCCTTTGCTAGTTGCCCTTTACCACCGTCAATGAAAACAATATCAGGTAGCTTTTTCATTGATTCACTATTGGTTGGTTTAAGCTTGCCGTAGCGCTTATTTATAGCAAAAGCCATTGCGGCATAATCATCGCCTGGCGTTATGCCATGCACATTGTAACGACGATAGTCTGACTTTACAGGACCTTCTTGATTAAACACCACATTAGAAGCGACAGTTTGTTGCCCCATTGTATGACTAATATCAAAACACTCAATTCTATTAATACCGTTAGTTAACTCAAATACCTCGTTTAAAGCGACAAATCTCGCTTGCATAGACTCTTTGTGGCTATTGCGCGTCACTAATGCTGTTTGTGCGTTGGTAGCGGCTAATTTTAAATATTGTCGACGTTCAGAGCGACTTTTAGTTGATATTTTAACATCATGCTCTGCTTGTTTTGATAAAAGAGAGGCCAATTCTGTAGATTGTTCAAAGCTATAAGAAGCTACAATTTCTTTGGGGATATTTCCCTCACCTAGCTCATTGCCTAAATAATGTTGACCAATAAATGCTTGAATGATTTCTTCATCGCTTGTTTCACTGGGCAAAACCGGGAAGTAACTTTTGCTACCTAAAATTTTATGATCACGGATACAAAGCAAATGAATACAAGCTTGAGATTTTAAACGATATAGGCCTATAACATCCATTTCTGCGGCAATACCAGTAACATATTGTTGCTGCTGAACTTTACGTAAAGTGGTTATTTGGTCACGAAACCTAGCTGCTTGTTCAAAATTCAGTTGCTTACTGGCATATTCCATTTTTGACACCAGTTGCTCAATGACCATTGAGCTCTTGCCCTTTAAGAATAGTTTGGCTAAATCGACTTGCTGTTGATAATCCTCAGGAGAGACTTTATCAACACAGGGTGCTAAACAGCGCCCTAGTTGATGTTGCAAGCAGGGGCGAGATCGAGCTCTATAATAGCTGTCTTCACATTGCCTAATAGGAAAGATCTTTTGCATTAAACGTAAGCTTTCCCAGACTGCACCGACACTTGGGTAAGGACCGAAATAGTCACCTTTGATTCGTTTTCCACCTCGATGTAGGCCTAGTTTTGGGTGGTGATGGGCTGTAATTAATAGATAAGGATATGATTTGTCATCACGCAGTAAAATATTGTATTTGGGCTGATATTTTTTGATGTAGTTATTTTCAAGTATCAGCGCTTCCCCTTCTGTATGGGTAACGGTGACATCAATGGCACATATTTGCTTAACTAAGGCTTTTGTTTTAACTGAGCCAACATCTTTGCGAAAGTAACTTGCTAATCGCTTTTTTAGTTGCTTGGCTTTACCTACGTAAATAACCGTTTGTTCAGCGTTATACATACGATAAACGCCTGCTTGCTCAGTAACAGAGTTTAAAAAGGCTTCTCTATCAAAATTTGGGTGGAGGGCAATATTTTCGCTATTTGACAAAATTATAACTTTTCTGTTTTTATCATACCGTGGCGGATTGCCAAATGAGTTAATTCAACATCGTTACCGACATTCAATTTTTCAAACATACGATAACGGTAGCTGTTAATTGTTTTAGTGCTTAAGTGCAAATGTTCAGATATATCAGGTACTTTTTCGCCACGAGTGATCATTAACATGATTTGTAATTCGCGATCAGACAACCCACTAAAAGGATTCTCTTCAGCAGACTTAAACTGACTCAGTGCCATTTGTTGTGCGATTTCAGCAGGTAGGTATCGTTGGCCGCTATTTACCGCTCTAATAGCATTAACCATTTCATTAGGCGCTGTTCCTTTTGTTAAATATCCAGCTGCACCTATTTGCATTACTTTCGTTGGAAATGGGTCTTCTGCATGCACAGTAAGCATAATTATTTTTGCTTCAGGGGAAAAACGTAAAATCTTTTTAGTTGCTTCCAAACCGCCCATGCCGGGCATATCCATGTCCATTAAAATAATATCGGGCTCAGTTTCACGACAAAACTTTATTGCTTCCTCACCTGTTTTGCATTCATCAATAACTTTAAAGCCTTTAACTTCATTTAGTATTTTACTAACACCAGTGCGTACCAGTTCGTGATCATCAACTAATAATATATTTATCAACAGAAATTGCCTTTATAACTCGTTATTCTTTAGCCAACTATTTAGTAGACCAATTTGCCCATTTTTATAAGCCGCATAGGTTAAGCGTACTGCATTGCTTAAAATAATACTATCAGACCAGTTCGTTTGTTCAGAAATTAATTGATAACACACCTTAGCTTCTGGAGACAAGTAGCCTCGCATTTCTTGCTTACCACGTTCTTTTTGCCTTTCACGGTAACGCTTTTGTTTCTCGGCATTGGTCATAGCCCTTCTTTTCTTTTTAACCGTATCGTCCATTTATTTCTCAATGCGTTTTGAAGTAGCATGGTATTGGCACTATGTTACTCCGACCGATTAAATTTGCAATACGATAGTGCAAGCAAATATCATTATAAAATTTGATTATTATCATTAAAAAGGCATATTTTTCACTGTTCAGAGTTGTTTAGTGTACAAGTGTTCGCTAAAGTAGCGCCCAAGAGATTATTATATGCTCAAATTAATTCAAAATACTAAAGTTAGTAAAGGTTTTAGTGCGGTGAATTTACTTGGAGATACAACTTTTATAGGTAAGAAGACTTATGGCAATGGCACAACAGAGTTCGTACAACAAAACAGATTTAGTTAAAGCAGGCACCGGCGAAATGTTTGGTGAAGGCAACTCTCAACTCCCTTCAGATAATATGCTGATGATGGATCGTATACTAACCATCACTGAAGAAGGTGGTGAACATGGTAAAGGTTATATTGAAGCTGAATTAGATATTACACCGGATTTATGGTTTTTTGATTGTCATTTTAAAGGTGACCCAGTCATGCCAGGTTGTTTAGGCTTAGATGCTATGTGGCAATTGGTTGGCTTTTTCTTAGCTTGGACTGGTGGTCCAGGTAGAGGACGAGCGCTAGGTGTGGGTGAAGTTAAATTTACGGGACAGATTTTACCAACAGCAAAAAAAGTAACGTTTAGAATAGACTTTAAGCGTGTTATCAAACGTAAATTATATATGGGACTAGCTGACGGTAGTGTTAGTGTTGATGGTCGTGAAATATATACAGCTAAAGATTTAAAAGTAGGCTTATTTACCGATACAAGTAAGTTCTAGTTTATCGCTTTTGATTAAGTTAACTCTTGTATAGAGTTAACTTAATCTTAACTTAAATTTAAATGAAACCGTTAACTACCTTTTTTATCTACCGTAACTTTATCTTCGCTTTGTGTGGCAGGTGCATTAAAAGGAGTATTGAAGTTTTCTGACAATTCAAAGTCACCTTCAGCTGAAATCAATTGGTCATCTTCAAACTTGATAGTAAAACTTTTCTGCAGATCTAATTTTTCACTGCGGCCTGATTTAAAACGGTAAACATAGTTCCAAGTGTCTTTGTCAAAGGCATCAACCATCACCGGACTACCCAGAATAAATCTCACTTGCTCTTTAGTCATTCCGACTTGTATTTTGTTTATACTCTTTTGTTCAAGATAGTTTCCTTGTGGAATATCAATACGATAAACCCAACTTGAGCAAGCAGAAAGTGATAGAGCTACGGCAATTATAGAGGTACGAAACAACATGAAAATTTACTTTCCTTTAATACAAATTAATACAGTTTAATATGAACGCTTTAAATGCGAGCAGGGATAATAACCAAGCACGGCTTTAGATACAAAACTATTTTTCATTAATTTAATTTTAAATCTATATTAGCTAGCTAATAACTCTTGTGCGTTAGCTAAGCTGTGCTGTGAAATTTTATCACCAGCAAGTAAACGTGCTATCTCTTGGATGCGACTTTGCTCACTTAGTTCCGTTACTTTTGTTTCTGTGTGTTCGCCATCTGTTAATTTGCTAACAAAGAACTGCTGATGTCCTTTACAAGCTACCTGTGGCAGGTGAGTAACACAAATTACCTGAGTGTTCTTGGCAAGCTGTTGTAATTTATTACCAACCATTGCGGCTGTAGGACCACTAATACCCACATCAACTTCATCAAAAACTAGCGTAGGAGTGATAACTTTGTCAGCTAAAATAACTTGCATGGCTAAGCTTATACGTGACAATTCACCTCCGGAAGCTACTTTACTCATCGCTTCTAATGTTTGTCCGGGATTTATACTTACTTTAAAATCAATTTTGTCGAAGCCATTTGCTGAAATGCTTGTTAATTGTCTTTTTGTCGAATTATCGCTTACAGAGTCAATGGCAATATGAAATTGTCCGTGTGGCATATTAAGCTCTTGCATACTCTGAGTAATTAACAGGCTTAATTTTTTTGCGGCCTCTTTTCTTGAGTCTGTTAGCGCCGATGCCGCTTGTTGATAATTTTGTTCCGTTTTTGCTATTTGTTCAACTACGGAGCTAATTCTTGATTCATCATTTGATATCGCCGCCAACTCTAGGATTAATTCCTGATGAAAACCAACCAGGTTTTCAGGTGTTAAACTATGCTTTTTGGCGAGTTGTAGGGCTGTAGAGTAACGGTCTTCAATTATTGCATAGGCTTGTGGGTCAAGTTCTAATTCTTGATAATAATGTTTAAGATCAGAGCCGGCCTCGTCAAGTTGAATTAAAGAGTCGCTAAGGATCACTGCAACATTATTGAGTCGATTATCTAAGCGAGACAGAGCATTTATGTTTTCACTGCATTGTCGCAATGAATCAAGGACATTAAAACTTTCATTTTCTGCCAATGTTTGTAAAGCTTGCAGGGTTGTATCAAGTAAGTCTTGCGCATTAGCATGGCGTTTATAATCACTTTCTAAGGTTTCAAATTCACCTAACTGTAACGCAAATTCATCTAGTTCATTTACTTGGTATTGCAGAAGTTGTTGTTGAGCTTCTCGTTGTTGTTTACTTTGTTGTAGTAAGGTCAGTTCTTTGCTGAGTTTATGCCACTGCTGATAGTAATGTTTAACCTCGTCTAGCACAGGTTTGTGATCGGAATATTCATCCAATAGTTTACATTGCTGACTTGATTTAACTATGAGTTGATGATCATGCTGGCCATGAATATTAATCAGAAGTTGACCAACTTCTTTTAGCTGTACTAAGGGGACTTGACTGCCGTTGATGTAAGATTTTGAACGGCCTTCTGCTGATATTACGCGCCGTAGTATGCATTCGCTACTCGACTCTAGTAATAGATCATGGTGAGTTAGCCATTGCTGTGCGCTAATATTGTTTTGTGTTTCAAATGTGGCCGCAAGCTCTGCTTTTTTACTGTTAGGGCGGACAATATTGGTAGTTGCTCTATCACCTAAACACAAGCCTAGAGCATCTATTGCAATTGATTTACCTGCGCCAGTTTCACCTGTAATAGTTGTCATTCCTGACTGCCAGTCTATATCTAGCGACTTAACAATGGCAAAGTTTTGGATGTTTAGTTGTAAAAGCATAATGTCGATCACCTAATTCACTGTATAAATACTTAGCTGTTAATTTATACAGTAAATTGGTTTTGTGCAAGGTATTTATGACTTATATAAATACCTTGTGTCGCGACTTGATACGACTAATTCGGTAATTGTTATTAATAAAGTTTATTACCCCAGCTAAGTTTGCTGCGCAATACATTGAAGTAATTATGATCAAGTGGGTGTACTAAGCGTATTGTACAGGCACTTTTTTTGATAATAACTTCATCTCCTGGCATGACAGCCAAAATAACATGGCCATCACAACTTACCTGTAAGCTCTCTTGATTCTCATTGGCCAGCACAAGTTTAATTTCACTGTCACCATCAACCACAATGGGGCGGCTTGTCAGGGTATGAGGAAACATAGGTACTAAGGATAAAGCATTTAAATTAGGTGTTAAAATTGGACCACCAGCTGACATGGAATAAGCGGTTGAACCTGTGGGAGTAGAAATAATTAGACCATCCGATCGCTGACTAAACATGAAGCTGCCGTCAATATAGACTTCAAACTCTATCATGCTGGCCACTTTACCGGCATGAAGTACAGCTTCGTTAACTGCACTATTAGAGCTTTTTAATTTACCATGACGATAAACTTCAGCTTCAATAATGAAGCGTTGTTCTGAGTGAGATTTACCTGCGAGTATTTGTGCTAATGGCTTTATTATTTCATCGGGAGAAAGATCAGTTAAAAAACCTAAGTTACCACGATTTACACCGATAACACCAATGTTAAAACAGGATAAAACTCTTGCTGCACCTAACATGTAGCCGTCACCACCTACTACAATCGCAAGGTCTGCTTGTTCGCCTATTTCGGTGAGTGAACACACATTCATGCCATCAATAGATACAGTATTAGCGACTGAGCTTTCTATTAACACATGATAGTTGTTTTCAACTAAGTATTGGTGCAGTGCTAAAATTGTTGCACTTGCGCCTTGATGATTGGGCTTACCAATAAGTCCAATTGTTTTATAGTGTTGAGCCATAACAATAATTTCGTGATTTTAATCTCTTTGAAGCAAGTTTCCCCCTATTTGGATGGCTTGTAAAGTTTGTATTTGATAAAATATTTTTATTTTTTAGGGGGGACTCACTTGAATCATTCAAGTGAGTCCCCATTAATAGCAACATTAAACTGTAAAATAATTAAGTTTTAATTGGAGTTTTTCATGACTACTGAGTCAACTGAATCAAAGAATACACAAGAACAAGTAACACCTGATCAACAAGCGGCTGACTTAGCAAATGACATAGTTCAAGAAGCTGAGGCGCAAGTTGAAGAGCAACATGAGCATGCCCATGAGGTGATTAGTGATGAGCAAGAGCGCATAAATGAATTAGAATTAGCATTAGCTACTGCACAGGCTACGGTTGCGGATCAAAAAGATTCAGTAATTCGTGCTAAAGCGGAAGTTGATAATATTCGTCGCCGCGCTGCACAAGATGTAGAAAAGGCTCGTAAATTTGCTTTAGAAAAATTTGCGGCTGAAATGTTAACAACGGTTGATAACTTAGAGCGTGCATTGCAAAGTATTGACAAAGAAGATGAAAGTAAAAAAGGTGTAATTGAAGGGATTGAATTAACCCTGCAAGGCCTAACTGCTTCATTAGAAAAATTTGGTGTTAAAGCCGTAGATCCGCAAGATCAACCGTTTAATCCAGAATTGCACCAAGCTATGTCCATGCAGGAAGTACCTGATGTGGCACCGAATACGGTTATTGCTGTTATGCAAAAAGGTTACGAGTTAAATGGTCGTTTAATTCGACCTGCTATGGTGATGGTATCGAAGGCTGCACCGGTAATTGATACCAAAGCGTAATAGCAAACTCAGCTTATTGTTGTAATGCTATTCATAGCATTTATAGCATTTGAAATATTAAACCAGACAATTGTCTGGTTTTTTTAACTCAATTTTTAGATTTATTTCAATTAATTGTAACATTTTTTAAATTGTTCCATTGAAAAGCATTTTGCTGACCCCACTTACTAATCAACAACAAATTAACTTTAAACTTTTACGAACTTTTCAAGTAGAAGTAATGAATAGGAGCTCCCAAGATGGGCAAAATAATCGGTATTGACCTAGGAACAACTAACTCATGTGTTGCTGTATTAGACGGCGACAGTGTACGTGTTATTGAAAATGCAGAAGGCGATAGAACAACGCCTTCAATCATTGGCTATACAGCTGAGGGCGAAACATTAGTAGGTCAACCTGCTAAACGTCAATCAGTGACTAACCCTGAAAATACTTTATTCGCTATTAAGCGTTTAATTGGTCGTCGTTTTGAAGATAAAGAAACACAGCGTGATATTGAAATAATGCCTTTTGGTATTGTTAAAGCAGACAACGGTGATGCTTGGGTTGAAGTTAAAGGCGAAAAAATTGCGCCACCACAAGTATCTGCTGAAGTTTTAAAGAAAATGAAAAAAACAGCAGAAGATTTCCTTGGTGAAACAGTAAGTGAAGCAGTAATTACTGTTCCTGCTTACTTTAACGATTCACAACGTCAAGCAACTAAAGATGCTGGCCGCATTGCTGGTCTTGATGTTAAACGTATTATCAACGAGCCAACAGCTGCTGCACTTGCATACGGTATGGACAAACAAGAAGGCGACAAAGTTGTTGCAGTTTACGATTTAGGTGGCGGTACGTTTGATATCTCAATTATTGAAATTGATGAAATGGACGGCGAACACACTTTTGAAGTATTAGCGACTAACGGTGACACTCACTTAGGTGGTGAAGATTTTGATAACCGTTTAATTAACTATCTTGTAGCTGAATTCAAAAAAGACCAAGGTATGGATTTAACGTCTGATCCATTAGCGATGCAACGTCTTAAAGAAGCTGCAGAAAAAGCTAAATGTGAGCTTTCTTCAGCGCAACAAACAGATGTTAACTTACCTTACATCACTGCTGATGGTTCAGGCCCTAAGCATATGAACATTAAAGTTACTCGAGCAAAATTAGAGTCTTTAGTTGAAGATATGGTTAAGGCAACATTAGAGCCACTTAAAGTAGCGCTTAAAGATGCTGACTTATCAACTAGTGACATTGATGATGTTATTTTAGTTGGTGGTCAATCACGTATGCCACTAGTGCAAAAAACAGTAACTGATTTCTTTGGTAAAGAGCCACGTAAAGATGTTAACCCAGATGAAGCGGTAGCTTCTGGTGCGGCTATTCAAGCGGGTGTTCTTTCTGGTGATGTAACTGACGTACTTCTTCTTGATGTTACGCCATTATCATTAGGTATTGAAACCATGGGCGGTGTGATGACTAAAGTTATCGATAAAAACACTACTATCCCAACCAAGCAATCTCAAACTTTCTCAACGGCTGATGATAATCAAGCTGCGGTAACTGTGCATGTTTGTCAAGGTGAGCGCAAGCAAGCTAGCGCGAACAAGTCTTTAGGTCAATTTAACCTTGAAGGTATTGATGCTGCACCACGTGGTACGCCGCAAATTGAAGTAACATTTGATATTGATGCTGATGGTATCTTGCATGTTACGGCTAAAGATAAAAATACAGGTAAAGAGCAAAAAATCACTATCAAAGCTTCATCTGGTTTATCAGATGAAGAAGTAGAACAAATGGTAAATGACGCAGAAGCTAATGCTGAAGCCGATGCTAAATTTGAAGAGTTGGTAACTGCGCGTAACCAAGCAGATGGCATGATTCACGCTACTCGTAAGCAAGTTGAAGAAGCTGGCGATGACTTACCTAGTGAAGATAAAGAAAAAATTGAAGCAGCATTAACTGAGCTTGAAGAAGCTGTTAAGGGGGATGACAAAGAAGCGATTGATGCAAAAACTCAAGCGCTAATGGAAGCATCAGCTAAGTTAATGGAAATTGCTCAAGCTAAAGAACAAGCTCAAGCCGCTCCTGAAGGTGCAGAGCAAGCAACAGATGCTGGCGCTCCTGCAGACGACGTAGTAGATGCTGAGTTTGAAGAAGTTAAAGAGGACGATAAGTAGTTTTTAATCATCTTGTTATTGCTATTTCGCTCAATGCCCGCGTTGAACGTGCTCACCTAGATACTTATTATAAGTAAATAGGCTCCGCGCGTTCGCCTTGACCTAGAACGAACTAGCTTCAACAAAATTGATTAAATTTTATTTAGTCTGGTAAAATTAAAGCGCTGATTATTATCGGCGCTTCTTACGTTATAAACATAGCGTTTAAATGTAGGTCGTCCCGAGTGAAACGAGGCGCGACAAAGCCCGTATCATATCAATCGAGAGCAAAAGAAATCATTATGTCAAAACGTGATTATTATGAAACACTTAGTGTTTCAAAAAGTGCTGAAGAAAAAGAAATCAAAAAAGCCTATAAAAAGTTGGCGATGAAGTATCATCCTGACCGAACTCAAGGTGATAAAGCAAAAGAAGAAACTTTTAAAGAAATTAAAGAAGCTTATGAAATCTTAAAAGATGATCAAAAGCGCGCGGCGTATGATCAATACGGACATGCTGCTTTTGAACAAGGTGGTCATGGTGGTGGCGGACATGGTCATGGTGACTTTGGCGATGCTTTTGGCGATATTTTTGGTGATATTTTTGGTGGCGGTCGCGGTCGCGGTGGTCGTCAATCACGTGCACAACGCGGTTCAGATTTACGTTATAACGTAGAGTTAAATCTTGAAGATGCTGTTAAAGGCAAAAGCTTAGAAATTAAAGTGCCGACTTTTGTTGGCTGTGATCCATGTGATGGCTCAGGTGCTAAAAAAGGTACGTCGGCTAAAACTTGTGCAACTTGTCATGGCCATGGTCAGGTACAAATGCGTCAGGGTTTATTTGCGGTACAACAAACCTGTCCTACTTGTAGCGGCAAAGGTAAAGTGATCAGTTCACCATGTCCTTCTTGTCGCGGTCAAGGCAGAGTTGAAAAAACTAAAACCCTATCTGTGAAAATCCCACCAGGTGTGGATACTGGCGATAGAATTCGTTTATCTGGTGAAGGTGAAGCGGGTGAACATGGCGCCCCTGCTGGTGATTTGTACGTGCAAGTAAATGTGCGCGATCATAAAATCTTTGTCCGCGATGAAAACCATTTGTACTGTGAAGTACCTATTAGTTTTGTTACCGCAGCGCTAGGCGGTGAGATTGAAGTGCCAACCCTAGGTGGTAAAGTTAAACTTAAAGTGCCTAAAGAAACGCAAACGGGCAAAATGTTCCGCTTACGTGGAAAAGGTGTTAAGTCAGTACGTAGTTCATCTACGGGTGATTTAATGTGTAAAGTTGTACTCGAAACGCCGGTTAATTTATCAGGTGATCAAGCCGACTTATTACGTCAATTAGAAGAAAAAATGGGTAAAAGCAGTAAAAAGCACAGCCCGAAAGAGACCGGCTTTTTTGATGGTGTGAAAAACTTTTTCGATGATTTAAAGAGCTAAAACAGCAATTATTAAACTTTAAATAAAAATAAAAATAAAATAAGCCACAAAGAGATTTCTCTTTGTGGCTTTTATATATTTATTAACATGATTTTTTACCAAAATTTCGTTTTTATGCAATTTTTATACGAAGTAAATAAGCACTTATACTTAACAACATTAACCAATAAATACTTCCTCCGCTCGTTTCCACTACTTCAATATAAGTCTCTGCATAAGGTTCGTCATAATCAGCGCTTTCTAGTGGTAATGCATATAAAGCATTACTGTCATCTGAGCTGTAACTTGCAACAATACCGCTGTAGCCAACTTGGTATAAATCTATTAAAACATCGTAATAATCACTAGAATAGCCAGACAAAAAAGTAGTAATGACTTCATACTCATCTAATTCTGAATCACCTTCAATAATAAAACTATTCGTAGTGAAGTAATGTGTCCAAGGGCCGCCATTCTTGCTGATATACAGTAAAGCGTAAACTTCACCCAATTGATTTTCGGTATAACTATAAATATCAGCATCAAAAGCCACAGTAAACGTTTGATAAAAACTATCGTTATCATAATCATCTTGCAAAAAACTTGTTGCGCCATAAATAGCAAAGTCAGCAGAATAATCTTGGCTAGAATTTGAATAATTATTGCTTTGTGTGTGCTCGTTATTTTGCAAGCCATTTATTATTGAACTTTGCTCCTTAATCATTTCAACTCTTGTTTTCGCTGTAGCTACACCGTTAAGCTGATCTGGCACATCGGCGTGTCTAATTTTCTCAATAATTGTTTTTCGTTGTTGGTCGTTGAGATCTTTTTTAACGGCTCCTTGTGAAATTGAATATTGCTTAGTCATTTCTTCACTTGCGGCATCTTGGATACAATATAGCCAGCTAAAAACTATAACTAGAAGTGATTTTGTGAGTGAGTTTAAGTTGGCAGTTCTGCTGGCGTTCTTGATTATCAACATGGTACATCCTTAACTAGCGTTATTTGTTGTTGCTATTAAAACGCAATAAAGATGAATGCAAGCTGAACACTTATTAATGCAATAGGCATCATTTTAGCTTTATAAACATGTTCAGCTTATATTCAGTTGCTAAGGACTATAATTTTAAATAATACCAATTAAACCAACTCAGTGATCTTTTTAAATGGTCTATATCTCCAATAACATCATTGCTTTCATTCCTAATAGCCGGCTATTACTCAATAAAGCGCCTTGTTTTTGAACATTTATGCTCATTAAAAATTGCTCCATTAATTAATTTAATTGGTATAAGCTATAGCTATTTATATTTGCAATACACTATTACTTGGAACAACGATGAAATTTGCTTTAGTTTTTCTTTTTGCTATCACACTCTCTATGAGCTTTGTTGCTCAGGGACGTTTTGTATCGGCAACAAATGCAATTAAAACTAATCAGCAAGCTAATGCGCAGTTGAGAGTTAAAAGCAGCAGGCAAGCGGCACAAATGGTTAAAAGTCGTTTTGGTGGCAAGGTACTCAAAGTACAAAAACAAAAGTCTGGTTATCGCGTTAAGTTAATTAAAGCGGATGGTAATATCGTCTCTGTTTATGTTGATGCAAAAACAGGTCGAGTTAGTGGTGGTAATTAATTATGCGCTTGTTACTTATTGAAGATGATCTTGCCTTACAACAAAATTTAAATAAACACTTAATGGCGGCTAATTATTTAGTCGATTTAGCCAGTGATGGTGAAACCGGTTTATTTCAAGGCCAAGAATACCCTTATGATGCTGCTATTATTGATGTCGGCTTACCCATCATTGATGGTATTAGTGTTATTAAGCAATTACGCGAAAAAAACATCGACTTCCCCATTTTAGTCTTAACAGCAAGAGATAGTTGGCAAGATAAAGTTGCCGGCTTAGATGCTGGCGCAGATGACTATTTAACTAAGCCCTTTCAAGCAGAAGAGCTGCTTGCTCGCTTAAATGCCCTTATTAGACGATCAGTAGGGCAGGCAAGTCCTTTAATAAAAAATGGTCCATTAACGCTTAATACTAAAAGCTTGCAAGTTGAGGTTAACAACCAGGCCATAAAGCTTAGTAGTTCGGAATATAAACTGCTTGAGTATATGATGTTGCACCTTGATGAAGTAACTTCAAAAGCGACTTTAACGGAGCATATTTATGATCAAGGCTTTGATCTAGACTCTAACGTTATTGAAGTTTTTATTCGTAGGTTAAGGAAAAAATTAGATCCTAATAATGAATATGGATTCATCGAAACATTGCGTGGTCATGGTTATAAATTAAAGCGACTAACTGTCGGATGAATTCCTTAAAAGTCAGGCTGCTATTAAGTACTTTAGTGATGACCGTAGTGATGTTGCCGATTATTGGTTTTACTTTAACTAATGCGTTTGAACAGCAACTGAGTCAAGGAATGAAAAATGAGTTAAAGGCTTACAGTTATTCAATTTTCACGGTTGCAGAAGTTGAAAAGGGTCAATTGTTAATGCCCGAGTTGCTGTTAGAAAACCAATTTAATGTTAGCCAATCAGGATTGTACGCCTTAATAACTCCATTGCTTAATATTGAGCAGTTAGAACAAACAGAACAGCAGGAACCAAGTCAAGCGTTATGGCAGTCACAATCGCTATTAGCTATGTTGTTACCTTCATCTTTACCGTCTCCTAATGTTGGTAAAACTCAGTTTTCTAAAATTGATTTAGCAGGTAGCGAACATTTACTTTATAGTTTTAGCGCAAGCTTTTCTGATAAAGGACAAGCTTTTCCCATCACGTTGCACCTTATTAAGGATCAACAAGAATTTTTGAGTGCACTTAATGGCTTTAGGCAAAAACTTTGGATATGGTTATTGGTGTTGATGGTTGTGTTTGTTTTTGTGCAAATAGTTTGGCTGTTATGGACATTAAAGCCTTTATCTTTATTAACTAAAGAACTTAAAACAATAGAAAAAGGGCTAGGGAATTCGTTAAGTGAAAATTATCCGCTTGAACTACAGCAAGTTACTAAGCAATTGAATGCATTATTAATAACTGAGGAAAATCAACGTAAACGCTATCGTAATGCATTGTCTGATTTAGCGCACAGCCTTAAAAATCCTCTTGCTGTAATTCAAAGTCAAACAGGTATTTCTGTTAGTTCAATGGAGCAACTCCAACGCATTAATCAAATTATTGAGCATCAGTTAAAAAGAGCGCAAAGTGCAGCTCAGTCTTCTTGGCATTTGGGGGTTTCGGTCAATCAAGTTGTCGATAAACTTACAACAACCTTAGCTAAAATATATCAGGATAAAAACTTGTCCTTTACAGTGGATGTTAACTCTAAGGCAATATTTAAAGGTGATGAAGCCGATTTAATGGAGATTTTAGGCAATATTTTAGATAACGCTTGTAAAACTGCTCAGCAAAATATTTCGATAAATGTTGCTATGAAAAATAAAAAATTAGTCATTGAAATTGCTGATGATGGTGAAGGTATAGATGAATCGCAACAAGCCATTATTCTATCTCGTGGTGGTCGTGCTGATACTTATCAAGCAGGACACGGTATTGGTTTGGCTATTGTTAATGATCTTGTTAATAGTTACCAAGGTCAACTATTTATTGGTAACTCAAATGTACTTTCAGGTGCCGTTTTTACTATTGTTTTTGAGTAGTTAATTTAACGTTTTATCGGCGCGTAACCTTATCGAGATCAAATCAATAAAGGCTCTAACTTTTGCCGTTGTTAAATGATTCTCCCTATGGACAATATGGATTGGTTTAGGCTTAGGTTCATAATTCTCTAGCACTATTTTTAGCTCACCGGATGCTAAATATGGCGCTACTTGATATGACAATAAACGTGTAATACCAAAATCATTTAGCGCTGCTTCTATTGCCGCATCATTTGAAGTCACTGTCAGTCTTGGTTGCAATTTTACTAGCTGTTGTTTGTTTTTATGTTCAAATTGCCATGTCGGTGATGAAGTTACTCCGTGAGAAGAAATAATACTATGGTTCAGCAGTTCTTCAGGCGTTTTGGGGCAATGGTTTTTGTTAAGGTAATTTTGGGATGCACACAAAACTAGACGTACCGAGCCTACCTTTAATGCTCGCATAGATGAATCAGGTAGCTCGCCTATTCTAATGCCAACATCTATCCCTTCCTCAAGCAAGTTAACTACACGATCTAAAAATACCGCCTCGACTTTTGCCTCGATGTAACTTGATAAATAATCGACAATGCAGGGCATAACATACATACGTCCGAACATTACAGGGGCTGTTATGGCCAAATGCCCTTTAGGAGTAGCATTGATACCCGCGGCTGCATCATCAGCTGTTTGTACTTCATGGAGAATTTTTTTTGCATCATTTAAATAACACACGCCAGCTTCCGTGCACTTAACATAGCGTGTCGTTCTGTTGAGTAACTTAACACCTAAATTATTTTCTAATGCTGATATAGCGCGTGTTACCGCTGGTGGTGACATCTTTAATCGCCTCGCCCCCGCCGAAAAACCTTCTTCTTCAGCTACGGCGACATAAACCATCATTAAATGTAGTTTATCCATAATAACTCCATTAGGTACTTGATTGTTCCGAATACTGGAATAATTAATTGTAAATATTGGCTATTCTTAATGCAAGTGAAGTTTGAGAAACTAGCGGCATTGGTTATTTATCTAATGATAATGAATTTAGGTTAGTAAGTTAAAATTAAGGTTGAGATGATGGCACATAAATTTGCAGAAATTGCGTTTACAAAAGCCGTAAAACAAGTGCAAAGTGAACAAAATAGACGAGTTGGTTATGCCCTTATGGAACGAGACCAAGATGCAAATTACTTACTTAACCAACGGGAAGCAAATTTTATTGCAACTAGAGATAGTTTTTATATGGCAAGTGTCAGTGAAACCAATTGGCCTTATGTACAACACAGAGGAGGGCCAATAGGTTTTTTAAACGTTATTGATGAACAAACCATAGGTTTTGCTGATTATTCGGGTAATCGTCAATATATCAGTACGGGTAACTTTAGAAATAATGATCGAGTATCGCTATTTCTAATGGACTATCCCAGTCAAACCCGCCTTAAAATATTGGGCCGAATAAGTATTATCAATAATGCTGATACTGACACACTTATGCAATTAGATAGTACTGACTTTAGAGTGTCGGTTGAGTGGGGGTTCATTATTCAGGTTGAGGCTTTTGATTGGAACTGTCCTAAATATATAACCCCAAGGTACACTGAAGATCACATTAAAAACCTCATTAAACCAATGCAGGCAGAGAATATTGCACTTAAAGCAACGTTAGCTGAGTATAATGTCAACCAGCAACATAGCACTGGTGAAATGTTAGGAGATGGATCGTTAAAGCTTATTGTTTCAGGTGTTCGCCAATTAGCGTCTAGAGTGCGGGCGTTTGAGCTAAAAGATCTTCATGGTAATGATCTACCTGAAGTATCGGCTGGTTCACATATTCAGGTGCCAGTAAAATTAGCCAACGGTAAACTAGAATGGCGTCATTATTCAATTTGCTCTAACCCATCGCGTAGAGATATTTATGAAATAGCGGTGTTAAATGAAATTGATGGCAAAGGCGGTTCAAAAGCCATTTATCAACAATATCAGTTAGGGTTAGTTGTTGCCTGTCGATGTCCTGAAAATTACTTTCATCTGCAGCACCAAGCGCATGAAGCAGGTGCGATCGCCATTTTAATTGCTGGTGGCATAGGGATTACGCCGATCAAAGCAATGGCACAATCGTTACAGTCAAAAGGTATTCCGTTAACTATTCATTATGCGGGAAAAAATATTGAGGAAATGCCCTTTAGTGATCGGTTAAAAAAAGCTTTCGGTAATGCGTTGAGCTTATATTCATCTAAAGAAAATAAGCGACTTAATATTAAAAAGATTCTATTGAGTGCAGGACAAAGTGATATTTTTTACTTGTGTGGGCCAAATCGTTTAATCGATGCCTTTATCGATGAAGCTAGAAAACTCAATATTCACCCTGACCGTCTGTGTTTCGAACGCTTTAATGCCATTATTGATGTTGAAGCTAAACCCATCACAGTTACGCTGAAACAATCAGGTAAAGTTATACAAGTTAAAGCCGATGAAACTATTTTAGATGCGATGTTAGCCGTGGATGTTACAACCATTTATAGTTGCAAAACAGGTGAGTGTAGAAGCTGCGCTGTTAAAATATTAGCAGGGGAAGTACTTCATTTGGATAACGCCTTAGCGAAGGAAGAACAGAACGATCAAAAGCTAATGTGTCCTTGCGTTTCTAGAGCAAAAACATCTGCTTTAACCTTAGATATTTAACTTATACCTATCAGATAAAACAATATAGCCAAATAAACCTTCATTAACAAAAGTGATTGTCAGATGAATTTAGCAAAAGCTGAAATAGAAATAAAAAAAACAATACCACCTTTTACTTATGAAAGAGCATTGCAAAAAATACGTATGGCCGAAGATGGCTGGAATGGTCAAAGCCCAAACAAAATAGCGTTAGCCTGTCCAGTATTAGCAGGCGGTGGCTTGTAAAATACCACTGATAATTTTATGCTTTGAAGTAAATCTAGGATATTCATTCGCCATTTTTCCAATTGATTTCGTAGTTTTCAAATGGCATTTTAAGATAATTGTTCTAAGGCAAAATCAATAAAACATCGTACTTTTTTGGCCACATACTTTCGATGAGGATAGATAGCAAATAGGCCAAACTCTAACGTAGTGTAGTCAGGCAATATGGTTAATAACCTGCCATCTTTTATAGCATCTTCGACAATAAATTCTGGTGTCATGGCAATACCGCCACCCGCAATAGCTATTTCTCTAACCGCTTGTGGACTATTTACCGCGATAGCTGACTGAACATCAATGGACTCGGCTTTTCCTTGGGGAGATATGATTGGCCACTGTTTTCCAATTCTAAAATTACTGTCAATTATGCATTTGTGATCAGCAATCTGCGCTGGTGATTTCGGCAAGCCTTGTTGTTGAATGTAGGTCGGCGAAGCGCATAATATTAATGGGAAAGTTTTCAAGTGTCTCGCTATCATCGTAGAGTCATCAACACCGCCAATACGTAAACGTACGTCAATGCCTTCCTCAAGCATATCAATAGCATTATTGGTTAACACTAATTCAATGTTTACATCGGGATATAAAGCTAAAAACTTTGGTAGTAGAGGTGATAATTTCATCTCTCCAAAAGTCACTGGCGCGCTAATTCGTAATAAACCTCGGGGTTTTGATTGCTCTCCTGTGACGTTATCGATAAGGGCAGTATATTGTTCGAGCAAGGTAATCGATTGCTGATAATAGCGACTGCCTGCATCCGTTAAGGCCAGTTGCCTTGTCGTTCTATTAAAAAGTCGAATAGCTAGTTTACTTTCGACCTCACCAACGTACTTACTTACTAAGGCTTTAGACATGCCAAGGCGCTCACTTGCCGCAGTAAAAGAGCCTGTTTCAACAACAGCGACAACTGTTTTTAATCCATCTAGGGTATCCATATTTATCTCTCTACTTATCCTATTGTCAACACTACGTTGATAATCATTCAATATCAACCCTGTTTATCAATATGTTGCGGAGGTGGATAATAACGCCATCAACAAGCAAACAGGTTTTATAAAAACCTTTAATGAGGAGTCAAATGTCAAAAATAGAAATATATACCAGACCAGGTTGTGGTTATTGCATGCATGCTAAACGGTTATTAACCAGTAAAGGTTTAGATTTTATTGAATACGATGTTTATGAAAATCCAAAATATATTAATCAATTACATAGCAGAACAACCGGTAGAACATATCCACAGATATTTATTGAGGAGATATCTGTTGGTGGCTTTACCGAGTTGTTGGCAAAAAAGCAACAAGATTTGTTAGCAACATTATTGCAACACAACACACACTCAACTAGCACAATTAATACTTAAATTTAAAATAGGAAATATGATGAAAAATTTTATAAAAGAAACCACTAAAAACAACCGATTTAAAAGTTACTTATTGGCAGCCACGGGCGTTTTACTCTTTAATTTTGCCTGCATTGATAAAGTCGAAGCAGCACAAACGTTACATAAAACCATTAAAGTGCAAAACCAAGATATCTTTTATCGTGAAGCGGGCAGCGAGCATGAAAAAACCATCGTGTTATTGCATGGTTTTCCAACCTCGTCACATATGTATCGAGACTTAATTCCTAAACTTTCCAAAGAGTACCATGTTATCGCGCCAGACTATCCTGGTTTTGGTAATAGCTCTATGCCATCAGTAAACGAGTTTGAATACAGTTTCGATAACTTAGCAAATATCACTGATGCATTCCTAGAAAAAATTGGCGCAGAAGAGTATACCATGTATGTCATGGATTATGGCGCGCCTATTGGCTTTAGAATTGCCGCAGCGCATCCAGAAAGGGTAGAAGGTCTGATTATTCAAAATGGCAATGCCTACGATGAAGGTTTGCGTGACTTTTGGCAGCCGATTAAAGCGTATTGGCAGGATAAAACACCAGAAAATGCCAAAGTACTTAAAGACAACTTATTAACGATTGGTGCAACACAGTGGCAATATACAAATGGCACGCGTAATCCAGAAACTATCAGCCCAGATAACTGGATAGTTGACCAAGCTAAGCTCGATCGCCCAGGTAATAAAGAAATTCAATTAGAGCTGTTTTATTCTTACGGCACTAACCCTGCACTTTATCCACAGTGGCAAGCCTATTTTAGAAAGCATCAACCGGCAACGTTATTAATGTGGGGCAAAGGTGACTATATATTCCCTGAAGAAGGTGCACACCCATACAAACGTGATTTGAAAAACTTGGAGTTCAACATCTTAGATACAGGTCACTTTGCCTTAGAAGAAGATGGCGATGTTATTGCAAAGCATATTCTTAAGTTTATGGAAAAGAATAACTCGATATAAATCACTGTCCATTGCGTTGTAGCTAAAGGACGTCAGTTGCAGCGCTTTCATTTTTTTACCAAAATGTGAAATATAATTTGATTTAAAAAGCAAAACAAAACAAAACAAAACAATAACAAAGCACATTGTTCACCAAGCACTATAATCGGATAAGCTATTCAGCTTACGTTCAGTTTAGTCTTGTTATCCTTTACGCTTAGAATTAGTTATAAGGATTATAATGATGAGAAACTTCATTTTTTTATTTAGCTTTACGCTTACTGCTTTAGTGAGTGTTACTCTATTTTCAGAACAAGTGCATGCAGAACAAGCACATCTTCAAGGGGGGCAACAATTTAGCGAGGCGGAACTAGCACAAATGCTAGCACCAATTGCTTTATATCCAGACAGTTTATTAACACATATATTAATCTCTGCAACCTATCCCATTGAAATAGTTGAAGCCTACCGTTGGCTAAAAAAGAATGAAAATCTTAGCTCTGACAAAATAGCTCAATCGGTAGATAGCCTTAAATGGGATGCAAGTGTCAAAGCGTTAGTTCCTTTTGAGCATATTTTAAGTCGATTAAGTGAAGATCTCACTTGGACCCAACAATTGGGAGATGCTTTTTTACAAGATGAAGAAAGGGTATTGGAAAGTATTCAGGTACTTAGAAAGCAAGCCGATCTTGCTGGAAATCTGGATAAAATGGATAACATGGAGGTGAGTTATGAAGATGAAAATATAATTATAGCGCCGATTGAGCGCGAAATTATATATGTTCCTTATTACGATACACGTATGATTTATGGTGCGTGGTATTGGGCTTCATATCCGCCAGTTTATTGGGTGCCACACCATAGTGTTTATGTGAGCTATTACAATCCATATCATTGGCACTCAGGCATTCATATTTCTTTTAATTATTTTTTTAGCGCCTTTCATTGGCATAGTCGTCATGTGGTGGTGGTTAACTCACATCAATCACATCACTATCGTGGACATAGTCAAATATCTAGAGGTGGTTATGCTAAACGTTGGACGCATCAACCAGTGCATAGAAAAGGCGTTGCGTATAGAAGCAAGTATACTAGCCAAAAATATAGTAGTAACAGGGTCAGAGTTAATAAAGGTAATAAACAACTACTTTCATCTCAACGTAATGAAACACAACGTCGATTTAAGCAAGGTTTAGCGGCAAAAAGCTACCCATCGAGTAAAACAAAATCGTATAAAGTACAAACTAAACATAAAGTTATTTCGCCATCTGAATATAAATCACATATAACAAGTGTGAACTCTAAAGCATTTAATGAGAAAAAAACTTATCAGCAAAATGTAAACTTGAAAAAATCAGCACCTAAAAAGCATACAAAAAGCTATACAAAGTCTGCCAATACACGAAAAACGGCACCGGTTAGAGAAAAACAAAAGCATTCAAACAGAAAACAAAATCATTACCAAGAACCTGTGAAGCAGCAACACTCACAGGTTATAAAAACTCGAAAGAAGTAGGTTTATGGCACTTCGCATAGAATAGAAGTGCAAATAGTATTACAGTTTATTCTTGTTGAAAGTTAGGAAGTACACCGCTACGGCTGTGTTCAAAAACAAGGGATGTTTCTACAGTAGTTACTTCATCACGAGAGGTAATATTTTTAAAAACAAACTGGCGTAAATGTTCACTGTCTTGCACCGACATATGAATGTAGTAATCGTAACTACCGCCCATATGATAAAGATTTAATATTTCAGGGTAACGTAATAAATCATCACGAAATTGGTTAACAATTGCTTCTGAATAAGGTTGTAAACGAATGGCGGCTATGGCTTCAATATTACCGCCAATGGTATTTAAATTAACATCAATAAAAGCACCCTTAATCACGCCATTTTGCTTTAGGCGTTTTACTCGCTCTAAACAAGTAGATGGCGCAATGCCTATATTCGAAGCTAATTCCTTATTGGTAATGTCTGCATCATTATATAAAAGAGTTAAAATGCGAAGATCTATACTGTCGAGCTTTTTCATTATTTACCTATAATTTTTTCACCTTAATTAGAATTGATACTACACTTAAATAGTCTGTTTAAGCTAGCTTAAATCAATTAATTGTGTATTTATTTCGTTGAAATTGAAAATATCCGAATTTTCAGCGAACATTCATCATATTAAAAAAATTTGATTACATTTATTAGCAATAAATTAGTTGCCTTAATTCTTATTAGTGACATATTATGTCTTTAGTTAAATACTATTTAAAAACAAGGGAAGAATATGGCGATAGCAACCATAGAAACATTCTTAAAAAAGGAATCATCGAGCGGCATTATATTGATGTTTGCTGCTGTATTAGCAATGGCATTTGCCAATTCGCCTTGGGTTAGTTGGTATAACTTATTACTTGAGGTACCTGTTGTTATTGCAGTAGGAAGCTTTGAAATAGCCAAGCCGCTATTGCTATGGATAAACGATGGTTTAATGGCACTATTTTTCTTTCTTGTTGGATTAGAATTAAAGCGTGAGTTTTTAGAAGGGGATTTATCAAAACCTGGACAAGTAACTTTACCTGCTATTGGCGCCGTTGGTGGTATGTTAATGCCTGCATTAATTTATGTCGCTTTAAACTATGATAACCCAAGTGCAATTAGCGGTTGGGCTATTCCAACGGCAACAGATATTGCCTTTGCTTTAGGCATTTTAGCTATTATCGGCTCTAAAGTGCCGTTGCAATTGAAAGTATTCTTAACCTCTTTAGCTATATTTGATGATTTAGGTGCCATTATTATCATTGCGCTGTTTTATACTGAGCAGCTGTCTATGTTGTCACTTATTATTGCCGCGAGTATGCTGTCTATTTTATTCGTACTTAACCGCCAGAATGTTACTAGTACTTCACCCTATATTTTCATCGGGTTGATACTCTGGGTTGCGGTATTGAAGTCAGGTGTGCATGCAACGCTAGCAGGTGTGATTTTAGCCTTTTTCATCCCTATTAAAGGGAAGGGCGATGAGCCATCACCATTAAAATCTCTAGAGCACAATTTGCACTCAACTGTGGCCTATATCGTATTGCCCATTTTTGCTTTTGCTAATGCAGGTATTAGCTTTGTTGATGTTGGCGTTGAGCAAGTTATGTCGCCAGTACCTTTAGGTATTATCTTAGGTTTGTTTTTAGGTAAACAGTTAGGTGTGTTTGGTTTTTGTTTTATTGCGATTAAGTTAGGCATTGCCAAGCTACCAGACAATATGAATTGGACGCTGTTATATGGTATCGCACTGTTATGTGGTGTTGGTTTTACCATGAGCTTATTTATCGGTTCATTAGCGTTTGAGCAAAGTGCAAATAGCCCACTGTATCAAGATAGGTTAGGCATTGTTATAGGATCATTAATATCGGGGATATTAGGTTATTTAGTGATTAAAAGTGCAGTGAAAAAAATGCCTTAATCTAATCTTATTGTGAAAAAGTAAGGGGGTGCTATTTTTTGACTAGTGTCAGATGAAATGCACACCTTTTTTCGTTACAATGACGAAAATTTTATCTATTGTCATTCGTTATGCTTCATCAGTACCAAGATCTTATTGTGCTTTTTCACGACACTTTTTTTTCAGAGTACAATACTCAATTGATTAAAGGTGGTGACGAGCCTGTGTACCTTCCGGCCAGTGAGCGTTGTGATTGTCATCAAATTATTTTTGCACATGGTTATTATGCCAGTGCTTTTCATGAAGTATCTCATTGGTGCCAAGCGGGTGAAGCAAGGCGGTTATTAGAAGATTTTGGTTATTGGTACGAGCCAGATGGTAGAAACGAGCAACAGCAGAAACAATTTGAGCAAGTTGAAGTTATTCCGCAAGCAATAGAGTGGGCATTTAATGTCGCCGCCAGAAAAAAATTCCATGTCTCTTCTGATAACCTAAACGGTTTTCAAGGGGATACTCATGACTTTGAAAAGAAAGTAATTCAACAAGTACAAATATTTTTAGCGAAAGGTTTTCCCGCCAGAGCGAATCAATTTATTGAAGCACTAGCACAATTTTATAATACGCCATTACCGTTAGCCATTGAGCATTTCATTCAAAAAGAAGAGAACCTTGTATGTTTAAATTAGGTTTAATTATTAACCCTATAGCAGGCGTAGGCGGTAGTGTCGCCTTAAAAGGCAGCGATGGCATGGTGAAACATGCACTTGCTTTAGGCGGCGAGCCAAAAGCGAATGTTCGCGCGCAAACAGCGTTAAAGGTGTTATTACCCTACCAAGATGAAATGACGGTTTATACTGTGAATAAGCAAATGGGAGAGATAGCTGCTAAGGAATTGGGCTTTGAAACGAAATTAGTTTATCAAGCCAAGTCTGACAGTACCCATGCATCTGATACTGAACAAGCCGTTTCGGCGTTAATTTCCGAACATGTTGATATTATTCTATTCGCTGGCGGAGATGGTACGGCTCGTAATATTGCCAAAGTGGTTGCGGAAAATGCTGAAAAAAATGAACAGCATCAAGTGCCTGTACTCGGTATTCCCGCAGGATGTAAAATACATTCAGGTGTTTATGCTATTACGCCAACAGCAGCAGGACGAGTGGTAGAATTAATGCTTACCAAGCAATTAGTTACCTTAACGACAGGTGACGTAATGGACATTGATGAGTCGTTATTTCGCCAAGGCACTGTTAAAGCAAAACGCTTTGGTGAAATGCAAATTCCTAGTGAGTTACGTTATGTGCAAGCCGTAAAGTCTGGCGGTAAAGAATCCGATGAATTAGTGCAGCACGACATTAGCGAAGATGTAATTGAAAGTATGTCTGATAATGATAAGGGTTTGTATATTATTGGCTCAGGCTCAACCACTGACTTTTTAATGGGCGAACTAGGCCTTGATAATACCTTGCTTGGCGTTGATCTAGTACAAAGTGAGGCGTTGATTGCCAGTGATGTTACAGAACAACAGTTATGGCAAAAGCTTGTCGAGATAAAAAATACTCGGACAAATAAAGCCCAGCAAAACGTAAACTTAGTTATCACTTTAATTGGCGGCCAAGGGCATATTTTTGGCCGCGGCAACCAACAGCTAAGCCCACGTATCATTCGTTTTATTATTGAGCAAAACGGCGGTAAAGAAAATATCATCATTATTGCCACTAAAGCGAAATTAATGGCACTGGAAAATAGACCCTTAATTAGTGATACTGGCGATAATGAATTAGATCAGTTACTGTCTGGTTTTATGCCAATTACCACAGGATATAAAGATCAGGTGTTGTATCCTGTCTCTAGCCCTTTATGATAGTAGGTAGATGCTTGCCTTGACCATACATACTTTTGTCGAGTCTAGTTATACTCGTGTCGACCTACAAAAAGTACCTTTTGTTCACCATAATTGAAGTATATTTTTATGAAATTTAGTCCTTTAGTACAAGAGCTTATTGACTCTTTGAAGTGTTTACCAGGTGTTGGCGCAAAATCAGCCCAGCGTATGGCTTTTCATTTATTAGAGCGAAATCGTCGTGGCGGCAGTAAACTAGCGAACACTTTAGTTACCGCGATGACAGAGATTGGTCATTGTCAATCATGCCGAAATTTTACCGAAGAAGAACTGTGTGAAATTTGTCAAAGCCCAAAGCGAAAAATTGCCACTAGCTTGTGTATTGTTGAAGGCCCTGGTGATGTTATTGCCATAGAGCAAACGGGGGAGTTTTCGGGGAGATACTTTGTTTTGATGGGACATTTATCACCCATTGATGGTATTGGTCCTGATGATTTGGGTTTAGATATTTTAGAGAAACAGTTCGCTACAGGACAATTTGTTGAAGTGATTTTAGCAACTAACCCCACCGTTGAAGGTGAAGCAACAGCACATTTTATAGCAGAACTTTCACAAAAATATCAAGTTAATCTTTCTCGTATCGCTCATGGTGTTCCTGTCGGAGGTGAGCTTGAATATGTAGATGGTAATACCTTATCTCATGCACTTGCTGGGCGGAAAAGTTATAATTTTTAAAGTGAAGTAGCAAGTATTTCTACTCAATATTAAAGCAAATAGTTTAACAAGCTACTTAACCAAGAGTGCCACACTTGTTTGTCTATTTTTGCCTCCACTTTGATATCTGACGGAAATGATAAAGGCTCATCTGAAAGAAATGGGTCTAAAATGTTCCAGTAGGAGTTACTTGTATCGTTTTTAAAGCTGATGGAATGGTTTTTACCTAAAACTTGGTTTGTTATTAGATGAATTTCATTAATGCTTTTATTAGGATTTACTTCAACTTTAATATTTTCTAGCCAACAGGCCATAACTAAAGGAATAGTGAGCTCATTTTCTGTTGTTATATATAACAAAGTAGCGTTGTTTTTCAGTTGTAAATATCGACGCCACCCGTTAATTAAAAAGACTAGTTCTGCTACGGTAACTGGCTCGTTATCTAAAGTGATAATGTTTTTATTAGGGATTAGTTTTAAACTGTTTTCAATAGATTGAACAAAATTTTCATTGATTATTTTATGTTGGTTAGCATGAAAGTTTTGCAATGTTATTGTTTTTGCTGATACTGGTAACAATGTAACAATTTCATTCTTAGTCAAATCTACGATAGCTTCTATAGTTTTTGATATTTCTAAATTGAGAATTTCGCTTATGCTTATTAATGTAGTCTTCGTTGAGGCATACATTAAAATATCTCGTTGCAAAGGAGTAATTGTTTTAGGAATTATTGAGTCTAACCTACGCTTATACACTTGATGGCGCTCTAGTAAATAGGGCACTTGATCAGGGTTCCCTATTGAGTTTATGGATATTTGCCTAGTGATGAAGCAAACTGAGAGTATTGGGTTTGCAATCAAACGCATTTTTTCTATGTTTTGTATTAGCCAGTTTTCACTTAACGGGTGTTGGAATAACTTAGGAGGCGCCACTATTATCATAGCGTTATATTCTGAACCATCAGAGGCGTCATTTAAGGACATAGGTCTTTGTGATTCAAATAATTCCGTTTCAGATAGCACGATGGCTGTGAAGTTTTCTCTTTTAACTAAGTTGCTATAGAGCTGTTTATACTCCATGCCATGCCTTAATTGTCCACCACGTTGGAAGTAAGGAGTAGGCTCACTATTACTTAAGTGGATGTGTGGCAGCATAATCACTCCCGTGGGCAAAGTGACTCTAAGCAAATCTATAATGTGACTTTTCATAGGACGACGATGAATTATATCGTGGCCATGAATTATTCTTATTGAGTTGTCTTTGAATGGTAAATTTTGCTTAGGAGCAAGAAAAGCAATGGTCAAATTTTTTGGTCGTTTCTTCTCACTAAACCAATATCCATATCCAGAATACCCAAGTACACTATTATCGCCTTCCCATAAAGAAATAACCTGTTGCTCAGGAAATAGTGAAGCTAATAGTAATGCTGACCAACCGGTGCGAGACCAAGTGTCTATAATGAGATCATCTTTTTCTATGTTTGATTGCAGATAATCAATAAAAGGATAAATGCTCCTACTTGATTCATTAAAAGGCTGAAATGCAGCGTAAACTTCCATTACCCCACGCTCATATTTGCTTTCTAAATAGCTTTCATAAGCTTTTGTGTCAGAGAATTTATTAGTCAGTTTTGTTACGAGCTTCATTAAATCATTGCAATCAATGTTACTCTCGGTAAAAAGAGGGAAGCCTTCAACAATTGGGGTTAATAACTTACATTGCTGACAATATAGGAAAGTATGCTGTTTCTTACTCTTATAAGTTAAATATTGCTTGCACTGGGGACAAGCAAAAATATCTGTTAGCGTCATAGTTTCTATTGATCCCAATATATAAATTCAGGAGATGGTTTAGTTGAGAGCGCAAGTATGAGGAGAATAATTGTAGTATAAAAACAGACCATAATTATGTTCGCCACATGTTTTGGTAGTTTCGACAGTAACCACTGGTAAATTAGTAGCATTAGTTTTTTACCCCGAGCAATAAATTTTCAATAAAGGCAATGATTGGAGCGCCAGCAACAATAAAGCTAAAGGTTAATACTCTACTTGTATTATGCCAATAAGCGCTAATAAAAAAAGAATACTCGTTAGTGTTTTTCCAATTTTGAAATAGTCGACATATAGCAATTCCACTTGCATGGTATCCACCCCAAAGTAGATAATAAATTGATACTTCATGCCATAATCCCATGGCTGACATGGCAACAGTGACCGCTAAAAATGGCATTCGACTTACCGCTAATACAGGGGTGAAAACATAATCTCTACACCAATGCGATAACGTCATATGCCAACGTTGCCAAAACTCTATTAAATTGGTGGCCAAAAATGGCTTGTTAAAATTCTCTTCTATCTTGATGCCTATTAATAAAGAGAAACCGATAGCTATATCTGACCAACCTGAAAACTGCAGATAAAGATACAACCAATCTTTAGCTGATACCATGAAACTATTTGCGACAAAAAACGAGGTTGATGTTTCTATTATTCCAGCAAGCTGGGTGGCAATTAAATAATTAGCCAAAATAACAACTTTCGCATAACCAATAACTATCCTGTTAAATGCGATAGATGCATTTTGAGGATCCCAACGTCTTCTTTGACATTGACGGTTAAAGTTTTGGTAGCGATGAATCGGGCCCGTTATCATCACAGGCCAGTAAAATTGATAGTGCCAAAAAGCGGTAGCATCAGCTTGTATTCGGCCAGTGTAGCATTCAATTATGTAATGAATATTTCGACAAGTGTAATAGGCTAGGCCTAACATAGTAAGTGCTTGCCAATTGTCATTACCATGAAGTTGTAGTGCGCTTAATAATAAATATTGAATAGCACAATAACCAATAAGTAGAGGAACCAATACACCTAGTTTTTTCGAAGCATGTGATCCAAAAAATACAATTAAACTACTTATGGATAACAATAATAATGATTCGATTGAAAACCAAGCTAGTAATATCATGGTAAAACTAGACACGGCGTGTAGTTGCCAACGCTTAGGTAAAACCCAAGCCAAAATTGAAATTAATATCAAGCTTAAAAACTGTTGAGCGTGGAATTCAGTCATGATTAAGCTCTTTTAATTTTTCAATAAACCAGCGATTAAATTTTTTGCTACCCTTTTTATTTAGGTGTGCAAGATCGCAATAGTTTTCTAAATCAAAAGGGCCTGGATATTGCCAAATATCAATTCCGTCTTCATTTGTTATTTCATTTTTAATACGTTTATAATTAGCATTGAAGTCATCTGTTAAGCCTTGAGTGGCGTATTCCGACCTACCTATTTCAACTAGTATGATTTTTCCGCCATTGCTTTTTATTGTATTAAAAAAATCTCTCCACTTGCTCGATAGAGGTGAAGAATAGACCGTAAACGCATGCTGCGTCAGTTTATCAGGCGCTTTTAATGGCATTTTTTTCGGATTGGTTGTTATTTCACAAGATCCGAATGTGCCACGGTTCTCTTTCAAAATGGCAGGGTTGTATGGTTGCTGGTTTAATAGCTTATCTTTTAGCCAAGTAACAGATGTGAGGAGGTTGTTATTAAAAGTGTGGTTTAATTTATGCCTCTCATTCTCACTTTCAGGTTGGTTGCTTTTGCTTCGCCTAATTTGCAACATTTCTAGTTCAACGAAGATCAAGTGAGGTTTTATTTTTGCTATTTTAGTTAACGTAGGCTCAAAACTATCTCTTGTTGCTCCACTTATACTCAATCGAATAAAATTACTCTTAAGATCTGCTTCGCGCAGGTCTTCATTCATTTTATTGTCGAATTCATATGCAAAACGAGTTAAAGAACTGCCTAAAGCGATAATGGGATGTTGGATATTGTTGTTTTGCAAACGTTGAAGATTAAGCACATTTTCATCTTGATTCATCTTACTTTCGATATAAATTACCATGGTATGTGACAACCAAGATAAAATTAAAACAAGCATAAATACTAAACACCAACTCCACAATGGAAGGTATGCACTATTTTTGGGGTTATACACTTGTGAATTCCAGAATGTCTGAAAGGGAAGTAATAGCCATAATTTGCTGCGCGGTAAACGTTTTATTAGTTATTTTTTCAATGCTTACTACTAGCGTTAAATGACCCAAAGAGTCCCAACCTGGGGTTTCCCCCACTTTAGATTGCATAGACAACTGAGTGATGTCTATTTGAAAAATATCAGCAGCTAATTTGATCAGTATAGTTTCGTTTAACAAAGAAGCGTTATCAGTAACATCAGATTCAAGGCTATCTAATTGAGATTTAAGTTGTAGTAGGTTTACTTTACCAGCATCCCCTTTGGGTAAATGATCAACGAAATATATATGACGAGGAACTTTTTTTGGCTCTAACCAATTTCTACAGTGAGAAATTAAGATATTGCTATCGATTTTATCTTTGTCCTTTAAAACTACAGCGCTAATCACTATTTCTTGCCATTCAACATCAGGAAAACCTATGGTCGCTACTTCAGCAACGTCATCATGACGCATAATAGCTTCATTTACTTCTGCAGGATGTATATTAAAACCACCGCTGATAATTAACTCTTTACATCGACCACAAATTCTAATGAAACCTTGCTCATCTATTGTTGCAATATCACCTGTTTTAAACCAATTGTCTTGGAAGACTTGCCGGGTAATATCTTCTTTCCTAAAGTACCCAGGGAAAACATTGTCACCCTTTAACCATAATTCTCCTTGAGAATTATTATCACAGTCATTATTGTTTTTATCGACGATGCGAATATCTATATCTACTGCTTTTCCAATAGTTCCATGTGAAAAGTAATCATCGCTTGGGCCGCAAAAAATACCACCTGCTACAGTCTCAGTAAGGCCATAAATATTATTAATTCGAGTGGAAAAACGCTGTTCAAGTCTTTGCCAAATGTTAGTGTCTAACATACCAGCAACGGAGATTAAGTGGGAAAAGTATTCACTATCAAAGTAATCATTATGTTC
>JAPYOP010000261.1 GCA_029938115.1 Colwellia sp. | reverse complement strand
CATTTGATGCAGGAAGAAGGGTTAAATTTTAGAAGTGTTGGATTTAGAGTGTTGCTGATCCGTGCTTTGCAGTGGACTGCTACGGAGCATGTAACATACCTAGTTCCTGAAGCATTTCCTAGCGCACATGCCATTTTATTAGCAGATGAATAGGAGTAGTTAGATAATCATGCGTCACATAATTTTTTTATTTTTTATCTTTTGTATACCGACGGCCAATGCCAGTCAACAACCAAAGCCTAATATCATTTTGATTTACGCTGATGATTTAGGCATAGGTTTACTTGGCCATGAAGGTCAAAAGATTATTACAACACCTAACATTGACCGTTTGGCTAATGAAGGAATACGCTTTCAAAATGCCTATTCCAACATGCTATGTGCGCCAGCAAGAGCTTCATTGTTAACAGGGCTTACTGATGTTAAAAATCCAGGTTTTAATTATACAAAAGGCGGAATTTACGAACGTATTAGCACTGATGGTTTGTCGGTTGAACAAGTAACGAAAGCATTAGATGCAACCTTTCCTCCAACACCTAAAGAACAAGTATTCCTAGCCCAAGTAGCTAAAGAATCAGGCTATAAAACAGCTCAATTCGGTAAGTTAGACTGGGGATTCTCCACAACCCCTAAACGATTAAATCGGCATGGCTGGGATTATCATTTAGGTTATATGGATCATGTCAGAGCCCATGGTTTCTATCCGCCATTTCTCTTCGAAAATGGCAAGCTTAAACCTATACAAGGCAATACATTAGTCAGTGGTGGAAAGTCTCTTGAGCCAGAAACGCCACAAGCCTATCAAGAGCGCTGGAATCGAGTTGGCAAACAAGTTTATTCTCAGGACATTTTTATTAATGGCATACTTGACTACATTCGCAGTGCGGATGAACAGCCCTTTTTTATTTACTTTCCCACTCAACTACCTCACGGTCCCGTAGCCATTCCCGTAGTTCATCCTGACTTTGTTAACGATACACGTTTAACTCAAATTGAGAAAGAATATGCCTCTATGGTAAAGCGGCTTGATGATGACGTAGGGCAGATACTCGATGAATTAAAAAAACAAAATATCGACGATAATACCCTAGTGATTTTTACCTCTGATAATGGTCACGAAATTTACTACTCACAACAAGGCCGAGCAGAAAAACCGTATCGCGATAT
>JAPYOP010000260.1 GCA_029938115.1 Colwellia sp. | reverse complement strand
TGAACATTAGCATCTAATGCTTGCATTATTTGAGTAACACTTTCGACTTGCTGTTACTGTTGGTTAATATTATCCGAGGTACTTTGTGTTGTTTGACTGACGATACGAGAAGAGTTAGAAAGTTGAACTATAGCTTGTTCCACTTCAATTAAAATAGGTTGAATTTTTTCTAACATGCGATCAAATGCTTGTGAAACATCAAATAATTCATCGCTGGTGGTTAATGCAATACGTTTTTGTAAATTAGAATCTTGTTCTGTTTGTTCGATATTATTTTTAAGCTGTCTTAAAGGCGATAAAATGCTGCGATTAACAAGTAAAGTGAAAATAATTAATACTAACGATGATGCCAACATGATAACGACTGTATAAACTTGAGTACTAACAATGCTTTCTTGTGCCTGCAAGGTTATCCGAGATTTTAATGATCCTTCTAAACTAATTAATTTTTTAAAGCTGGCTCTAGCCTTATTGGCGACAGGAGATGCTGTCGCGCGGTAATCATCCCAAGCATCATTTCTTATTTGTTGAGAGCGGTCTGTATTGCCTAACTCGTTCATACGACGTAAACCATCATTTAGAAAAGCCATAGTGCCACTTTCTGAGTTTTAAACTGCGCTAATTAAGTTGCTTTTTTCACTGCCGTCTAAAGCCGAAGGACTAGATTTCAACTGACTAAAATGTCCTTTTATATCAGAAATACGCTGTAATAATTTCTTATGATTCTTATCAAAGTCATCTCCGAGCATAATACTGCGCATTAAACGAGAACAGTAGTTCATGTCTCGGCTTATTTTTAAGATGTCTTCTTCGCCAACTACGGCGGTTTGTCGGTAAAGCTCAAAGCTATGGTCAATGTCGGATAAGCGGCTCGTTTGCCAAACAACAAGAAAGACACCTGAAACAATAACCATCAGAATTAATACAGTAAGGCGTTGTTTGATGTTGATATTGCTCAACATGGATTTTCCTTCTGTGCTTTATGTAAAATCGATTTAAAACGAGACTTAATACCAATTGCACTAATTAAGTGATAATTTTAAAATGGTATCATATCAAAATTAAAAGTTACTTTAGTAATAGCAATGATCAGAAGAAATATCTAGCAGCCAACTGAAATTGCTTTTCAACTAAATCAACAGCTTGATGGGTGTAATAACGGGCAGGG
>JAPYOP010000132.1 GCA_029938115.1 Colwellia sp. | reverse complement strand
TGTCTTCCACTTTGAACATACCATGAGAGGCTAAAATATATGCTTGATGTTTGATGTCATGCTCAATTATGCCTCCTTTTGCTAGTTTCCCTCCATATATATGTGCTTGTTGGTTGATAAAAAGTGTTTTATTTTTATCTTCGGGGTAACCTGATACCAACAAAGTAAGGCCTGACTTGTGCTGTGTTGAAAATTTTTTACTTTCCCAGCGAGGTGAAACGTTATTTTTATTAGTTTCAATCCAAATTTGATAAAAGGTTAAGGGTTCTTTAGTTCTATTGTATTCAGAATGCACTATACCTGTTCCTGCACTCATAACTTGAACCTCTCCTGAATTAATTATACCTTTACTTCCAGTGTTATCTTTATGGGTGATAGCACCTGAACGAATAAAGCTAATAATTTCCATATTACGATGTGGGTGAGAAGGAAACCCACTACCAGGCTCAACCCAGTCATCATTAACAACACGTAATTTTCCAAAGCCCATTCTAGTTGGGTTATAGTAATGAGCAAAGCTAAAATGATGCTTGGATTTAAGCCAACCATGGTTGGCGTCACCTAAACTGTTATAGGGGTAATGTTTAATCATAAAATTTCCTCGTTATTTAGAGTATTGAAGCTTCATAACTTCTAGCTCTAATACTTACAGTTCAAGCTATAAAACAGCACTTGATAAATAAACACTGGTGTCTTTTATCCGTTAATATTGGCGGTCTCGATCATGTTGCGCATCAAAGTTATTTGTCGTGCCTAAAGGCACAATTCGAGTTGGATTAATTGTTATATGGCTAGCATAATAATGAATTCTTGTATATTCCAAATCAACAGTTTCTTTAATACCAGCTACTTGATAAAGCTCCATTACATAGTTACTAATATGATGAAATTCACTGATTTTTTTACGGTTACATTTAAAGTGACCGTGATATACCGCATCGAAACGAATGAGTGTTGTAAACAAACGCCAATCTGCTTCAGTAATTTTGTTACCAACTAAGTAGCGCTGTTTTGATAAGCGATCCTCTAACCAATCTAAGCTGTCAAATAATGCATTGTATGAATCGTTATAAGCAGCTTGTGTGGTGGCAAATCCAGCTTTATATACACCATTATTGATAGTGTCATAAATACGCGCATTTACAGTTTCAATTTCTTCTCTTTGCTCATGAGGGAAATAATCATTCGAGTTACCTGTTAATTCATTGAATGCAGAATTAAACATGCGGATAATTTCAATAGATTCATTATTAACGATTGTCTGCGTCTTTTTGTCCCATAAAATAGGTACGGTTACTCGGCCTTGATAACTAGGATCTGCTTTTAAATATAACTGATAAGCATAATCTAAATGGTAGAGTGGATCACCGAACTCACCAAACTCCCAACCGTTCTCCATCATTTTAGCTTCTACAACACTTACCGTAATAACGTCTTCAAGTTGCTTTAATTTTCGAAATATCAATGTTCTATGTGCCCAAGGGCAAGCCAAAGATACATATAAATGGTACCGGCCTGCTTCAGGTTGAAATTTACTGCCTTTTTGTGATGAAATTTGATCTCTAAAACGACTGTCTTGACGAACAAACCTACCTTCACTATTGTCTGTGTCATACCATTGGTCTACCCATTTACCATTAACAATTAATCCCATGATAAACTCCTAAATTTTGTTAGTAGAACTAATAGTATTTATATTAGTTCGTTGTTTAATGATGTAAGCGATATTAAGCATTCTGATTTAGTGTTCGGTAAACATTTTCATCAACTGAATACTTGCCACCACCTTGAACAAATAGGGATACTGTTATAGCTAATAGAGATAGCCCAAACTCGTAACCATTGTTACTCATGAACATACCGTTAACGCTATGCACAGAAAAGATTGCAACAATCATGGTGATGGCTAAAACAAAGCTTACAGGTCTAGTAAGAAAACCTATGATTAGTAATAAACCTCCGAAAAATTCAGCACCTCCAGCCATTGATGCCATGAAATAACCTGGCGCTAGGCCGATAGACTCCATCCATTGTCCTGTACCATCTAAACCATAGCCGCCAAACCAAGCGAAAAGTTTTTGTGCTCCGTGAGCTGTAAAAAGAATACCAGCGATGATTCGCAATGGTAGTGTAGATAAAGATTGTTCAGTTTTAGTGATTACATTTGTGAGGTGTTTAATATTCATGATGTTCGCCCTGAGTTGTGATTGATTAAGTGTGAAGCTATTGTATTAGTTGAATGAGACTCGAATAACCCCTACTATTTGTTTAGTATGTTCAAATAATTTGATTAATTGGATGTTTATATTGAACATGAATAGGGGATATGAGTAATGAACACACCACCAATAAGCATTGAAGCCTTACTTGTATTAGATGCTATTGAGCACCGAGGAAGTTATGCCGCTGCAGCAGATCAATTAAATAAAGTCCCTTCAGCACTTTCTTATATTGTGCAAAAATTAGAAGAGCAGCTAAATGTCACTATATTTCAGCGACAAGGCCGTCGTGCTGTGCTTACGCCAGCAGGTAAACATTTACTGGTAGAAGGTCGTAAAGTATTACATGCTATCAATTCATTGTCTGAGCAAACTCAAACAATTGCTAATGGTTGGGAACCCAAAATTCGCATAGCTTGTGATTCTATTATCAACATAGAACCAATTTTTAAGTGCATACAGAGCTTTTTAGTTGAACATCAAAATATTGAAATAGATGTGCAAGAAGAGGTAATGAATGGAACTTGGGAGGCATTAATTAATGATAAGGTTGATTTGGTTATAGGCGCCCCTTCACCTGTCCCTAGTCAAAAAGGGATCCGTGCAATAAAAATAGCACAGTTAGATAGTGTTTTGGTTGTAAGTAAATCACATGAATTATCACATAAATTGTTGCAAGGTAAGACGTTGATTGAGTCTGGCGACCTAGTGAAATATCGAAGTGTTGTTGTTCATGATTCTTCGCAACATGAAATTCCATGGTCGATTAATGTGATTGAAGGAAGCATTCATTTTTTTGTCAGCACTATTTCTCAGAAAATTGAAGCTATTCTAGCGGGAATAGGCATTGGTTATTTACCAAGAAGTATGATTCAACATCATATTGAGACAGGCCAACTTGTTGTTATTGAATTAGCAGAGAAACCCAGCTTACAAGATGTATTCATGGCTTGGAAAATAACAAATAAAGGCAAAGGGCTAAGTAAGTTAAAAGCTATTTTGTTGAATTCAGAAAGCTAATAGTTAGTGCACAATTGATTCAAGCTATGTGATACATAGTAATGGAATAGTATATTCCGATAGGAAAACGTAATTACAAATTAGCAACCTACTTCAATAAGTCATTAAAATTATTACAAATCAACTGATGAAAACGGCTTAAGTGAATTGGTTTTTCTCCCTTATATGCGTGTACTGTATGCAGGGGCCACAACTTAACAATATACTTATCCATTATGTGAACCAACTCTCCAGAGTTTATCAAAGGCTTGGCAACATAATCTGGCAGTATTACCATACCTAAATGACGTAATGCCATTGATAAAACAGTCGGGAAAGTATTTGCCTTTGAAAATTGGTTTAATTGAACCATAGTTTTCTCTTTACTGTCGATACCATAAACCGGCATCTTCGCTTTTTGCCAGCTAGTTGCAATCCATTTTAATTGTTCAAGATCCGTCAATCTTTTTGGCATCATTGTTCTATTTAAATAGAGTGGAGTAGCACAAAATATTTCGGTGATAGTACCAACAGGTAAAGCACGATAGCTACTGTCTGGTAGTTCCCCTGCATGTACAGCGACATCTAAATTATTCTCCATTAAGTCTAAACTGCCGTCTGTCACTATTAGTTCAGGCTTTAAACCGGGGAATTCAGTACACAACTGTTCAATGGCAGGCATTACTACATTTTCTTCTAAGGAATGGGGGAGCGTAATCGAAAACTTTCCTTTAGGATTCTCTTCTGCAGTAGCAATATCCTTTAAAACCAAATCGACCTGATCTCTTAAAATTTGACAACGAGTCAGTAATTTTTCACCCAATGCTGTGGTGGAAATTCCTCTTGTAGTTCGGTTTAAAACCCTGATCCCCAGTTCTTCTTCAAGTGATTTTATCTGCTGGCTTACAGCAGATTTTGTGATCTCTAGTTCCTTGGCTGCGCCGGTAAATGAACCATGTTTGACCACGGTGGCAAAGATCATTAGTCTTGGCAGTTGTTTTATATTGTTCATTATTTCTAAACAGTAATTGAAGTTTACGGTTATTGTGCGACATACCTTGCTTGTATACAATCTATTTCTCAAATGACTAAACCGATTTTAATCTCTTAAATTAAACAGGATAAACAAATGACCGCTTATATAATTGTCGGGTTAACCCCAAAAGATGAAGAAAAAATCCAAGAATATGGTGCGCAGGTACCGCCAACGTTGGCTAAATACAAAGGAGAAATACTAATCAAGGGTCCTGTAGAACAATTGCATGGCCAATTTGATTTTAAAGCTCAAGTAATTCTGACATTTCCTACTAGGAAGGATGCTTATAATTGGTATCACTCCGAGGATTATCAGGTACTAATTTCAACACGTAACCAAGGGATGGACTCTCAATTTCAATTAATTGGGTAGGCCAGGCTTCGTTTTGATAAATAACTAAACAGGAAAGAAAAATGACATTTAAATTACATACCCAAGAAACTGCACCGGCTGATAGCAAGCCTTTATTGGATAATTCAATTAATGCCTTTGCCATGATCCCAAATTTGCATGCAGTTATGGCTGAAGCGCCTAAGGTTTTGGAAGCCTATCAATTGCTGCACGGATTGTTTCAGAATACGAGTTTTAATAATGATGAATTAACAGTGATCTGGCAAACGATTAATGTCGAGCATGAATGTCATTATTGTGTACCTGCTCATACAGGTATTGCTAATATGATGAAGGTCGATGGCGCAATTACGGATGCATTAAGAAATCGCACTGAATTACCGAGTCAGAAACTACAGATATTACATGAAACTACTTTGGCATTGATTCAAGATAGAGGTCGTCCTAGTGACGCTATATTATCCGCTTTTTATGATGTGGGTTATGAGAATCGTCAGTTATTAGAGATCGTACTAGGGATTTCACAAAAGGTAATGAGTAACTACATCAATCATTTATCAGAAACACCTGTTGATAAAGCATTCGAGTCATTTATTTGGTCCAAATAAAGCAAAATAATAAATTTCAGTGTTGCGATTGAGTTTCACTGGAATTTATATCGACTCTCGTATAATCAAAGCATTACTTACATCAACTTTTGGGAATTATTATGAAGTTATATTCTGCATGGTACTGTCCATTTGCTCAACGAGCTTGGATGGCATTATTACACAAAGGGATCGATTTTGAATATGTTGAAGTTGATCCTTACAACAAAACAGAGTTGTGGCTCGAAATATCTAAAGGCTCGGGACAGGTGCCTGTTTTAGCCTCAACAAAGTCAAAGTTGGGTGACAATACTTTCATCGACTCTAATAATATCGTTGAAGTCGTTGACAGAAATTGGCGCGAAACCAAGGCTAATCTTTACTCTGAAAATGAAGCCCAATATCAACACGAAAAATATTGGATAGATTTTATCTCAAAAGAAATAACGCCTTATTTTTATCGTTTCTTGAAAACGATAGAGGCAAGTGATTATCAGTTAGCATCAAAGGTAAATATGTTACGCGGAATAGAAAAGTTTGTTTCAGCTATGGATAAAAATAATATGTTCTTTTCAGGTAAGGATTTTGGAGCAGTGGATATAGCCTTTGCTCCTTTTGCCTACAGGATAAAGGTTTTATTAGAGCTTTATCGGGATTTTTATTTACCCACTGAAGGTGAAATCTGGGAAAGGTATCATCGCTGGTATGAATCAGTAATTGAAGTACCTGCATTTAAGCAATCATCGACTGATTTACATACTTATGAAAGCAGAATGATAGATTTTTATCTAGAGTATAATAACGGCGGAGGTCAACAAGATATTACTGATATTTAGTCAATGAACGTAAGCAGGCTTATATAATAAAGCTCAGCCTTTATAAACAAAACCAAGGATGATTGAAAGGGGAGTTGTGAAGCGACTGTTTTAAATGTTCACTCTTAGTAAGATTGATAATATTCTGATCACTTTAAGC
>JAPYOP010000259.1 GCA_029938115.1 Colwellia sp. | reverse complement strand
TCCAAAGTTGAAGCTGGCATGTTAGAGCTTGAACCCATTGAATTTGATTTAGAATTGTTGTTGCATGACGTTGGCAGCAGCATTGCTTTTCAAGCTCATAATAAGAATCTAGAACTGATTTGTCCCGCTAACATTATGCCGAGTCAGTCGCTCATTGCTGATCCTGGGCGCATACGACAAATACTCAATAACTTGGTTGGTAATGCGATTAAATTTACCGAAGAAGGAGAGGTATCAGTATATTGTAAAGTGCAAGAGCAGACTGAGCAGCGTACAGAACTACTTTTTGAAATTACTGATACTGGTATTGGTCTTACTGATGAACAACAAAGCAAGCTTTTTGAGCGTTTCAGTCAAGCAGACAGCTCCACTACGCGTAAATACGGAGGCACAGGGCTAGGGTTATCTATAAGCAAGCAGTTAGTTGAAATGATGGACGGTGAGATAGGTGTCAAAAGTGTTGAAGGTAAAGGTTCAACGTTTTGGTTTACACTCAACATTGCTAATACAAACACTGTGAGACCAAAGAAAGCTTTTGACAACTTACAGGAACAAAAAATACTTATCGTTGATGATAATTTAACAAATAGGGTATTGTTAGGACAACTGCTTACTCAATGGCAAGTGGAACATACCTTGGTAGATAGCGGCAAGAAAGCGTTAGAAATATTAACTGAAGAAAGCGCAAAAGGAACACCTTACCATATCGCTATTCTAGATATGCAAATGCCTCAAATGGATGGTTTTCAGCTCGGTACTATGATCAAAAATGATAATCTACTTTTTAAAAATACTCGTTTAGTGATGCTTACATCACAAGGGCAACGAGGAGACGCTGAAAAATTAAAGGCCGCTGGCTTTAATGGATATCTTAATAAACCTATCGATCAAACTATTCTCTACAATACTTTAATGACAGTAGCAGGAGTTAATACCTCACCTGAACAACCGTTGGTCACGGCCTATAGCTCTCGTGAACTTCCTCAGTACACCGCAAGAGTTCTGGTAGTAGAGGACAATGCGGTTAATCAGAAAGTAGCCCAAGGCTTATTGAAAAAATTTGGTGTGCAAGTTGATTTAGCTGCCAATGGCGAAGAAGCGTTAAATTCTTTAGAGAATCTACCTTTTGATTTAGTTCTTATGGATTGTCAAATGCCAGTAATGGATGGTTATGAAGC
>JAPYOP010000011.1:22952-96929 GCA_029938115.1 Colwellia sp. | reverse complement strand
AGTCCTGTCCGTTAAGTTCAGATGAATCCCGTTAACACTATCCAAATATTTAACTTGGTCGTAAAGCATAACAAACTGTTTCTTTCTTATTCTGCTATCTCTACCTATCCGCAACTTTAATTAGAGTTTTTAGTTGCTCTGAATTATAAGCATTACGCTTACTAGCAACTGAAACTTTCTTTTCAAGGATTTTTAATCCCGTAAATGGATTGTTTACTATCAAGTGGTCGTTGGCAATAACCCACTTATAGAATGAATTGAAATATTTTAAATAACGATTGAACGTTGTTGGTGTTTTGGTTTCGAGAATAGATTGCTTTAATTTAATTGCATTTTCTCTTGTGGGTAATATCTCAGGTAGGAATTTAAGGCAACTAGTTATGCGAGTCACTTCACGCTTACACCATCTAGGTGAGTTCTCTTTTAAATAAGCGTTAACTAGCTCATGTGTTGCTTTAGCAACGTAAAGAGTACTCTCGGTATTAATCGGAGTTGAAGCAACCGCAGCAGTAACCAGCGAGGGTGACTTGTCATCCGAAGCACTCATGTGCTTACACAATAATTTAAAAGCTTGTAGCTTACATTTAGTTTTTAAGGATTTCCAAATGGACTGATGACGATAGTAATAGATGCCATTTCTAGAATAAAGATAAGGAATATTAGAGACAATCATGTAGCACCTCATGTAGCAAAAAGGTGTAACTTACTGATTAAAAAGAGATTGGGTGGCAACCCTAATAGCCACACCTCGGCACATGAGTCGTCTGCTGCGGTTGCTTCCTTCCGGACCTGGCCGAGTTCACAGAGTATCATTGCGAGGGGACCAAAAGGGTCACCATAATGAGCTTAGTCAAAATACACATTACCAAGCGGCGCGAATTATCGCTAATCAGACCTGAGGATGCAAGCACTAGTTAGCTATTTTGAAGTAACCTCATACTATTTGGATGTTTTTCGCACAAATATCGATGTGTATTTTTAAAATAGCTAATTAAACTTCGATACATTGTCTATTTCAACATAGTGATAGAGGCGCACCATAATTTTTCAATTTATCTTAAAGTAATAAAACTCTCAGGAACCTCTGTTTGGTGAACCATATATAAGCCCACTCATTGATCAAGGGCTACTTTTCGTGCCTCTAACTTGTCATTGCCATGTACTGTAATGACTAACTAGGGAGACGCCATTAATGCACGCCATTTTCTTGCTGAGCTAACTTTTCATGTATCTCTAATAAAACAGACTTTATTATTAATAAATTATCTTTGCCTAAACGAAGTAATAATTTATCTGTATCAGGTAATGCTTCAAGTTTAGGATTAGCAAATTTGTACATTACACTTGGCTGTATCAGAGCCATAGATGACTTAGGTAATTCCATATCTAAAACACGAGTGATGGCATCTTGCAAAGTATCAGTAAAATCGTCTTCATAACCGAGTTCTTTATATGCATCATCAATCAGCGGCTTAACCTCTACATACCATTGAACTAAACTTTCGCTATCCATTGACCTTAATAAGTCAACATATAGACTAAAACGTTCACTTGAGCTTTCATTCCACTGCCAAACATTTTGCTTAACTTGCTCTTGACCAGAACTTTGAAAACTAACACTGTCAGTTTCAGGTGTAAACTTAACTTTAGGTAAAACAAACGGGCTATGCTCGTATACAACACTTCCTTGAGAGAAGTTGTCTGTGAACACTACAAAGCGGCGGATCATATCTTCATCAACAATAAGTGTAAGCAGCTCTTTACGCCACGTAATTTCTGGCAATTTAATCTTTAGCCAGTCATCACTTTCATCTAAAGAAGGTAATGGGTTCTCTACGGGCTCAATTACTTCTTCAATGATTTCGACTTCTGGCACATCAATTATGGGTTCAGGAATTTCTATTTCTTTTACTGGTTCGGGTTCAACTACAGGTGTCGGAATTGGCTTTTCAACAACTGGCTCAGGATTACTTCCGGTAAATTGCCATGCTACGCCTATAGCAATAACAGCTAAGATAATAAAAGCAACAAGAGGCCATGATGCTTTATTTGGGTTAGATTGTGCATTATTTTCTAACGGCTGATTTGAATTATCCATGTTCACCTATTTTAAACTTGTTACTTTATTAGTTATTATATTCATTCAGGCATTAACAATCGTTCTTGTTGTTGTGCCAACTCTTTTAAATATTGCCAAACGGTATTAACTTGAGATAACCGTTTACTCTCTGGGTGTGTGACTAAATAAAAGCTGCGTACTAACTTTATTTCATCAGCGCAAAGCTTAACTAAGCTAGCATCTTGCTTAGCTAAAAAGCAAGGTAAAATCCCAATACCTAAACCACTTTTTATGGCACTATATTGGCTAGTAATGCTTGTACTTTGAAAGCTTGCTTTGATATCAGCACAGTGCTCATCACTAAGTTCTTTTAAATACGATAGTTGATCTGTAAACAGTAAATTATCAACATAACTAACCCATTGATATTTTGATAATTGATTGATTTTAACTTTATCAGTTAGTTTATTAAGATAGCTTGCATGGCCATATAATTGCAACTGATAGTCACAAAGTTTTGCAATTATTGTTGAAGTACTTTTGGGTTTCTCTACTGCTATTGCAATATCGGCTTCATTACGACTAATTTTTACATCTCGGGCAAAATGTACTAACTCTATTTGAATATTAGGGAATGCTTGTTTGAGCTGTGTTAAATGAGGTGCAATAAAAAAACTGCCAAAGGCTTCTGTGACACCTATGCGGACTCGGCCACTATTGATGTTCTGTTGCTCTTTAATATCAATAAAGGCTTGACCCGCATCAAGCTCCATTCGGCGGGCATATTGCAATAATTTAGTGCCATCTTGAGTTAACACATGGCCGTCAACTGTGCGTTCAAAAAGCTTTGTCGATAAGCTTTCTTCAAGCTTATGTAATCGACGCGAAAGTGTAGAGGCATCAATCGTTAATCGTTTGGCTGCAATAGACAAACGCTCGCTACGAGCTATTTCTAAAAATACTTTAATGTCATCCCAATTCATCCGTTAAGAATAGCAACTCCAGAGTGAACATGCAAAAACGCAACACTTGTTGCATTTGTACGTATTGCTCAATGATGACTAAAAGACTATTTTAGTCACATTAGATCCCTCCAATTTTAAGGCTTGTCATGACTATTAAAGAGATTCCATTAATTATCAACGGTGAAAAAGTTCGCTCAACTACCGATACTTGGTTAGATGTTTTAAATCCAGCGACTCAAGAAGTAGTAGCTCGAGTTCCTATAGCTACAAAAGAAGAGGTTGATGCCGCCATCAATAGTGCCGCTGAAGCTTTTAAAACGTGGTCAAAGGTTTCTTTAACCAACCGTATGCGTATTATGCTAACTTTCCAGCAACTGGTAAGAGAGAATACTCAAGAATTAGCAGAATTAGTAACATTAGAACACGGTAAAACGCTACCTGATGCCGAGGGGGAAGTTGGACGTTCGTTAGAAGCGATTGAAAATGCTTGCTCGATTACTCGTTTACAGTTAGGCGAAATGGCAAATAATGCAGCAACAGGGATTGACACATACACACTGAACAAACCATTAGGTGTAGGTTTAGGTATCACAGCATTTAACTTCCCATTAATGTTACCATCTTTTATGTTTCCGCCAGCCATTGCTTGTGGTAATACCTTTATTTTAAAACCATCAGAACAAGCGCCATCGTCAACTATTTTACTGGTTGAGTTAGCGCTTAAAGCAGGAATTCCTGCCGGTGTGCTAAATGTGGTTCATGGTGGGCCTGATGTTGTTAACCAATTAATAGAAGCAGATGCCGTTAAAGCAGTATCATTTATTGGCTCAACAGGTGTTGGCACACATGTTTATAATCATGCCAGTAAACACGGAAAGCGCGCACAATCTATGATGGGAGCTAAAAACCATATGGTTATCATGCCCGATGCAAATAAAGATAGAGCGATAAATGATTTACTAGGCTCAGCTTTTGGCGCAGCCGGACAACGTTGTATGGCAAACCCAGTAACCATATTAGTTGGTGAAGCCCGTAATTGGTTGCCTGAAATCGTTGAACGTGCCAAGAAAATGAAAGTGGGTCCAGGTACACAGCGTGACGCTGATTTAGGTCCAGTAGTATCGCCACAAGCTAAAGCACGCATTATTAGCCTGCTAGATTCTGGTGTTGAACAAGGTGCAACACTACTCGTTGATGGCAGAGACTGCCAAGTTGAGGGCTATCCTAATGGTAACTTTGTTGGGCCAACACTGTTCACAAATGTTACTACTGACATGGATATTTATACCCAAGAAATCTTCGGCCCTGCACTGTGTGTGCTAGAAGCCCAAACCCTTGAAGAAGCAATTGAGATAATTAACGCTAATCCTAATGGTAATGGCACATCACTCTTTACTTCTTCGGGTTGGAATGCGAGAAAATTTGAAAATGATATTGATGTGGGACAAGTAGGTATTAATGTGCCAATTCCAGTACCGGTAGCATTTTTTAGTTTCACTGGCTCACGCGGTTCAAAACTAGGTGACCTAGGCCCTAATGGTAAGCAAGTAGTTAGCTTCTGGACTTACACTAAATCAGTTACCGCCCGTTGGTTTGAACCTGATCATCAAGATGGCACTGAAATTCATACAACAATTAGTATGAAGTAACTCTGTAGGTCGTACTTTAGTGCGACAATTAGTGTGAATAAGTTACGAGTAGCGAAAATAACAAAGCCTGTTTTCGTTACTTGTGACTAATAACTCGTCACTTTAATCCGTTCTCGCTTAAGATCTTTATTACTTACACTCTTTTTCATTTAAAAATGCTTGATAATTTTCAAGGGCATTAACATTGCCTTTATTACGCTGACAAACGCTTTTTTGGTATTGGTAGTTAAAAACATCAAACCATAAATCAAGTAAATGAGCATTATCCTTTTCACCGGTCATCTCTAGTACTCTTGCAGCCACTTCAGCCGTTGAAAATTGATGCTCTAATGCTGTTTTTCTAACGGTATAACGAGAGTTTTCCCCTACCGGTGTTAACATTCCTTCCTTCATCAAAACTTTATTGGGTTGTTCATCTTCGCTTAAAAACAATTTTGGGTCGAAAGAAACAAGCGGAAAACGATCTAAATAAGGACTTTTACGAAACATTTTTTTAGCTTCGCGCCAACTGCCATCAAGCATAATAAATAACGGTCTTTTCCCTCCATTACAAACTACTTTACCCGTATGAACTTGACGGTTTTCATCTGCATATTCTTTTGGGAATACCACAAAAGGTTGCCACTTTTCATCATTTAGCACAGCTAGCAGTTCATCATTTCTTGTAGTGCGAGACCATAAAAAAGCAAAAGTATCAGGAATCAAATCAGCAATGAGTTTTCCAGTATTACTGGGCTTTAACACCTCAGTGTCATACATCAAAAGTAAAAAACCAGTTTTGGTAGAAATAGAGTCTTGCTCAGGTGCAATAGCGCAAATGCAATATGCTCTAGCTAAACGGCACAAATCACAACGTATTACTCTTTGCCCTCTTGCTTTATAAGTTGTAGTACTAAGACTTTTTCGAAATTGATGTAATCGGTGAACAGCGTGCATGCATAAATAAATAGAAAGGAAAAGGCTCAGTAATGATAACATTATTGAGCCTTTAATGTGCTTTGCGCAGGTAAAGTAATATAAGCTGATTACAGAGGTAGCCTATCTACATTGAACTTTTATCATCATAATCATGACTGCGAGAATTATTCACCGTTATCACATTGATATCATCTAAAGGTTCAATGCTTGCTCTTAATTGCTCTTCAATTCTATCAATTTCAACCAAGCCTAGGCATAAACGCTCTGCTTTTTGCTCTATTTTTTCAGCTCTTAATTCCATTTCATGTTCAATGTTTTCGCCAAAACTTTCCATGCGTGTTTCAAAAGAATCAGTATCGCCACCTGAGAACATCATTTCTTGCCCCAGTGCTACCAGTAAACTACCCATTGAACCCATAACGGCTTTTTCTACTGCATTCTCAATGCGCTCTTCAAACTCTTCACCAAGTAACTCATCGTCATCTAAGCCATTTTCACCAATAGTGAAACCATTGGCTATCGTAAATCGTGTCGCAACTTCTTCTTTAAGTGATGATAACTCTTGTGTTAAATCAGCGCCAATATCATTGCCTTCGCCAAGTAATTCGTTGAAAGCTAAGTTAACGCCTTCTAAAGCAAGATCAACACCTTCAAGTGCTATGTTTCTAACTTGTGGCACCATAGCTCGAATACTTGAAGAATACTGCTCAACTAGCACTTGTTGATCATCATTTAAAGAAACATAATCACCGCCCACAATTAAATTGTTGTCTTCATCAATTTTGTATAATGTTTGTTTCTTTTTATCCTGATTATTTTTATCTGAGTCAAAAAATTCAATAGATGATTCGTTAATAGTTACGCCTGCGTCTAACTCAACATCACAAGAGTCATGAGCATAAAGCGCTTTAGATATGAACACTGAAAGCAATGTTACGACAATAAGTGTTTTTGGTAATTGGGTAAATATAGCTTTGTTTTTCATAATAGTAGCCTTTAAAAATTTTATACTGAATGTTTTAATTAAGTAAAGTATTACAAGAGCGATGCCAAGTTTAACTCCTTATTTATCAACAAGATAAAAACAGCTCGATTTAAATAAATTAGAATAGTGATAAAAATAAGTTAAAATAACTAAATATTAGCTATTTTGCATTTCAAAAAGGCGTGACTGACAACGTTTAAACTCAAAGCTAAGTTGCTGTCCTTGATAAAGCTGCGCAATATCAACATCTGCACTAATGATTAACTCTATTTTTCTATCATACAACTCATCAACTAAAGCAATAAAACGTCGCGCTTCATCATCTAAATGGCGCAGTTCTGCCATCAAAACACCATTACGCTGATAACTGTCTTCTACACCTGAAAACACGGCGGGAACAAGCTTACCGGAAAATTGTGGCACATTACTAATCAGTACCGTTTCAAATTGATCTGCTAGCTGTATGTAATCTCGCTGACTTCGAGGACCAGCGCACAGCGCATAAAAATCAAACCAAACATGCTTATTGGTTTTTGCTAGCAAAGGGATCTGACGAGAATTAATAACGATGCTTTGTGATTTACCTTCACTAAAACTAGTCACCTTACCATTACAATATGTTTGAAAACGCTTAGCTAATTGCTGTTGACCATTTTCATGAGTAAGGTAATAGTTTTTATAATGCTGCGTTACAATGTTTGTTAAGCGGTGGTCAATATCACCATCAATAGATATTATTTGGCAATGTTGATTAATTAGCGCAATGGTTGGTATGAATCGTTCCCGCTGTAAGCCATTACGATAAAGCTGCTCTGGCTGACAATTAGAAGTAGTAACAAGCGTAACACCCAAAGAGAATAGTTCTTTAAATAACCCCGCAAGCAACATAGCATCACCAATATCATTAACAAAAAACTCATCAAAACACAGTAGTTCAACATCTGTTGCCCAAGTTTTGGCAATACGAGCAAGTGGATTTGTCCCTGCACGAATATCAAGGGATGATTTTTTGGCCGAGAGCTCATTTAGCTGCTGATGAACGCTTTCCATAAAACGATGAAAATGTATGCGTCTTTTATGTTTGAGCTTAATATTTTGATAAAATAAATCCATCAACATGGTTTTACCACGCCCAACCCGACCATAAAAATATAGGCCTTTAATGGTTGGTGTTACTTTATTTGCAAAAAGATTTGGAAAAACATTTGAAAAGAATTTATTTAAAAACTTGTTGGACGATAATTTTAGTTTTTTTTCATTACTTACAAGGATGAGTTGTTTAGACAACTCCGCCAAAGCGGTCACAGCACAGAGCTGTGCTTTGTCTTCACAAAGCACTTGTTGCTTAATTAGTTGGTTATATTTATTGAGCAAAATAAAAGCGAGTGTATGAGAGGGGTTCTATACAGTTAAGTGGCGCACTTTAAAGCTACGGCCTTTCATTTTACCATTGGCTAACTTTCTTAGAGCCACTTTTAGTACTTTTTTATTTACCGCTACATAAGCTTTAATATCTAAGACATTAATTTTTCCAACATCTTTACCGTTAATCTCGGCCCCTGTATTTTTAGAGGTTAAAGCACCTAAGATATCGCCAGGACGTACCTTTTGCTTTTTACCGCCATCAATTTGGATAGTCGACATTTTAGCCTGTGTTCTAGCATTGTTTAACACATCTATTGATGGTAACAATTCAGGTTTGATTACTTGATCAAGCGTATCTTCAATTAAGCCGACTTTATAGCTTTCTTTATCGCTAAATAAAGAGACTGCTTTACCTTGCGCCCCTGCACGTCCTGTACGACCTATGCGGTGAATATGTATTTCACTGTCATGCGCAATATGATAATTAACAACTAAATCAAGGGCGTCTATATCTAGACCGCGGGCAGCAACATCGGTTGCAACTAAAATAGACACACTTTTATTAGAAAATCGCAACAAAGTTTGGTCTCTATCCCTTTGTTCTAAATCGCCATGTAAAGCTAAAACGCTAAAACCATCCTCATGTAGACGGTTACAAACTGCTTGCGTTTCTTTTTTGGTATTACAAAAAATGACACTTGATTCTACCGGGTTATCAAGCAATAACAAACGCAGTGCATCAAACCTTGCTTCATCATTTTCAATATGAAAAAACTGCTGACTTATATTAGATTGATCTTCACTGGCACTGACTTTAACCATCACAGGAACAGTCATAATGCTTTCACTGATCGCTTGAATTTGTTTTGGAAAGGTAGCGCTAAACAATAAGGTTTGACGCTCAAGCGGAGTACGCTCAATAATATTATCAAGCGCCGCTTCAAAACCCATTTCTAACATGCGATCAGCTTCATCAAGTATCAGTAAATTTAAGTCATCTAATTTAAGTGTGCCTTTAATTACATGCTCTTCTATTCGACCTGGTGTACCAACAATGATATGCGCGCCATGTTCTAACGAACCAATTTGTGGACCAAAAGGTGTACCACCACATAATGTTAATACTTTAATATTGTGCACCGCTCTAGCAAGTTTACGAATTTCTTTAGCTACTTGATCAGCCAATTCACGCGTTGGGCATAACACCATAGATTGAATACGAAAGCGTTTTACTTTTAACTTTTCAAGCAATGCTAAACCAAACGCTGCAGTTTTACCTGAGCCAGTTTTACCTTGAGCAATAACATCTTTACCCGCTAGCATCTCAGGTAGACTCAGGGCTTGAATAGGCGTCATTTCTTGATAACCAAGAGTTGATAAGTTTTTCAATAGGTCTTGGTGTATATTTAATGAAGAAAAAGCTAATGGCGCTTTGCCATTATTAGTTGATGCGCTCAAGGTGGATGCCTCTATATTGTTCAAGTTAAGATATAAAAAACTTTCAAGAGAAAGTGAATGCGCGCATAATAGCAGCAAATGCACCCTACCCCTAGTTTATTAATACTCTATGACCATAGAACACAATGCTAATTTTGTAAAAGAATGGCAGGAACTGCATAACTGTCATGAAAGTTATGAACGTTTTGCTTTAATAATTAAACTGCTTGCCATTACCCTAACGGTTTTATTGATAGTTTTGGTACAACCATACCTAGTCACTTTATTGGTGTTAGCTATTTTATGGCTACAAGAAGCTATATGGAAAACTTATCAAGCAAGAGCAGGTGATAGAATAGCGTTGATAGAACAGGCTTTAACAGACAACAAGCATAATGAGAAAAATAGCACTAGTGCTTTTCAGTTTTATTCACAATGGAGCAACAATCGCGCTGGCGCATTTGGCCTGATAATGGAATACCTGAAAAACGCAATGAAACCAACGGTAGTTTATCCATACGTACCGCTGATGATTATTGCCTTAATTACTTAATCTTTAACTCATAGCTTCAAAGACAATCATTCCTACGATAAGAAAACATTAAAATGAACCGAAAAAAGAAGATCAACGAAACCTTAAAAAAGAGACAAAAAAAAGCGAATGCAAAATTACATACAAGTAATAAGCCTCGCTATGTATCTAAAGCAGAACGAGAAAAGTTAGCCCAAGCAGAGCAAGAGTCAAAAGACTCTCAAGCTGGTGATAAAGTCTAACTTTCTACGCGCAATAGCTACTATTCTTGTATTGTTTCACCTTTTACTTTCTCGCGCATGCGCTGCACCATCATATAGAAATATGGTACTAATAAAGTGCCAAAGATCGTTGCCGCTAACATACCTGAAAGCACAGTAATACCTAATGACACTCTACTACCGGCACCAGCACCACTAGCAAACACTAAGGGTAGTACACCGAGTACAAAAGATAATGCCGTCATAAGTACAGCCCGAAAACGCATTTTTGCTGCGGTTAGTGCTGAATCGAAAATACTTTTGCCGGCAGCTCTTTCTTCCATAGCAAACTCAACAATTAATATCGCTGTTTTAGTCGACATACCGATAAGCAACACTAAGCCAACTTGTGCATAAATATTATTTGCCATGCCAACGGTATATAAGGTTAACATTGCACCAAATAGCGCTAACGGCACGGCAGCAATAACTGAAAAAGGAATAGTCCAACTTTCATACTGAGCAACTAAGAATAAATAAACGAATAAAATTGCCAAAGAAAAAAGTATTGGCGCTAAATCGCCGGCTTCAATTTCTTGCTTCGATTGACCTGACCATTCATAAATATAGCCTTGCGGTAAGTTTTCAGCAATTTCTTGCATCACCGAAATTGCTTGCCCTGAAGAATAACCTTGTGTCGCCTGTCCGGTAATACTCGCACTTCGATACAGATTAAAATGCTTAATAGTCGTAGGTCCTAAAATAGGTGTTAACTTAGCTAAAGTAGTTAATGGCACCATGTCATTATCTTTATTACGTACAAAGTAATGACGTAAATCAGAAGGGTCTTTACGAAACTCGGTTTGTGCTTGGATAGTCACTTTATAGGTACGACCAAACTGACTGAAGTCATTGATATATAATGAACCAAGCTGGGCTTGTAAGGTAGTGAAAATATCAGATAAAGCCACCCCTTGTGCTTTAGCTTTATTACGGTCAACTTCTAAAAAATATTGCGGAACATTGGCTCTAAAGGTGCTGAACACTCGGTTTAATTCTGGACGTTGATTAGCATCATAAATGAAACCATTCATTACTTGAGCTAGCAGCGCAGGGTCTCTCCCTTCACTGTCTTGCAGCTGAAATTCAAAACCAGAGCTAGTACCCAACCCCGGAATTGGCGGCGGATTAAACACCATAATTTGCGCTTCAGGCATTGACCATAACTGCCCCATTAATCTTGGAATAGTTTGCCTAAGCCCAAGTTCTGGTGCTGTTCGTTCATCCCAATCTTTAAGAATGATAATAGCTAAACCATTATTTGAACCAGGCCCCCCCAATAATGAATAACCACCAACAGTAATAATGTCATCAACAGCAGGATCATTAGTGATTATGGGCACTATCTTATCCATAACCGCTTGGGTGCGATTAGTTGAGGAAGCATCGGGTAATTGAATATCAACAAACAAATAACCTTGATCTTCATTAGGCAGAAATGCAGTTGGTACCGCTGTCGTTAACCAACCAGCGCTAGCAAAAAGAATCCCAACAAACAAACCGACCCTTAAAGCACGTTTTAATAAAAAGTTAACTGCTTTAGTGTATCCGCCGGTCATACGCTCAATTAAACGTTCCATTGGCCTCAACCAAGCAATCGGTTTCATATTTTTTTCTGATAATAATACAACACATAATGCCGGGCTCAATGTTAGTGCATTAATAGACGATATTATCACCGCAAAAGAAATGGTCATGGAAAATTGCTTATAAAGCTCACCAGTAATACCTGGCATAAAACCAACCGGTACAAATACCGCTAATAAAACTAAAGTGGTTGCAATAATAGGCCCCGAGACTTGCTCCATTGCTTTAGTTACCGCTTCTTTAATGGGTAACTTTTCTTCCTTTAAGATACGCTCAACATTTTCAATAACAATAATGGCATCATCAACAACAATACCAATAGCTAAAACCAAACCAAATAAAGTGATGGTATTAATGGAGTACCCCATCAATAGCATGAAAGCAAAAGTACCAACAAGCGAGACTGGAATAGCTAACGTAGGAATAATAGTCGCTCGCCAGTTTTGTAAAAATAAAAACACCACCAAAATAACTAAAGCGACGGCTTGAAATAAAGTAACTTTTACTTCTTCCATAGAACGGTCAATAAATGCAGTAGTATCATACGGAACAACATATTCTAAGCCATCAGGAAAACGTTCTGCCAGTTGAGCCATTTTGGCTTTAACTAAACTAGCAACCTCAGTTGCATTTGCATCAGGCAATTGATAAATAACTAAAAAAGCAGTGTCTTTACCATTTAAACGGGCTCTAGTGGAATAGTCTTCCGCTCCCAACTCTATTTTAGCTATATCGGTTAGACGAACAAAATTACCATTTTCTTGTGCTCGAATAATGGTTTGCCCAAACTCCTCTGGACTTTGTAGCCGTCCTTGAGCCTGAATAGAATATTCGAACTGCTGATTAGGAACAGATGGACTCGCGCCCAGTTTACCTGCAGCAACAATCATATTTTGTTCAGTAAGCGCTTGCTGAACTTCACTAATAGTTACATTCAAAGAAGACATGCGATCGGGGTTTAACCAAACACGCATGCTATAGGTCATTTCTCCCATCACTTCTGCCGAGGCAACCCCTTTAATTCGACCTAAAGGCTCGGTTAAATAGTTAGTTGCATAGTTACTTAAAAATAGCTGATCAATACTTGGCTGTTCAGAGAACAAGTTTATACCAAGTAGCATTGAACTAGATTTTTTCTCGACATTAACACCTCGACGAGTTACTTCGGCAGGTAATGCGCTCGTTGCTAAAGCAACACGGTTCTGTACGTTAACTTGAGCAATATCTCCGTCAGTTCCCACTTTAAAGTATACGGTAATAACCGCACTGCCATTATTGGATGCTGAAGAGTCGATATACATCATATCTTCAACGCCATTGATTTGCTCTTCAATAGGCCTGATTACCGACTCTTCAACGACTTGTGCACTAGCCCCAGGATAAAATGCTGAAATTTGTACTTGTGGCGGCGTTATTTCTGGATACATGTTTACTGGTAATAACCCCATAGCAATAAAGCCAGCTAGGGAAATAACAATAGAAATGACAAAGGCTAGTTTAGGGCGCTGAATAAAGGTTTCACTTATCATTATGTTATCCCTTTACTGTTGATTAGTTGTCGAAGCTTTATCTTCATTGGCTTGCTCAATAAGCACTGATGCAATAGTGCCAGTTAAAGCATCAACAGTTTTTATCACTGGGTTTACCACCACACCAGGTCTTACTTTTTGCAAACCTTCGATGACTACTTGCTCTCCGGCTTTAAGCCCTTCTTTAACAACCCACATCGCATTGATTCTACGACCTAAAACCACATGACGCTGTTTCACCTTGTTGGCTTCATCAACAACCAATACAAACTCCCCTTGCTGATTTGCTTGTACAGCAGCTTGAGGCACCATTGACATGGTTTCCTTTTGCTGACTTTCAGTTATTAAAGTGACAAACAGCCCTGGTAAAATAATGCCATTAGTGTTTGCAAATGATGCTCTTAATTCAACTGTACCCATACCTTGCTCGATTTTTGTACCGGCAAAATCTAACAAACCATGTTCCTCATAGGAGGTGTCATTAGGTAAACGCAACGTTAGATCAATTTTGACATCATCGGGACCTTTTGAGTCTTTATTTTGTTGTAAATAATTTAAATACAACTCTTCTTCTACCTGGAAACTAACATAGATAGGATCGGTAATTGTTAGTGTAGCTAAAGCATCACTTTGGGGACCAACAATATTACCAACATTGTAATTTACCTTACCAATACGCCCAGTAAATGGTGCTAATATAGTGGTATAACTTAAATCTAGCTCAGCTCGTTTTAAAGCCGCTTGTGCCGATTTTACCGCTGCTTTAGCCTGTGATTCTTCTGTTGTTAACCGGTCAAAATCTGATTGAGAAATATAGCCATCACCAATTAAGTCTTTAGCACGTTTTAAATTACGAATAGCGTTATCTTCACCTGAAACCTTACTTGCCAAATCAGCTTTAGCTTGAGCGAGCAGAGCCTCATAGTTGGCAGGATCAATTTTTAATAACAATTGATCTTTATCAACTATCGCCCCTTCTCGAAAGTGACGTTCAATTAATTCTCCTTCAACACGAGCTTGCAAATTTGCTTCTTTAAAAGCCTGTGTTCTAGCAACAAATTCTCGGTGTCGTCCGACTTGCTCAGCACTTACTTTGTAAACAGAAACAGCTGGCGGTGGAGCTTGCCTTTTCTGTTCAGGCTCTGAACAAGCAAAAAGTGTAAATGAAGAGAGGGTAAGAAAAGTTATTTTCAAAACTCGTGGGAGTTTAACTAAGGCATCAAGCATCAAAGGGTTCCTTCTTAAATAAGCTGCTTTTTATTTTTTATAATTATTACATAACAAAATAACAAAAGAGTAATTATTTGTAATAACAAGCATAAAAAAAGAGCTGTGAATTTAATTCAACAACTCTTATTGGCTTTACTTAGAAATATGCTTAAGTGATTGTAATTTAATATTAAGCTAAATTCATTTCTTGTACTTTTTCATGGGCAATATCTGGGGCTGTACTTTGAGGTTTTGCATGCAAATTTGCTTTTAATTGTCCTTTTCGGTGCTTCAATGCTGCATCAAGCTTTTTAGCTGCACTAGCTATGGCTGGGTACATAACAGCATCAATACCCTTTGTGGATATTCGCCCGCCTTCATAATTTGTTATCAATTCAACTTGATGTTTATTGTGTTCTTTAGAAATAATAACGTCTAAGGCTATTAAGGTTGGAAAGTGATTAGCAATTTTAGAAAATTTTTCCTCGATATGTTCTTTTATAGAATCATTAACTTCAACGTGGTGACCAGAAAGATTTATTTTCATAGGTATTCCTTTTGACATTTACTTTAAACAAGTACAGCGAACTAAGGCAGATAACTTAAATGTTGTTATCAAAAAATAATGCCTTAATAAATAGCTGAGGGTAGAAAAATAAAAAACAAGCACTAACCGTTATTTTATTTTTCTCTCCACTTAAAAGTAGCTTAAAAGATAAAGAAATACTATTGATTGAAGTCAATAAAAGGCTGGATAAATTAATTAAAAAATTAACTGCATGATAATTAAAGCGAAGGCACCGGCAAGAATATCATCTAACATGATTCCTAAACCTCCTATCATTTTTTTATCAATGAAAGAAATTGGCCACGGCTTTAAAATATCAAATAAACGAAACAACAAAAAACCAACTAAAACACTTTGCCAACTCACGGGTATCATAAACATAGTAATAAAAAAGCCGACAAATTCATCCCAAACTATCGCTGGATGATCATGAACACCGACATCATCTGCGGCTTTGCCACAAATATAAACACCAGCAATACTCAGCAAAACCACAGCGATAAAATAGAATAATGGCGTTAGCATAGCTAATAGTAAAAAGAGTGGTACTGCAGCTAAAGTACCAAAGGTACCGGGCGCTTTAGGTGCCAAACCGCTACCAAAACCAAGCGCTAAAAACTGAATGGGTTGCTTTAAATCAAAAGCAACCTTGGGATCTGACTGTGTCATAATAATGAAAACGCTATTTTGTTTGTTGCAATTTATTTTGTAGAGAAATGCTGAAAACCTAAACCTTTAATTGGCACCGGTTTATTATTCAATGTAGTTGAAATAGTTTGTGATGCATTCATCTGCCCTATACAGGTAATTTTAACTCCTGCATGAGATAAAGCTGTTTCCATACCCACTTTGTTGTCTTCCGATACGGTAAATAATAACTCATAATCATCACCGCCATTTAAAGCGTAATTAATGGCGTCATCAAACAGCTGAGATTTTGTCATCGTTTCAGACAAAGGTACCGCATCTAAAACAACATTAGCGCCAACACTAGAAGCCTGACAAATATGACCTAAATCAGCAAGAAGACCATCTGAAATATCAATAGCAGCAGATGCATATTCACGTAGAGCTTGACCTGCAAGTACTCGAGGTTTTGGAAAATCTAATTTTCTTTGTACTTGTTCAATTAGAGCATCCTCAGTTAATAACGGCTCTTTTAGGTGCCGTAAGGCTAAAGCTGCATCACCAAGTTCACCCGTAACATAAAGCCAATCACCAGACTTAGCACCTGAGCGAGATAAATACTTACCTTCGGGCGTTAACCCTTGTGCGGTAATAGTAATGCTCAATGGGCCTTGCGTTGTATCGCCACCAATAAGTTGAACATTATAATATTCGCATAACTCAAAGGCCCCTGCACAAAAGTCAGTAAGCCAATCATCATTAACTTCAGGTAAAGTAATTGCGAGTGAGATCCAACTTGGTTTAGCACCCATGGCGGCAATATCAGATAAATTAACCGCAACGGCTTTGTGTCCAATGGCTTTAGGTGATGTTCCTAAAGGAAAGTGAACTCCTGCAACCAAAGTATCTGTCGTCACAACAACATCTTGATTTTCAGCAATGGAAACTACTGCGCAGTCATCGCCAATACCAAGCAATACATCTTTTCTTTTCACTACTTGCTCGGTAAAAAAGTTTTTTATTAATTCAAATTCTTTCATAAACCTATTACTTGCTTGATAAGCGTTATCTAATCCTGAGGGCGAATTAATTTTACAGCTTTATCGAGTACACCATTAACGAACTTATGACTATCGTCTGCCGCAAATGATTTCGCTAATTCTATCGCTTCATTTATAACAACACGATAAGGCACATCTTGACAGTCACTTAATTCAAAAACGGCAACGCGTAAAATTGCCTTTTCAACATGATCAATATCATCAATTGGACGATCAACATGTGGCGCAATAGCAAGATCCAATTCAGTCACGTTAGCAGTTACACCGCGTATTAGCTGCTGAAAATATTCAATATCAAAGCGACGTTTGTTATTATCAGAAATAAAATTGACTTCAATATCTTTAACTGAATTTTGACTAATTTGCCATGAATATACAGCTTGAACAGCTAGTTCACGCGCTTTTCTTCTAGGAGATGGTTTCACAATAGATTACCTAAATTTGAGAGAGAACATTAACCATTTCTAATGCACCAAGGGCTGCTTCTGCGCCTTTGTTGCCTGCTTTAGTTCCAGCACGCTCAATTGCTTGCTCAATAGAGTCAGTAGTGATTACACCAAAAGATACTGGAATTTCAGAATCTAAACAGACTTGCGCTAAACCTTTATTGCACTCACCGGCAACAAAATCAAAATGAGGCGTACCACCACGAATAACAGCACCTATTGCAATAATGGCATCATGGCCGCCTTTCTTAGCAATTTTCTTTGCTGCTAATGGCAACTCATAGGCACCAGGAACTCGAACGATAGTAATATCATTATCAGCAACACTGCCATGACGTTTTAGCGCATCAATTGCACCTTCTAATAAGCTGTCAACGATAAAGTGATTAAAACGTGAAACAACAATGGCAAACTTTTTGCCTTTTGCTTCAAATGAACCTTCAATGATATTCATCTATATATTTCCAAAAAATGATGATGCCAAAAATTATATTCAGCATGAGTAAAAAATTGCGCCAATTCTAACAAATTACACCTAACTTCGGTATATTTTTATAGCTTTTAATCAAAATCCTCAAACTCTTCCAATAATGCATCTATCTCTGCCTCTTCGCCTTCATCGATAATAATCGGTGGATTACCATCATACAAACGATAGTTCATATTTTGAAAGTATGCATTTTTAATGAATTCATATGAATCTGTTGATTCAAGCACTAGCTGTTCTTGATCTCTAATTGAAGCCCTTTTCTCTAAACCTAATACACCTAAACGCACAAGGTTTGGCCAAAAATCAATAACAACTAATGGCCAATATAAACTGTCAACATAATCACCTACTTCTTCTCTAACTGAGCTAGGACCAAGACCTGGTACAACGAGGTAAGGGCCATCACCTATGCCATACGACCCTAGCACTTCGCCAAACTCTTCTTGCTCTCCTGACCAACCAAAATCACTTGCAGGATCATAAAACCCCAAAAGCCCTATGGTTGAATTAAGCACAAATCGACCAGTACTTTTTGCTGCATCGTTAAATTTTAATTGTAATAAATTATTAATAATACTCGATGGCTCATTTAAATTTAGTGCCATATTGTACAAACCTGTTCTTAAAAAAGGTGGGGTATAAGCGGTATATAACTCAGAAGCTGGCTTGGCTACATACTTGTCAGCATAATCCCAAGTGAATGTCCAAAAGGGTCTATTAATAACCTCTAAGGGATCTCTTGGGTCAGAAAAACTTTCATCTGCAGCAGGTGTAGTAGAACATCCGGATAAAATAATAAAAGAAAATATAAATAGAATTCGAGAATATTGGGATACAAAAGACTTCACTGGGCCTAGTTCCTTGCCATGTTTATGCATAAAAAATGTATACAGGAATTTATAAACGACATAGTTTAGCATGGATTGAACTTATACCATTAGTTACTTATAATGTTAGTTATTATGCTTTTTATTTTGATTTTGGTAAACAGATATTAACATTTCAACTTCTGCATAAGGTAATTCACATTCAGTAACTATCTCATCAATGTCAGCGCCCCTTTTTGCCAGTTTAATTGCTCGAGAATAAAACTTATCATTGCCTTGATCTGTTTGTAACTGGGCGATAACGTCTTGCTGAGAATTGTACTGACCTTGCAGTATTTTAATCCTATGCTCAAGCTGTTTAGAAACAAGGGTATTTTCAGTAAGAGACTTATCTTGTTGTACCGACAACTCACTTACTGTTAGATTTAAACTATCAATTGAAGACTTGAGATCACTCACAAGTATTTCTTGGATTTGAGATTGAGATGCATAAACTGCCAGTTTAGTCCTGTGCCTTGCTAATAGAATAAAAAGAGTAACAAGACACAAAAGGCTAATAATGAATGCAAAAACAGCTATAATAGGTACAGATAATAACGACATAAACCGACAACTTAAAAATATACACAACAATAATAAAACTGAATATTGTAAAGCTATATTAAAATTGCTTTAACTCATCCCATTCATCATCTGATAAAAGCTGATCTAAGTCGACTAAAATAAGTAGTTCCCCATCACGGTTTGAAACGCCTTGAATAAACTGAGCACTTTCGTCATTACCTACATTTGGCGCTTCATCTATTTCAGATGCTTTTAAATATACTACCTCAGCAACACTATCTACAAGTATACCAATGACTTGCTTCTCTGACTCAATCACGACAACACGAGTATTGTCGGTCACATCGCATGAGTCTAGACCAAAACGAGAACGAGTATCAATAACGGTGACAACATTGCCACGTAAATTAATGATACCAAGTACATAAAGTGGCGCTCCTGGCACTGGTGCAATTTCGCTATAACGTAAAACTTCTTGAACTTGCATAACATTAATGCCGTACACTTCATTTTCTAACTTAAAAGTTACCCATTGAAGCACTTCATCATTTTCTTTTGTTTTATCGCTAGAATTTCGTCTTTCATCAGACATACCACTTGCCTCTCAATTATTTAAGAATTTCCAAACTTATTACTATTTTGAACTTACTCACTACATTATTAATCATATTGATGAATTCCGCTACCATCATTAAGTAATTGAATTAATGCATCTACATCAAGTAAGGCACACATTTTATCTTTTACCAAACCAGCTAACCAAGGACGCTTACTAGCTGTATCTAACCATTTGACTTCATCTTGTCTTAAAACAACCGTATCAACTAGGTTTTCAGCGGATAATCCCCAAGCACTATCACTTAACATAATAATATACTGATAGTTTAGCGAACTTTTCATTTTTTCGTCACATTTTTCTGGCATTACCCACAAAGCAGTGTCTATAACATTAATTTTTTCATCTCGGTAAAGCATCACACCTTTAAACCAGTCTGGTTTCCCCATTAATGCTGTTGTTTTTTCAACTTTATGGATTCCACCTAATTCAATTAAAGGCACGGCTATTGTCAAGCCTGCAACATTAAAGAAAAGTGCCTGAAAATCGCCTTGTCGATAAGCTTTAGGAGCTTGGGGGATATAGTCACCACCACTTTTATGGGTAACTAAAGGCTCTACTTTTATTTCATTTACACTATCTTCAACTAGAACTTTTTTTCTAGCCGATAGTTCTTTGACACTTTTTTGAGTAACAACTTCAGCTTCTTTAATTTCAAGTTCAGCATTAACATTTTTTAATAACGTTTCTAAACGCTTGTTTTCCACTTTACTGTTTTTAGCTTTGTTAACAAAATCTGGCGAGGTACTTTCTTGCACTACAGGATCATCTGTCAGTAATTCTGACAAATAGTTCTTCATAACTTTTTTACTTGCTGCTAATGGTTTTGCCATTTACTTAATGCTTCTTTAAGGTAATTTTAATAAATAATCTAATAAACTTTTATAAGCAAATACACCACGAGAACTTGCTGCGAAATGGGAAGGTACTCTTCGTGCAATACTGGCATTTCTAAAGTTTGTATCCACAGGAATAACCCCTGGCCATATTTTATCGTGATAGGTTTCTTGTAGTTCTTGATAAGCGATAATGGATGCCTTAGTTCGTTTATCAAACATTGTTGGCACAATGGTATATTTAAATGGTTTATCATGCTCTCCTTGCATAATATCCATCGTTTTTATCATACGATCTAAACCTTTTAAAGCTAAGAACTCCGTTTGCACGGGCACAATAATTCGATCAGATGCAGCAAGTGCATTGACCATCAGCACTCCTAATATAGGAGGACAGTCCATCAATATATAATCGTAGCTTTGTGATATCTTTTGCATAGCCTTTTTTAAGACTAAGCCCATACCACCTTTTGTGCCTAGTGAACGATCTAATGTTGCTAACCCCATAGTCGCCGGTAATATGTCTATATTGCTATAATCGGTAGGGCATAAACTTTGTAAAATCTGCTCTTTTGATGAAACTTGAATAAATAAATCATAAACACTTAAATCTAAATCTTCTGATTCTATGCCAAAATAATAACTTAAAGAAGCATGGGGATCAGTATCAACTAACAACACTTTTTTGCCACACTCCGCTAATAAGCCGGCTAAAGCAATAGTTGTTGTAGTTTTACCTACGCCACCTTTTTGATTCGCTACAGTCCAAACTTCCAATAGTTATTCCTAATGCTCATTTAATTATTATCATCGCTTTGCTGTTTGCTATTTTCACTTTCATCTCGTGTTGTTATTCTTATACCACCATCAGGTAAACGAATAATCTTTATTTCACCAGATTCCTCACCGGGATTTATAACTTTAGTTATCGCTTCAACATCTTTAACACTGATAGTAGGAGTGTTCAATAGGTTCGACTTTTCCAAACCATACTTGGAAATAGCTATCACCACTTTTCTATTTTTAGCCCTACCTTGCGCAGATGTATTATCAGCTGTTGGATAATATTGACCGTACCCTTCAATTGCCATCCGTGCTGGATTCATACCTAAATTTTCTAAAACACGTAAAATAGAAGTGGCCCGATAAACAGATAACTCCCAATTAGATGAAAATATCTCGGTATTAATAACTTGGTTATCAGTATAGCCTCTAACACGAACAAAGTTGCTTGCTTTGCCTATAACCTTATAAATAACACTTAATATATTTGTTGCTGAATTTGTTGCTGAAGAAGAGCCACTTGGAAATAGTAAACCGCTATTTAATTCGATTTCTAACCAATCACCATCAATTTTTAATTGTGCAAAGCCTGATTCCACAAGCTCATAAAGCGCTGTGTGTAGCTCATTCTCTAAAGAAGTTAGGTTAGTGCCTACTTGAGAGTCGGAAATATTTGAAAGTGTTTGTTCACCCTCTAATAGCTGAGGCCCTGCATCTTCAAGAATACCATTTCCAAACAACCTTTTATTAGACTTACTACTATTAACGTTAAGTATATCGTCACCGTGACCACGATTTTTAGGTTGCTCATCACTTGCTTGAAAAACACGACCTACCGATTGAGTTATTGTTTCAAAAGGATCTTCGTTTACCATTGCCATTGCATACAGCACAACAAACAATGCAAAAAGCAAAGTCATAAAATCTGCATAAGAAACTAACCAACGGTGCACGTTATCATGCTCTACGCTGTGCCTTCTTTTGCGTAATCGATTCACTGCTCTAACCTAAAAGCCGATAGTTTATTTTCTATCGCATGAGGATTTTCGCCAAGAGCAATGGCAAGCAAACCCTCAGACACCATTTCTCGATACATAGTTTGCTGATGAATTATTTCTCTTATTTTATTGGCAACAGGCAAATAAATTAAGTTTGCAAAACCAACGCCATAAACAGTCGCTATAAAGGCAGTTGCAATGCCCTGACCAAGCAAAGCAGGCTCAGTCAAATTACTCATTGCATGTATTAACCCTAGGACAGCTCCTAAAATCCCAATGGTTGGACTATACCCACCCATAGATTCAAAGACATTTGCTGAGCGCAAATTATGCTCACGGTAAATATCTAAGTCTAACTCAAGGGAAACTCTAATATTCTCAATTTCTACGCCATCAACTAATAAGTTCAAGCCCTTTTGGGTATAACTATCTTCCTCATCAAGAGCGACATCCTCAAGTACTAAATATCCTGATTCTCTTGATTTTTCAGCCCAAAGCACTATTTTTTCAATACCTTGTTCAATATCATATTTAGGCGGAGTAAAGACCCATTTTAATAATGAAAATGCATGGAAAAACTGAGTACTAGAAGACTGCAACATAACAGCCCCTAGTGTGCCGCCGACAACAATAATAAATGCGGGCAGCTCAAATAGAGCAGAAATAGAACCACCATCTAAAATAAAACCTAAATATATAGCCAGTATTGCAACAACAAGGCCAGCAATGCTGAGCCTATCCATGTTTTATTTCCTTAGATATAGAACTAGAAATAACATCAAGAGGTAAAGACAACTGTGATATACCCGCTATTGTTACGGCTTGTGGCATTCCATACACAACACAACTTTGCTCATCTTGCGCCCAAATTGTTGCGCCTTTTGCTTTTAACATACGAGAACCCTCTCTGCCGTCAGCACCCATACCCGTTAAAATTACACCTAAGACATTGCCGCCATAAATCTTAGCGGCTGAGCCAAAACTAACATCGACACTAGGTTTAAAGGTTATTTTTGCTGAATTATCATCAATTATTTTAATTTTTGCTGCATTTTCTGTACCAGCAATAATCATTTGACGGCCACCAGGAGCTAAATAAGCACAACCTGGCTTGAGGACATCGCCATTACTGGCCTCTTTAACATTTATTTTACATAAAGAGTTTAGTCTATTGGCAAAAGCGTGGGTAAATGTTGCCGGCATATGCTGAATCAAAATAATTGGTAGTGGAAAATCCTGAGGAAATTGCGTTAATATTTTCTGAAGTGCTACTGGGCCTCCGGTTGAAGTGCCAATAGCTAATAAGCTATAATTCTTTCCTGATGCTGATTTTAATACAGAGCCTAGTTTTTTGCTACTTACAGGGGCACTAGAAGACGCTATAGATTTTCGAGTACTCATAGCAGGTTGTGTACTTAAATCACGCCTAGTAGCAGGACGAGTACTTGATAGGCTACGGCGGCTTAAACCACTTTTGCTAGCTAATTGCGCAACACGCTGACGTAATAAACTTCCAGCTTCATCACTATTTTGAGCTATTTCACTAAATTTTTTAGGAAGAAAGTCTAAAGCGCCAGCTTCTAATGCTTCTAGGGTTGATTTTGCACCTTGATGAGTCAAAGAAGAAAACATTAAAATGGCCGTTGGTGATTGAGCCATGATTTGTTTAACGGCAGCAATGCCGTTCAAAACAGGCATTTCAATATCCATAGTGATCACATCAGGCTTAAGCGCCAGAGCTTTTTCTACCGCTTCTTGCCCATTAACCGCAACATCAATAACTTCTAACTGAGGATCTTTATTTAGAATATCAGTGACCCGTCGTCTAAAAAAACTTGAATCATCAACAACGAGTACTTTGTAGGCCATTTACTTCCTCTACTTTATAATTATTCTAATTTTTATGAGCGCAGTTTTTTATGTACTGATGATTTTTTCGCATAAAACTTCAACATACTAGGTATATCAATAATCAAAGCTATACCACCATCACTGGTAATTGTTGCTCCTGCCATTCCTGGAGTACCATGTAATAATCTATCAAGCGGTTTAATGACCACTTCTTCTTGACCTATTAACCTATCCACAACAAAGGCAATTTGTTGATTGCCTAACTGCACAATGACAACATGTCCCTTATCACGAGGTTTGTCTTCATAGTTACGTACAAGCCATTGATCTAAATAAAATAGTGGTATAGCTTTTTCACGAACAATTATTGTTAACTGCCCATCAACACTATTAGTATTCGTTAAATCTAAATGGAATATTTCATTAACTGCGGCTAATGATAAAGCAAATATTTGCTCACCAACAACAACCATTAATGTAGGCAATATTGCTAAGGTCAGCGGTACTTTAATTTCTAAAACAGTACCGACACCCATTTCTGAGTCTATACTTACAGTACCATTAAGTTGAGTGATTTTTGTTTTAACCACGTCCATGCCAACGCCACGGCCTGAGACTTCAGAAATTTCAGTTTTAGTAGAAAAACCTGGGGCAAAAATCAAGCTAAAAGCTTCTTTGTCAGACATTTTTGCCGCTGACTCAGCGTCAAGCACCCCACGTTCTATAGCAATATCTTTAAGTTTTTCAGCGCTCATACCTGCACCATCATCTTTGATGGTTAATAGGATATGATCTCCTTCTTGAGAAGCAGCTAAAATTACAGTACCTTGGCGAGGTTTGCCCATAGCTTCACGAACATCAGGTTCTTCAACACCATGATCAACTGAATTTCGCACTAAATGCACTAAGGGATCGGCTAATGCTTCAACTAAATTTTTATCTAAATCGGTTTCTTCACCCTCGAGTATTAATTTAATATCTTTATTAAGACTACGAGCTAAGTCTCGAACAACTCGAGGAAAGCGCCCAAAAACTTTTTTGATTGGCTGCATGCGAGTTTTCATTACCGCACCCTGCAAATCGGTTGTAACTGCGTCAAGGTTTGTCACAGCTTTATTTAAATCTTCATCGTCTGAAGTTAACCCTAAACTGGTTAAACGGTTTCTAACTAATACTAACTCTCCAACCATATTCATGATCTTATCAAGTCGTTTAGTATCAACACGAACCGTTGTTTCGCCTTGAGGAACCGCTTGTTGAGGTGATTTTTTAGCGGTTACTGCAGGTGTAGCTTTTGCAACAGGTTTACTCGGAGCAGCAGGCTTAACACTTGGGGCTGGAGTAGGCGTTTTAGCTGCAGGTACTGGTGTACTAGGCTCAGCTATAGGAGAATCGGGGGTTTCATTTAATTTAGGAGCATTACCTTTACCATGCAACTCATCCAATAGGCTTTCAAATTCATCATCATTTATCTCATCCGATGAAGAACTAGTAACAGGCGTTGGTTTGTCGACGTCTGAAGAAAATGCACCTTGTCCGTGCAGTTCATCTAATAATGCTTCAAATTCATTATCAGAAATATCATTACTATCACTAACAGTATTAACTGGAGTCGCAGCAACAGGTGCAGGAGTTGAAGAAGGACTTCCACCGCCATGCAGCTCATCAAGCAAACGTTCAAACTCATCTTCACTCATATCCTCGGCTGAATCAGATGCCGTTTCTTGAGGTGTAGCAGCGGTAGGGGTTGTGGCTGGCTCTGGTGAGGAAACCTCTTTCCCCTCGGGCTGACTTAAACGATGCAATTCAGCCAATAATCCGGCACAAGCAGGCACAAGAGGTTCTTTATTTTGCACTAAAGCAAACATTTCATTAACAGTATCAAGAGCCGATAATATAGTATCCATTAATTCAGCATTAACGGTACGTTGCCCATTACGAAGTAAATCAAATATATTTTCTGCGCCATGGCAAACTTCAACAAGTTCATGCAAAGCAAGAAAGCCTGCCCCACCTTTTACAGTGTGAAAACCTCGGAAAATTGCATTTAATAACTCAGCATTATCAACATCATTTTCAAGTTCAACAAGTTGCTCTGATAGCAACTCAAGTATTTCACCTGCTTCGACTAAAAAGTCCTGTAGAATTTCTTCATCTGCTTCAAATGACATTCATTAACTCCCGTTAGAACCCTAAACTTGATAAAAGATCGTCAACATCGTCTTGATCTTCAACAATATCGTCTCTGTTTTCTTTATTAACTATTGGCCCTTCAACTAAGTTTTCGCCAACTTTAGGTTTGTTATCTTCTTTTAGATTATCTGCTGAAATACCAAATGCAGTTAACATATTAATTAAGCTATCTTCAACTTCACGTACTAAATCAATAACTTTTCGAATAACCTGCCCGGTTAAATCTTGAAAATCCTGCGCCATTAATACATCAGTCATCAAACTATGAATATTAGTCGTTTCCTTACCTGTAGTAACTAACAGGCTATCTATATCGACACATAAACTTTTGAACTCTTTTAAGTCTATTTCATTATTCATCAGTTTAGCCCATGATGGATTAACTGCACGAACTTGATCCGCTATTTTATCAACGACTGGGAAGATGGACTCTACCGCATCCATTGTTTTATTTGCAGCTTCTTCCGTACGCGTAATAACGTAATTCAACCGTTCTTTCGCGTCAGGAATATCAGCTGTAGCTAAATCATTCAATCTTGAATCAAGTTGAAAGTTCGTTAAAGAGTCATGTAATTGACGAGTTAATTTGCCTATTTCAGCAAATAATTCAGAATTGATTGGATTTTGGATCTCAGCAACAAGCTCATCGGCTTTATCTTGCTGACCAGTTTCTAAAAATTCAACTAAAGATTTAGCCTGTTCCAAAGAAACACGGCCTACCATTGCCATACTCATGCAAAGTCCTTAATACTTAAACCAAAGCATTACTAAATTTTATTAAGTAGTTTTAATTCACTTACCTAAATAAGAACAAGATAAAATTATCCTAAACGCTCGAAAATTTTATCTAACTTAGTTTTTAGTGTTGCTGCTGTAAATGGTTTAACAATATAGCCATTGACTCCCGCTTGAGCAGCCATAACAATTTGCTCTTTTTTAGCTTCAGCTGTAATTAACAGTACAGGTATATGAGCTAGGCTTGAATCTGCTCGTATTGCTTTTAATAAGTCAATACCTTGCATTCCTGGCATATTCCAATCAGTTACAACGAAATCAAAATCCCCACCCTGAAGCATTGGTAAGGCAGTACTGCCATCATCCGCTTCTTGAATGTTTGTAAAACCTAAATCTCGCAACAAGTTTTTCACTATACGTCTCATGGTTGAAAAATCATCAACTACAAGCACTTTCATATTTTTATCCAAGGCACCCTCCGGCGAAACATTCAAAAATTTTATTGGTTAACACAGTTATTATTTTACTCAATTTTGCCAAGATTGCATACGAGCTTTTAATCGATGCATTGCTTGACTATGAATTTGACTAACACGCGATTCACTAACATCAAGCACTTGGCCAATTTCACGTAAATTTAATTCTTCATCGTAATATAGAGACAGTACTAAAGCTTCTCGTTCAGGTAAAGTGCTAATACACTCACTAAGCCCTTTTTTAAACGCTCGATGCTCGATGCTTTGATATGGATCATCTCCATGGTAAGTATCATCAAACTTAAGTGCATCTTCGCTTACCCCAAGGTCATCAATACCTAATATTTTACCTGTACTCACTTCACTTAATATATGATGGTACTCATTTAATGAAATATCAAGTTTTTCAGCAACTTCTATATCAGAAACATCTCGACCTAACTTTGCTTCCAATTGCTTAATGGCATCACTGACCATGCGACTATTTTTATGAACTGACCTAGGAGTCCAGTCTCCACGGCGAATTTCATCAAGCATTGCCCCTCGAATACGAATACCAGCAAAGGTCTCAAAACTAGCCCCTTTACTACTATCAAAATTATTCGCTGCTTCAAATAAACCAATCATACCTGATTGGATTAAGTCATCAACAATAACGCTTGCAGGTAATCGCGCCAACAAATGATAAGCTATTCGCTTAACTAATACGGTGTGCTGTTCAAGCAGAACCGTTTTATCAACTGGATTGTTATAGGCTTTAGCTTTTACCACGTTTTACTATTCCCACCTAAATTATTTTTATAAAATATTGGTCGTTAAATTTATTTTTTAACAACGTTCATACCTTAATTAAAGCTTAATAGTCGAGTAATTGTTCAATAAAAAATTCTAAATGCCCTGAAGCTTGGTTGGGTATTGGCCAACCAATTATTTTTGTTGCTAATTCTTTAAATGCTACAGCAGCTGGAGAGTCAGGAAAAGCTTCTACAATAGCTTTTTGCTTGCGTACTGATTTTCGAATATTTTCATCAAATGGCACAACACCAACAAGTTCAAGTGCAACATCTAAAAACCTATCCGTGACTTTAGTCAGTTTAGCAAATAATTGCTGCCCTTCTTTAGGACTACGAACCATATTGGCTACAACTTTAAATTTAAATACGCCATGATCTCGGCTTAATAGCTTCATTAAAGCATAACAATCAGTGATAGACGTTGGTTCATCACAAACAACTAACATGACATCTTGTGCTGCTCGCGTAAAACTAAGCACCATGTCTGAAATGCCTGCCGCGGTATCGACAATAAGTACATCAAACTGAGTCCGCATTTCGCTAAATGCTCGAATTAACCCCGCATGTTCAGAAGGGGTCAAGTCAACCATAGATTGAGAGCCAGAACTGGCAGGAATAATTTTTATGTTGCTTGGGCCAGTGATAATAATATCATCAAGTTCGCATTCACCTGATAACACATGAGAAAGATTGCGCTTTACTCTTAACCCTAACATTACATCAACATTTGCTAAGCCTAAATCAGCATCTAGCACTAAAACTCTTTTTCCTTGTTGCCCAAGGGCTATAGCTGTATTTAGTGATACATTGGTTTTGCCAACCCCACCTTTACCACCTGAAACTGCTATTACTTTAACTTTTTTTAAGTCCTGCATTTTTCTTAAGCCGCTCGCTTGATCTGCCATTTATTTATACTTCTATGTTACTTCTTATTTTCTGCTTCAATTAATAAATCATTTACATAGCTACGGCCGGAGCTATTGGCATTGACCGCACTATTTGCTGTGTATAAGTTACATTACTTTTTGCTAACTTTGTTGCCATTTTATCAGCAAGCGTAACCAATTTCTCAGCATTTGCAACTTTAATGTCTTCTGGAACTCTTTGCCCGTCAGTAAGATAACCTATTGGCAAGCCATTTTGAATCGAAGTTGTAATTATTTCACCAATACTGACGCTTTCATCCAGTTTAGTATAAATACAACCCGATAATGGTACTTTTTTAAAGCGATCTACGTTTTCTTGCATTACTCGCTGTTGGCTATTGGCTGCTAACACTAAATAGTTTCTTATTCTAACTCTAGCATTAGAAACTAAATTTGCTAAATTTTCGGCTAAACGAATGTCTCTTTGCCCCATACCTGCAGTATCAATCAACACTAATTTCTTTTTAGAAAATTGTTGAAGTAATAAATCTAACGCTTGACCATCTTTGGCCAATTTCACTTGGCAACCAATTATCTTTCCATAAGTAGCAAGTTGTTCAAAACCTGAGATTCTAAAAGTATCAGTTGAAATTAATGCTACCTGTTCATGGCCATGTACTTGTGCAAAACGTGCGGCTAGTTTGGCAATAGTAGTCGTTTTACCAACCCCAGTAGGCCCAACTAAAGCAACGACACCACCACGATGAATGATATCATTTTGCGTTGTGTTAATTTGTTTACTAATTAGCTGCAGAGCTTGTTGCCAAGCTTGATCTTCATTGTGACCAATAGGCACATAACCGGCAATTTGATCTGCTATTTGATCATTCAGCCCCAATGCTAATAAGCGAGTGACTAATACTGCACGCTGTGGTTCTTTTTGTGCCATATCCTGCCACATAAGGCCTGAAACTTGGTGCTCAAGTAACTGCCGTATAGAAGCCATTTCTTGCTGCATTTTATCAAAATTTTGTTGGCTTACAGTACTAGCTTCCATTCGCTGTGGAGATTGTATCTTTCTTGCCATTTGCTCAGCTTCTAAGGATGTATGCTCTTCAAATTGAACACTTTCATTTACAGCACCATTTTGTGGTAAATCAAAAGGCGCAGGGATTGTGCCATCTGGTTTTGAGTAACGTAATCGCTCAGTAAAACTACGCAATTGTTCTTCTATATTTTCATCTTGAGCGGCAGCGGGTGTAGAATCACCTTGCTGAACTTGTCTGTTAAGCAGGGCAGATAAACTATCAACAGGTGCAGAAGCCACCACACTCTCATCTTGATTTGAAACAAATTCGTTTTGTGGTTCACGAGATGGTTGAGCAACAGAGTTACCTATATTAACAACATCATTTGACACTTCACGAGTCGGCATTTCATCTTGTTTCGGTGCTGAACTTTCTTGTGAAACTGATTGGTTATAATCAACAGCTGCCATTAATTCAACACCTTCAGGTATTTTTTTATTAGACATAATAACCGCATCTACGCCTAACTCGTCTTTTATTTGTGCTAATGCGCTACGCATATCTTTGCCAACAAAACGTCTTATTTTCACAGCTAACCCCTTTTATAGCGACGAGTTAAAAGTTACGAATTGCGAAGTTAAAACTGCTACTTCTCTTATTCATTACTTCTTTTACTCGCTACTCGAATCTCTTATTTATTGCCCTATGGCACTAACAATTTTAATTTGTTTATCATCAGGTATTTCTTGATAAGAAATAACTCGTAATCCCGGTATGGTATATTTTACAAATTTAGCCAACACGGTTCGCAAAATACCTGATGTTAATAATATCGGCGTATCTCCAGACAGTTCTTGCTGTTGAGCGCCATCGGTTAATGATTTTTGCAAGCGTTCTGCTAAACCAGGTTCAATACCTGCGCCATCATCTCCGGCCATCTGCATTGATTGGTGCAACATTTGTTCCAACTCAGGCGCCAAGGTTATGACAGGTACTTCAGGAGCAGGACCAACTAAGTCTTGAATGATAAATTTACGTAAACTAATGCGCACGGCGGCGGTTAATACTTCAGAGTCTTGGCTTTTAGGTCCATATTCAACAAGGGTTTGCACTATGGAGCGCATGTCACGTACTGCAACGCCTTCATTCATTAAACTTTGCAGTACTTTAACGACAGTACCCAAGGTTAAAGTATCCGGAATAAAGCCTTCAACAAGCTTAGGATACGTTTTAGCTAACATATCAAGTAGGTTCTGAACCTCTTCATGGCCTAATAACTGAGAAGCATTATTGGTTAGTATTTGGCTTAAATGTGTTGCTAGTACGGTTGCAGAGTCAACAACGGTATAACCTAACGTTTGTGCTTGTTCGCGCTGATTTTGGTTTATCCAAACAGCATCTAAACCAAAGGCTGGATCTTTCGTTGCTACGCCATCTAATTTGCCAAATACCTGCCCTGGATTAATTGCTAACTCTTGATCATGACGAATTTCAGCACTGCCAACTGTAACGCCCATTAACGATATTTGATAACTGTTAGGGTCAAGATCTAAATTGTCTCGAATATGTACCGCGGGCACTAAAAAACCAAATTCTTGAGATAGTTTTTTACGAACGCCTTTGATTCGACTCAATAACTCTCCACCTTGAGCTTTATCGACTAACGGAATTAATCGATAACCAATCTCCAAACCAATAACATCAACGTGATGAACATCATCCCAGTCAAGCTCCTTAACCTCTTCCTCTTTTTGCTGGCTTTGTACCTGTTCTTCTTCTGCAATTTTTTCTAATTCAATTGCTTTCGTCACTTTACTTTTACTACCAAAATAGGCCGTAGCTCCAATAATACCCGCAAATAATAAGAAGGCGAAATGCGGCATACCGGGAATAACACCCATAACAAACATCACACCTGCGGCTATATAAAGTGACTTTTCTTGTCCTAACTGGCTACTAACTTGTTCGCCCATGTCTTGGGCAGTATTTTGACGGGTTACCACAATCGCTGTTGCAACAGATAATAATAAACCAGGAATTTGCGCCACTAAACCATCACCAATGGTTAACAACGTATATATTTCAACAGCGCTATCAAAAGTTAAGTCATGCTGAACCATACCAATAATTAAACCACCAACGATATTGATGAATAAGATCAAGATACCTGCAATAGCATCACCTTTAACAAACTTACTCGCACCGTCCATTGAGCCATAAAAATCAGCTTCACTGGTAACTTCTACACGGCGCTCTCTTGCTTGTTCGGCATTGATAAACCCGGCATTTAAGTCGGCATCGATTGCCATTTGTTTACCCGGCATGGCATCAAGAGTAAAGCGTGCTGTAACCTCAGCAATACGCCCTGCACCTTTAGTTACCACAACAAAGTTAATGATAATTAAAATCAAGAACACTACTAAGCCAACAGCATAGTTACCGCCAATAACAACGGCACCAAAAGCTTCAATAACTTTACCTGCAGCATCGGTTCCATTATGACCTTCAAGTAACACCACGCGAGTACTGGCAACGTTAAGTGCTAAGCGTAAAATAGTTGCAATAAGGATAACAGAGGGAAACGATCCAAATTCTAATGGTTTTAAAGTATAAACAGTTATGAGTAACACAACTAAAGATAGAGCGATGTTAAATGAAAATAGTACATCAAGCAGCCAAGCCGGCATGGGTAAAATAACCATGCCAAGCGCAGCCATCACTAATAATGGCGTACCTAGTCCCGAAATGTGGGATAAACTTTTTTTATCGAATTTACTAAAATAGGCGGTTAATTGCATTTTATACTGCTAGCTCTTAATGGTGATTTTTTGACGCTAGTTATGAAAATGCAAAAGCTATACCAGAAAAACAGTTTAGGGGTCTAAGCGGCGAGTTACGAAAATAACATCTTTCGTCGTTATTTTCGCGCGACCTGCAACATTAATTAATTACGTCGAAAAAAGACACGAGAACAAGGAGGTTGATTGAGAAATAGCCCGCTATTATGAATGAAACCAACGCAGCTATTGTGACAGTTTAGTATTTGAAATCTTCTGGGATAGGTAAGTCTTTAGCAACAGGAATTGGTTTTTTAGCCTTACCTTTTTTGTGTTCACTAAGTTGAAATATAAAGGCTAAAACTTGTGCTACGGCGGCATATAATTCTTCAGGAATGTCTTGATCTACCTCTGCTGTATAAAAGAGAGATCGCGCCAAAGCCGCTGACTGAATAATTTCAACACCGTGTTCTTTTGCAATGGTACGAATATGAATAGCCATTTCATCTTGTCCTTTGGCAACAAGTTTAGGTGCGCCACCAGCATTGGGATCATATTTAAGTGCAACACTAAAGTGAGTAGGATTTGTAATCACAACATCAGAATTTGGCACTTCACTCATCATTCTTCGCTGAGACATTTCATATTGAGTTTGTTTTATGCGCCCTTTTATTTCAGGATTACCTTCGGTGCTTTTAAATTCATCTTTAACTTCTTGCTTGGTCATTTTTAATTCACGCGTGTGATTCCATACTTGATATGGCGCATCAATAGCGACAATAATGCCAATGGATAATGCTAAAGCTAAAAACATCCACAACAACATATTAACAGCATGACCAAAATTAGTAGGAATTGCTTCCAAGCTTAACCCTAATATTTGCTCAAAAAGTCCACTGAGTAATGAAAAAGCAACAAAAAACACGACGAAAAACTTTAAGATAGATTTTAATAATTCGACTGCAGCTTGCACACCAAACATACGTTTAAAGCCTGCAAGAGGGGAAAGGCGACTAGCCTTTGGCGCCATTGCTTCCCAAGAAAATGACATACCTCCCAGCATAGTATTACCAATAAAAGCGGCTAACATAATAATGAAGAAAATAGATAACATTGGAAATATTACCCCGCTTACACCCGCTTTTATAACATTAGTCAGCGCATGAACATCCATCGTTTCACGTTGACTTAATGAAAACAAACGTTTCATCATAGCTGACAAAGCTTCAACCAAAGCATTGCCCATAAGCATCATAGCAAGGGCGCTGCCAACTAAAACAAACATAGTGCCTAAATCTTTAGAGCGCGCTATTTGTCCTTTTTTTCGTGCATCAGTGAGCTTTTTCGCTGTTGGTTCTTCTGTTTTTTCACCACTATCAGACTCTGCCATAGAAAATTCTCCTATGCCTTACAGTCAATTAAATAGCAGCTAAAATCAAGTGCTCGCTGCCATTGCAATTCAAAATGGGTAAGAAAATTACCAAAGGTTAACCACATAATTAACAAGCCTGCCATCATAGTGATAGGAAAGCCTATAGCAAAAATATTAAGTTGCGGTGCTGCTCTCGTCATAACACCAAAAGAAAAGTTAATTAACAACATGGCGGTTAAAGGTGCCAGAGCAAGAGATAAAGCCGTAGCAAACATCCAGCTTCCCCACAGCACAACTTCTTTGTATTTTATACTGGGAAAATGTTCACTACCAATAGGTAACGTTTCAAAGCTAGCGACTATAAACTGTAAATAAGCTAAATGACCGTCCATAGTCCAAAAAAGTAAGGTTGATAGGATTAAGAAAAACTGCCCAACGGCAGGCACATTCATGCCACTGGCAGGATCAACTAAAGAAGCAAAGCCTAAGCCTGATTGCATCGCGATAATTTGCCCTGCTAAGGTGAAAGTATTAACAACCATGACAGTCATAAACCCTAAAGTAATACCGATAAGCATTTGCTGTCCAATCACTAAAAAGGTACTAAAAGAAAACAGTTCTTCAATATGGGTTGGCGGAATTGCTGGCATGATGGCAAAAGTAACAGAAACACATAAAAAAAGTTTAATGCGGGTAGGAATAGTTCGTGCGCCAAAGCCAATCATCGTCATGACTAAAGCAGCAATACGAGTAAATGGCAAAATAAAATCAGCTAGGTATTGATTAACAACTAACTCAGTAAACTCCATCAACTGACAACACTGGGAATACTAGCAACGAGTCTCAAGGTGTAATCCATTATTTTTTGAATCCCCCAGTGACCTCCATATATAATTGCAAGTAACGTCACAATGAGTCGAGGTAAAAAACTTAATGTTTGTTCATTGATAGATGTTGCTGCCTGAAATATAGCAACACATAAGCCGACAAATAAGCTAGGCAAGATCACAGCACTAACTAGCATAATAACTAATAGCAAAGCATCTCTTAATATGTCTACAAAGACTTCTGGTCCCATCTTACATTCTCTTGTTTACAAGTATAAACATTCCGATAATTGTCGCACTAAAGTACGCCCTACAGATAAGTGCTAATGACCTAAGCCATAGCTAGTTGCAATAGTACCTATCACTAAATTCCAACCATCAACTAAAACAAACAACATTAATTTAAATGGTAGCGAAACTATCATTGGCGATAGCATCATCATGCCCATAGCCATCAATATACTAGCGACAACTAAATCTATAATCAAAAAGGGGATAAATAATATAAAACCTATTTGAAATGCGGTTTTTAACTCACTAATAATGAAAGCCGGAATAATAACGGTCATTGGTAAGTCCGTTGGCTTATCTACCGACTCAATTCCTGCCATTGAGGCTAAAGTATCTAAATCTTTTAACCTTGTTTGTTCAAGCATGAAAGCACGTAATGGTACTTTACCTTTATCAATAGCTTCGACCGAAGTTAGTTGCTTAGCTAAATATGGTTGGATCGCAGTTTCATCTATTTGATTATAAACAGGAGTCATAATAAAAAGCGTCATAAACAAGGTTAAACCAATAATAACTTGATTCGACGGGGTTTGTTGCAGACCAAAGGCTTGTCGTAATATCGCCATCACCACAACAATACGCGTAAAAGAGGTCATCATAATAACCGCGGCAGGTATAAAACTTAGCGCAGTCATAAATATTAAAATTTGCAAAGTTACTGAGTACTCTTGCGAGCCATCAGCATTTGTTGTCAAAGTTAACGCTGTCATTGACAAGTCTTCTGCCGCAAAAACGCCAAAACTAATGGTGGATGCTAACAATGCAAATAAAGACAACCAAACAATTTTTTTCATAGTCACTTATGTGTACTCATTTCTTATTTTAGTTTTTATTTGATGCAGTATTGCTATCAGTATTTGTTTTCATGCCGTTTTTTTGTAAAAAAGATAAAATATTACCAGACAATGCTAATGGTTTAGCTGCTTGAACATCAATAGGCTCCTTTAGATTATCCAATAACGAAACTTGCTGTGGACAAACACCTAAAAGCAATTGTTGCTCGCCTATTTGTATTACAACAACTCGCTCTTTGGGACCTAAAGGTAAACTGGCGATAACTTTCATATGACTTGAGCTTTGCTGAGCAAGGTTAAAGCGCTTTAAGATTAAGGCACTGATAATAATTAACGCTAACACCATTAATAAAGACATAATCATACTGCTTGCATCCATGTTTGCCATAACATGTTTACCCACTTGCGGTGTTTTTTCTATCGCAAATGATTCAGATGTTTCCTGTGTTTTTTCAACTTGAGCACTTTCATTAGCAACTATTCTCTCTTGAGCAAAAGAGACCTGTGCTAGAAAAAGAAAAATAATACTCAATAATAAAGTAAAAATTTTAGTCATTATTTTAATTTTTTAATTCGTTCTGTTTGGCTTATAACATCAGTTAAGCGAATACCAAATTTGTCATTGACCACAACGACCTCACCATGCGCGATAAGGGTACCATTAACCAAAACATCTAGCGCTTCACCTGCCACACGGTCAAGTTCGACAACAGAGCCTTGGTTGAGCTGCAATAAATTTCTGATACTAATATTACTACGACCAACTTCCATTGAAATAGTAACTGGAATATCTAATATGGTATCAAGTTTCCGCTTTTCTTCCATCGTTATTGGCGCGTTATCTTCAGTTAACTCTTCTAGCTCAACTGTTTCAGCTTTATCAGATCCTTCAGCAGAGGCTTCGGCTTGTTCATCAAGCGCCTCATCCCACATACTTAGATCTTCTTCATTATCATTACTCATACCGCTTGCCTCAATTTTTTACTATTAATATTCATTGCTTAATAACGATTATAAGTCGTCTTCTAACAGTTCTAATTCTGCATCACTGTCTAGACGTTTTCCGCCTTTAGTTAAAATAGTCAACTCAGACTTAACTGATTCCGGACGTTTGATTTTCTCTTCAATTTTCAGTGCAATATTATCTCTACTACGGCCCAATTTGGCCCTGTATGTTGGTAAGTCTTCAATTAATACCGTGATATGTTCCGGCATTTCTATGGGGATTATGTCGCCAACTTGCAAATCCATAATTTGACTTAAAGGTAGATCTACTTCCAAAAACTTTGTATTAAGTGATACTGGTACATCCATAATTTCATCGCGAAGCGCTTTAGACCAACGCATATCTGTGTCTTCTTTATCACTTTGCACACCGGCATCTAGCAATTCTCGAATGGGTTCAAGCATAGAGTAAGGTAAAGCAATATGAAAATCACCTCCACCACCATCAAGCTCAATATGGAATGAACTAATGACGACAACTTCTGTTGGGCTGACTATGTTAGCCATTGATGGGTTAACTTCAGAGTCTAGGTACTCAAAAGAAACATCCATGACCGGAGACCAAGCTTCTTTATAATCTTCAAAAATTAATTTTAATAACATTTGAATGATTCGACGTTCGGTCGGCGTAAATTCTCGTCCTTCGATTTTAGCGTGATATCGACCATCACCACCAAAAAAGTTGTCTACCAGAATAAAAACTAAACGGGCTTCCATGGTGATAAGACCCGTGCCTTTTAACGGACGAAAGCGTACCATATTCAAACTTGTCGGAACAAATAAAGTATGAATATATTCACCAAACTTTATCATTTGAATGCCGTTTATTGATACTTCTGCTGTACGGCGCATCATATTAAACAAGCTAATACGCATATGACGAGCAAATCGTTCATTAACCATTTCCAACGTTGGCATTCGACCACGAACGATACGATCTTGCGAAGAGAAGTCATAGTCAGCACTGCCATCAGCACGAGTGGCAGCTTCTTCTATTTCATCTTCTTCTTCAACATCATCAACACCATGTAATAGCGCATCAATTTCGTCTTGGGATAATAAATCACTCACTCGTTATTCTCTTTTTTTGTTTATGATTAGCTTGGTCGTTATATACCACGCCTTCATCGACATTTTGTTCGAGACGATAAACTCATGACTCGAAACTTTTCTTTAATAGATTTTATTGCATAACAAAACCGGTAAATAATACTTTTTCAACCGTTTTATTTCCTTCAAGATCTTTCATCACAAATTGAACAGCCTCTAAAGACTGCTGTTTAAGTGCTTCTTTACCAGCACTTGTTGCTAAATCATCAGCATTACCTTGTGAAAAAATATTTAGTAATGTGCTTTCAATTAATGGCACATTCATTTTTGCATTTTCTTCATTATCGGCACCTCGTACCAATAACTGCACACGGATTTCAACAAACCGATCACGAGCAGCACCCGGAACATTAAAGCGAAAAGGTCTTGGCATAGGAACGTAAAGTGCGGTACCAACGCTGGCACCTTGATCTTCATCGCCACCGTTGCTATTTCCAGCTGAAGATTCACCATCTTCAGATGCAGCAGTTTGCTCTGCCGTTGAGCCGCTATCACCACCCATGAAAAAGAAATAACCGCCACCACCAGCAAGTAAAACTACAACAGCGATGATGATAATCATCATTTTTTTCTTTTTACCACCGCCATCTAATTCTAGATCAGCTTCATTACCTTCTGCTTTACCCTTTTCATCAGCCATGAGTTACCTTAAATTTTAATATTAACCAGTATTGTTAGACTATATCGTTGAATACCGCTCTAGCCAACGTGTTTCATCAACTTAATGTGATTTCGCCTACTTTATCTGCAGTTTCATTAAACTATTTCAATTTAAGCATAATAATCAACTGCTGTTGCTGAATTGTTAAATGCGCTTGCTGACAAATTATGCTCGATAGCATCACTCGCATCCGCGGTATTTGTCATTGAATGATGACTACTATCTTCACCATTGCTATTTTCATTATCAGATTGTTGAGACTGCTGCTCAACACTTGCATCGCCAACATCAACCCCCTGTTCAGCTAACATATCTTTTAATTTATGCATATTTTGTTCGAATGCATCTTTAGCTTGTTGGTTTTGGACAACGAAATTGACTGTGGCCTGATCTCCTTGAAGGTTAACTCTAACATGCATATTACCTAGTTCAGGTGGATCGAGTGTAATATCAAACTGTTGTAATTTCTGCGAAATCATCAACATGACTTTGTCTTTTACTGCATCAGCAAAGTCTCTTCTAAAGATTGAAATTGTTTCTTGGTGTAATTGAGTGTTAGTTTTTTGACTTTGCGATACTTCTGAACTGCCGATGGGATTAAAAACATCCGCAGCATGTTGTTCAACAATGTCTTGGCTTGCTTGAGTTGCTCTTCCTGTCATTTCAGAAAAACTATTATTAATAGAGAAGGCGGTATTGGTTTTAGGCAGTATTTTATTGTTGATATCTTTACTGTCTTCAACGCTAAACTCTTTACTTTGTTCAATCAAGTGATCTACTGATTTCGCATTAATCTGGGCTTCTGATTTTATCGCATCACTTGCTTTTACTTCAGTTGCTGTTGAAACTTGCCCTAAATTTGACCCTGCTAAATTTTTACTGTTGGCTGTATTTTGAGAATTAGAGATTGCTTCTGCTAGACCTGTTCTTTGTTTTTCAAAAGTATTTTGACTCTGGGCTAATGCTGAAACGTCATCACCCATTTTTATTTTATCTAAAAGCGTATTTTGATTGCTCGTTAAAGCTTTTGCATTTTTTGCTAACGCTGTGTCGGTAGTTGCCAACGTTTTATTGTTTTCGACAAAACTTTGCTGTGAAAATTCTTTTTGACTTAGCTCTTTTTGACCTAGATCTTTTTGAGTTAAAGACTCTTTACTCACTTCTTTTTGTGATGAAATAGTGCCTGCAAATTCATTTTTGACCATTAGATCATTGTTCTTGTTCTTGTTCTTGTTCTCATCAACTATTTCAGCCTTACCATTATCACTTACTAACTTAGATAAACTAGACTGTTGCTGACTAAGCAGATTCTTGTCATTTTGGGATAATTCACTATTAGCCGCCTTATTTTCAGCACTTGCATTAGACTTATCACTAATCCCTATTGCTAAAGTGCTTTCTTGCAAACGCCTCTCATCAATTAGAATTTCTGTATTAAGTTTATCAACACTGCCTTTCAATGAGTTTTTAGTTTCTAAGAGCTTGCTTGCATCTAGTTGACTATTATCTTTATTTTCTTTAGACGTTGGTTGTAAAGCTTTGGCAATTTGTGTTGCCTCTGTCGCTTCATCTAATTCTAGATTTGAATTGGGCTGTACCGCTTTGGCAACTTTTGATAGATCGGCAACTAAGTCACTCGATTTTAATAATAATTGTGCTTCATGTTTTGTTTTTTGTTCTGCAGACATTTCATCAAAGTTTACGTTTTCATTAACACCTTTATTAATTAGCGTTTTATCGGCTTTAATTAAAAAAGACATCAATAACTCTGACTCATCAGCAACCCGTTCACTTTCGATAGGTTTTTCTTGGCTTACTAATTTTTCAACTTCTTTGCCGGAAGCGGCAATATCTTGCGCATCATTTGCCAAGTCAGCTTTATCAGTTGAAGTTAGTGGCGCATCAACACTATCGGGTGTTTTATCTTTGGCTTTTACACCCGAATGTTCATGAAAAGTTTTAATCGTATTAGCATCAAGTTTTTCATCCACAACTCTCTTATCATTATGGCCAACATCCCTATTTTTAGCTAGCTGCGTGTCAATATGTTGTGAAAATTCACTCTTTGATGGTGTCGATGACAAAGTGACTGACTCATCTTTTGCTTCGACACCTTTCGATACATTAATTGGTAAAACATTGAGTTGTTGCATAATAATCCCAATAGCTAAAATTCATAAAAATCTATATGTTTTTAGGTGAAAAGTCTTCTAATCATTAGAAACAAGCAATAAACATTCCAATTTACTTTTTTGGTGATTATGAAGAGTCAATAAAATTAGACGAAACTAACTTTTCAGTTTACGACGTAAAAACTGCTGAGTGGCCATTTCATCAAACATGCTTTGCTCTTTTTTGTCTGCTATTTTTACTAAAGCAAGGTTACGTTTGTCGGTTAACATTTCAACAGCTTGCACTTTTTGTCTTTGCTTCAACCATAATTGCTTACTTTGCCCAACAAGCGCTTTTGCCTGTTGCATAGCTATTTTTACTTGCTCTGAGGCATAATCAAGTTTACTAATAAACGCGTGATAATGGTTATAGGTTGCGCTATCTAAACCCAACACTGAACGTTGACTCAATCGAGACATGTACTCTAAACGGTAATCGGCAACGCTTTGTAAACGAATTAAGTTCTGCTGATAATCATTTTCAGCATTACGCAAGGTATTAGCGGTCAGCTCTTCTTTACTTTTCTCAAACTTTAATAAAGTTTGCAGTTGTTTATTGGTATTAGTCGCCATAATAATCTCCCTTCATTTAGCTTGAGTGTTTACTTATGCTGGAATATTTTGGTTTGCATTTGCTTGGTTGTTAGCTGTTGCCGCAGCAATAATTTCTTGCAACTGCGCTATGCTTTGCTCATAAGGTATAATTTCTTGAATTTGCTGCTGTAAGAAAAAATTGATTACGGGTAAGACATTGATAGCTTGATCAATTCTTGGATCATTACCCTTGGTATAAGCGCCAATAGCGATAAGATCTTTATTTTGTTGGTACAGCGCATAAATCTGTTTCAGCTGCCTTGCTAGGTTTTGATGCTCATTACTGGTCACCATAGGCATGACTCTAGAGATAGAGCCTTCAATATCCACTGCGGGATAATGACCTGAGTCTGCTAACTCTCGCGATAAAACAATATGCCCATCTAAAATAGCGCGCGCAGCATCTGCAATGGGATCTTGAAGATCATCCCCTTCCGTTAATACGGTATAAAAAGCGGTTATTGAGCCTTGTCCTTCACCGCCATTACCTGCACGTTCAACAAGTTGTGGTAGCTTTGAAAATACTGATGGTGGATAACCTTTCGTTGCTGGAGGTTCGCCAACAGCTAAGGCTATTTCACGTTGTGCTTGTGCATATCGAGTCAAAGAGTCTAGAAGTAATAAAACATCTAAACCTTGATCACGGAAATATTCGCTAATTTGTACAGCACTTTCACAGCCTTTTAAACGCATTAAAGGCGAATTATCAGCCGGAGCTGCGACCACTACTGAGCGAGCACGCCCTTCTTCACCTAAAATTTCTTCAATAAATTCTTTGACTTCTCGACCACGTTCGCCCACTAAACCAACGACAATTACATCGGCAGTTGTGCCTCGTGTCATCATGCCCATTAAGACACTTTTACCTACACCAGAGCCCGCAAACAATCCCATTCGTTGACCCTTACCAACAGTAATGAAACTATTAATAGAGCGAACACCAACATCAAGTGGTTCGGTTATAGCGCGGCGCGACAATGGGTTTATCGGTCTGGTATCTATTTGATATTCTTCATCCGTGCTAATTGGCCCTTTTCCATCAATTGGCTTGCCTATGCCATTAATAACCCGACCTAATAAGTTCATCGACAGAGGTAAATTCATCTTAGTTGAAACAGGCAGTACTCTTGCTCCGGGTAATACACCACGCAAACTTTCTTCTGGCATTAAATAAGTAATTTCTTGTGCAAAACCAACCACTTCAGCGAGTAAATCACCGTGAGCCGTTTCAACTAAACATTGACTGCCAATATGCGCTTTAACGCCTACTGCTTCTAGCGTTAAACCAACAACACGTACTAAACGTCCAGCCACGGGTTCTTTAAATGGATGGATAAAGTTTTGACTGTTTTTTAATCGTTCGCTGATGCGTAAACTATCTACCATTGTTAGCCTTTTTATACTGTTGATTTGTTCTGTACTTCGAAACAATTTTCTCGGGGCTAAAAAATAAGCCTCAATCAAAGTTAGTCACAAGCAAGAATAGTAACGAAAAGCGAAGAGTTGTCTTTTAACTGCTTGTTTTCGTAACTAGCGACTCGTGACTCAAAAACTGCTCTTATTGATGTAAAGCATCCTGCAAGAAAGATTCCAAGACTTGCTTAAGGCGAGACTTCATCTGTAAATCAATATTGGAAGTGCTATTTTCTATTTGGCAACTACCAGGGCTTAATTGCGGTGCTGGTAATAATCGCCAACCACTATCTTTGATATGTTGCTCACCAAACTGTTGCTCTACTTGTTTAATATCATCAGGGTTGAGATATATTTGAGTGCTTGCTTCATTACTAGGCAAAGACTTAATTCCGGCAGCAATTGCCGCCATTAAAATGTCAGGGTTAGTTTTAGCTTCTTGTAAAACGACGGCTTCAGTGAGTTGAACAACTAAATTTAATAACTGCTCTTCTACATTTTTTTCAACACTTGCCAATGGCTTATTAAGTTGTTCAATTAAGGTTTTCCAGTTTTCACCTAAAGCATCAATAGTTTCTTTTCCTTGGGCTAAACCTTGCTCTGAGCCAACTTCAATGCCCTGAATTGTACCTTCTTCAATCCCTTGAGCTTTACCTTCTTCATAACCTTTAGCAAAACCTTCTTCTTTGCCTTGGCTAAAACCTTCATCATGAGCAGCTTGTCTTATTTCTTCAATGTCTTCCGCTGTAAGTGGCTCTGGCTCGGCTATTTCTTCTTCGGGCGGCTCATAACGCCAAGTACTTTTTTTACCTAATGCATTAGTATGAGTCTCTTGTTCTTTACTCTGTTTTACTTGCACGCTAGGTAAAGACCAAACATTTAATTCTTCTTGTTGGTCTGTTTTAACTTGATCTGCTTTAATGATGTGTATTGATGATTTATTCATTAATTTAACTCTAAACTGGTTATTACCTTGTCAGACTAAAGTCCGACCTACAAAAAATGATTATAAGAATTCATCGCCGCCACCACCGCCAAGCATGATTTCCCCGGCGTCAGATAATCGACGGGCAACAGCTAAAATTTCTTTCTGAGCTGTTTCAACTTCACTAATACGTACCGGCCCCATGGCTTCAAGATCATCTGCTAGCATTTCTGCAGCACGTTTAGACATATTGCCAAGGAATTTTTCTTTCAGTGCTTCATCAGCACCTTTAATGGCTTTCATTAAGGCATCTTGCTCTACTTCTCTAAGGATTGCTTGCATACCGCGATCATCGACATCCGCTAAGTTTTCAAAGACAAACATTAAGTCTTGAATTTGCTGACTCATTTCTTCATCACTTTCGCGCATAGAGTCCATTAACATGCCTTCAATATTAGTATCTAGGTAGTTCATAATATCTGCAGCAGCTTTCAGGCCGCCCATTTTAGCAGCTTGTGCGCCCGCTTGACCGGCGAACTGTTTCTCCATAATTTCATTCAATTCTTGTAGAGCCGCTGGTTGTACTTCTTCTAAATTAGCAATACGCATCATTAAATCGAGACGTACTTTCTCGGTGAATTGAGTCATAATTTCAGCCGATTGCTCTGGCTCTAAATATGAAAGTACGATGGTTTGAATTTGAGGATGCTCATTTCGAATAATATTAGCGACTTGCTTAGAGTCCATCCATTTCAAAGAGTCTAGACCCTTTGATGCTCCGCCCATAACAATTTGATCAATTAAGTTACCCGCTTTATCTTCACCTAAAGCGGCTGTTAGTGCTTTACGAACAAAGTCTTCACTTTGGAAACCAATGGTTGAGAAGTTTTGAATTTCATGAATAAACTGCTTATGAACAGCGGTAATTTTTTCTTGAGTAAAATCTTCCATTGCCGCCATAACAGTACCTACTTGCTGTACTTGTTTTGGCTCAAGGTGTTTTAAAATTTGCGCTGCATCTTCTTCAGATAAACTCAATAATAAAATGGCCGCTTTTTCAGACCCTTCTAACTTATTTACATCAAACCCTGCGGGTGCTGCGGCAAGTTCTCCGCCTACTTGTGTTTCATCACTCATCTTCGTTCAACCAACTTTTAACTACTTGCGACGATAATTCTGGTTCATTTGCAACTAAAGCACGAACCGCTTTTAATACATCTTCATCACGATGAAGATCGGGTAACTGTAAACTACCATCTGCAGCAAAACCAACATTGCCTGCATCAAATTCGGATGTCAGCATGTCCATGGTTTCATCGCCAAGGTCTATATGGCTATCAAGAGATTTATCACCATAGTCATCAGGCGTTTGATCTGGGTAAACTAAACGTTTCAGTATTGGGCGGACTACTGCCATTATTAAAACAATAATGACCAATGCCCCCATAACCAATTTCAATATTTTCATAAACCAAGGCTGTTCCCACATAGGCAATTCAACTACAGGACCAAAATCGGAACGAGCAAATGGAATAGTTACCACTTCAAGTACATCACCTCTTTGTAAATCAAAACCGATGCTGCCTTGTAGTAATCGACGAATAGAAGCAATTTCTGTAACACTTCTCGGCTCTTTAGCTACAACGGCTGCAGGAGCTCCTTCTACAGTTTCAGCCTCTGGGCTAACGGGTGCTTGTACTGCACTGTTAACATAATCAAGCGCCACTGAAACACTGACACGGCGAATAATACCGGCTTGTTGTTTCGTATGACTAATGGCTTCATCCAATTCATAGTTTTTAGTTGACTCACTATGCTTTCTACTGGGTATCGCTTTGCTTCTTCCTCCAGTGGCATTTTCTGGAATACTTGATTCAAGTGGTGGTTGATTAGTCAATGCGCCTGGAATACCACCTAATGCACCACCAAAAGTGCTCTCTTCAACTTTCATTTCACTACGTAATGATGGCAAGTCTGAATTATAACGACGAGATGTTTCTTCAACGTTGGTAAAGTCCATGGTTACATCAACCTGAGCAGTATAATTTCCAAGACCAACAACAGGAATAAGGATATTATCTATTTTATCCATATATTCTTTTTCACGTCTTTGCTCAAGGTCAAATTCATTACGCGAACGTGCAGAAATAGAGTTTTGACTGCCTGAATTTAATAAACGTCCATTTTGATCGGTTACTGTAACTCTGTTAGGACTCATTCCTTGAACTGCTGAAGCGACAATATCAACTACCGCATCAACTTCCTCAGCGGATAGTAATCGGCCTCGCTGCATAGTAAGTACAACTGTGGCAGAAGGATTCTTTTCACGACGGGCAAAGATATTTTCTCTAGGTATAGCAAGTAAAACTTTAGCTCGAGCAATACTTTTTAATTGTTCTATTGTTTTAGCTAAGCGCTGCTCTCGACCGTATTTCAATCGTTCACGTTCTACGCGCTGACTCACACCAAAACCCATATCTTTCATTACAATATCTTCACCTTCTGAAGGTTCATTCGTTAAACCTTCACGCGCTAAGAGTAATTTTATATTTTGATATTCATCTGCTGGTACTAAGAGGGTGTTATTTTCTTGACGATATTCCACTTGATTGGCATCAAGAAAGTCCATAGTTTGAATAAGCTGCTGAGTTGGTAACTTTGACAACATTCGATATTCCGGCTCATTGGCTAGAATAATAACGAAAACAGCAATAGCTAAACAAATAGATAGCGCAACCACTAAGGTGATTTGACGAAGCATGTCGGCATTACCTAAAGAAGCAGCAAAGCCTGATTTTTTTTCTTCCATCACATGATCGTCACCAGAATCACCGGCCATCATTGAACCACCGCCATCTGTTGCTACCATTGAATTTGTATCAGCCACTTAATTTCTCCACTTACTATCTGCTATTTATTATTTCATATTCACATTTAAGTGAGAGTAAATCATCAAGAGCAAGGCGCTTGAATGAGTAATAACTTGTCTATTGCGATTGAATGCAACGCAGCTATTGGTTATTTAATCGCTTAAATTAGACGGGCATGCTCATTATTTCTTTATACGCTTCAACAAATTTATTACGCACTTGTACCGCAGCATCTAACGCAACACCAGATTTAGCCGATGCCACCATAACTTCAGCTAAAGTTACGCTGCGGTCACCCATTTCAAAAGCCATTTTTTTAGCGCCGGTATCTTGTGCTAATTCATTCACTGTTTTTAATGCGTCAGTTAGTATGTTGCCAAAATCACTACTTGATGAATTGATTTTACCGACAGGATTAACACCTGACATACCTGGCATATCACCGCCTACAGTAGGTAATTTACCACCTGTAGCCTGTAATGACATATTCTGCATCTGTGCAAATAAAGAATTTGTTTTGATATCCATGATGTTCTCACTTGTGTCAATTTTTTGCTAAAAAGCAATGAAAATTATCTATAATGTGTGATATTGCAAGCATGGTGCCACAAAGCAAAGTTATGAGTAGCAAGTAAGAGAAGTGTCGAGTAGAGAATAATAGAAGTTTGAAGAAGTGATAAAAGTTGCAAGTGGCGAGCTGTAAATGGTAAATAACCAGAAAAGCCAAAGGTGACGTTAATCAACTTTGGCATAACCTTGGCAATACTATCAATTAGCGCCTGTTTAGCTCGAAAAATTAACTCTGAGGCAGTTATAAACTACCAACTAGATGCTCATAACTTAATTTTTTATGCTGGAATTTGAATACCTGAGTCTCGCATTCTGGCAATCTTATAACGTAATGTTCGAGGGCTAATGCCTAACCGTTCAGCAACGGCCTTTCTGCTACCATGGCATGCCTGTAAGGTATCAAGTATTATTTGATGCTCTTGTAATTTTAATTCACTCCCTAATTTGTCATTAGGTTCGTCTGCTTGTTCGACTTCATTAACATCGGCGGTATCAAAATTTTCAATCATCAAATCACTTGCATCAATAATTTGATTACTGTGCAGGATTAACGCTCTTTGTATTACATTATCCAGTTCACGCACGTTACCTGGCCAACTGTATGCATTTAATTTGCTACGCGCTGAAGGACTAAAATCAGCAATTTTCTCGCCATTTTTTTGACAATAACAAGTAACTAAGTGCTTAGCCAACGGTAAAATATCATCTACTCTCTTAGCTAATGGCAACCAAGTTAATGGGAATACATTTAAACGGTAATACAAATCTTCTCTAAAATCACCTTTGCTTACGGCTTCTTTAAGGTTACGGTTACTCGTGGCAATAACTCGAACATCTAAATGAATAGTTTTTCTACCGCCCAAACGTTCTACTTCTCGCTCTTGCAATACCCTTAAAATTTTGGCTTGTAACCCTAAATCCATCTCGGTAATTTCATCAAGTAGAATAGTACCGCCTTGTGCTTGTTCAAACTTACCTGGACATGCTTGAATTGCACCGGTAAAAGCACCTTTTTCATAACCAAACAAAGTTGCTTCAAGCATGTTTTCTGGAATGGCGGCACAATTGATGGCAATAAACGGTTGTTTTGATCGTGGTGAATTATTATGAACATATTGCGCTAACACTTCTTTACCTGAGCCACTGGGGCCAAGCACCATCACTGACGCTTCTGTTGTTGCAACTTTTCGCGCTAAACTAAGTAATTCGATACTATTTTTATCGGCAACTATCGGTGTGTGTTTATTGATTTCTGAAGGTGGAATATATTGACTGACCATATTTAGCAACACTTCAGGTGCAAATGGTTTAGCTATATAGTTACAAGCGCCATCTTGCATAGCTTGCACGGCATCATCAATAGTGCCGTATGCAGTCATCAATAATACCGGTAGGTTAGCTTGCTGGTTTTTAATGTTTTTTAGTAAAGACAAACCAGACATTCCGCCCATTTGCACATCACTGACGACTATATCAACTTTATGGTTTTTTAATAATACTAAAGCGGATTCTGCTGAGTCAGCTTCAACACATTGGTAGTTTGCTAGGGTAAGAGTATCTATTAATGCCTCTCGTAACCCAGCATCATCCTCAACGACAAGTATTTTATGATTACTCATTTTAACTCTCCTGTACGCTTGTTTTTTCTTGTTTAAATTCTGTTTGCTTTAGCAATGGTAATTTCAGACAAAAATGTGCGCCTTGCCCTGCTTTACTTAAATAACTCACTTTACCTTGGTGAGCTTCAACAACTGATTTAACAACAGCTAAACCAAGCCCTGTACCTTGACTGCTTGAGGTATAAAATGGTTCAAATACTTTGTCAATATTTTCACTTTTAATGCCAGGGCCATTGTCTTTAACACTGATATAAACAGCATCATTTTTACTATAAACTTGAATATCGATAATCGCTTGCGCTGGTTTTATTGAACCAGTAGCTTGTAATGCATTATGAACTAAGTTTTGTATCGCCCCTGTTAAAGCACTTTTATTAGCTAGAATAAAGTTGTCATCTCCAGACGAATGTACGTTTACCTGTGCGTTGGCTTTAGTAATTAATGCATCCATTGTTTGTATAGAATCATTTATCAATTCATTAACTGATAACGAATTAACAACCTGTTCGTTACCACTTTTAGAAAACAACAGCATGTCATTTACTTGCTGCTCTAAATCACGTAAACGTGAACTTAACTTTTCTTGGAAAGTGCCTCTAGCACTGTCTGATAGTTTTCTATTAGATAAATTAGCGCTATATAACATTGCAGCGGAAAGCGGTGTACGAATTTGATGTGCTAACGTTGAAACCATGCGACCTAATGAAGAAAGGCGCTGCATTTGACCTACTTTATCTTGTAAAAGTCGAGTCTCTGTTAAGTCGGTAATCATGATCAACTGACCTGGTTGATCACCTAAGCTGGCAATTTCTAATTTCACACGACGGCCATCTTTTAATGATACTTCGTGCCAATCGTCTGCTCTTGGCTCAAATGAACGAGCAATAACATTAAACCATAATTGGCCCAATATAGGTTCATCTAGCAAACCTCTTGCTACTTTATTAATTTTAACAACAACACCGTTGCCATCAAGCATAACCAAGCCTGTAGGCATCATCTCAATAAGCTGATCTGCCATTTGAGACTGCTTTGAGCGTTGAATACTTTGTTGTTGCAAATTAAAATGTGACGTCTGGGTTTGAGACAATTTATTGGGCACAGCTTGCTTTTTATTTTTAAAGGGTAGGTTTTGCGCCTCTTTACTTTGAAGTAACTGGACACGTAGTGAAGCTAATTCACCGGGGAAAGCTTCTTTTTCTAATGCAGAAGCTGCCTCTACTACATTAGTAGTTAAAGGAATGTTTACAGGGTTAAAACCGTTATGAGCAATAAAATGCTGTGCTAGTGCCATAAAACCAATGTCCAAATAAAATTTATTTCACATTGATTAAAGCATTTTACATGCCAGTGTTTTTATCCTTTACTTTCAATTAATTAGAGGAGATTTATTCAGTGTAAATACTGTCAAACTATTGACCTTTAGTCGCGAGTTTTAGTTGCCCGTTTCTAAAACGTCTTACTAACAGTATGAGCGCATCGCGTCTGGTAACTTTTCTTTCTCGCTACTTTAATTACCCTCGATTATATCGTCGGTTTTTGCAACTCATACTTACGCATTTTTTCAACCAAAGTGGTTCTGCGCATACCTAGCGTTTCAGCTGCACGAGCAACAACATAGTCATGTTTAGCTAATGATTGTGAAATAAGAGAGATCTCTAATGTCGCTAAATGCTCTTTCAAATTCAGTCCCTCACTTGGTAAGACCCCAGTATTTGAAGTAGCCTCTATAACGGGTTCACTAGCAGAGTTATCATCACTTTCACTCTCTTCGTATTCATCATAATCAAAACCTGAGAACATTTCATTTATAGCATCTTGCTCTTGTAATTCTTCAGGATACTCTGGCGTATATTCTTCCACTTCAATGTGTTGGTATTTATGCGGTAGCTCAGCTACATCAACAATTTGATCACCATACATAATCAGCATACGCTCAATAAGGTTAGATAATTCACGAACATTTCCCGCCCATGGATGTTCCATTAATGACTCAATTGCCTTTTCGGTAAAACGTACGGTTTTATTTTGATCATGTTCAAAGCGGGTTAATAGCTCTTTTAGTAATAATGGAATATCTTCTTTACGTTCACGCAAGGCTGGTGTTTCGATAGGAAAAACATTTAAACGATAATATAAATCTTCACGAAAACTGCCTTCTTTGATCATATCTTCTAAATTTTGATGAGTAGCGGCAATAATACGAACATCAGCTTTCAAGCTTTTACTACCACCTACGCGTTCAAATGTGCGCTCTTGCAAAACACGTAATAATTTAACTTGCATTGGCTGTGGCATATCACCAATTTCATCTAAAAATAGCGTACCACCTTCAGCTAATTCAAAGCGCCCTTTTCGAGTAGAAATTGCACCAGTAAATGCGCCCTTTTCATGACCAAACAATTCACTTTCTAAAAGCTCAGCAGGGATTGCCCCACAGTTTATTGGTACAAAAGTACCTTTGGCTCGCTCAGATAAATTATGAATATTTCGGGCTACCACTTCTTTACCTGTACCCGACTCACCGAGCACAAGAACAGTTGCAGGTGTTTTAGCTACTTGTTCTATTAAAAAACGAACCTCATTCATGGGTTCGCTTGTACCAACTAATGAACGAAATAAAGCACTAGAGCTAAGTTTACTTCCCGTTCTAGGTAACTTGTTGTGGTATTGATGACAATGGTGAATTAGCTCGGTTAATTGCGCATAATTTAATGGTGTACTTAAGTTTGCGATAACATTAACAAAGCCATTTAGAGCATTAGAGTCAACGACATCATGGAGTAAAAATGGTATTTTTGGATTGCTTTTAACAAGTGAAGCCGTGGCAGAAGTCAGCTCCCCTGACAGTATAACCGTTAGCAAGTGTGCACTTTCTTTAAAGGCTTCTGTCGCCTGCTCTTGTACGCATTGAATGAAATGCTCACCGACGAAAGACAATACTGTACCCATTTGATGTGCTCTACTGACATCATTATCAATTATAAGAATTTGTTTGTGACCAGATAGTTGCATAGACGCGCTCATTGATTGTTATCAGTTATAATTATGTAAGCTAGCTCTGATTCTAGCGTTTTAAACTAAATTGGCAACAAACTTTTGACACTTACATGTCATTTAATTGACTTATACTAATATTTATATATAAATTGCTTATTTTTCTAGCAATTATGCTCTTTTACACCCTCAATCTGAAATTGCTATTGCACTAATAGTTTATTTATCAGATAGTAAGATTATTGGATTTAAGCCTATAGGCCATATTTTATCTGGCTCGCTAGTTGCATATACTAAATTAAACAATACAAATTTTAATACAAAACTTTTAATTGAATTGAGTAATATCATTATGAGAGCATCAATAAAGAAATATAGAAATGCCAATGCTGACAATGTTGCTGACGCAGATCCTCATCAGCTAATAAGCATTATTTTCAAGCATATTTTAGCTAATATCGCTATAGCAAGTGGTGCTATTGATAGAAATGAAATTGAGAATAAAGGTAAATGCTTAACTAAAGCCATCGCCTTAGTGGGTGAATTGCAAGATAGTCTAGACATGGAGAAAGGAGGTGAAATATCTTCTGGCCTGTTCGATTTATACGACTATATTGTTCGCTGTCTTGTCCAATCAAACCTTGATAATGATTCAGCAAAATTAGAGGAAGTAAAAGGCCTTATTACTGAAATTAAAGAAGGTTGGGATTCTATTCCTGCAGAGAAAAGAGTAAAACCTGTTTAGCTCCAAAGTACTTAATTTAAAATGAAAGGTAATCCATTTTGATATCAGATATTGAACGAGATATAGATTTTATCATTCTTAAAACTCAGCAACTTTTTAATATTATCGAGCAAGAAAACTATCAACTACTTGAAACTAAAGAACTAATTAGGCAACAACTTATTGAGCAGTTTTTTTTAAATTACTCCCCCGATGAAATTGTTATTGTCGGTGAAAAACTGCAACAACTAGTTGACTTATCTACTAAAGTTACCGAGCAATGCGAAGATGTTTTTGAACAGACTAAACAAGATATTTTAAAAGTAAAACAAGTTGGTAAAATCAAAAAAGCTTATAAATAGTTTACTTAAGCTTTTTCTCCTCCCTATTATTCTCACTGTTTAAAATTAATACAAATAAATTAAAGCTATTTTTTTTACTGCCGATATAAACTTAATTGCACAGATGGATGCGCTAGTTTTATGTCCTTATCAGTAAACACAAATATTGGGAGCCTATTTGGTCAGCGTATGCTGAACAAGGCTATCAATCACCAAAGTGTAGCTATGGAACGCTTAAGCTCAGGCTTACGCATAAATAGTGCTAGAGATGATGCTGCAGGTCTATCCATATCAAATGGTTTTACTTCCCAAATTAGAGGCACAAACCAAGCAATTCGAAATATTAATGATGGTATTTCAGCCGTTCAAACCAGTGATGGTGCCCTTGATTCTGTAACAACTAACTTACAACGTATTCGTGAACTTTCAGTACAAGCAGCTAATGGCACCAATTCGGCTTCAGATAGAAGATCACTTGCTGCTGAAGTTGAAGTACTCATTGAAGAAATTGACTTTATTACCTCAACAACCTCTTTTAATGGTAAAAATTTATTTGAACGTGGCGATTTACCTGAGTGGGTTGATGCTGAACGCCAATTTAATGTCGACCAAATGTTTGGCAACTGGTTAGCTGAATCAGAACGCATGATTGAAAGTGCCTATGGTTTAAAAGGTGATGGCACAGAATCTCTTAGCATTGTCTTTGATGATGATCCCAACAGTAAGTTTGCCGCAACTGTCAGTTACAGTGCAGCCAACGATGATAGTTTAAGTCGTGCAACCCAACAAACCTTAACACTATTTACTAAAGCATTTCCTATAGGAAAAGCACCTGATGGTGGCTCAACTCCAAATTTTAGTGACAGAACAATTGCCCATGAAATGGTACATGCCGTAATGGGCCGAACTGTAGATATGGATTCATTAGATACTTGGTTTAAAGAAGGTTCTGCAGAGCTAATTCACGGTGCCGACGAAAATGTGCTAACTCAATTAATTGCCGAAGATGATACTACTACTCATTTTGACTCAGCGGACAGAGCTGCCTATGCTGGTGATAATACTTTTTTCAGTACTTGGGATAGTACTGGTAAACATTATTCTCAAGGTTATCTTGCCGTAAGGTTTTTACATGAAGATATAGTTGCTAACGGTGGTGACGGTCTTAAAGATGTTATGAGTTTCTTAAGTGACGAAGATAACCTCGCTGGCGGCTTAACCTCTCTTGATGATGCATTATCCGATCTTAACAGTAATGGCTTAACATCTTATGCTAGTGATGCAGCTTTTCAAGCCGCTTTTACTGCTGGAGCTGACACTTTTATTCAAACACTCAATTTCTCCAATGAAGATACCGGTGCAATCGGTGGTTTAGATGTTGATGATGGCGTGGAGAAAACAGCCGTGTCAGTTGTTGATAACAGCAATGTATTCTTATCAACAACGCCATTAGAAGGCTATAAGAATGTTACCGTTGACAGTTCAGGTGTTGTAAACCCATTACTGGCAAATCAGTATAATCTTAAGGTTGGCTCTGAGAGTGATCATAACCTTGAACTCGAATTTTTCCAAGTTAACTCTAATGTGCTTGGGCTAAGTCAATTAGACATAGAGACTGATGCTGCAGAGGCCATAACCCTTGTTGATAGAGCACTAGGCTACATTTCAGATCAAAGGGCAAATCTCGGTGCTATATCCAATAGATTAGCAAGTACCGTAGCGGTCAACGAAAGCGTAAGTCAACTAGCAAGCAGTAGCCGCTCACGCATAACCGATGCTGATTTTGCTACAGAAACCTCACAACTAAGTAAGCAACAAATCTTGCAACAATCATCTAGTGCTATGATCTCCCAAGCGAATGCTAGCTTATCAAGCGTATTAAGCTTACTCTCTTAAAATATATACTCTGCAAAAAATTACTCTTCAGGCATGTTTATTGCTTTGATATTTATGCTTTAATCTTTAAGATGAGTTAAAGTATATTTAAATAAAAACTCAAATAATGTCATTTTTCAGTCATATTTAAATTTTTTAAGATGACTGTGTATTAAAATGTTTGGAGACAAGTGTATGTTTACTAACAAAACCGTTTTGATTACCGGTGGAACAGGCTCTTTCGGGAAAAAATACGTCAAGACTCTACTTGAGCGCTATTCCCCTAAAAAAATAATTATTTTTTCTCGTGATGAATTGAAGCAATTTGAAATGCAGCAAGACTTTAATCAGCCTTGTATGCGTTATTTTATTGGTGATGTGCGAGATAAAGAGCGGTTAACTCAAGCAATGAATGGCGTTGATTTCGTCATTCATGCAGCCGCTTTAAAGCAAGTTCCTGCCGCAGAATACAATCCGATGGAGTGTATTAAAACTAATATTAAAGGCGCAGAAAATGTTATATCTGCCGCACTTGCTCATGATGTTGAAAAAGTTATCGCACTTTCTACTGACAAGGCAGCAAATCCTATAAACCTTTATGGCGCAACTAAACTCGTTTCAGACAAGTTATTTGTTGCCGCCAATAACATATCAGGTGGCCACAAAACCACATTTTCAGTGGTGCGTTACGGCAATGTTGTTGGTTCAAGAGGCTCTGTTGTGCCTTTCTTTCAAAAGCTCATTGATGAAGGAAAAACTGAACTACCTGTAACTCATGATGAAATGACAAGATTTTGGATCACACTGCAAGGTGGTGTTGATTTTGTTCTGAAAAATTTTGAGCGCATGTTAGGTGGAGAAATTTTCATTCCGAAAATACCATCAATGCGTGTTATAGATTTAGCTAAAGCGATGGCACCTGGATTATCAATAAAAATTATCGGCATTCGTCCCGGTGAAAAACTTCATGAAATAATGTGCCCCGCCGATGATTCCTATCATACCTATGAATATGATGATCATTTCGTGATTGCGCCAAGCATTATTTTTTCTAGCCGTAGCAATGACTTCACTATCAACGCTATACACGAAAAAGGTAAACAAGTAGAAGCTGGCTTTGAATACAATTCAAAAAACAATAGTGATTTTTTGTCGCAAGAGGGTTTGTTAAGTTTCAATAACTTAGCCGAGCTTTAATTATTAATGAGTCTAAAAATGATCCCTTACGGTAAACAAGATATCAGCCAACAAGATATTGATGCTGTTATTAATGTATTAAAATCCGATTGGTTAACACAAGGGCCGCAAGTGCCTTTATTTGAAAAAGCACTCGCTGATAAATGCCAAGCAAGTTTTGCTATTGCCGCTAATAGTGCAACGTCAGCTTTGCACATAGCTAATCTAGCTTTGGGTGTTGGACAAGGTGATATTGTTTGGACTAGTCCTATTACTTTTGTCGCTACAGCAAACAGTGCGCTTTATTGTGGTGCTAAAGTTGATTTTGTTGATATTGATTTAAACTCCGGCAATATGTCAGTGTCTGCTTTACAGGTGAAATTACAATGGGCTAAACAACATAATTGTTTGCCTAAAGTTGTTATTCCCGTACATTTGGCAGGTCAGTCATGCTATATGAAAGCAATAAATCAATTAGCTAATGAGTATGATTTTGCAATTATTGAAGACGCCTCTCATGCTGTTGGCGGTCAATATCAAAACTCACCTGTAGGCTGTTGCCAATTTAGTGACATTACAATATTTAGCTTTCATCCTGTAAAAATTATAACGTCGGCTGAAGGAGGCATGGCATTAACTAACAATATTGAACTTGCTGAAAGTATGAAGCTTTTTCGTAGCCATGGCATTACATCACAAACTGATAAAATGACAGAAGAAAGTCATGGCCCTTGGTATTATCAACAGATTGAACTTGGTTTTAACTACCGTATGACCGATATTCAGGCCGCTCTAGGATTATCTCAACTAGCACGAATTGATGAGTTTATTGAAAAACGCAATGAACTAGCCAAGACTTATGATGAAGCTTTTGCTAATACCGCAATAACATCCCTAATTTCAGCAAACGACTGTCTATCGGCTTATCACTTATATTTAATTTTGTTACCCGAAGCCGATACTCAAAAACATAAACAAGCTATTATTGCCTTAAGAGAGCAAGGTATTTGTGCTCATGTGCATTATATTCCAGTACACCTACAACCTTATTACCAACAACTCGGTTTTAAGTTAGGTGACTTTCCAAAAGCGGAGCAATATTATCAGCAAGTAATATCTCTACCTTTATATCCCAATTTATCCTCAGACGATCAACAGCACATCATCGAGCAAGTGAAAAAATTGATATGAAACTCGCCTTAGGAACAGTGCAATTTGGTCTAGACTACGGTGTAAGCAATACACAGGGACAAGTTTGCCCTGAAGAAGTAAATAGAATTTTAACTTTCGCTAAACAACAAGGTATTAATACCCTAGACACTGCACCAGCCTATGGCAATAGCGAAGAAGTATTAGGCAAAACAGGACTTGCAACTCAATTTGATATAATAAGTAAAATACCAGCACTTAACGATAGTAATATACACGTTGAACAATACGTAAAAGCTAGCTTGCAACAACTTAAAATAGAAAAACTTAACGCGGTTTTATTTCATCATGCCGACGATATCATTTCTTCAATTCATGCTAAAAATCGTTTTGATGCACTTGTTAAACTAAAAGAGCAAGAAAAAATAAATAAAATTGGTGTTTCTGTGTACAGCCCTGAACAATTAGAGTTTTGTATTAAAAAACATCCTATAGATATTGTTCAATTACCTTTAAATTGTCTGGATCAACGCTTTATTAACACTGGGATGCTTGATAAATTATTAGATAGAAACATAGAAATCCATTGTCGCTCAGTTTTTTTGCAAGGGTTATTATTAATGAACCCTAAAAATTTATCTAGCTGCTTTTCTCCTTTTATAAAATATTTTCAGCACTTTTCAGATACCGCGAAGTTGCTAAATGTAACTCCCTTAAGCTTAGCATTAGCAATAGGACACCAATCTAGTAATATAGATAAAATGGTTATTGGCTGTTGTAATACCAAGCAATTATCAGAAATCATTACGGCGAATGCCGCAGCTAAAAAAATCAAAGAAGACTTATCTTCACTTAGCTGTGATGATGAAAACTTAATCATTCCAAGTAATTGGCATTAAGGAGACTAAATAATGGACAAAGATTTATTTAATGATAAAAAATTCCTAGAAAATGAATGCATTTACCTACGAAATGTCTGCTTAAAGGATGTCAACGATAGCTATTATCAATGGTTAAACGATCCTCAAGTTAATCAATTTTTAGAGACTCGCTTTGTCGTACAATCAAAAGCTAAAATTGCTGAGTTTGTTACCAGCAAAGATGGTAATGCTAATGAAATATTATTAGCAATATGTGATAAAGAACATGACTTACATATAGGGAATATCAAACTTGGTCCAATTAATTGGTATCACCGCAGAGCTGACATTAGCCTGTTAATTGGCAATAAAGAATATTGGGGAAAAGGTATTGCTACCCAGGCAATACAATTAATCAGCCAATTTGCTTTTCAAACAATAAACTTAAACAAACTCATGGCTGGTGCCTATAAAGGAAATGTTGGCAGCATTAAAGCATTTCAAAAATGTGGCTATAAAATAGAAGGTGAAGTTGAAGATTATGTTTTGGTAAATAACCAAGGTGTCGCCTTAATAAAATTAGGCATTACCGCTAAACAGTTTTCAGAACATCAAAAAGTAGCAAGTAATCATGAGCGTTAATGTCATTTTACAAGCAAGGTTTTCATCGACAAGATTGCCTGGCAAAGTATTAAAGAATATAGTTCTCAAACCTATGTTAGCGCTACAAATTGAGCGTATTAAAAGAGCTAAGCTAGTTGACAAAATCATTGTAGCAACGAGTATTGAGCAAGATGATGACGTCATTGCCAACTTATGTAAAAAATTAGATGTCACTTGTTTTAGAGGTAACTTAAACGATGTTTTAGATCGCTTTTATCATGCAGCAAAAGCGTTTCCAAGTGAGCATATTGTTCGCCTTACCGGTGATTGTCCTTTAATAGAAGCTGAAATCATTGATCAGGTTATTGCTCTTCACCTTAAACAAAGCGCTGATTATACAAGTAATTGCTTTATCCCTTGTTTACCCGATGGTTTAGATGTTGAAATATTTACTCATCAAGCGCTTAAGCAAAGTTGGCAACAAGCGACAAAACCATCTGAACGAGAGCATGTAACCCAGTACATTCGTAATCATAGCGAACTATTCACTTTAGCTGACTTTCAATACACTCCTGACCTGTCAATGCACCGCTGGACAGTAGATGAACCAAGTGATTTTGAATTGGTTGAGAAGATTTATCAAAATTTATATCCAAGTAATCCAAACTTCACGATGGCTGATATATTAACGCTGCTAGAGCAACAGCCAAATTTAATCGAAATAAATAATAAATTTAGCCGAGATCAAGGCTTAGCCGTATCAAAAGCTTTAGATAAGGAGCAAGGTTTTGAGTAAAAAACTTACCAAAAACTTCAGCCAGTCCGAACAATTACTTGCACGAGCCGAGCTGAGTATTCCGCTTGGTTCTCAAACATTTAGTAAATCTAAAACAGCCTACCCATATGGTGTTTCACCTTTATTTATTGAACGAGGCAATGGCTGCCAAGTATGGGATGTAGATAATAATCAATATACTGACTTTGTTAGTGGTTTATTGTCTATATCGTTAGGTTATTGTGATAGTGATGTAGATGCCGCAGTGCTTGAGCAATTAAAATCAGGTGTTACATTTTCACTGCCCCATAGGTTAGAAATGGAAGTTGCTGAGATGATCATTGATATGGTGCCCTGCGCTGAAATGGTTCGTTTTGGTAAAAATGGCAGTGATGCAACATCAGCAGCAATACGATTAGCAAGAGCATATACGGGTAATGAGCACATTGCAGTTTGTGGTTATCATGGCTGGCAGGATTGGTATATCGGCTCAACAACACGCGATTTAGGTGTGCCCGAGTCAACAAAAGCGCTCACTCATAACTTTCAATATAATAATATGGACTCACTACAACAGATATTAGCGCAAAACAAATTCGCTGCCATAATTATGGAGCCAATGAACCTAGCTTACCCTGAGCCTAACTTTTTGCATGACGTTAAAACGTTATGTCATCAACATGGTGCGGTATTAATTTTTGATGAAATGATCACCGGTTTTCGCTTTGCCAAAGGTGGCGCTCAGCAGTTATTTGATGTCATTCCTGACTTAGCAACGTTTGGTAAAGGCATGGCTAATGGCTATCCAATATCAGCTGTTGTCGGCCGTAAAGATATTATGATGTTAATGGAAGATATTTTCTTCTCAGGCACCTTTGCTGGTGAAACATTATCGCTGGCTGCAACAAAAGCAGCGTTAACCAAAATTAAAAGCCAAAATGTTTTAGCCCATATTCACACTGTCGGCGAACAACTAATAAAGGGCTTACAACAAATATTGGCAGACATGAATGAGCCTAAGTGGCTAAACCTTTGCGGACACCCGAGTTGGTCATTTTTACAAATATTAGATTGTGAACCATATTCTAGCTGGCAGTTAAAGTCACTGTTTTTACAAGAAATGGCTCAACGAGGCATATTATTAGGTGGAGGACATAACTTGAATTACTCCCATCAAAGTGAAGATATTAATGCATTATTAAAAGCTTATCGCGAAATCCTGCCGTTATTAGCTAAAACGATAAGTCAGCAAAATTTTGAACAGGTATTTCACGGCAAAGTACTACAACCTTTGTTTAAGGTTCGTTAAGTGACTAACGCTAAGAATAAACAACCTGTCAGTAATGACTGTACTACAACGGTAGCCATTAGAGTTGATGCTTCAACTAGAATGGGAACAGGTCATGTTATGCGATGTTTGACCTTAGCAACAAAATTAAAAGAACATGGCGCTAACGTTATTTTCTTATCGAAAAAGCATCAAGGAAATTTAAACCAACTTATTACACAAAAAGGCTTTGAGTTATTTGAATTATCAGCGCCGATACAAAATATTGAAAATGAAACTGACGAAAAATTATGGCTAGGATGCAATTTTCAAGATGATGCTAATGAATGTCTACAGGCTTTTAAAAGCTTAACAATCGTTTTGTTAATTGTTGATCATTATAGTCTAGATGCGCATTGGCAAAGGTTAATAAAAGCCAAGCTCAGCCTAACTAAGATCATGGTGATAGACGATCTTGCTAACAGGTCACATGATTGTGATTTTTTATTAGATCAAACCTTAGGACGTAAAAAGTCAGACTATGAGAAATTGGTGCCTAATTATTGTCAGTTATTATTAGGTGCTGACTTTATTATGCTGCGAGATGAGTTTTTACAAAACCGAGCTACCGCAAAAAACACAAGAAACAGTAGAATTAAAGCTTCTGGCATTGAAAATATTCTAATAACAATGGGCGGTACAGATCCCGATAATATTGCTGAAAAACTATTAAACTGGCTGATTAAATTTCAACACGATTCACAAACCAGCAATAAAATACAAGTTACCTTGGTTGCAAATCAAGCTTCAGCTTTTATCAAAAACTTAGAAGAAATTAGCGCTAACCATGATTGGATTACTATTGTCATCAATCCTGAGTCTATGGCAAAGCTGATGTTAGCTACAGACATTGCTATTGGCTCTTCTGGCGCTACTGCATGGGAACGTTGTTGTTTGGGTTTGCCAAGCCTATCAATTATCAGCGCCGAAAATCAAAAATTCGTTAGTGAGAATTTAACCAGAGCTGGTGCAATCATAAACCTTAGTCACTTTTCTAAACTAACTTATACAAAATTTTCAGAGTCACTTACACGAATAACAAGCATAATAACTTATCAACAAATGGTTGAGCAAAGTTTTGCCTGTTGTGATGGTTTAGGCCTTACAAAAGTTGCTGATGTATTACTAGTTATATTATCAAGCAATGTTTGCTTAGTAAAAGCAAGTTATGATGATTGCCAGAGCCTATTTGATTGGCAATCAAACAGCGATATTAGAAAATACTTTCATAATTCTGAACCGGTAAAGTGGCAGCAACACTGTGACTGGTTAACCGACACTTTAGCCAATAATAGTAAACACCTATACATGATTAAACGTTATGATTCTGACGAACAAAAGTTACAATCAGTTGGTGTATTAAGGTTAGATGCGCTACAAAGCTCAAAATATGAAATAGATGCAGATTGGGAAGTTTCTATTATCATTTCTCCTAAACATCAAGGGAAAAGTATCGCTGATAAAGCCATAAGACAAATACCCGAATCATTTAAAGAACAAGGTATTATTGCCGAAGTTCATAGTGATAACATTGCTTCTCATAAATTATTTTCACGAGCAGGTTTTATTGCAATTTCGCCTTTAGCTTACTGCTTAAAAAATGAAGACCATTTAGGAGGACTCAATGGCTAATTATATTGTTGCCACTATTCATCCTTGGAATATTGAAGCGTTTAAACACTACAGTGACAAACTAGCAGGCAATTGGCATTTAATAACCAGCAAAGATGAATTAACTGTTGAAACTATAAATAAGTTAAATCCTAAATATATCTTTTTCCCCCATTGGAGCTGGATAGTGCCAAATGAGATTATAAGTAATTGGCCCTGTGTTTGTTTTCATATGACTGATGTTCCCTTTGGCCGTGGCGGCAGCCCGTTACAAAACTTGATCATTAGAGGGATCAATAAAACTAAAGTGTCTGCTCTGCAAATGACAAAACAACTTGATGCAGGCCCAGTTTATTTAAAACACCCTATGGATCTTAACGGTTCAGCTGTGGATATTTTTAAACAATTAGCTGTAGTTATTGCAGATATGATAACTGACATTATTAATTCAAATCCTACTCCTGTAGAACAGTCAGGCGATATTATTTGTTTTGAAAGAAGAACCCCTGAACAAAGTGTAATACCTAGCGATTTATCACCGATAAAATTATATGACTTTATCCGCATGCTAGATGCGCCAAGCTATCCTAAAGCGTTTATTAAACAAGGTAATAACAAACTTGAATTTTCAGATGCAACGTTAGAAAATGGTTCACTAACAGCTAAAGTAACAATTCAATTAAATACTGTTAAAGCGTTTCCTAAACCTTATAGCCACCAAAATAAAAAAGGCTAAAATTATGACGAAAATTATAACTCAAGCATTTGCTACCGAAATTACTATCGACGGAACTAAAATCGGCCCTGCCCACCGCCCCTACGTGATTGCTGAACTTTCGGCAAATCACAATGGCTCTCTAGAGCGAGCTTTAGTTACCATCGAGATGGCAAAAGCTATGGGAGCTGATGCGATTAAACTGCAAACCTATAGTGCTGATACAATGACTATTGATTGTGATAATGAGCACTTTCAAATACAGGGTGGTTTATGGGACGGCTACAATTTATATAAACTTTATCAATGGGCACAAACCCCTTTTGAATGGCACAAGGCCATGTTTGATCACGCTAGAAAAATAGGCATTACTGTATTTAGTACACCGTTTGATGAAACCGCAGTGGATCTATTAGAATCACTTGATTGCCCAGCCTATAAAATTGCATCTTTTGAAGCAACTGATTTACCGCTTATTGAAAAAGTAGCAAAAACAGGCAAGCCATTAATTATTTCAACTGGCATGGCCGATGAAGACGAGATTAACGATCTCGTTAATACCGCTAAAAATGCAGGATGTACTGATTTAGTTTTATTGCATTGTATCAGCTCTTACCCTGCCCCTGTTGAGCAAAGTAACTTACACACCATTGATCACATAGCCAAGCGTTGGCAAGTTATTCCGGGCCTTTCTGATCATACTTTAGGTACCAGTGTGGCTATTACCGCTGTTGCGCTTGGTGCATGTGTTATTGAAAAACACGTGACTCTTAGTAGAGAAGATAAAGGTCCTGATAGTGAGTTTTCATTAGAGCCTGATGAATTAAAACAATTAGTTGAACAAAGTAAATTAGCATGGCAATCACTTGGCACAGCAAGTTTTGAGAGAAAACCGGCTGAAATAGCAAACTTGAAATTTAGACGATCGTTATTTTTTGTTAAAGATATTGCGCAAGGTACTGTCATCACAGACGATCATGTTAGAAGAATTAGACCCGGCTCAGGCCTTGCACCTAAGTTTTTTAATGATGTCATAGGAACAACAGCTGCTTGTGATATTAGTAGAGGAACGCCAGTATCATGGGAATTGCTAGATGAATTCAAAGGTGAGTAATAATATGCATAAAGCTAAAAATGAAAAGATACTGGTTATTGTTGCTCATGCCGATGATGAAGCAATAGGCTGTGGTGGCACGTTAATAAGGCATAATGATAATGGCGATGAAATTCGCATTATTTATATGACAGATGGTGTCAGTGCAAGAGCTGAAGGTGCAAGCACCGAAGTTAACATCGCAGGCCAAAATAGGCTTTCAGCGCAACAACAAGCTTGTCATCAACTTAATGTTAGCAAGTATTATAATTTCGACTTTCCCGATAACCGTATGGATCAAATTTCGCTGATTGATATCACCCAAGTGATAGAGCCTATCATTACTGAGTTTCAGCCAAGTGTAATTTATACCCACCATGGTGGTGATCTTAATGTCGACCATCGCATAGTTCATCAAGCCGTACTTACCGCTTGTCGCCCTCAACCAAACTCGTGGGTAAAAAAGATACTATCTTTTGAAGTAAACTCGAGTACAGAGTGGGCATCAACCAGTATGAGCTCAGCATTTTTGCCCAATTACTTTGTTGAGATTAGTGAGTACCAACAAGAAAAACAACAATTATTAGAAAAATATCAAGAAGAAATGAAGCCCTACCCTCATACTCGTTCAATTGAAGCTATTAACTATTTAAACAAAGTACGAGGAAGCTCTGTAGGTGTTGAATCTGCTGAAGCTTTTATGCTAATTAGAGCAATACATTAATGCTTTTTAGTCGCTTCTCTATTTTTAACGAGTTTATCGATTAAGAAGAATAAATGTGAGTGAAATATTTCCAAAGCATGATTAATATAACTTAACTGCTGCTCTTTATCTTGGTAACAATAAGCATTAGTCATAATATTAGCTTGAAAATAATTCACTGTGCCCTGAAGAAAGCGATAAAGCACTTGGGTTTCTTTATGTGATTTAAAACTAGCAATATATTTAAACTGGTTCGAAAACAACTGTGTTAAATGCAAGCGAGAATCAATTTTAACCGACGTTATACCTACGGCCATTTCTATTATTTGTTTCAATTGATCAAGCTTATCTTGAAATAAAACATCCAAATCTAAAGCGCTCACTTCTTCCTGAGAGAAGGCATCACGAAGTAAACCTGCAATCAAAGCAGTTTTTGTTTCAATAGACTCAAAGACAGGAATATCATTGAATCTCAATGACTTAGTTAACTGTATATTAGCACCGTTACTACAGTTAAAGCAGGTTATGTCCGGGTTGTTTTCTAATAATATTTCCAAGGAAGCCCGTGAATTATCAAAATGTTGAGTTGTCGATACCTCCTCTTCAAAGTTACCTGCAACTGTCATATCAGCTTTCATGACTTTACGTTCAGCGTGAGAGCCCTTCTGATAATAAATACTTCCTTTAGAGTGATGATGCTCTTCATCAACCCAACCATAATCAACACCAAATAAATATAGGGTTTTGAAACCTAAATAGACTGCTGCTGCTGTTGCTGCATTTGACACTGTCGGATTACAAGCATCAACAGCAGGATATTTATCCGCACCTAAATACTCATAAAGAAAGTCCATGCCACCATCTTTAGGTTTCGAGAGTAAATAAGCATTTTTAAATAGTTTTAATATTTTTGTGTAAACGGTATTAAGGGCAATAATATTGATTTGTTTTAATTTATCTTTATGACCAATAGCATCTACCCACTCATACAACTCGGCAGTACGTTCCATTTCAATATGAAAATCAGGCATAATACCGGCATCTAGTATTGGCTTTAATGCCGTACCACAAGAGAAAACAACAGCATTTTCTGTGTTTCCTCTTATATAACTGATGGTTTCATCTAATGATGGACCATTACCAATGATGAACACTGGCTTATCACTAAGTTGATTATTAAAATGCTCTTGGCTTAAAATAAGTGGAAAGCCTGAATTCACATTTGAAATTGTATGATCAACACTAATAATTTCATCTTCAAAAAATCCCCAACCACTACTAAATCGATAAGCTAACTCGTAAATTCGCTTAAAGGTTTCATCAGTTGCTTCACTACGGTAATGACGATAGTTGAAAAATCGTGAGATATTAGAAAAACCATGAGTGACCATAAATAAATTAAGGCCATTTACATATTGGTTAGCATTTCCGCCTAGCTTAATAGTAAGAGCACCTCCAAGACTAAAACAGCGTTCAATTAATGGCCCAAAGTCAATACAATGCATTGCACAAAAAAAGCAATCAGGATCGGGTTCGTATAAATAAAAACAGCGTACATCACATAACTGGAACAACCGCTCGATATGAAAACCTAATCCAACACCAATCATGGAGAGTAAATCCATGTGTTGTTCATGCTTTAACAGATTAAATTTTGAGTCTGGCTTTTCTTGTTCACGCTTTTCATAAACTCTATTTAGTGCATTTTCATGTTCAAACAAGCCATTGCCATCTTTGCTTAAACTGTAAGAAAATAAGCGCGGTTTATCATAAAAGGCTTCTGCTTGCTTATAGCTGTTCGCTTTAGCATGCTCTTCATACACAAGCGCACCGTCAGATACCATGTTTATTTCACCATTGTGATCAAAGGTTAACTTTGCTCTAGTGGGAGTATAGTTTTGATAAAACTCAAATATCTCCGGCAGGAATTTTTTCATCACCGCCATATTTGTTAGAAAGGTTGCGCGTAATAGTTTTGTTTGAATATCTAGTTCAAGGTCGGAAAGCTGTGGCATGAGTAATCCTGATAACAAAAAATTGACACTGAGTAACAATGCTCTTAATTATCAAGATAAAGCAAAATATGAGCCAGAACAAGAGATTATATATAAAAAGTAATTTGTCGAACTAAAGTACGACCTACATAGCTAGGCTGATTAAGAGAAGTTATTTCTCTCTAGTATAACCAGGTAATTGATCTAACATTGACGTTAAGCTACCTAACGTAGCATTTAATGCGGCAACCGCACTATCCATCGCATTGAACTGCTTAAATAAACGTGCTTCGTATTTATCCATACGTAGTTTCAAATCTTCTTCTTGGCGATCCAGTTGCTCTATTTTCTTGTATAATGCATCGGTTTTAGCATCAAGTAACTTTGAAGGTGGTGCGCCATCTACATTAGAAGAGTTTACATCGCCACTAGAGCTTGATATTTGATCATCTATCATACCTAGCAATAAATCATTCATGATTTTAGTACTACCTTCAGAGAAGGTTACGGTGCCCCGACTTCCTATAATACCGCCAAGTATTTCAATCTTTATACCTGCAGAGTCACCACTTTCAGATAATAAGAATTGACCGTCACCAAAGGCGACAACACCATCTATTTTACCTTCAGCATTAACACCGGCAGTGCCTTGTTGAACATCTATACCTAAATCGACTAAAAAACTAGCGCCAACCTCAGTAAAAGCAACGGTTGAACCAGAGCCATACTCACTTGATTCAACTTTTATTTTTCCTGCATCTTCTGTTAGCACAACACTCTTACCTTTATCGAGTAAAGTACTATCTGAATTGATTTTTGACTGCATTTCTGCCAATAGTTCAGAAAGTGAGCCATAGGTTTGATTAGCAAGGACTATATCTGTAGATAAAACACCGTCAATACGTACTTTAAAGGTATCGTTTGTTGCGCCAATAGTTAAGTTATTAACCGTTAGACCGGTTAAAGTACCTCTAGTTGCTAACTGAGTTACTTCAATATCATAAGTGCCCGGTTCGGTTAAAGAGTTAGAACTGGTAAAATCAATTTGCGTATCACTGGCGGTACCTGTTGCTGTGAAAAAGTCAGCAATATCAGCAATATTATTTTTAACCACATCCGAGAACTTTGGTAAAGCAGAGTTGCTTTCGTTAATTTCTAGAGTTCCATCTCGGTTAGTGAAAATACCTAAATTAGCAAAGCTCTTAATTGTTCCTGTTAAATGATCTAAGCGATTATTTAAGACGCCGCGTAATTGTGTTTCAATACTGCGCACTGTTGCATCACCAACAAGAACACCTTTATTGCCATTATCGGAGTCAACTTTACTAAACTCGTTTAGCCTAGCAACCAAGGCATTATAATTACCCACAAAGGCTTGTATTTGTGATTCAACGGTAGAAGTATCACTATTAATATTTAAACGAATATTACTGCCTGGCTTGGTGTCTTTCAATTCAATAGTCACCCCAGTAATAACACTATCAATAGTATTAGTATCGCGGGTAATGGTGATCCCGTTTAATACTATTTCAGCATCATTGGCAGCTACTGTTTGCTTGGCATTTTTAGTGGTGTCATTATGAACTAACCGAGAAATACCACTGGTATTGTTTGTATTGTCACCATCATCATCAGCCGCAACAATTTCCATAGCGTAATTTTCACCGGTTTTATCACTGGTTAAGACCAGTCGATAACCTGAACCATCGTTAATTATAGAGGCAGACAAACCATTTGTTTCATCTGCATTCAAGCTATCACGCAAACTAGATAAGGTATTATTGGTAGAATCTATAGTGATGTTTTGAATGGTCGTATCGGCATTTACTGCAAAAGTGCCCGTTTCATAAGAGCCATAACGAATAGTTAAGGTACCAGTACCAATAGTATCATTAGCACTAACAAAAGCGTCAGTGGCGATACTTTGCGCCTGTGCTTTTTCTTTCACTTCAATGTCAAACACGCCTGTTTGCGCGCCAATACCAGCAGTAGCTGTCAAAACATCATCATCTGATGAACTAATACTTACCGCAGAAAAACTTGAAGTTTTTGATAAATCTTTGTAAGAATCTTTGAATGTAGATAGCGCGCTATTAATACTACCAAAAGCTGAAATTTGTGCTTCAGCAAGCGAAGAGTCGCGATCAATTTTGCTTTGCACAGGTACTTTTTCAGCATCAACAATAGCTTCAACAATATTGTTGACTTCTAAACCAGAGCCAAGTCCGGTAGATGTAATTGCTGGCATAATGTATTCTCCCAATACAATCATAATTAACGGCACAACATTGTGTAACGTCAATATAAATAGTTAAAGCTTATTCCCTTTTTACTTAATGGTACTATGCAATATTCTTACCAAAACATATACTTAATCATGTATATATATGCCATTGGCTCAGAAAAAAAATTCTATTCACTGGCTGGGGGTAATTTATTGCCCTTTGTCGGACTGCAGGTTTTTTGTTCCGGACAAAACCTAAGTACCTACATCCTTGTAAGGAAAATACAACCTACATAGAATGTTTTTAATTAAGCATGAACTCTGGCTAATCTGCATTGGCATATAGTTAATTTAAACTTTTTCACTAAAAAGCAAACCGATAGCTTGGTCCATTCTTTTTAGTAAAGCTAATGCTTCTTCACTGGGTATTTGCCTGATCAGTTCTTGCGTCTCGGCTTCAAACACTGAAATAACATCACGACCGCTTTGGTCATCGATACCAAAACTGACATCACGTTGTGTTAATTGTACAAAAGCGTTTAATTTTTCAACAACCTGTTCAATTTCTTCTGGGGCGACTTCTGCTCTTTCACTGACATCTTTGATCTTGTTAACTTGCGTTACAACCTTTTCAGGTGCACTAACTTCGGTTTTAGCTAACTCTGATATATTAGCCGTTTTAGTCAGATGAACAGCACTTGCTTTTGCTTGTGGAGAAAGGCTGCCTGCATCAACTGTTGATGAAGTATTATCAATCATGATTCTCACCTCTTTATCTATTGCTACATTATAAAATTATACATCGTATACAGGAGTAATTCATTGTACTTTGTCGGACTACAGTTTTTTGTTCCAAACAAAACTTAAGTACCTACATCCTTGTAATCAAAATCCAACCTACATATAAACGACTAAAGCTTCTCGTTTAACCGAGAAGCTTATTAATCACTAGCTAGCCATTAAAGCTTATCCTAGTAGCGACAACACGTTTTGTGTTGAAGCGTTCGCTTGTGATAACATTGCTGTACCTGCTTGTTGCAATATTTGTGACTTACTTAATGCTGACGTTTCCACGGCGAAATCTGCATCTCTGATACGAGAGTTTGCTGCTGAAATGTTCTGCGATACATTTTGTAAGTTAGAAATAGTTGACCCTAAACGGTTTTGTATGGCACCTAGGTTTGCACGGCCATCACTAATTTTATCAAGCGCATCATCAATACGTTGGATTGAATTGTTCGCACCGGTTACACTAGTAACACTTAAGCCAACACCGATTGAAGTAGCACTACCACCAACATCTGTTATACCCATTTTAGTTAATGCTGCATCTTTAAGTGATTGGTCTGCTGCATTACTGGTTAATAATACATCAGCGCCATCTTTACCCGTTAGAGTAACAGCACCATGAGTTTTATCCGCACCTGCTAAGTTACTTCCTAACGTTACACCAACAAATATACCACCTGCAGTATTATCACCATCAGCAAATACATTTATATCAGAGCCCGCTTGTGAAGTTAATACTAAGCTACCTGTGGCAGCATCTGCAGTAGCAACCACACCTTGGATACCCGCAGCATTAATAACCGCCACCACATCGTCTAATGAAGTAACAGAGTTACCTGCAACAGTATCAAAATCAATAGAAACACCATTAATACTTAAACCCGATTCAACTGCTATTTGCGAAACTTGTACGACATATTTCACTTCTGTTGTTGCTGAAGCACTCACACCAGTTTCATCACTTATCGCATTAATAGCAAAGGCTTTATCGGCAGCGGTAGTACCGGTTACTGCACCTAGATCCACACCATTAATTTGTATACCATCGTTCGCCGTTACTGCTCCTGTAGTTACCGCGCCCCCCGTTAATACATCAGAGCCAGAACCTAACATGAAGCCCATTTGCTGTGCTGTAGTACTAGCGTCTGCTGCGGTAATCCCTGTTGTACCCGACTGACCTATAGTTATTTCACTACCATCAGCAGAAGATAAGGATACAAAACCTTGGTAATCATCAACGACTAAACCAGAGCCAGTAGCAGTACCCGTAATATCTATTTGGTTGCCGGTATCATTTGATAATACCAAAGCACCAGAGCTGTTTAATGATGCGGTTACACCAGAAACATCACGGTTAATAGTGTCAACCAAATCAGTCATACTACCCGTACCGCCAGCACTACCGTTCGAGTTAATTGCTGTGCCGTTAATGAGTAAACCTACAGTAGAGCCTGATGATCCTGCAGTACCTTCAACGGTATTATAAGCTGAGGCAGTAACACCACTCAAGCCCGTTTGAGTATTAATCTCAGCAGCTACTGCTGTTGCCATATCCGCTTGAGCTGCAGTACCTGACAAAACAGCACCATTAACAGTTACCGAGCTAACAACCAAACCCGCTGCAGTATTAGCACGACCACCATTTAGCTCACCTAAACCAGAAACCGCATTAAGATTTAAATCTTTAGTCGTTACCGCGTCAATGGAGAATGACAACGACTGATTCGCTTCAGAGCCAATTTGTAAACTAGTAGACTTGTTAGAGCCATCAAGCAAGTTGATGCCGTTAAATGAGGTTGTTGAAGCGATACGGTCTAATTCAGAATAAAGTTGGTCAACCTCAATCTGGATAGACGCTCTGTTAGAGTCTGAGTTGGTATCGTTAGCTGCTTGAACACTTAGCTCACGCATACGTTGAAGGATGTTGGTCATTTCGTCCATTGACCCTTCAGCGGTTTGTGCCATTGACACACCATCGTTTGCGTTTCGAACCGCTTGGTTCAAACCGCGTATTTGTGATTGCATGCCTGTTGAGATAGACAGACCAGCAGCATCATCTTTCGCGCTGTTGATTCGTAAACCAGAAGACAAACGTTCCATCGCAGTGTTTTGCATTAATTGCGATTTGTTTAGTTGACGTTGCGCATTTAGCGACATCACATTGGTATTAACTACTTGAGGCATGGTAAGCTCCTAGGTTTGCATAAAATCAACAGATAAGTCTGAAGAATAAGTTACGTCAGTTATCTGACTTACAAACTTTATCGGACGCTTTAATTTTTTCTTTAATATTTTTTTCAATTAATTTAAAAAAATTTACCTTTTGCCGTCTTCGTAACTGAAAATTTCGCATCGCAGATACGACAAAGCCAAGCTATAGCTTGGCTTTGATAAATATGATTGTCAGACTGAAGTCTAACCTACAGGTGAAATAAATATTTTATTTAGATTCCCTGTAGGGCGTAATTCATTGCGCCTTATATTCTATTTCTAAGGTAAAAGTTACCCCTGAAGTAAAGATAATACGTTTTGCGTACTAGCATTCGCTTGTGACAACATAGCTGTGCCTGCTTGTTGCAATATTTGCGCTTTACTTAGCTTAGAGGTTTCTGCAGCAAAATCGGCATCAACAATACGAGATTTGGACGCTGATAAGTTTTGCGATACATTCTCTAAGTTAGAAATTGTTGAGGCTAAACGGTTTTGAACCGCACCTAAGCCCGCTCGGGCATTAGAAATTTGCTCTAGTGCTGAATCTATACGTTCAATAGTATTTTCTGAATTAGCCACTGTCAGTACACTTAAACCAGTACCAATAGCCGAAGCACTACCCCCAAAATCAATTAAACCTAACTTACCTAAAGCAGTATCTTTTGCCGCTTCAGAGTTAGCATTACTGGTAACTGAAACATCCTTACCTGCAGCCCCTGTCAAGGTGATTTCACCACGTGTAATTTGAGTTGCACCATTAGTGTTAACAATGACGCCAGCAACATCATTAAAGACATCACCAACGACCGAATGGATAGATAAATCACCACCTGATTGCGAAGTAAAAATAATTCTACCGGTAGTATTGTCAGCTGTAGCGACCACACCTTGTATACCTGAATTATTTATCGTAGAAACTACATCATCTAATGATGCTGGTGGTGTTGTCGCTGTTGCTGCAGTAAAGTCGATAGACAAACCGTTAATGGTAAATACGGACTCAACAGCCATTTGAGAAATTAGTACTTCATACTGAATTTCAGTTGTCGCTGAAGCGGTAACACCTGTTTGGTCGGTGATAGAATTAATAGCAAATGCTTTATCAGCCGCTGATGTACCCGTAACAGAACCTAAATCAACACCGTTAATTTGAATACCGTCTGCGCCAGCAATAACGCCAGCGGTCACTTGACCACCAGATATCTTGTCTGAACCTTCAGCCAAATTAAAACCAAACTCTTGCAGTTGTGACGCTGTAGCAGTAGCAGCAATGCCTAGACCAAGTTCGATTTCACCTTTATCAGAGCTACTTAAAGCAATAAAGCCGTTATAGTTATCATCAACAAGACCAACTTCACTACCACCGGCTCCTATATCAATACTTGCACCGGTATCATTAGATAACAATAAAGCACCACTATTAGAAATTGAAGCCACGACACCGGCAACATCTCGGTTGATAGTATCAACAAGTTCAGACATTGAACCCGTAGCGCCAATAGCGGTACCATTAATTACTAAATTTGAAGATACACCTGACTGATTACCAACACCTTC
>JAPYOP010000011.1:0-22852 GCA_029938115.1 Colwellia sp. | reverse complement strand
CGGTACCATTAATTACTAAATTTGAAGATACACCTGACTGATTACCAACACCTTCTACCGTGTTATAAGCTGTGGCTGAAACACCGGTAATACCGGAGCTAGCATTAACTGCTGACGCTATTGTCACAGCTCGGTTAGAGCCATTTGCAACAGCACTTAACGCCACACCATTTATAGTCACTTCATCAGCTAGCGTAGCGGCATTAGTATTAACTCGACCACCGTTCAGCTCACCTAAACCTGAAACGGCATTAAGGTTTAAGTCCCTGGTAGTTACCGAGTCAATGGAGAAAGTTAAATTTTCTCCGGCATTTGCACCAATTTGTAATGTGGTTGAGCCGACACTACCATCAAGCACGTTAACACCGTTAAACTGGGTAACATTGGCGATACGATCTAACTCATCATACAGTTGAGTAACTTCTGCTTGTATTGATTGACGATTAGACGCTGAATTAGTGTCATTCGCTGATTGAATCGCTAGTTCACGAATTCGTTGTAAAATGTTAGTCATTTCATCCATCGCGCCCTCAGCGGTTTGCGACATTGAAATACCGTCATTTGCATTTCGTACTGCTTGGTTAATACCGCGTATTTGCGATTCCATGCCAGTTGCAATAGCAAGGCCGGCAGCGTCATCTTTTGCGCTATTGACTCGAAGTCCAGAAGACAAACGCTCCATGGCTTCATTCTGCATCAATTGAGATTTATTCAACTGACGCTGTGAATTTAGCGACATTATATTAGTATTAATAATCTGTGGCATGGTTAGCTCCTATCATCTTCTTTTCTTTGCCGCTTTATTTTCGCGGTTGGCAATTAGTTGCCAGTAAGTGTCAAAAAACAGTGTTATTTTCTTGTTGTACATAAGTTAAGCGAAATGTGTGCCAACTATATAAATAACATCTATTCCTAGCGTTTCTTATCGAGTTCTTATCGTATTAAGTCAAATAAATTTAAACGTTGTAGTTGTACAAACGTTTGCTGGGCTACCTCTAAAGAGGTTTGTTCTAACTGCAAATCACTAATAGCTTGTGCCATGTCTAAGTCTTCAAGTCTTGACATTGCCTTTTGAGAAACTAATTTGAATTCTTCGCTAATTGAGGTTTGATTTACCAGTGTTTGCATACGGGCACCCACTCTAGAGCGAGTATTGACAATGTTGTCTAAGCCGTTATCTAGCTCTAACTGCGCCATATTTAATTGCGTAAGTCTCAGAGCTTCTTGAGTATCGGTTTCACCCGGAATTCTTAAAGCGTCTATAGCTCTTTGAATGGTAGAAAACATATCGGTATTACTACTGGGCGATAATGTGAATACATCTTGATCTAAAGGCTCGCCTTTTAACTTGGTTCGAACACCATTAACTTCAATGCTTTGACCTTGATAATATTGCGTTGGCGCCGTGTATTTATTAACTTGATAGCTGTCTGCTGCTATAGGGACACCTTCAACTTCAATGGTCATGCCATCAATTGAAATTTGTTGAGCCGTTGCCGTATTAGCGTTATATATTGCCGGCAAAGATGTTTGCCCATTTATTTGAACTTCAAACTCACCGGGAGTTGCCGTAGCAACAAAGGCAATATTGACTGAGCTACCGGCATTTGGATAAACAACAGCTGGATTAACATTGGTTATTGCCGGGTCATTTAAATCGACTCCGGCAAGTTTTACCGTGGCATTTCCGGCAACACTTGCCGCTTCAATGCTATAAACACTATATTGAGTAGGTTGACCGCCACCAGGGTCAGTCATATGAATACTATATTCTTCACCTTGAAAAGGGCTAGCAGCCGCAGGATCAAATACAACACCTTGCTCAATAACACCTGAACCGGTATTGTTCGCACCTATAGTTGAATTGTATGAGCCATTACCGCTTGACAAATTCATCATTAAATCAAAACCAGAGTCATTTATTGCCGCATCAACGCCTGAGCCAACTTGTAACTGTCGAACACCTTTATCACCAAAAAATTCAACTGTACCAAATGCATTTACTTGAAAGGGTTGAGAGTCAACATCGAAACCCGCAAAAATATATTCGCTATTGCCATCTCGGGTATTTCCTAAGCCCACTAACTCTTCTTTTAATTCTTCTAATTCTTGAGCAACTGTATCTAAATTTTCTAAACTATAAATACCATCACCAGCAGAGATTAATAGCTCTCGAACACGTTGCAGAATATTAACCATTTGTCCAAGGGTTGATTCTTCTTGAGCATTGGCGGCATCAGCAACTTCAATATTTTTAACATATTGCTCATTAACTGAAATTGTTTGCTTTAATCGTTGAATAGAGGCAGCAGCAACAGGATCATCAGCGCCGTGTAAGACACGTTTCCCTTCAGTTAAGTGCACGTTTAAATTACTAAGTCGCGCTTGGCTATCTAGAATAGATGTTGTATTTCGTTGAAAAAATGTTTGAGTTGAAATACGCACAACAGACCCCTACTTGCTATTTATTTGTTTGATTAATGAAACAAATGCAAAGTTAGTGCCATGGGCGCAGTCATAGTATTGACGGAGGAAGTGCGAAGTATGGGAGTAAGAGAAGTCTCGAGTATCTAAGATAAGCTAAAAGCTAAACGAGCGAGAAAAGTTACGAGTTACGAAAACACCCAACTATGCGTGTGCGGGCTTAGTTACTCGTAGCTAAAGACTCGTAACTATTAACTCGCAACTAAAGGTCTATCTAACTGCATCTAACAAGGTTTGCATTAACTCATCGGCAATAGAAATAATTCTTGCTGCGGCGTTATAAGCGGTTTGGTATTTTAATAAATTTGCCGCTTCTTCATCTAAGTTAACACCTGAAACAGATGTGACTCGGTCACTCGCTTGTTCGTAGAGCACTGCTGAAGATTGCAATCGCACATCAGCACTACTAGTAACCGTACCTATATCAGAAGTCATCAAAGCATAGTTGTCTTGAAAAGTTGAACGGCCTTTATTTAAGGTTTTATCTGTTTGAAATGATGCCATTAGCAATGAGTTTTCATTACTACCTACACCCGTTTCGTTATAATCAAGGGTAAAAGTATAATTATCAAGCGCCGCGGTATCTTCTATGGAAATTTCAATATCAAAACCAGCATGGCTAATAGTTTGCTGTGGTGGCGCAAAAGCTAAACCGGTTAATGGCGTGCCTACAGGCTCTTCAATAGGTACACCTGTATTAGCATCTAAAACTTGATAAGTAAAGGTACCAAGTGGGGCTTCAGAAACTTCTATTCGCAAACCTTTCGCGGCAGTTACAGGATTAGTTGTGACATCTATCGGTGAGGGGTAGTTAACATCATTGGCATTGGTTATCTGGGCAATACGAGTTTCACTCACTCCCGTATTGCTAGCACCATCGTTAATTAGAATTTGATTACCCGCAGCCGCAATTAATGCCGTATTAGACATTTGAGTTTCAAACAGTTGCGCTCCTAACCGTGTAGGTCTTAACTCAAAGCGTTTACCTGCTTGCAAAGGATCAGCAGCATCGATTGAATCAACATTTATACTAAAGCCATATTCAGCAACATTAATATTGGTTGAAACAGATAAATCTTGCGCGCCTGCCGCAGGTAAAGTTAGTTGTACTCCGCTATTTAAATTAGTTAACTGAAATTGCACTGACTCTGGCGGACCAGCAGCATAACTTAACACGGTTAATTCAAAATTATCTGGCGGCAATAAAGAAACATCTTCAATCTGAACACCTAGTGTCGCTTCACCTAAACCGTCATTAGTAATTAAAGCTCGCTGAGCCATTGCACTTTGGCTATTAACATCATTAAAGAAGTTAGTACCCACCTGCATATTTAGATCTAGCCCCTGTTTTTGTTGCTCATTTATTGAGTGTCCAATGCCAATAGCTGTTTGACCTAACTGATTAAACGCTTTATCTAAAACATTATTCCTAAAGTCATAAACGGCTTGGATTCTTCCGCCCATTAAATCACCACGTAGACCCTGAGTTGTACCATTGCTACTTAGAGCCAGCTCAAGTTTAGCGTTGTCCGTTCGGCTCACTACAGCCTCGACTTTCAATGCTTCTTGACCTAATACTAAAGGTTGCCCGCTACCAATAAATAAATTAATAGCGCCATTATCAAGTTGTACTGTAGATACATCGGTGTATTTACTTATCTCAAGTACAAGCCGATCTCTTTGATCTAATAAATCGTTGGGTAAATTTTTAGTTCCGTTTTCCCATACCAATTGAATTTGCCCATTAACCTCAGCTAAGTTCTTTGATAATGCAGTCATTTCTTGGGCGATGTTATCAATTTCGCTATTTAATGAGCGATATTGTAAATCAAGTTGATCATGTAAACGGGTGAAGGTCGACGTCATGTTTTTCGACACTTCTATTAAGTTATTACGAGATTCTAAAGAGTTTGGATTATCAGCTACCGTGTTTAAAGCAGAAAAATATTGAGCTAACACATTAGTTATAGAAGTGTCTGAATCTGAAATTACTTGGTCGACACGGGTTACACTATTAAGAAAAAACTGGTTGTAATTTAAATTACTGGTATTCCCCTGTAGATCAGAAAAGGAAAATTGATCAAAGGTTCGAATTACATCATCAATTTGTGTGCCAATGCCTGAAAACCCCGTACCAAACTGTTGTCCACCTGACGTAACTTGAATAGTACTTTGACGAGAATAACCCTCAGTATTAACATTCGCAATATTATGACCGACAGTATCAAGTGATTGCTTTGCAACAAGCAAACCTTGAACACCAAGTCCGTATAAATTAACGCCCATAATTAATACTCCGTTACTGTCAGAATAAATTCTGCACTGAAGCTTTACTGGAAATTAATTAAACCAATAAAACTATTTTGAAATTAAATTAGTGACTGTGCGAAGGGTTGCCATTATTTTATTGGCATATTCTGGATCGGTCGCATAGCCTGCTTTTTGTAAACCATGCAGAAAGTGTTCCACATTATTAGGCTCTTGCAATGCGTCTTGATATCTGTCACTACCCGAAAGGAAATCAGCGTAGTCATTGAAGCTATCTGATAGTGATTGGTAGGCTCTAAAAGCTGCTGATTTTTTTATCATCGCACCGTCTTCAAATTCTAAAGTATCTTTTTGAATCTTCTCTCCAGCCCAACGTTCATCCGCTTTTATATTAAATAAGTTATGTGAACTGCTACCTTGTTGATCTTTGACTATCTTTTGTCCCCAACCTGTTTCCAGCGCAGCTTGTGCGATAATCACTTGAAATGGCACCCCTAATTTTTCTTGAGCAGCTTTTGCAGGCTCAGTAAGCGCACTAACAAAATCTTTTGGTTGCGCAAACACTGGCGCTGAAAAATTGACACTTTGATTACTAGAGGGTATTTCTTCCTTTATTTTATCTGGGGATAAAAAAGGAATTTTAATAGCATTACCATTACCATCAAGAGAAAAACTTGATGCTTTATTGGATAGACTATTAATGTTAAATGGGTTCAGGAAATTAGATTTTTCTGTTTGCGGGTGCGGTTCGACAACTAATTTGTTTGGCATTACAGCTCTATTAATTTTAAGGAGGTTACCATCACTACGTAACACGTTTCTAGAAGTAAAATTATCATCTCCCCCGCCTAGCTGCCTAACAATAAGATCTGACAAACCTAATGTGCCATTAGACGATAGTTCAACCGCCATTTGCTGGTCATGCATATCACGGTAAAATTTAGTAGATTGAGAATTGTATGGGCTGTCTGACTCCAACACATCTTGCGCTTTACGCATGCTTTTCAACAGCATCTGCATAAAAATAGCTTCAAATTGCTGCGCAGCTTCTTGCAGTGCCGCTTTTTTACTTTCGCCATCAGTTTCTTTTGACTGCTGACGAATCGCATTCAACCCATCTAGGTTTAGAAAATTTCGAGCTTGTTCAAAATTAGACGTGCTTATTAAATTATCAGCCATAATAACTATTCCAATACCACCTGACATTTAATTGTCAGTTAGGTAAAACCTACATTAAATTACAATTAGTTCGCCACGAATAGCGCCTGCTTGATCGAGCGCCTCTAAAATAGCCATAACATCACCGGGCGCAGCCCCTACTTCATTAATAGCTCTGACCAAAGTATCTAAAGTAACACCTGGTTTGAACACAAACATACGAGCATCTTCTTGAGATGTATTTACGCTTGACTCATTAGTAACCACCGTTTCACCTTCTGCAAAAGCATTAGGTTGAGAAACATTTAGGCTTTCATTAATCGTTACAGTAATACCACCATGCGTAATTGCTGCGGCAAGAAGCTTCACTTTTGCGCCAATAACAATAGTCCCGGTACGAGAATTAATAATAATTTTTGCTGCTGGTGATGCTGGTTCAAACTCAAGATTTTCGATTACAGATAAAAAACTGACTCGGTCAGAAATATCTCTTGGCGCACTGACTTGAACGGAAGTTGCATCAATCGCTTTAGCAGAACCAGAAATAAGATCATTGATGGTATCGGATAAACGTTTTGCAGTAGTAAAATCTGATTGATGTAAATTAAAGGTAATGTGATCACCCAGTGAAAAAGGGGACTTAATCTCTCGTTCAACCGTTGCGCCATTTGAAATTCGCCCGACCGTTGGCGTGTTAACTAATACCTTAGAGCCATCAAGCCCATCGGCTCCCAAACCACTAACGACTAAACTCCCTTGAGCAACCGCATAAGTATTGCCATCAAGACCTATCAACATTGTTTGTAAAAGCGTGCCTCCACGTAAACTTTGTGCACTGCCCATACTTGAAACAGTTACATCAATACGTTGACCTGACTTTGCAAACGCGGCTAGTTCGGCATGAACAGCCACTGCTGCAACATTTTTAATTTTTGGTTTTAATTTATCGGGCATAGTAATACCAAAATTACTTAACATAGTTTTAAAGCTTTGTTCTGTAAAAGGACTTTGCTCACCCGTTCCAGGTAACCCGACCACTAAGCCATAGCCAATCAGTTGGTTAGATCGTACCCCGGCTACATCTGCTAAATCCTTAATGCGTTGGGCATGTGTTGCAAAAGATGGCAACATACTTAATATGATAAAAAATTTGATTACTGCTTTCATATTGTTACCTATTGATAAGTTAAAGGTTATGTATTTTTACGCTGCATTTAAAACTGACGTTGTTATGCATATATCTACAATGGCCACCAAGAACTATTAAAGAATTTAGTTAACCAACCTTGTTCGTTAGCATCAGCAAAACTTCCAGTACCTGCGTATTGAATACGAGCATTAGCTACTTTGGTTGATACAATCGTATTATTTGAGTTGATATCTTTAGGGCGAATAACCCCTGTTAAACGTATGTACTCATCACCATTATTTAGCGTTATCCATTTCTCACCACGAATCATCAAGTTGCCATTTGGTAAAACTCTTAATACATGCACGGAAATATCGCCGCTTAAACTATTACCCTGATCGGCCTTTGAGTCACCTTTGAATTTACTATTTTGATTAATACCAAACTGTAAAGATTGACCACCAAGAGTAACAGGGAAGCCACCTAAGCCAACAAGAGGATCTAGCACGGTATTACTTTCTTTTTTCAACTCTGTTTTAGCGTTTTTATTAGCTTGTGTGTTCTCACTTAATATCACCGCAATAATGTCACCGACACGGTGTGCTTTAGAGTCAGAATAAATATTATTAACGTAATTTTCTTTAAATAAAGAACCGGTTGGAATAATAGCGGCCTCTTCTTCTTCAGGTAATATTGGTGCAAAATCAGGATCATTAGGCAAAGCCTTACTTAGCTCAACAGTATTACTACACGCACCTAGCTGAGCAACTAACAAAAACGCAGCTAAATATCTGCTACTTTGAAATAATTTGTTTTTCATCATTGTCTCCAACTTATACCTTTGGGTTATTACTTTTAAGCAATGACCTTAAAAATATAAATAATAAAATAAGTTACAGCTGTTGGTTGATGTAACTAAGCATTTCATCAACAGCCGAAATCACTTTCGAATTCATTTCATATACTCGCTGGGTTTCAATTAAGTTAACCAGTTCTTCGGTTGTGTTTACATTCGATGTTTCCAAGGCGCCTTGAACTAGCATGCCAAAACCTTCTAATGAAGGAACACCTTCTATTGGGTTACCACTTACCGCTGTTTCAGTGAATAAGTTTTGACCTATAGGTTCAAGACCTGAAGGGTTCATAAAGTTTGTTGTATTAACCTGTCCAACCACAGCAGGCTCTGCCTGACCAGGTAATGTTACTGAGACTTCACCATCTTGAGAGATAATAATACTGATAGCGTTATCAGGTATGGTTACTTGAGGTTGTAATAAATAACCTGCACCAGGCGTTACCACATTACCTTCAGCATCCATAGTAAATTGACCATTGCGACTATAGGCAGCGTTGCCATCAGGTAGTAAAATTTCGAAAAAACCCTCCCCCTGAATCATAATATCTAATGCATTATCCGTCGTTAACATATCTCCTTGGGTATGAACCATTTGAGTTGCTACAACTTTAGTACCGGCACCAATCATTAAGCCTGATGGTGCTTCAGTATCTTGACCAGTACGACCACCAGGCTGGTTAATATTTTGATAGAGTAAATCTTCAAATATAGTACGACTTTTTTTGAAGCCGATGGTACTAGCATTCGCCAAGTTATTGGAAATAACGGCAATGTCTTTACTTTGCGCTTCTATGCCTGTTTTACTGATCCATAATGCTGAATTCATAAATCACCTCAAAAGTTTTCATTATTCTTTGTTTGCTCGCTATTATATTATTCATCATTAGAATGCTCGTAATAACGCGGCGCTGCTGGCATCAATTTCTTCTGCTGTTTTCATTAACTTTAAATGCATTTCAAATTGTCTTTGCAAGGCAATCATGTCGGTCATTTCATATAATGGATTAACATTACTTGATTCAAGCGTGCCACCTCGTACTTGCACATTGGTATCTGCTTGCTCTACTTGACCATCTTTACGCCTGAATAGGCCGTCGTTACCTTTTTGTAGATTACGAACGTCGGGGTTCACTAACTTAATACGGGCAACTTCTTCCATTTCAGTGCTAGGAGCACCTTCAGGCTGAATCATGATGGTTCCATCTGGTGAAATTTGCATATTACTCACGGGCAGTGGCAATATAATTGGACCATTTTCACCTAAAACTAACTCTCCATTTGAAGTTTCGAGTGTGCCATCTTCAGTGACACGTAGATTTCCTTGCCGAGTGTAAGCTTCATTTATGCTGCCAAGCTCTGCACCTACTTGTGAAGACAAATTAGCTACGTTAGGTGTTTGTACCGCAAACCAGCCCTCGCCATTAATGGCTAAATCAAGTGGACGACCGGTGGTTAATAAAGAGCCTGAGTCAAAATTTTGGCTTGCGTTTTCTGTCATTGCAAAAACACGGGTCGGCTGACCTTCACCAAAAGCTTGCATACTACGAGCTTGTGATAAATCAGCTTTAAAGCCTGTTGTTCTGGCATTTGCTAAATTATTGGCATTAATTGCCAATGCTTTCATGTTTTGTTTGGCACCGCTCATGGCGACATAGAGCATCTTATCCATAATGGTCTACCGATAATTAAAAGAGTTAGTGATAGAAATGCAAAGAAAGTGCCAGAAAGGAAAGTTATGAAATACAAGTTACGAGTGTAGAAAGAAGCGGCTAGCTAAGTGGTGAGTTTTAAGTCTAAAAAACAAAAACCACAAGCACTTTGGTTACTTGTGGTTTTATTTATAGTTGAGATTTCATTTGAGCTTAATGCTAGAGCGCGAATAAAATTCCACTTAAAGTTTATCTAATTTGTAAAATAGTTTGGTTCAGTTGGTTATCAACTTCAAGCGCTCTTGAGTTGGCTTGGAAGTTTCGTTGGGCTGAAATCAAATCAATTAATTCTGTGGTTAAATTCACGTTAGCTTGCTCTAAAGCCTTTGAGTTAATAGAGCCAAAAGTACCAGAGCCAGCTTCACCGGCTAACGGCTCGCCAGAATCTAAACTTTCACGCCAAGAGGTGCCACCAATTTGCGTTAAGCCTTGCTCGTTAGCAAAATTGACTAAAGCAATACGTGATAATGGCTGTGAAGTACCGTTACTGTATGTGGCTCGAATTAAACCATCTGAACTAATATCTATCCCGGTTAAACGCCCTACTGCCAGACCATTTTGTGACAATGAGGTAACCTCAAAATTTGAAGCAAATTGCGTTGGTTCGTTCGGGTTAACCCCTGCAATATCAAGATTAAAATCAACCGTAATTGTTTGTGTTGCGTCTGCACCATTAGATAATATCGTGCCGCCAAGAGGCACAGTAGTAAAACCTGTTACCGGAGTAACACCTACGAAATCTCCTGAGCTATTAAACGCTAGACGTGCACCTTGTAAGCCGCCAGCAGTTTCCCTACCATCAGCTAAAGCTTCACCTACCGCAGTTTCTTGTATATCAACAGTATTACCATCAATAGCAGTAAACATTACCCATTCATTTGGCTTACCTAAAACTAATGGCGGCCCAACGACATCATTGGGATTATCTCTAACAAAATAATAGGTCATGATATGACTATCACCAAGAGAATCAAAAACAGTCACTGAAGTGGAGTTATTAAAGGTCAAAGGATCCGTTGGATCAAAGTTTAAAGGTGCGCCGGTAATATATGTATCCCCTGCTGGTAAGTTCATGCGTATATCCACTTCAGTAGTAAACTGAGGCGCGCCTGAAGCAGTAGGAATTCGAATAGGTGAAGCGGTACTTAAACTCACCGATGACGAAGAGCCATCTTCATTAACAGGGAAGCCTAACAAATGCCCTCCGCCAGAGTTAACGACAAAGTTATCATCATTTAACTTAAATTGGCCAGCACGAGTATAGCTTTTTTCTAAGCTATCTAAGCCTGGCACTGTGGCATAAAAACCAGTACCGGTTATCGCTAAATCTAATGAGTTTTGTGTAAACTGAATACTGCCTTGAGAAAACTGTTGAGCAACTTCAGAAGTTAGCACACCATCACCCGCTTTAGTTTTACCACCTGATAAAAGTGATGAAGCATAGACATCAACGAACTCTGCTCTAGATTCTTTAAAACCTATTGTATTAACGTTGGCAATATTGTTTGATGTTACATCTAAATCTTTTTGAGCTGCGTTTAACCCGCTCAATGCTATATTAAATGACATAATCTAATCCTCTTAAAATTTAACTGCTTACTTTGTAAATAATATACTTATAGGTCGTACTTTGCCTACATGGATGTAGGTACTTAGGTTTTGTCTGGAACTAAAAACCTGCGCCTACATGGATGTAGGTACTTAGGTTTTGTCTGGAACTAAAAACCTGTAGTGCGACGAAACTCAATATATGTTTGTTTTTTGTCCGGCTAAAACCAGTCAAAAATTGAAAATCTTAACTACCGTCTGATACTTCAACCACTTCATTAAGCGGCAATGAACCGCCACCATTTAGGTTTAATACAACGCTACCGCCATTACCGGCTAATGTAACACTATCAACTTTACGAAAAGTCATTGCATGTAACTCTGATGGTTGTCCGTCAACTAAACCAGCGATTCTAAAACGGTATGCCCCCGGAGGCGCTTTGCTGCCATCACTCATGTTGCCGTCCCACGTAAAGTTGCCGCCACCAACACCAACATTGCCAATAGGAATACTTTGAACAATTTCACCTGCTGCATTTTCAACATAAATATTGACATTGCTTGCCGCTGTTTCAGTGGCAATTTTACCTTTTACTTGTTCGCCTTCATATAGACCAAAAACATTCTCATCAACTAAGACACTACGACCAACTAAAGATGATGCTTGCAATGCTTGACTTGAAGTCATTGAACTAGCAAATGATGTAAACTGATCATTTAGTTTCTGCACACCGTCTGTGGTTGAAAATGCTGTCATTTGAGAAATCATTTCATTATTATCAACAGGCTTAGTTGGGTCTTGGTTAGCAAGCTCTTTAGTTAACAAAGCAAAAAAATCGGCTTGAGTTAGCATCCCCTGATTGTTATCAGCAACTTTATAATCTTCTTTTTTCCAACGAAGAGTGTCTAAAGTACTGGCACTATTAACAGATTCCATTTTCTACTCCTTATCTTTGACCAAGCTGAAGCGTTTTATTCAACATGTTCTTTGCCGATTCAGCTAACTGCACGTTAGTTTGATATGAGCGTGACGCAGAAATCATATTGGTCATCTCTTCTATAACATTAACGTTAGGCTTATATATATAGCCTTCTTTATCCGCCATAGGATGACCCGGCGCATATTCTATGTTTAAGGGTTTATTACTTTCGACTATACCCAAAACTTGCACACCTACGCTCGCGTCTTGTCCTGCGGCAGCATTTTGCATAGCAGCGGCAAAAACTGGATGACGAGCACGGTATGTTTCATCAATGCTAGAACTTACACTGTCAGCATTAGCAATGTTACTTGCTGTAGTATTTAAGCGCATTGATTGTGCGCTCATACCGCTACCAGTAATGTTAAATACGTTAAAAAGGCTCATTATGACCTACCTCCTGAGATGACATTTTTTAGGGCTTTTATTTTGCCGTTAAGAAACTGCACACCGGCTTGATACTCTAATGAGTTTTCTAAATACAAGTTTCGTTCCACTTGTACATCTACAGTGTTACCGTCTCCGGTATCTGGTTGATTTGGAATGCGATAATCGACATTGTTAGTTATTTCACTACGGGTATCAAAGTGTTTGGCATTGGTACGGCTCATACCCATTTGCTGTTGTTGACTTGCTTGTTGCATGGCCTTATGGAAATCCATTCCTTTTGCTTTATAACCCGGAGTGTCGGCATTGGCTATATTACCAGCGATCACTTCAGCCCGCTGAGCACGTAATTGCATGCCCTGCGCGTGAAGTTCAAAACCTTTATCAAATCCAATGGCCATAATAACTCACCGTTAATTATATTTAACGTTAAGTCATTCAATATTTATGCCAACAAAACCATGTAACGAACAAGAAAAGAGACAAAATGATTAAGTAATGAGTGAGGAAAGAGTGGTGAGTAATTAAGTAAAGAGTGAAAATAGTTGCGAGTGCCGTTTCCACACACGCGAGTACAGTGCCTTCGTAACTATAAACTAGTGACAGTCATTCGCAACGCCATGTTTGATGTAATTATTTTTTTTGATAAACAATTCCAGGGTTACACCTAAGCATATTAAAATCACTATTTAATCCCGAAAGCGACTCTGATGCCCCTAAAAACAAATAACCACTTTCATTTAAGGTGCCATGAATTTGACTGATAATTTGTGCTTTAATTTCTGGAGCAAAATAAATGAGAACATTGCGACAAAAAACAATATCAAACCGTCCCATTAAACTATAACTATTAAGTAAGTTAAGCGGGCGAAAGCTGACCATTTTTTTAACTTCATCTTTTACTTTTAACATGCCATTGTCACCCTTTTCAAAAAACTGACGTTTTCTTTCAGGTGATAAGCCTCGTGCTAAAGCAAGCGAGTCATAATGCCCATATTTACAATGCTCTAACATAGTTGATGAAATGTCCGTTCCAATAACTTGAACTCCTCGAGCAAAAGATCCAGGGTTACTTTGTTGATATTCTAAAACAGACATCGCAATAGAATAAGGCTCTTGCCCTGAAGAACTAGCTGCTGACCATATTTTAATCGGCGTTCTTCTATTTGCAAAATCAGGTAACAACTTACTTTTTAACAGTTTAAAAGGGTAATCATCTCGAAACCATAAGGTTTCATTGGTGGTCATAGCATCAATAACTGCGGCACGTAACTGCCGCTCTACTGGCGATAAGGTACGAGTAACTAGCTCGCCAAGAGTGCTAACATCAAATTTACTCATTAGAGGAGCCAAGCGGCTTTTGACTAAATATTGCTTACTGTCACCTAACACTATACCGCACTGTTGTTCTAAAAACGTTCTAAATTGATGATAGCTTTTATCGTCTAGTTGTCTTGCTGACACTATTCCTACTTCCTGCTTAATTTATATTTCGGGTTAGACATTTATGTTTTGTGATTCAGCCATTTCTTAACGGCGGTTGCTAATTCATCGGGATGAAATTTAGGGATAAAATCATCAGCACCAACTTTTGCTACCATGGCATTATTAAATACACCACTTAATGAGGTGTGTAAAATTATAGGCATTTTTGACATTCGATCATCGCCCTTAACTTCAGCAGTTAAGGTATAACCATCCATTTCTGGCATTTCAATATCTGACACCATTAGCGCAACTTTTTCTGTAATACTATTTTCACAGGTTTCAGCAATCGCCTTAAGCTGATCTAAGGCATCTTGACCATTTTTGGCAAGTGCCATTGTAATTCCTAACGGCTCTAATGCTCTTCTAACTTGATTTCGAGCAACGGTTGAATCATCTGCAATCATAACAATACGATCACCCAACTCTTCGCCAACGGTTTCATCAATAACATCTTCGCTTAAATCAGTGGAGACAGGATTAATTTCATTCAATATTTTTTCAACATCTAAAATAGAAACCATTTGACCGTCTATGTCAGTAACCGCCGTTAAATAGCTAGCTTTGCCCGCACCTTCAGGGGGGGGCATCATGTCTTTCCAGCTTAAGGTTACTATTCGCTCGACACCTGCAACAAGAAAACCTTGCACGCTACGGTTATATTCTGCAATGATAATAAAAGAGTCTTCAGTTTGTGTAATAGCAGGACCCCCTATCGCTTTACTCATATCGATAACAGAAATAGTTTGTCCGCGGATATGAGCCACACCTTTTATAAAAGCGTCTTGCTTAGGTAGTTTGGTTAACCTGGGACATTGTAAAACTTCTCTGACTTTAAAAACGTTAATGCCAAAACGTTGTCGCCCCACTAATTTAAAAAGTAATAACTCCAGTCTATTTTGACCAACAAGCTGTGTTCGTTGGTTAACTGAATCTAATATACCTGCCATAAAAACCTCTTTTGTAATCAAAAATTCCCTTACCTTAACGAAATAAGACAAAAAGGCACAATTCTTGATTGTATTTATTATTAGTCAAAATAAGTGACAAAAAAGTAATAACGACTAAGTTATCACTTTATATGCAATTCGCAAAACTAGAATTAATTAACTTATGCCACAAAATTGACGTAACAATATGGACTTAGCTTAAGCATAGTCGAGTATTTGAATTAACCTAGAGATAAATTACAAAAATTATGTCCCCTATTAAAGTTTTTTTATCTGTTGTGCATTTCATCGCACTATTTCCTTTAATAAGCTCTGCAACCACATTGGATAGAGCTTACATTCAGTCCTTTGTAAAAAGTTACCTTGAAGATAAAATTTCTACTCCGCCTAATGGGAGAGTATCCATAACTGTCGCAAATATTGACCCCAGAATAATAATTAAACCCTGCGAAGTCCCTATTAAAGCAAATATACCTGAAAATATAAGCAGGAGGAACGTAAATATAAAAATAACTTGTGCTGATTCAGTATCATGGCAAATGTATTTACCGGTGAAGATAGAAAGAACTTTTGCTGTTGTTGTCGCTATAAGCACAATTGAAAAAGGTATTATATTATCAAAACAAAATATTGGTCTTGAATTCATAGCAAGCAATAAAATTCGAGGTGAAAAGTTAACTGATGTTAAAGCAATATTAGGAAGCAGAGCAGAAAAAAGAATAGGTAAAGGTCGTACAATTACCAGAAAAAATGTTTGTTTAGTTTGCAAAGGTGATGCAATTACTATTATTGCAAAAACTCAAAACTTTATGATTAAAACTCAAGGAACAGCACTCAGCTCAGGTAACTTGAATCAGCAAATTAAAGTTAAAAACACAGGTTCTGGACGCGTAATCAAGTCTAAAATTAGTGCTGTTAATCAAGTTACTATTAACCTATAATTTTATTAAAGTTATTTAAATTTTTTACTTCAATTTTTTACTTCAGTTATCGTGTTATTTGCCGATATAAAGTTAGTGAATAATTTTTTAAAAAGTACATTTGCCGAAGGGTAATATTATGGCTATAAATATCAATAACTTGAATAACCAAGCTCAAGTTCATCAAAATAAGCAAACACAAGTTAAGCAAGATGCTGTTCAAACTGCTAACAATAATGCTCAAGTAAAGCATGTTGCTCGCGACTCTGTGTCATTAACTCCGCAAGCACAGCAATTAAAAGAATTGCAAAAGAAAACAGCTTCAGCACCTATGGTTGATCAGAAAAAAATAGATGAACTAAAAAAAGCAATTTCTTCTGGAGAATATAAAGTGGATGCTGAAAAGTTAATGAAAAACATGTTAGCTTATGAATTTGATTTACTTGAAGGTTAGTACAAACATATGATCGATAATGCAATGATAGCACCGCTACTTAAGAATCAAGAGGCTGAGTTAACAAAACTCCACTCTTTGCTTTGTAATGAACTCGATATATTAAAGAAGAGAGAACTAGCGCTACTTGAGCAAGCATCGAAAGAAAAAGAAGCTATCTTAATGAAAGTAAATCAACTCGATAAGGAAATTAGTCATTACGCTTCCCTTGATATACTGCAACAAGATGAAAACTACAATGAGCAAGTGTCTCGCATTATTAACTTGTTACATGAGTGCAAAAAACAAAATGAAGTTAATGGTCAAATAATTAACAACAGTCAAATAGCAATCAACCGCTTTAAAAACATGCTACAAAAAAGCATTTCTAATAATACGATGACCTATGACAGTAAAGGGAAAACATCTATTAGCAATATCTCTATTGGCATTAAAGCTTAAACAGAGAGTTTAAGCTTCTAATTTATACCAATACGATTTTCCCGCTTACTTAAACTTAAAAGTACTGTACCTCTCTAATTTCTTTTCGGTTTTGGCTTGCCTGATAAATTTCATAAACATCCTTAAAGTCTAACTGTAATTCAGTTGTATAAATATCACCAACAGGATAACTTTTTACTACTTTCGCCCCTCGAATCAAGCCTTGTACTGATGCAGCCAGCTGCTGATTTTCAATAATCATATCAGCCATTGTAATGTTCCGACTCACTTGTTGGCCGTACACTTGTTCAGCCAATTCAGAATAAGCGGCAATTTTCGACGCTTGAATGGCCATTAACATCCGCTGGGTTTTATGCTCAGACTTTTGCAAACTTATTGGCGCATAGCCAATACCGTTAATAACAGGAAACACTTCAGGCTTCACAGCTTGCCATTGCACATGTTTATCATAAACACTTGAGCAAGAAGTAATAATCATTAAACTTGCTGAAAAAAACAACATTCTAATTAATACATTTTTCATAAGGATACCTACTATACTAATTATGAATTTCAACTGCCCGTTGGTTTTCAATCAACATAGCATTACTGCGAATAATCATGCCGTCTTTCATCTTTACATTTTCACTATGGCTTTTTTCTTCTCCTAAAACCCACATAGGAATAAATGACTGAGCGGTAGCAACAACAACATGCGATTGGATACCAATCATGCGAGCATTAATTAGAATGCCATTTTCTTGCTCAACCATAGTACCCGCAACTACGTAGTCAATAATCTGACGTTCAGGTAATTCTTTCCAATCACGACTAAAAACATAATCGCCTTCTTTAGTAACACGAATATGCCCTGTCGCTTTAAAATCAATAACGACTAAACCATGGCGCTGTAATTCATGCACAAAATTTTCAGCTATTTGATTTCCTAACCAATTAGTTGACTCAAGATCTTTCAAATTAACGAAAGATCCTACTGCTACAGGTGTTTTAGCACTAACAAAAGAACTGCTCTCTAACATTTGATATGCCAAACCTTTGACCACATCATTTATAGCGTGCCTAGGAAGGTTGTAACTATCAATTTCACCCTTTTCAACTTGCATTGATTTATAAAAGTTATCCTCTTCCATCAAGCTACTGCAAGATAGCAGTGTTGGTAAAAGCAATGGTACAAGCCACTTTTTCATGGTATTCCCCTTAATAACTCAACGCTTACACTATAAAGAAACACTAGCATAAACACTGACAACTTTATTTATTCGGTTATATATTGCTATGAAATAATGCACATTTCACGCCAATTAAATTCACAACAAAGATGAAATAAAAATAAACAGGCATAAATCGTGCATTATACTCATTGTATCCCTAGGTAGGCTTTTGTTTTTTATGAGAGAGAATATGCGCACTATAACCCAAACAGCTGTTGTCATTACCAGTTTATTTCTAGCTAACAATACCTGTAATGCACAGTGGTATGAAGCCCAGGGACATGCTTCAACAGATAAATATTCAATAGAAATAGCACGAACTAAAGCAATGGAAAATGCCTTAAAAAAAGCACTATTAGTTGCAGGTGCCAGTGTGTCAAGTGTTCAACAAGTCGTAAATGGCTTATTAACTCAAGACAAAATCAGCATTAGAGCTAGTGGTAGTGTTAACTCAATAGAGCTGATAGATGAACTTCATAGCGGTAATATGATCACCGTAACAATGAGAGCTGATATTTTTCCACAAGAAAAAAAATGCTTCGCTTTAGATTATAAAAAATCAATCCTAATCACTAAAAGCCACTTAAATGAAAGACAACAAGCGAACATTGGTAAAATTTATCAATTAGACTCCGCCGTTATCAAACAATTAAATAAAAAGCTAGCCAAGCAAAGTCGTTATAGTAATGGCAAATTATTGCTAAAAAGTGCGACTGAATTTTCTCGCTTAAATGAAAGCTTTAACGAAGAAAAAATAAAACAATTAGCAATATCACTCGCTGACACGACCAATAGTCAATACGTAATATTTAGCGAAATTAATGATATATCTTTTGAGCAACAAAGAAGCAATTCTTGGCAAGTATGGCAACAAGGTACTTACCCTAGAAATTTCGACTTTACACTTTATCTTTATAATGGGCTCAGCGGCGAGCAAATTTGGCAAAGCAGTTATCAAAACGCTGCTGTTTGGGATTTCAATAAAAGAGAGAGTGTTGATGTTCATGCCACTGCCTTTTGGCAAAGTGATTACGGCAACATGATAAATTCATTACTTGATAATATAGTAAATGACATTGACAATAATGTTATGTGTGAGCCAAGTGAAGGAAGAATAGTACAAGTAAAAGGCAATCAAATAACTATTAACTTAGGCCGACATCATGGCGTTAAGATTGGCGATGAATTTTCACTGCTCCACAGCAGTAATTTTACTAGCGATCTCGGCAGAAGTTATGCTGGTTACAATATCAGCCCCTATAAAGTTAAGGTAACTAAATTAACAAAGCAAAGCGCAACGGCTATAACTCTTGATAATAATTTACTAGGCAATATTCAAATAAATGACCTAGCGGTACGTTATTAGTAATAATATAAATAATAAAGATAAAAGCTTAACTTTGTTTAGAGAAAACAATACAATAGAGTTCTAAAACTGAATGCCTTTGTAGCTCAGCAGGATAGAGTGCGAATAACCCCCTATACTGTTACCGTTTGGTGGGTGGGTGAGTGAAAACAGTACGTACAGAGTAGGTAATATTACCTATTACAGAGGAAGAGTTACCGATAGTGGGTAACATGAATGGTCTATTAGCTCAGTTGGATAGAGCGTCCGCCTCCTATTAATTTGGGCCTCATTAGCGAAAGCTCTTGAGTGTAAGATGTCAAATTCGTGGAAACCTTTCAGGTAATGCTGATGGCAATCGCGAGCCAAGCCTTATGTAAATAAGGAAGGTGTAGAGACTAGACGGCATCCACCTAACGCTTTAAGTTATGGTGAAGGGATAGTCCAGCGCACAAAGCCTTTGGGTGGCAGTGAAAACTGTAGTGTGACGAAGCGGAAGGTCGCAGGTTCGAATCTTGCATGGACCGCCATTTTTTTAAGGTTACCGCCCTAAATCGGGCGAAATTCAAGCCAGCACATTTCTTCGTTAAACAATATTTTATCTTTATTTAATTTGCGCCTTAAATTGATCTTAATTTCTATGTGCAGTCACAAAAGCAAGTTCAAAAGATAGATGTATCGCCATTTCCTGCCTAGCGGCAGGGGCGATTAACGCGTGTGTTACTACGCATAATCTTTGAGATTAACAATCGATAAATGAGATTCCCCCTGATGATCACTAATTCCACTTTCGAGACATTAAGATATTAAGTTGAAACTGTTGTTCGGATAAGCTGTAGTATTGGCAATATGATTATTGTTTATTTTTTTTAATATAGAATGTTTGATTTTGAGTAACCCCATTATTCAATTTTACCCCGATGTTTGTCTTGTCATTTATAACCAGTCGATCAAATGATTTCTTATTCTCTTGAATTTCCAATATTTCTTTTTTCATAAATTCATCTGAACTAGTTTTTATTATAATAAAATCACCGACATTAATTTCATGGTTTTGAATTTCAAAGCATAATATCGAGCCTTGTTGATATACACCCTGTATATTTTCTATCTTTTCATACAAAAACAAAGATTCATGTTCAATTTCTTTTTCGGAAATTGTTTCAAATATGGCTTTCCCATAACGTTCTAAAAAATCCATAAAATCGTCAAATTCAACAATATTCAATATGCTGTCAATATCCATCCCATGAGCTATATCATTTCTCCGAATCACTAGGTCATCAATTGTTGAAAATAAATCAGCCCCTCTATTTGAAATATTACCGCCATACTTAGATACTAAATAATCACGAAACCCCTTATTTTCCTTGAGCTTCACTCCGATTTTAATATCTAAAGGCTTAAATGCATCAACTATTTTAGAGTGTTTTAAATTACCAGAAAAAGGGGCAAAAGCCTCCGCATTAAGTTTATAATTCACGCTGTTAACACAAGAATTCAATTTAGTTAATATATCTTCCTTTTTTAGGTGATCATATTTTGAAAGTTTACCCTCATTAATTTTTGATATTAGTTTTATTGATAAACCAAAATGTTCTTCACGAAAATCATTAGAGAAATATTCATATTTTAGATAAAAAACATGAAGATTATCTATATGTTCTTGAATCCAGATGTTTATGTACTTCTCTAAAATGCCATATAGAGACATAATGATTGATTTGTATTCAAATAACTTTTTTGATGTTCCAATAGCATGTAAATGTTTAGAAAATGTAATTAGCGAACTATCAGACGACTCTCGACTATATATTTCTATTTCATTAACAAAATGAATATGTTTTATGTACTCTCTAATATTGGCAATATCACCCTCAAAGTTTGTTAAAGAAATTTCTCTCATTAAGTTCTTCTTAACTAGTATGTTTATCAAATAAAGTATCGAAATATGAAATCCTTGCTATTACATCAGCAGGTGTTGTATTTCTTCCATCGAAAACTTTAATTCCATCAATTAATGTAGCGGCTTGATACTTATCTTGCTTTATATCATCTGCTTTTTCTATTAACTCAACCTTACGAGGAGTCTGTTTTGCAGCAGCCTGCATTAACGGGTCGTAAATTCCTTTTTGCGGTTTAGTTACTTTGCGCTCGTATACAGGCGAGTAAAAAGCTTCTTCTCCAAAAACGCCATAAACAAGTTCAATGGTATTTATAAATAAGCTTTCTAACTGTGCCAATGTATCATCAGAAAATAGATTAGCTTGCTTTAAATATTCATCTAATAGGTCTTCGACTGTACCCGAAAAAGAATCATAGAAACGATAAGCAAAAAATCTCAAAACCAACTGAACATCATCCATTTTTCTATACGCTTCATTTGCCAACAATAAGGCATCATCCTGACTATCTAACGGGATTTTCCACATTTTTCTGAAATTATTGTTTGATGATAATCTCAGACATAATTGATTAAACTTTCCATTATATAGAGCATTTCTTGTCTCTTGTGGAGCCAATTTTTCACCACCACTATTTAACCTTTCAAAAACAATTTGCTTTAATTTTTCAGCTTCTTCTAAAGATTTTGCCGTTTCTTCAAGTAATACAATAGATGAAATATATCGTCTATCTATTCCTTTCTTTATTTCCGTAGGTAAATCATCGAATCTTTTCCCTTCCAACTCTTTCCAATATTGAAGACCTTCTAGAGGAAAATGTCCGCTATAATAATCATATATTGATGTTAATCTTTGCAGCCCATCCATAACTTCAAATTTGGAATAATCATATTCATATAAAAATACGGGTGGTAAAGGAACATTCATAATGAAAGATTCAATAAGCCTAGACTTCCTTCCATTATCCCATCTTTTTCTTCTTTGATATTCAGGGTTAAGCATGTAATCACCACTATCGAGCATACTTTTAATGCTTTTAATAGGGTAACGCGCTTGCTCAGTAACGATCCGTATTTCGCCTCTTTTATACTTTTCGTTAATATCATCATCTGACATTTCTATTGTTACTTCTGCTTCTTTTTGTTGATGAAAAACTTCACCTTCAATCTTCAAACTGTCAAACATAATTACACCTGTAAATTTCAAAAATCTTAAATTGAGCAACCGTATTTTATTAGTAGAAGTATATCCTTATTTCCGCTTAAGCATCATCGATTATATGATAGGAACATAACGGTTATTATGGATACGCCTCAGTAACTTGATAAAATAATCCATTAGAAAACATATAGCAAATATTTCAAGAATAATGTCAGTTAAGCGCACAAAGTGATATGTGGATCTTCATAAATAATGAGAATTCTCGTTCAGGATTTTCTTGACTGTAGTTAGGTTGAGTTAAATCGATTGAAACATTTACGTCACAAGTCGTGAGAAAGCTTTAAAAAACGTCACAAAAAATAAGAAAATTTAGAGACCTCCCAAGCTATGTACTGAATGATCACTTATAGCCCAGACTGTGTGAAAACGTTTTGATCACTTTTTCGAATAAGCACCGAATAC
>JAPYOP010000051.1 GCA_029938115.1 Colwellia sp. | reverse complement strand
ACCCCTGTTACCGCCGTGAAAGGGCGGTGTCCTAGGCCTCTAGACGATAGGGACATTAAACTATCGTTATTTAATCATATAAAACAATTAAATAAAAAATCTAAATACATTTACTTTAATAACAAGACGCTTTTGGGCGACCTGTAGTGTTCTTCATTCGAGCTATAAAGCAACAATGTTAGAACGTAAATGGTGGAGCTATGCGGGATCGAACCGCAGACCTCTTCGCTGCCAGCGAAGCGCTCTCCCAGCTGAGCTATAGCCCCGCTTTATCAAGCGATATATTAAACAACTGGCCTAATAGCGTTTAATATATTTTCTCTTTCGAGAAAACTTGTACCCAACTAGTATTTAAACACTTGCTGAAAACGAGGCGCATTCTAAGCAGCAGCCTTAAAACTGTCAACACTTATTTTTAAAAAACAGTGAAAATATCGTAATTTATAGGTTAAGTGTTTACTTAAACACCAAGATGACTGTATTTTGTTTAACACCTTGTTTGAGTTGTACAATTTATAGTCTTAAAGATCAAAGCCGAAAATATTAAAATATATAGAAAATAACCGTCCTGCTTTCTTTTTCAAGCATTTGCAGGTATGGTTTGCACTGTAAATGTTAAAGTATCATTAAGCCTTAAAATTAAACTATATAATAAAGAATTTAAAGAATGCAGTTAAACAAATTAAATATAGTTGCTATTGGTGGTGGTCACGGTTTAGGTAGAGTTTTATCGACCCTTTCATTCATGGGAGATAAACTCACCGGCATTGTTACTACAACTGATAATGGTGGCTCAACAGGCAAACTAAGAAAGCGCAGTAGCTCAATTGCTTGGGGCGACTTGCGAAACTGCTTAACTGAGCTGGTAGATAATGATTCTATTGGTAGTCAACTATTTAACTTTCGCTTTGATGGCAATGATGAATTAGGTGGTCATAATTTAGGTAATTTAATTTTATACGGTTTAGGACAAGTACAATCGAGGCCTTTAGATTCAATCAAGCTTGTTAGACGTATGCTAAGAGTACGTACACAAGTATTACCTATGTCTGAAACGCCCACTGATTTAATGGCTTTTTATGCTGAAGGACGTTGCCGTGTTGGTGAACTTTCTGTCGATGAAATGCCAATAATGCCTAAGAGCTTAATCCTAGCTCCACTGGTAAAATCAATTGAACCCTGCATAAGTGCCATTAACAATGCAGATCTTATTATTTTAGGCCCTGGCAGCTTCCTAACGAGTATAATACCGCCATTACTCATTAGAGATATAAGTAACGCTATTGCAAATAGAAAAGGTCACTGCGTATTTGTTGATAACGTTGTGTTAGAAAATAGCCCTGCGGCAGCACTCTCAATTGATGAAAAACTAAATTGGATTGAGGAAAATATTGGCTGCTTACCCATAGATAGCGTTATTTGCCAAGAGATCTCGGTTAAATCTGACAAGGTTAATATTATTTGTCGTGATTTAACTCATAATAAAGTGCCCCATCACCACGACAAACAAAAACTCATTAGCGCACTTGAAGCTTGTTTATCAAGTGTCGATTACAAGAAAAAATCGGCTTAACTTTTATCTTTAGCTGAAAATATTATTTTTCATCCTCGCTGATACGACTAGCCACCGCCCCTTTTTGATCTTTATATTTAGCGTCATCACGTTTGTTATATGGACGCGCAGCACTTGATGACATAGTTTCGAAGTTCAATGCCGCTATTTTCATTTTAGGACGCAGTGCTAACGGCAGTTTTCCAGAATTATAAAACTCTAAAACAATTTGTCCAGACCAACCGGGGTCAATTCTGTGAGCCGTTACATGCACCATTAAGCCTAATCTTGCTAGTGACGAACGTCCGTCTAACCAACCGACAATATTATCAGGCAAAGTGACTGACTCATGCGTTACTGCTAGCGCTAATTCACCCGGATGTAAAAAGAAAGCATCACCATCAGCAATTATTATTTCGTCACTCATCACTGAACTCATTGCTTTTTGCATTTCTTCTTTAGGGCCACTTAAGTCGATATAAGGCGCGGTATGATCTTGAAAGACACGAAACGAATTACCTAACCGAATATCAACACTCACCCCTGAAATCATTGAAACATCTGGCTTTGGTGAAATAATTATTTTTTCTTCGTCAAGGTATTGTTCAATATCTTTATCACATAATCTCATAGTTTGAATCTTATTCGCTTTGGAAAGTGTTTTAAAATAGCTAATCGGCTATTTTAACTGTTGGGGTTAATGGGCTAGCATTATCAAGTTGTAAAAACAATTGCCCTGCAATATTACGCGCTATTCTACGGTACAAACACGCTATATCGCTAGTGCTATTTTCAATGATATCAGATAGACCAAAATCAGCATCTTGACGGATATTAATATCAAGTGGTAATTGACCAAGTAATTGAGTCTGCTTAGCTTTTGCCATTTCTATACCGCCTGCCTCACCGAAAATATGACTTTTATGTCCACAGTTTTCACATAAGTGGTAGCTCATGTTTTCAATAATACCGAGCACTGGTACCTTCACTTTATCAAACATGGCAATACCTTTAGCAGCATCGATTAAAGCAATATCTTGCGGCGTAGTCACAATTACAGCAGCTGCTACTGGTACTTTTTGCGCTAACGTTAATTGAATATCTCCTGTACCTGGTGGCATATCTATTAATAAATAATCAAGCTCTGGCCATGCTGTTTCACTCAGCAATTGATTAAAAGCACCACTAGCCATTGGCCCGCGCCAAACAGTTGCATCATTTTCATCAACGAGGAAACCTATCGACATGGCACTCAAACCATGTGCCGTTAACGGTGTCATCAACTTGCCATCATTTGAACTAGGCTTAGCATTTTTCAAACCAAGTAAGGTTGGAATTGATGGGCCATAAATATCAGCATCTAAAATACCAACTGTTGCCCCTTCTGCTATTAACGCATAAGCAAGGTTTACTGTCGTTGTTGATTTACCAACACCGCCTTTTCCGGAGGCAATTGCAATGATGTTTTTAATGTTACTTCCACAACCTGTAAGAGAAAACGATCGTACCGCCTTAACTTTTAAGTCAATATTAAAGTCGACCTGCTGTTGCAACGAATCAGTTAACGTTACCGCAATAGCATCTAATTCGCCCTGACAAGGGAAAGGCATTGTCAGGTCAACCAAAAGTTGTTTCGCTTGCTTACTATTAACGTGAAAATGGGAACAAACGACAAGCACACCATGTGGAAAGTTATCAGACCGATAAGTTGTTAACACTTCTTCAATAACCGTTGTTTTTTCATTGAGGGTTAAATCAGTGCCAACTAATTTTGCTTTAGAAGAGTGGACAGGCGCTTGCTCCGTGCTAGCTGTTTTTTTCGAGAAGAATTTACCGAGCATATTGTCACATTAATCATTTGAGTATAAACGTTAAATTCTGTACTATTGCAGCCATTATTACCATCAAAATACACTATTAATTCATGTCTACAGCAACTTCTTCTCAAACATTACCAGAAAAGCGCAAAATATTAGTTACTTGCGCACTACCTTATGCCAATGGTTCAATTCATTTAGGTCATTTACTTGAGCATATTCAAACAGATATTTGGGTAAGGTTTCAACGAATGCGAGGTCATGAAACGTATTTTGTTTGTGCTGACGATGCCCATGGCACACCTATAATGCTAAAAGCACAAGAATTAGGTATTACGCCAGAAGAAATGATCAATGCTGTACGCGACGAACATATGGCTGATTTTGCAGATTTTCATATTAGCTTTGATAACTATCACTCAACCCACAGTGATGAAAACAAAGCGTTTGCGACAGAAATCTATAACCGTTTACACGCTAAGGGTCATATAAAAACGCGCACTATTTCTCAACTTTACGATCCAGAAAAAGGCATGTTTTTACCAGACCGTTTTGTTAAAGGCACGTGCCCTAAGTGTAAATCGGAAGATCAAAATGGTGATAACTGTGACGATTGTGGCGCAACTTATTCACCAACTGAAGTATTGAATCCTCGCTCTGTCGTATCAGGCGCAACACCAATATTAAAAGATTCGGAACATTATTTCTTCGATTTACCTGCTTTTGAGCAAATGTTGAAAGATTGGACACGCTCAGGCGCTTTACAGGAAGAAATGGCCAACAAGCTTAACGAATGGTTTGAGCAAGGATTAAGACAATGGGATATAAGCCGTGATGCGCCCTACTTTGGTTTTGAAATACCTAATGCGCCAGGTAAATTCTTTTATGTGTGGTTAGACGCACCTATTGGTTACATGGGCAGTTTTAAAAATCTTTGCAATAAAAAGCCTGAAATTGATTTTGACAGTTTCTGGAATGAAAATTCAACCGCAGAGCTTTATCACTTTATTGGTAAAGACATTATCTATTTTCACAGTTTGTTCTGGCCTGCGATGTTAGAAGGCGCGGGATACCGCAAACCTACTAGTGTTTATGCACACGGTTTCGTGACAGTAAATGGCGCTAAAATGTCTAAATCTAAAGGCACTTTTATTAAAGGCCGTACTTATTTAGAGCATTTAAATCCTGAATATTTACGTTATTACTATGCCGCTAAATTAACTAATCGTATTGATGATTTAGACTTTAACCTTGAAGATTTTGCGCAACGGGTTAATTCAGATTTAGTCGGTAAGGTTGTTAATATTGCTTCACGTTGTGCTAGCTTTATCACAAAACGCTTTGATGGCATGTTATCGACAAATATTGACGACCAAGCACTCGCCGATGAAGTGATGAACGCAGGAGACAGCATTGCCGCTCATTATGAAAGTCGTGACTTTGGCCGTGGTATGCGTGAAATCATGGCACTTGCCGATAAAGTAAATGAATATATTGCCATTAAAGAGCCTTGGCAATTAATCAAAGATGAAACTAAGCAACAAGAAGTACAAGATATATGTTCTCTTGGTATCAATATGTTTCGCACCTTGATGATTTACTTAAAACCTGTGTTACCCGTGCTTGCAGACAGCACCGCAGCATTTTTAAATGACGAACTTGTTTGGGAAGGACATAAAACATTGTTGATTGATCATAAAATCAATAAGTTCAAAGCCTTATTGCAACGTGTCGACATGGATAAAGTTAATGCCATGACTGAAGCTTCAAAAGAAAGCTTAGCAGGAGCAGCACCTAAAGAAGATAAAAAAGCAGCTAAGAAAAAGAAAGCGGCAAAAATAGTGGATAATTCTGCTGCGCTAGCTAACCCATTAGCTGCTGATCCTATTAGTGAAGAAATTCAATTCGATGATTTTGCTAAAATCGATTTACGTATTGTAAAAATCATCAATGCTGAGCATGTAGAAAAAGCAGATAAGCTGCTTAAATTAACTTTGGCACTTGATGAAGATGGTCAAGAAACTCGTCAAGTTTTTGCAGGCATTAAATCAGCTTACCAACCAGAAGACCTAATAGGAAAACATACCGTGATGGTTGCCAATTTAGCGCCGCGTAAAATGCGCTTTGGCATGTCAGAGGGCATGGTGTTAGCCGCGGGGCCTGGTGGTCAAGACTTATGGGTATTACACCCTGATGATGGCGCAAAACCTGGCATGAGAGTAAAATAAACGTGTAGCTTCGAGTAATTAATTGAAGTTATACAAAACATGATAAACATAATAAAAACAAAAGGTATAGTGTAACGCGATACCTTTTTTGTTATTAATCATTGATTAAAACATGAGATATAAATGTTCAAAACATTAACTAATTCATTCAATAATATGCCTCCTTCGCTGCGAATTATAATCGCTATGTTTATAGGATTAGTTGTTGGAGCTACAACCTCAACAGTGTTTGTTGGTGTCAATGAAATCGCCAATGCATTTGTTATGCTGTTGCAAATGACGGCATTGCCTTATATTGCATTATCGTTAATCATTGGTATTGGCGGCCTTTCTGCAATAAGAGTTAACAGTGCCATTCGAAAAAGCTTAATTATTTTAGTCTCACTAATTACACTGGTTTTATTTTTTATTTTACTTGCGCCGATTGCATTTCCGAATTGGCAAAGTGCCGACTTTTACAGTTTAAATACCATTAAAACGGCTCCGGAATTTGATCTAATCAAGCTATTTATTCCCACTAACCCTTTTTATTCTTTCGCTAATGGTCTGATACCAAGTGTGGTTATGTTTAGCATTTTTGTCGGCATTGGCTTAATGCAAGTCAAAGCTAAAAAGCATACATTATTTGCGTTAACTGGTCTTAACAACGCCATTGTCAATGTCAGTAATATGGTTATGAAATTAGCACCTTTGGCCATTTTTTGTATCGCATTGCGTGCTGCTGCAACCATTGATGCTTCGCAAATAGATGGTTTATTAGTTTATGTCGTTACTGCTGTTGTACTTGTTCTACTGTTAACCTTTTTAATACTTCCCGCCATTGTCGCAACCATTACACCACTAGAGTATAAAGATATAATAAAAGCATCACGAGAAGCGATGGTTACCGCTTTTGCGACCGGAAGCTTTTTTATTGTCATTCCACTTATTGTTGAAAAGAGTAAACAATTAATAGAGCAAATGGCTGTTACTAATTCAGACTCAAAGTCAGATGCTATGATGGCGCCAAGCATCATTGTTCCTATTAGTTTCAGTCTTCCCATCGGAGGAAAATTACTCGCTTTATTATTCGTTTTATTCGCCGCATGGTTTTCCGGCTCACAAGTTAGCGTAACAAATTATATCAATTTATTAACGGCTGGTTTGCCGCAGTTATTTGGTTCAACCTCTGTAGCTATGCCAAGTTTATTAGAGTTGTTTAACGTACCAAATTCATTATTTGAATTGTTTTTAGTTGCCGAAAATTTGATTGTAGGACGCTTAGGGGCATTACTTTCTGTTATTTTTTCTATGAGTTTAGTGATCTTGATTGCCACAAGTATGTTAAAGCAGTTCACTTTTAAATGGCGCTCATTTAGTAAGTACTTAGTGATACTCCCTGTTATTTCAATTATAGCGTTTATCAGTCTCAGGTTTACTTTTGACAATATAAGTTATCAATACCAAGGTTATACAAAATTTATAGAACGTGATTTCATCATGCTTGATGTTGAAAGTAAGGTTCTCGAAAAGCCTGAAAATAGCGCAATAAACCCTCAAGCTAAGTTCAACGTGTTAAAGCGAATTAAACAGCGAGGCTTTATCCGTGTTGGTTATTTCCGAGATGACCTACCTTATGCATTTCATAATAATGCAGGAAAACTAGTCGGCTTTGATATTGAAATTATAAATTTACTTGCAGATGATTTGGGTGTAACAATTGAATTCGTGCGTATTTTTCATAATCAAGTTCAAAAACTACTCTCTTCTGGTTATTTAGACATGACGACAGGTATTCCCGTTTTACCTAACAACATGAAAGAGTTCACCTTAACGGTGCCTTATAGCAGTCAATCTATTGCATTTATTGTTAAAGACGAAAGGCGTAGTGAATTTACTAATTGGAAAAATATTTTTAATAATGAAAACCTCATTATTGGCATTCCAGAATTGTATTACAGTGAAAATCTGATTAAGCGATATTTCAAACATGGAAAAGTATGGGAGATTTCAACACCAAGGTTATACTTTAAAAAGGAATATCAACATATCGATGCTATGCTTTTTGGCGCGCCAACCGCATCTGCATGGACACTGTTGCACCCTGAGTATACTGTAATCACACCTAAACCTGCACAACCTCCTTTAGCTATGGCTTTTGCAATTAACAGCGAGGATAATGCGTTTGAACTGTTTATGCGTAACTGGATTCAAATGAAAAAACAAAATAAAGATATCAATCGTTTGTTTGATTATTGGATAGCCGGCAAAAAAATACACTTACTTAGTAAAAAATTAATAGAGCTTAACTAAATATGATTAAAACATTATTCACTTTCCTTTTACTTATTTTCATTGTTAGTTGTAGCGGTCATTATGTATCAACAAATTTAGATAAAGATAATTTCAGTAATTATTTTTCAGCTTCAAACGTGAACATTTACTCTAGTGAAAAAGAAATTATCGGTAGTTATAAACTTATTGGTAGCGTTGAAGGTCAAGATTGCCAAATAAAACCTCACCATGCTGAACCAGATAAAATTAATGCTAGAACACAAGCAAGACAACAAGCATTTGCTATAAATGCCAATGGCGTTGTTTTTACCGGTTGTGCGCTCTTAGGGCAAGAAGAATTAGCTCAGTTAAATAATAGTAATGATGCCCGCCAATGTCATGCAATTGTGATTTGCTACGCTAAAGCATATTCAATTGAAGCTAAGCCTGCTGTTAATGACTGAAAACGCATCTGATATTTCATTAAGCCCTATAGGGTTAGTCAACTCCCCTTACAAAGAAAAATTTGCTATTCCCAGACAACCTGGCTTGGTTAGCTCAGCCAAAGGAATAGTAAAACTTTTAGGTGCTGTGAATAATATTGACTCAGTAAGAGAATTAGAACAATTTAGCCATATTTGGTTATTATTTATTTTTCATGGTACTCAAAAGCAAAGCTGGAAACCGTTAGTGAGGCCACCACGCTTAGGTGGCAATAAAAAAATTGGCGTATTAGCAACACGTTCAACCTTTAGACCCAACCCTATTGGTATGTCGGTAGTCAAACTTGATAGTATAGAAATTGATAATCAAGATGTCATTCTACACATTTCAGGCATGGATTTATTAGACCAAACGCCTATCGTTGATATAAAACCCTACATCCCCTACTCTGACTCTCTCCCTCATGCAAATGCTGGCTTTGCACAAGCAGAGCCACAAATTAACTTAACAGTAGCATTTTCTGAGCAAGCTCAATTAGCATTAACAAAGTTAAAAAAGGATTTACCTGAATTATCATTACTGATTAAGCAAGTATTAGCGCAAGATCCACGCCCTGCTTATAAGAAAAATAAAAATGATGACAAAATATATGGAATGAATTTGTATAATCTAAATATTCAATGGCGAATGTTAAACCTTGAAAGTATAGACGTTATAAATATCAGTACTATCTCAGATTAAAATGACACTATGTCATAAGCGGTGTGGTTGCGCTGATTACTTTGCATACTTCTTTAAATTTATTTCTAAATCGGTGTGGTTTATTTTTATCAAAATAATAACTATCGCCAGTTTTCAATATATATATTTCGTTATCGATTGTCAGCTCTATGTTACCTGATAATACAAAGCCAGCTTCATCTCCATTATTTTCTAGCCTAAAAATCCCAGTATCCGCTTCACTGGGATATGTTTCTATAAGGAAAGTCATCTGGCGCTTATGGAATGCACTGCCAATCAAGCGGCTATCAACATTTCCTACGCTAACATCAATTAATTCGTCATATGAATAAATAACTTGTTGAGTCATGTCGAATTCTTCATCATTAAAAAAATCATCTAATGAAATAGGAATACAATTAAGAACCTTGGTCAACGAGTTAATAGTTGGACTAACACCGTTTTTTTCAATCATTGAGATCGTACTATTAGTTACGCCTGATTTTTTAGCTAACTGACGTTGAGATAAGTTATTAGAAATTCGTATTTTTTTTAATCGTTCACCAACATCCAAGCCGCTCTCCTTAATCGTTATTCTGACAAGTTATAGGAATATTTACTTAACAACACTAAAGTTGATATCTCGACGTAGTGAGTAATTAATACCTGAGTCATCATCTAAATCTAATGCATATTTTCTACCCGAGTATACGGCAGAGGCAATAGGTGCTGGCGCTTCACAATCACCAATGCGACGGATAGATTTAGTAGTACCCGCTTTTCCTGCAACCATTAAATCTTGTAACTGATAATAAAGCTTGTCTGTTGGTAAACGGGCGGTAATCATAACAATAGCATCGGCTTTCAACATTGATGGTTGCTCTGTATACATACAACTCAATTCAACATTTTCACCATCATAAGACTCTATATTTTGTGAGAAAACCATTTTTATACCCGCATTAATTAATGACTTTTGAGCGGTTGGTTGTTCTGTTGTATAAACGCCAAATGAACAAGCCATGTTAGTGGTTGACACAAAGGTCACCTGACACCCTAGCTTTTGTAACATTTCGGCTATTACCGGTCCCATGTAGTAATAGTCATCATCAAAAACAATGACACGCCCTTTAGGTAAGCGCCCTGCCATAATATCGTCAGGTGTAAAGGTTTGCTCAGTAGAACCTAAGCTCTCTATACAAAGTGTATTAGTTCTCCCAAAGCCATCTGCTCGCCATTTAGCACCCGTAGCTATAACAATATGATCTGCTTCTGCTAGTAAAGCATCTTCAGCACTTAAGTAACTGTCGAGATATACATCAACATTAGGTAGTTTTAAAAATTGCTCTTCTCGATAATCTTTCACTCGCGCCCACTCACTTAAAGAAGGTAAGCGTGATTCAAGTGTTACACGTCCACCTAATTCAGTTCGAGCTTCAGAAAGCATGACATTATAACCACGTTTACCTAAAGTATGAGTTGCTTCAAGCCCTGCTGGACCGGCACCTATCACCAACACTGAACTTTCAGATTTTTTCGCCGGCACTCTCTCAGGATGCCAACCACGGCGCCATTCTTCACCCATAGTCGGGTTTTGAGTGCAACGAATTGGCACACCTAGTTGGTCACCGGTATAACACATATTACAGCCAATACATTCACGTATGTCTTCATAGCGTCCTTCTTCCACTTTTTTGGGTAGAAAGGGATCAGCAATAGAAGGTCTTGCTGCGCCTATCATATCAACAACACCACGCTTAATTTGGTTAACCATAGTATCTGGCGAAGTAAAGCGACCAACAGCAACAACAGGTTTAGTGGTCATTTCCTTAACGTAGCTCATATAGGGTTCGTTACCACCCTCGTTAACAAAGCGTGAAGTACCCAGTTCAATATCCCAACTCGCTGCTGTAACATCCCATAAGTCAGGTAATTCAGCAACCTGCATAAAAAACTCTCTGGTTTCATCAGTAACCGGCTTGTTATTTCTCATATGATCATCATCAGGAGAAAACCTAACAGCCACGGCCATAGTTTCGCCAACGGCCTCTTTTAACACTTCAATGGTTTCACGAAGCAGTCGAGAACGGTTTTGTACTGAGCCTCCATATCCATCGGTGCGATCATTAGTGCCAGTGCGTTGAAAATTATGCAATAAATCATCGTGATTGGCATAGGCGTAAACAATATCAAACCCTGCATCTTTAGCTCTTAAGGCTGCATCTCGATACCATTGGCGAAGGTCTTTAAAATCTTGTTTATCCATTTTTCTAGATTGATATGGAAATCCTTTCCAACTGGGTTTTGAATTTACATCAAAGGGAATTTCTCGAGTGTAAAGATTAGAAGCTGGCGCACCGCTGTACCATAGTTCAACACCTGCTAACGCACCATGTTCGTGCACTTTCTCTGTCATCATCCGATGTGCTCTAACATCAGATTCATCCCATAATGAAGCATAGGGACAAAACAAATCATCTGAGCTGGGATGAATAGAACAATATTCAGTATTAACTACCCCCCAGCCACCTTCTGCTTTAATGCCACGCATTTCAGCTAACATATTAGGCCGTTGCCATCCCATTCCTGTACAGTGAGGCACTTGATAGAAACGGTTTTTTGCCGTTACAGGGCCAATTTTCAAAGGCTCAAAAAGAATATCAAAGCGGGGATCTCGGGTCATAACTTAATTCCAGTTTTATTATTATAAGATGATATTGGCTAAGAAAATTATAGCTTAGAATACCAACTTATCACCTACCACAAATGGGTAGTAACCAGCAAAATATATTAGGTTAATTATCTTAAAAAGTAATTTTCACATAATCACTAACTGAATGAAACGTATAAAAAAAAACACTAATACGTTTGCCATTTCTCATAACTGCTCACATAGCTCTTTTTTGAGCAGCCAATACCGTGTTTTTTAAGAGCATAGCAACCGTTGTTGGCCCTACGCCACCAATTCTTGGGGTTATCCATTGTGCTTTTTCACCTACCGTTTCAGCAACATCTGGCAATAATTTTTTACCATCCCAAGAAATGCCGCCACTGATAACTACCGCTCCAGCTTTTACCATTGCTGGTTTTATAAAATTATGGATTCCGACAGCGCAAATTATTATGTCTGCTTGTAATGTATAATGATCAATGTTTGCTACACCTGAATGTACTGTAGTAACCGCTGCATTGCATCCATCTGCTTTCATAGATAATAATAATGATAGCGGCCTACCTAGAGTGGTTCCTCGACCAACCACAACAACATTCTTGCCTGAAACGTCAATGTTATAGTGCTTTAGTATTTCAACAATACCAGCAGGGGTGCACGGCAATGGGCCCTCTTCTTGTAAAACTAACTTCCCAAGATTTTCAGGATGTAAACCATCAGCATCTTTACTGGCTAACATAGCACTCATTGCTGCGTTGAAATCAAATTGCTTAGGCAGTGGGTATTGCAATATATATGCATCTACCTCGTCATTGTTGTTGAAGGACTCAATAGCAGCCATCAAATCTTTTTGAGAAGCATCCTCCGCAATATCAATATTAAATGAACTTACCCCCACTTCAGCGCATGTTTGATGTTTTTTTCTAACATAACCCGCGCTGGCCAGATCGCCACCAACTAAAATGGTGCCTAAGCCTGGAACAATGCCTTTTTCTTTTAGTACTTCCACTTGCTCATGAACGTCATTTAATATTGCTTTAGCAACCTCTGTGCCTGATAAATACTTCGCACTCATACCCTACTATTCCTATTACTTACAATTTAAAATTGAATTATCTATTAAATTAGTTACTTATTTACTCGTTACCTTTAATACCACCCATATAGGAGACCCAAATTTTTCGAACGCCTCCTTCAGGTACAACCAATGTTCCTGACCATCCTTTAGGTAATATTAACCCCTCACCTGAATCAAATGTTTCCACTTCTCCCTGTTGATTTTTCATGACTAAACTACCATCAAGCACAAACATTAATTCATCATACGCTAAATCGGTATAAGTCATTTCCCCTGGTTTACTTTCCCAAACACCAATACCAAAATTATTATCTGTGCTGTAATAATAGTCATAACCACGAGCAATTAGATCACCTTGTTCTGGTTCATAAGGTGCATATTTTCCTAAATTTTTCCCCGACAACCGTATTCGATCTAATCGAATAATTTGTTTTTCAACATCAGTGACATTTGCTGCCGAAGAAGATTGACTAACTTGACTATCTGTTTCGGCGCTCGAATTGGCATTATATAAACTGCCCAAAAACAGCATTAATGCACTCCACAGAATAAGAGCAAAAGCTTTCATAGTTTCCTCGCTTTACTTTAAAATAAGTTAAATTGATATAAATTCAAACAGAGCTACTCTGCTGGAAACATATCGAACTGGGACAAGCTGTCATTAATAGTATGCCAAGGCGCTTTTGAACCAACAAAAATATGATAACCTTCTGGACAGGTCGGATTTCCCTCTATTGCACTCATCGACAAATAAAGCATGTCAGGCTCATCGGTTAGTGAAACTAGAATATTTGAACCGCAGTTTCGACAAAACACTCGTTGATGGGTGTCTGATGAAGCATACTTTGCAAGCTCTTGTTTGCCTGACAAATAGGAAAACTCACTTTTTTTAACGCCAGCGAAAGTCGCGAAGGCACTACCGTGAAGTCTTCTACATTGACTACAGTGGCAATGACTAAAATCGTTTATCTCACCTTTTACTTCGAACCTTATTGTACCGCACTCACAATGACCACTTATCATATTCTCTCTCCAAAAGTACTATAAAAAATCAGCATTTAATACGCTCCATCTTAGGATCAAAGAATGGCCTTAATGAAGCCTGCGCTTTATAGCGCACATCAGCAATCTCAATTTCCCATAGGTCTTCATTCACATGTTCAGCGGTTATAAAATGCTCTGACTCAACAAAACCTAAACCCACAGATGCGCCTAGCGTAAAACCATAAGCGCCTGCCCTCATATAACCAGCAAATAGACCATTACGGTAAATCAATTCAGCATGATGTAATAACGGCTCAGGATCATCGAGTTTGAATTGTAATAGTCGTCGTTTAAGCCCTCCTTCGGCTTTTTGTTTTGCTAACGCATCTCGACCGATGAAACCACCAGGTTTATCTAATTTCACTGCAAAACCTAAGCCCGCTTCAAGTGGTGTATCAATATTATCGATATCATGACCGTAATCTCGATAGCCTTTTTCTAAACGTAAACTATTTAGCGTTTGCAAACCGGCGTGGCAAAGATTATAGACTTTACCTGCAGCTACAATCCTGTCATAAACTTGTAAAGCATGTTCTGTTGGAATATAAAGCTCCCAACCTAATTCACCCACATAGGTAACCCGTATAGCAATGACTCGGGCATAATCAATATCAATGTCTTTCGCTGATAAATAAGGAAAGGCGTCATTACTAACATCAACAGAAGTTAGTGCTGTCATCAATTCACGGGATTTTGGACCGTGAAGATTGATTTGTGTATAACTAGAAGTGACATCGGTAACAAAAGCATGTGCCTCTTTGGGAATATTTCTATCCATCCACATTTTGACATGACCGTGGGTAGTATCAGAGCAGATCACCATAAATTGATTATCAGCTAATTGAGTAACGGTTAAGTCAGCTTCAAGACCACCAATATCATTAACCCATTGAGTATAAACAATACGCCCTGGTGCCAATGAAACATCATTACAGCAAATATTGTTTAGTACTTTTTCTGCATCATTTCCTTGCACTAAAAATTTGCCCATAAACGACATATCCATCAGAATTACGTCATTACGACAAGCATGATGAGCAGCTTCATGGTATGGAAACCAGTTTTGTCGTCCCCAGCTATATTGGCTTATTTCTGCTTTTTGTCCCTCAGGAGCATACCAATCGGCAATTTCCCAACCAGCACTTTCTATGAAAAATGCGCCTGCTGCTTTCAGTCTTTCATGTAATACTGACTGTTTAACATTACGTGCACTACTCATACCTAAATTAGGATAATGAGATTCATACATTTTACCCAATACTTCCACTATGCGATCATCGCGATACTTTGGGTTTCTCTGGCAAGGATGAAAACGATTAACATTAAGTGCCGTTACATCCATATCAGGGCGACCATCAACTATCCACTGCGCCAGTAATCGTCCAATTCCACCCGCAGATAAAATACCTAATGAATTAAGGCCACAAGCGACAAAGAAATTTTTCAACTCTGAAGTTTCACCGACTAAGGGTGACAAATCAGGGGTAAAACTTTCTGGGCCACAAAAAAACTTGCGAATACCCAGTTCAACGGCATCGGGAACTCGTTCATAAGCTTTTTCAAGAAACGTCGTCATCCGCTCCCAATCAGGTTGAATTTCACCAAAAACAAAGTTCTCGGGTATATGTTCTAGATTCCACGCTTTAGCAACAGGCTCAAATAAACCTATCATTAAACTGCCGACCTCTTCACGGTAATAAGCAAAACTGTCGGGGTCTTCCAATATTGGCAAATCTCTATGCATTCCCGTCATATCGTCGGTAATTAAATAATAATGCTCTGCAGCTTGCAGTGGTAAACTCACCCCAGCCATTTCACCAAATTGCCGCGCCCACATACCTGCACAATTGACCACGAAAGTCGCCTCAATATCACCCATACTGGTGGTAACACCCGTCGCTTTGCCACTTTCCTGTTTTATTCCGGTTACACTTACGCCTTCAATAATATTAGCGCCGCCCATTTTTGCGCCTCTGGCCAAAGACATGGTTAAATCAACAGGGTTAGCACGACCATCTTCAGCGGTATAAAAAGCAGCAATAACATCCTCAAATTTTGCTAGTGGCCAAAGCACTTTAGCTTTTTCGACCGAAATTTCATGGCAATCAATGCCTCGAGTTCGCATAAACGAAGCACTGCGGCGCATCTCTTCTAATCTTTCTGTATTACAAGCAACTTGTAAATAACCGACTGATTTAAAACCTGTTGCCAAGCCAGTTTCTTGTTCAAGCCGACTATAAAGGTCTCGACCATAAGTAAACATATCGGCACTTGTTTCATCACTTAACAAACCTGAAACAATTAAGCCCGCAGCATGCCATGTTGTTCCAGACGTTAGTTGATCTTTTTCCAGTATCACCACATCGTTATAACCTAACTTAGTTAGGTGGTAGGCAACGCTACAGCCAATAATGCCACCGCCAACAATGACAACTTGCGCTTTTTCAGGAATTGATACTTTTGTTGAAATCATTTTTTATGTTTACTCATTAGTCTTTCATTTAAAAGAAACAGACACCGTACTAGGCATATACAGGGAACTGTGCGCAAAGTGTTTTCACTTTATCCTGCACAGATTTATTTAAATCTTCATTGCCAATATCATCAAGAATATCGCAAATCCACCCTGTTAATTGTTGAGTTTGTTCAACCATAAAGCCTCGTCGAGAAATCGCTGGAGTACCAATCCTCAATCCACTAGTGACAAAAGGAGAACGCGGATCATTAGGTACTGAGTTCTTGTTCACTGTGATATTTGCTTTACCTAATGCCGCATCAGCATCTTTTCCTGTAATGTTTTTATCAATTAAGTCCAATAAAAACAGATGATTATCAGTCCCGTTAGAAACTATCTTATATCCACGTTCCTTGAATACTTCGACCATGGCTTTAGCATTAGCTAATACGGATTGCTGGTACAATGTAAATTCAGGTTCAAGTGCTTCCTTAAACGCAACTGCTTTAGCGGCTATAATGTGCATCAAAGGACCACCTTGGCTGCCGGGAAATACCGCACTATTTAGTTTTTTTTCTAACCCTTCATCATTACATGCAGAGAGTATTAAACCGCCACGAGGGCCCGCAAGCGTTTTATGCGTAGTCGTAGTGACCACATGGGCATGAGGCAATGGACTAGGATAAAGTCCCGTGGCCACCAAACCTGCAACATGAGCCATATCCACGAACAAATACGCGCCTACTTTATCAGAGATAATTCTAAATTTTTCCCAATCAATAATGCCTGAATAAGCAGAAAACCCAGCAATGATCATTTTAGGGTGATGTTCAACAGTTAAACGTTCAACTTCGTCATAATCAATGATGCCGGTTTCATCGTTAATGCCATACTGCACCGCATTATAAATTTTGCCTGAAAAACTAACGTGTGAACCATGAGTTAAGTGGCCGCCGTGCGCTAAACTCATGCCTAAAACCGTATCTCCTGGGTTAACTAATGCTTGAAAAACTGCAGCATTTGCTTGTGAACCAGAGTGAGGTTGCACATTAGCGTAACTTGCTGAGAAAAGTTTTTTAGCGCGTTCTATCGCAAGTACTTCTGCTTTGTCTACATATTCACAACCGCCGTAATAACGCTTACCGGGGTAACCTTCTGCATATTTATTAGTTAACTGCGAACCTTGAGCTTCCAATACCCGAGGGCTGGTATAATTTTCAGAAGCAATCAGCTCAATATGTTCTTCTTGGCGAACCACTTCACTGTTCATCGCTTGAAATAGTTCATCATCAAAATCAGCGATGGTCATATCTCGTGACAAAGTATAGGGATTTATTGTTGTCATTTTGTGTTCCTCTTACTCTCTAAGTTTACAATCTGAAGAAGCTATACCGGCATACGAGCACTGTTCGTCTAAGTCAGGTAAATCACCACTAACACCGACGGCACCAAGCAATTCCCCTTGTTGATCTTCTATCAGTACACTGCCTGGAGATGGTGCTATTTTTCCACCTGACATTTCTCCTAAAGCAGAAACAAAGGTAGGACGAACTTCGGCCATTTCTGCCATTTTTCGTGACGACATTAACATACCTATAGAGCCCCAAGCTTTAGCTTGAGCAATGTTAAAACGCATAATACTGGCACCATCCTCCCGCTTGAATGCAATAATATTTCCGCCTTTGTCTAAGACAATGGCTGCCATAGGGGCAGTATCAAGTTCACGAGCTTTAGCTAATGCACCATCAATTATGCAATCAGCTTGTTTCAAGGTTAGTTCTGTCATAGCGTTCTCCTAATAATATTTTTTTAAACTTATAATTAAAAATTAAACTTGTTACAACATTCACAACCACAAGCTAAGGTCAGTTTGTTTTACTTTTTAGATAAAGCAAATACCGCTAAGGGGTATGTTTCAAAATGATTCTAGTTAACATTCAATAATATTGACCGCTAAACCTCCTCTCGAGGTTTCTTTGTATTTCATTTTCATATCAGCACCCGTTTCACGCATAGTTTTAATCACTTTATCTAAACTAACTTTATTGGAGCCATCACCATGTAACGCTAATCTAGCGGAATTAATGGCGGTAACGGCAGCAATTGCATTACGTTCAATACAAGGAATTTGAACCAGTCCGCCAACAGGATCACAGGTGAGGCCAAGGTTGTGCTCCATCGCTATTTCTGCAGCATTTTCACATTGTGAGACTGAGCCACCTAACACTTCAGCCAAACCTGCCGAAGCCATTGAACAAGCAACCCCCACTTCACCTTGGCAACCTACTTCAGCACCTGAAATGGAAGCGTTTTCTTTATACAACATTCCAATGGCACCAGCGGTTAATAAAAACTTAGCCACATCTTTGTCATCACATTGTTGTTTAAATTGCTGGAAATAATTAATTACCGCAGGGATAATACCTGCAGCGCCATTGGTTGGGGCCGTAACAACTTTACCGCCATTAGCATTTTCTTCATTGACTGCAAGGGCATATAGATTTACCCAATCCATTATTTTTAATGGATCTTGATCACTATGCTCTGTGGCTTTAAGTCGTTTATACAATTGTGGCGCCCGGCGTTTAACTTTCAGTCCTCCTGGCAATATTCCTTCTGTTTGACAGCCTTTTTTAATACAAGCTTGCATGGTTTGCCAAATCTGGAATAAATACGCTAAGGTTTCTTTTTCACTGCGCCAAGACGATTCATTTGCTAACATTAAATTACTGATACTAAAGCCGTTATCTCGACATTGTTCGATTAGCTCATCACAAGTTTTAAACGGATATGGCAACGAACGGTTATCTTCAACGATTGATTGATCCTCTTCATTATCACTGACAACAAAGCCACCACCAACTGAGTAATAATCTTGTGAGGTCAGTATGTTTTGATCAATATCAAGAGCTGAAAACCTCATGCCATTAGGGTGTTTAGGCAATGATTTTCGACGATGGAAAATAATATAGTGACTGAGATCAAAGTTGATTAAATACTTACCTAACAGCAATAAAGAACCTGATTTTTTTATATGTTGCATTTTATCAGTAACACTATCTGGATCTATATTTTCAGGTGTTTCACCTAGTAGTCCTAAAATGACAGCTTTGTCACTACCATGTCCTTTACCGGTATGTCCTAATGAGCCAAATAATTCAATTTGTATAGAGTAAGTTTTATTCATGACCCTATTTTTTTCTAGAAATTTAGCAAATATAAGGCTTGCACGCATTGGTCCGACGGTATGAGAGCTAGAGGGCCCTATACCTATTGTGAATAGTTCAATTACACTTGTTGCCATCATTTTCTCCTAATCACTTTGAATCATTTCCACTTACTACTGGTAATATTAGTGTCTTTTACTTTTTAAAAATTGAACATACTGCTAAAGGGGTGTTGTTCAAAAAAAGAACTAACTCTATAATTTGAGCTTTAGCATTTTGATAAGGAATTTTTATGTCTGCTTTACTTGAAAATATTGACCCTGATGGTCTATTAGAATACTCAGTGGTATTTACTGATCGTTCGTTAAACCATATGTCGCAAACATTTCAAACCGTAATGCGAGATATTTCTCAGACACTTAAAAGTGTTTACAACGCCCAAAGTACTATTGTGGTTCCTGGTAGTGGCACTTTTGGTATGGAAGCTGTTGCTCGGCAATTTGCTACGGATAAAAAATGTTTGGTGGTGAGAAATGGCTGGTTTAGTTATCGTTGGACTCAGATTTTCGAAATGGGTAATATTCCGTCAGAATCGTTGGTTTTAAAAGCAAAAAAAATTACATCTGGCGCGCAAGCCCCTTTTACACCAACACCGATAGAGGACGTTGTGGCAACCATTTTAGCGGAAAAACCTGCCATGGTATTTGCTCCCCATGTCGAAACCTCATCAGGCATCATGTTGCCAGATAATTATATTAGTGAAATGGCTGATGCTGTTCATGCAGTTGGTGGCATGTTAGTTATCGATTGTATAGCTTCAGGTACTGTTTGGTTAGATATGAAAGCTTGTGGAATTGACGTATTGCTCAGTGCTCCACAAAAAGGTTGGAGTAGTACACCTTGCTGTGGCCTCGTTATGCTGAGTAGTTTAGCTAGACAGCGCATAGACAACACGACCAGCAGCAGTTTTGCTTGTGATTTAGCTAAATGGTTACAAATTATGGAAGCCTATGAACAAGGTAACCATGCTTATCATGCAACTATGCCAACAGACTCTCTACGTCAATTTCGCGATGTAATGATAGAGACTCAAAGTTATGGTTTTGAAAAAGTTAAACATGAACAACTAGCCCTAGGGAAAAAAGTTCGCTCGCTGTTAACAAAAAAAGGCATTAACAGTGTTGCCGCTCCGGGTTTTGAAGCACCTGGAGTTGTTGTTAGTTACACAAATGATGGTGCCATTCAAAATGGTAAAAAGTTCGTCGACCAAGGATTACAAATCGCCGCTGGTGTACCATTAAAATGCGATGAAGGTGAAAATTTTAAGACGTTTAGACTAGGATTGTTTGGTTTAGATAAGTTGCACAACCTTGACCGCACTCTGGTCAATTTAGCGCAAGCAATAGATCATGTATTTTAACCTGCGAGTATTAGCTTGGTGAATTAACTTTGCCAAGCTATCTAACCATTTATAGTTAATAAGTTAATAAGTTAATAAAATATGATTAAGACAATAAACATTATCAAAGCAAGGTTAACCGAACTAGAGCAAGTAAGTAGGTTATTTGATCGCTACAGACAATTTTATCAACAAAAACCGGATATAGAACTTGCTAAACAATATATTACTAAAAGGATGAAAACTGAAAGTTCAGTGATCTTTTTAGCACTTGATGAACAAAATAAAGCCTTGGGTTTTACACAACTCTACCCTAGTTTTTGTAGTATTGATGCTACACCTATTTGGATTTTGTACGATCTATTTGTTGATAGTTCAGTTAGAAATAAAGGTATTGGCGAAGCGCTCATGGCACGTGCATTTGAATTTGCTAAAGAAACAAAGGCTTCTCGTATTGACTTAGAAACAGCCAAAAATAATAAACAAGCACAGCAGCTTTATCACAAGCTCAGTTATCAACGTGATAATGAATACTATAAATATTCACTTGAATTATAGAAAAACACCCTCTAATTATTTCGAATGTAAACATTCATCTATAAAGTTAACGTTTTAACCCAACGACTGTACAATTGCTCCGCAACACGGTTCAACTTAGGGATATTATCCGTCAGCTTTGCTCTAATTTGTTGATGTGTTTGTTCACTTTGACTTTCTTTTGATAATTCGCCTGAGAATATATCAAGCCAACGTGACATCAGTTCCTCTGTCATTTCGACATGACATTGCATAGCCAGTACGTTATCACCATAACTATAGGCCTGGTTTTTACAGTATTTAGAAGAAAACAGTAAGGTTGCATCAGGCGGAATATCAAAAGTTTCATCATGCCAATGAAACATAACAAATGCGTTTTTCAGTTCGCCAAGCCAAACGTCAGCTGTTGAGTTGTCAGCTCGATAACAATTATGCCAACCAATTTCAATGTTTGAACTTTTACTTATTGTTTGCCCAAGCGCTTTACTAATAAGTTGCCCGCCTAAGCAATGGCCAATAACAGGAAGTCCTACACTGATGGCTTGTTGGATCAGTTTTACTTCTTGTTCCAACCATGAAATGCCATCATTAACACTCATACTTCCACCTAAAAATATTAGACCGACAACAGAGTCATTAAGCTCCGGTATTGCCTCTTTTTTATAACTATGGATAATCCGAAACGGGATGTTATTTCGCTGTAAAAGGTCAATAACATAACCGGGAGCGTCATCAAATGAATGCGTAAAAATGAGTAGTTTTTTAGGCATATTAACTAGAAACCGACTCAATTGGCTTTCTTTTATTCATATACATGGTAATTCCAATATATAAAATCATAGCAACGAGGGCCATGCTGCCCGATACGACAAACATAGTGCTATAACCTAAGCCTGCTCCTAATACTGAAGCAGAAACATTGGGACCTAAAAATTGTCCAAATCCTTGAACACTTGGCATTAAGGCAATTAATGAGCCTGAGCGATCCATATGCGCCATCATTGCCGACTGATAGACATCAACAAAGGTCCATAAAGTCATAAAGCCAAACAAACTGATCATGATGTTGATATCGGTAATTCCTCCTTGCAACATAATGACAATGAAGGCCATAGCGAAAAGTGAAATAATCAAAGGTTTAAATAGGCCGAATCTTGAACATAAAAAAGCAAAAAAACAACCGACAATAGCGAAAATGGAAGACCAAGTGAGAATTGGACCTATCCAATCTTCCGCGATACCATCTGCATGGGCTGCTAATTCAATGTAGGTGTAATAACCACCAATATTGATGTAAGTAAAACCGATGGCGACCAAACAAATCATGGGTAAAATTCGAGGTACATTCCAATCTGCAATACCTTCTTGGGCTTCTTGTTGCTGGATAAGTTCTTCAGCATTAAGTGGTTTACTCGGCATCCAAGGTATAAGAGCAAGACAGAAAACATTCAAGACAATGAAAAAGATATAAATTCCGTTCATTGATAATTGCGGTAGCGTATGAAGTTCTATAGCAGTAGAAAAAGCGAAACCAAGTAATAAATAGTTAAAAGCCCTGACAGGCTTTGTTGTTCCGCCAAGTGTAACAACCGCGATTGAAGTAAAAATACCACTTCCAAAACCAGCAATAACCCTCAACCATAACACTTGCTCATACTCAACATAACTAATACAAAGTGCATTAGCGCCAATTGATAAAAACAAACCAATAGCCACTAACAGTCGCCTATTCACTCTTGCAACGAATATTGAGGAACATATCGCGCCCACAGATAACCCGCCAAGATCAGCTCCTGCAACCCGGCCAACTTGCTCTTCAGTAAAACCTAGCATATTTACCCATGCTGTACTTAACACTGGCACACTAACCATTACGGAGTAACCCACCAAAGCCATTATCAAAGCGGTTGAAATAGAACGCCAACCATCGAAAACATTACTACTTGGAATTAAAGTGTTCGAACTCATTTTTGTAACCTGCCTATTTTTTATATTATTTATCGAGAAGGCCTGACCATTTTACAACCATTGCTATAGCAGTCTAATCTCAATCATTTTCAGAGTATCTACCCCAAAGGTGTATCAAACTATATATTTGCTACTTATGTTTGAAAACATTATATTTAATATAATTGAAAATGGAGTTTATCAATGAAAACACTATGGTTAATAATAAGTATATTTTTTTAATATTGCTTGGGCTAAAAATGCTGTTGCGTTTTCATATTTCAATAGTAATATTCAATGATAAAGTTCCTTGTTTTTAAGGAAGCAAAGATTATAAAAATCCTTCATAAATAATGATTACTCGGCCAATAAGTTTGCTAATAATGAATAATGAATAATGATGAAAAATAAACAGCGTCTCCAACTAATCGTCGACTATTTTGATGCCTGGAATCGTGGTGATGCCATAGCAGTCGCGGGTTATTTTTGTAAAGATGCTGTTTATGTAGATACCGCTAGAAATAAAGAATATCGCGGCTATGAAATTGAGCAATACATTACTGAAATTCTTGCTAAATCGGCTGGTTCAATCCAGTTCTCTATTATTGAACAACCCGTCATTAATGGCGATACCGTTTTTTTACAGTCATCATTAAAAACACATTCAACAGCAGAAAATAAATTACTTGAAAGTGCTGAAATGTTAAAATTTAGCGGTGATAAAATTATTATGCTGCAAAGCTATTATGATCTCGCTCAAGACGGTCAGTTACTTGCTCAAAAGAAAAACAAATATGCAAAGTCTGGCCTTGATCAAAAACAAATACAATTGCTCAAAACAAAACTCGAAACCATCATGGAAAACGATCAACCCTATCGAGATTCAGAATTAAAATTACAAGATTTAGCCGACCTACTTGATATTCGTCGTAACCACTTATCGCAAATATTAAACAACGAGTATCAAATGAAATTCTTTGATTTTATTAATCATCATCGTTTACAAGCTTTTCTAAATTACTTAGATGAATGTGACTCCTTCGATATTAACATTACGGAACTAGCTTATGATGCTGGCTTTAGCTCCTCTTCAGTTTTTTATAAAACGTTTAAGCGTTATAAAGATATTTCCCCTAGCCAATACATTAAAAATATTAAACAATTAGAACACTGAAAATAGTCAGGACTATTGCGCCCTTTTCATTTTTAAAAACGTCTTACCAAACAAATTTATTTCTTGCGGATACGCAAGGAAGTTTTCTCAACAATCTGCCCATACACTCAAATCAATCCAGTTGAATTTTGAGACGATAATGGCAATAAACGAATATGATGTAGTAATTATTGGTGCCGGCCACAACGGTTTAACCACTGCTGGCTATTTATGCCGTGCAGGTTATAAAGTAAAAGTTGTAGAACAACGTAGTGTTGTTGGTGGCACGGCGATTACTGAAGAATTTCACCCCGGTTTTAGAAACTCAGTTTGCTCTTATGTAGTAGGTCTTCTCAACCCCAAAATTGTTAAAGATCTGGAGCTATATAAATATGGCTTAGAAATCATGATGCCTGAAGAAGATAGTGTCTTTATTCCTAAACCTGATGGTGGCTTTTTGTTAGTTACCAGTGATGAGGAAGAAATGCGTAAGCAAATCGAAGCAATTTCACCTCAAGACTATGATAACTGGAATAAATTGCATGAGCTATTAGAACAATGTGCAGATGTAATGCGCGATATCGTCTTAGAAACCCCGCCTAATATGGGCGGAGGATTGGGCGACTTACTGAAATTGGGCAAAGTGGCCAATCGAATTAGAAAACTGGATAGTAATACTCAGCATTATTTTGCCAAAATGATGACTATGTCAGTGCAAGAATTTTTAGATGAATGGCTAGAAAGCGATATTTTAAAAGCGTCTTTAAGTTCAACCTCATTTATTGGCACTATGGCCAGCCCTTATTCCCCCGGTACGGCTTATGTATTATTACATCATTACTTTGGTGAAATTGATGGCGAAAAAGGTGCGTGGGGACACGCCAAAGGAGGCATGGGTTCAATAACACAAGCCATGGCAAAATCAGCCGAAGCCTATGGTGCCGATATAGAAGTTGATGCCCCCGTAAAACAAGTCATTATTGAAAATGGTAAAGCATGTGGTGTTGAACTTGAAGACGGTCGTAAAATATATGGCCGCGCTATTGCTGCAAACACCAACCCTAAATTATTATTTAATAAGCTCGTTGCCCCACAACATTTAGACCCTGAGTTTCTTCGAAGAATGAATAACTATCGTTGTATCAGTGGTACTTTTAGAATGAATGTGGCAATTACAGAAATGCCAAAATTTTCTTGTATTGAACATTTATCAGAAGAAGCGCAAGCGAAAATATTAAAGGGCATGGTCAGTTTAAGTCCCAGCATGAAACACTATGAAATAGCTTTTAACGATGCTATTAGAACGGGTTGGTCAAAAGACCCTTCTTTAGAAATTTATATACCCAGTACGTTAGATGATACTTTAGCACCGGAAGGTCAACACGTAATGAGTTTATTCTGTCAGCACTTTAATCCTAACTTACCCGATGGTTTATCTTGGGATGATATACGTGAAGAAGTAGCTGATCACATTATTGAACATGTCAATATGTACGCACCTAATTTTAAAGCCTCTGTTATCGGCAGGCAAATCAAATCACCTTTGGATTTAGAACGAGAGTTTGGCTTGATAGGCGGAGATATATTCCATGGTGTCTTAGCATTTGATCAAATGTATAGCATGCGCCCTACTTCAGGTTATGCAGATTATCGTATGCCGGTAAAAAACTTATTTTTATGTGGCTCTGGTGCTCACCCAGGTGGCGGAGTTTCAGGCTGTCCTGGTCATAACGCAGCAAGAGAAATTATTAAAGACTTTAAATGGAAGCGCTTAGCCTAATTTAAAATAAGCCAATTAATATGAAGAGAATGATTATGACAACCCCCTTAAAAAAAAGTATTTTATGTGATCTAGTTTCTCGTCACAGTAATTTTGATTTCAATGAACATATGGCAACCAAAAGTATTGATGAATACGACACATGGAATGGTTTTTGTTTACCTATGCATTACAGTGATCCCGCTAAAGAATATCAGATGCTGCGCACGAGTTGTGCCATTTTTGATGCTTCACCAATGAAAAAGTACCGTATAACAGGCCGTGATGCCGGTAATTTTTTAGACCGCATCTTAACAGCACCCGTTAGCCAACTGCCAATAATGAGATCAGCTTACGGTCTGATCTGCGATGAAAGTGGCTACCTCATTGACGATGGTATTATCAATAAATATGCTCATGACGATTACTTACTTTTAATTTCAGAATTAGATTTAGATGATCATTTTGCTAAGTATAACGACTTTAATGATCTAAAAATAATTGATGAAACAAGCTTATCCGCAGGTATTGCTATACAAGGACCTAAATCTTGCAAAGTATTACAACAATTTGGTTTTGTTGGTGTTGAACAGCTTGCACCATTTGAACTAGGCTATTTCGACTTATCTGATCATAAAATAATGGTAGGTCGTTTAGGGTTTACTGGAGATTTAGGTTATGAAATTTGGTTTACTCCTAAGGCCATTGATAGCGTAGAACAGGCTATAACCAATGCAGAAAATGAACTTAACATAAAAATGCTAGGCTACGGTTTAACAGCACTTAATATATGCAGAATTGAAGCTGGCATGATAGTGCCTGGCTGGGATACAGCTGGAACCTTTGATGATCTTAAGAACGAACGAACACCATTTGAATTAACGTTAGGCTGGAATGTTAAATTAAATAGTGATCATGATTTTGTTGGGAAAAAAGCATTAACTCAATTAAAAGCGGCTGGCCCACGTTTTAGAATGCGCGGAATAAAAATCGCTCAATCATGCGAACTAGAAGACAGCCAAGCACTTTTTGCGACCATTGACGGTCAAACAATACAAATAGGCACATTACCTTCATTAGTATGGCATGAAACACAACAGTATTGGCTTGGTTTTGCCTCGATAATTACCGACTGTGCTTCGATTGAAGATATATTTGTGGTGTGTAATAAAACAAGCAGCAAAATAGCCTGTAATTTTTGTTCTATTCCCTTTATTGAACTTGCTCACCGAAATAAGGTTCCTGCTAACTAAGCAAGCTCAATGAAAGTATCATTACGGCTACATATCTAAACATTTCAAGATCTATAATTTTTATGGAATTAGAAACGTCTTTAGGTAAGGTTGAAGTGAATAGCTTTTCTTATTGTCAAAATCAATAACGAAACATGTAAGCCTTTCAAACGCCCTCTTGGGAGCTTATTTGATGACCACTAACATCGTTAAATTCATTTAATTTAGAGTGGCTAGTTCTAAACAAATTCGCCTTATTATTGAACATCGAGCATAGCTCTGAGTTGGAAAAAATTTAACCAAATTGGAATAACATTCATATTAAGCCTTAAGCTGTTCTCATACTTTTTGTTAAAAACAGAGTTCCCAAAGCAATAGTTAACAATGGTAGGTAAGGCTCTAAAGGCCAAAATGGCAGCCAAAGTTCTAACTCAGCTGACCATACGGCTGAGGTTAAAAAAACGGTGACACTCTTTTGCCAATACCAGCCAGTTGCTGTGGCAACAAGACCGATAGCGATAAAAGAACCGCCTAATGTTTGGTATATTAACGGGACACTGTTTATGGCTGATTGTCGCTTTGCCTTTTGCTGACGTTTTTTACCCCAAGCGGCGATTCTAAGTGCAAAGGCAATAAAACCACCCCAATATAAAATGTAATCAATAGTCCTTGGCTGTGCGTAAGTGAGGTTCCACCAATAAACACTATATGGATAAGCCCAAAGAAAATAAATACCGCCCTTATGCACCAGTTTCCACTGCATGGCATTAACGTATTTTCGACCAAATTGAAAAGAGGTGACCACCATAACACCAAGGAAAATGTAACCAATAGTTCCTTCGAGTTCATCACGGAAGAAGTAAATTTCTTTAAAGTAATAATCTCGAAGAAACGTAGAAATAATGAAGATAAACAGGCCTTGCCACACCATGCCAACAGCAAAACACAGTCCGATATATTTTCTATTTCGCATTAGCCACATCGAAAAAGGCGAAGGAAAGAGAATTTGAAGCGAAGAGGTGCCAACCACTATATAAATAAAAGGTATAGTCCATCTAACAGAATAGCCAATCATATGAGAGACGCCTGCACCTGAGGACAGATCAGACGCCATCATGGCAGAAATAATAATAATTGATATAGGAATAGAAATAAGCCAAAACAGTCGCCATCCATTTATTGCTTTGTTTTTAAACAGTTTATTAAAATCACTAGTCATATTTATATCACTTGAAAATAATTAAAATTATCATTTATAGCTATTATTCTAGTGTTTAAATTAGATGAAATTCTATACCCTATTAGGGTATACCTCTAAATTTCAATACATTATAGAATTTTATTAGTTCAGGTAATGACGAGATTATCACTGATGATAAATTACTTTAAAACACAAACACTTTACATATTAAAAGTGGCAACGGCTCTAGCTCCTTGTTTCATATCTATGTACCTACTTTTTTGGTTAGGTAAGCATGAGGTTTGGCTGCCTGAAACTCCCCATCGAGATAAAATAACCATTATAATTGTCGCTATGGGTTTAGCATTGTCATTCATTATTTATTCATATTTTGACAAGCATAAAAAATAAACCACATACTAATCAAATCTATAACTATTAAAATATAAAACCCTATCTCCCCGTTTGGGGTATACACAATACACTGCTTATTATTTAATCTGGCTATATAATTACTCAACAAAATTCAACTAGCCTTTGCGCGTGAGCCTATGGATATATATTCAGTCAGTATATTGATCAGTATGGTTGTCTACCTTGTCGTCGGCAATTATGCCGGTCGAAAAGTCAAACACCTTGAAGACTACTTTGTCGTCGGCAGAAATGCGCCTACCTTACTGATAGTCGGAACTTTAGTTGCCAGTGTATTAAGTACTAATGCTTTTTTAGGTGAAACTGGCTTTTCTTATGCTTCACAAGGTGGCGCATATATTCTTTGGCCTGCGATATGGGTGGCAGGATATATTTATGGCGCCTTGTTCTTTGGCCGTTATCTCAGGCGAAGTAAATCGTTAACCGTTGCTGAGTTTTTTGGTCATCGCTTTAACAGTAAATCAGTACAAGCTGCTGCGGGGATAACAATTGTTCTTGGTCTTGGTGGATATTTATTAGCGGTAACCCAAGGTACTGCCGTTATCCTATCTCAATTAACTCCATTAACTTATACCCAAGGATTAATAGCTTCTTGGCTATGTTATACCTTGTTTACTCTGTATTCAGGCTCCCGTGGTGTGGTAATAACTGACACCATAATGTTTCTACTTTTCACTATTATGAGCTTTGTTGCCCTTTATTACATTGTCGATACTCACGGCGGTTGGTTATCTTCTTTAACCGATTTAATTAACTTAGAGAGTAAACCTCAATTGATGACTTGGCACGGCATGGTTGGCTCGGGTACCGAATGGAAAACACCCCGAGATTATTTTATTTGGTCTATCATTACGGGCATAGCATGGAGTTTTGTCGCTGCGGTAAGTCCTTGGCAATCAAGTCGATATTTAATGGCAAAATCTGAGCATGTTGTTATCCGTTCAGCCTGCATTGCCGCCATTATAGTGGCAGTAAGTAATCTCGCTCTTTTTGCAGCTGCAACCGTGGTCAACCTAAGCAAAGATGATATTTTCCCCCATGAACAAACCATGATCTGGGCAGCAATGAACATGATGCCATCAATAATGGGCGCTTTGTTACTCGCTGGCGTGATGGCGGCAGCTTTATCCTCAGCCACTACGTTTCTTTCACTTGTGGGTTTTAGTGTTAGTAATGATATATTTCCTCAAAAAACAAAAGATGATAAGTCATTATTACGTTTTAGCCGTTGGGTTATGCTGGTTGTTGGTATAATTGCCTTACTGATCAGCTTTTTCTTTCCGCCAAACCTTTTCTGGCTAGCTTATTATGTCGGTACCGTCTTTGCTTCATCTTGGGGGCCAGTTGCCTTTATGAGTGTTTGGAGCAAATCTATTACTGCCCGAGCCGCCTACTGGGGCATTATCAGTGGTTTTGCCGGCAATGTTATTCTTCGTTTCCTTGATTCATGGGGTTGGATTGACTTGCCCTCCTACTTAAATCCAATCCTTGTAGGTGGTTTACTAAGCTGGGTTGTCATTCTTTTAGTTTCACGCTTAGATGAGGTTAGTGAAATTGAACATTCTCGTCGGCAAGGCCTTCACCAAATCCCCCCTCATGAATGCAATAAAAAACAAACTAAACATACTCAGTGGGTCGCTATTGCAGTGATAATTTTTGGTATAGGCCTTTCCGTTCTACAGTTGGTGTTTTACGTCTATCCATATCAATTAGCCACAGCAACACTTAGCGAAGGAAACCAGATAAATTGGTTTACCATGGAAGCCATTTTAGCGCTATGTTGGGCGGGAATCTTTGTTCCTTGTGGTATTGGGACTTATAAGATTATTGCTCGTTCTTATCTACCAGTACCCGTCATTAGTATGGATAAAAAATCATAATTTTCTCTGCGGATACGCGCGATAGCATAACCCTTTTAGCACTAATAGGATGTAACTCTGTATTTAAAAGTTACATGACTTTAGCAAGTTTAAATTTGGATGAAACTCATGGAAAATAATAAATTTGATGCCATTGTAGTTGGTGCTGGACACAACGGTCTAACAACAGCCAATTATCTTGCCATGGCAGGACTCAGCGTATGTGTACTTGAACAAAGGCACATAGTGGGTGGTGCTGCTGTGAGCGAAGAGTTCCATCCTGGTTACCGAAATTCAATTGCTTCCTATGTTGTCAGTTTATTACGACCTGAAGTTATTAAAGAATTGGAACTTAAAAAATATGGCTACCAAACCTTACCACTAGATAATGCTATATACCTTGATTTAAGTGACGAATATTTACTGTTAACAAAAGACGAAGCAGAAAATCGTCGCCAGTTTGCTAAGTTTTCAGATACCGATTACGACGCCTATGAAGAGTTTCACCACATCATAGATAAAGTGGGGGCAATAGTTGCCAAGCAATGGTTAAAAGCGCCACCAAAATTACATGGCGGCGGTCCAGCAGACATATTAAGTGCAGCAAAGTTGGGGCTTGATTTTTACAAGCTTGACGCGGATACCCGTTATCGTTTTATTCAACTATTTATTAGCACCCCTGACACTTTGATTGAACGCTGGTTTGAAAGTGACAAAATTAAAGCGATGATGGCACAGCATATCCTGCCAGCAAATTACACCTCATTACATCACCCCGGCTCTTCTATGTCGATGTTACATCATGCTGTTGGTGGCATTGACGGAGTAAAAGGCTCTTGGGGTTTTGTCAAAGGTGGCATGGGTGGCATTACTCAAGCCATGGCTAAGTCAGCTCAAGCCAAAGGCGTGGTAATTAAAACCAATGCAGGTGTGGAAAAAATCATCATTGAAAATGGTGCCGTGCAAGGGGTTGAACTAAAAGACGGTCAAAAAATGTTTACCAAGGTAGTCGCCGCTAATACAGATCCCAAGCGTACCTTTTTAACTCTTGTCGGTGCTGAACATTTACCCGATAGTTTTGCTAAAGATATCAAAGTGATTCGCCAAGAGTCAGCCTCTTTAAGAATGAATTTAGCGTTAAGTGGTTTGCCGCAATTTGCCTGCTTACCTGGTGAAGGCGTAGGGCCTCAACACATTGGCTCAATTTCAATTATTGAAGATAAAGATCATGTTGAGCGAGCTTATCGCTCATCTAGAGCAGGTATACCTGCAAACCCACCACTTATTGAAGCTTTTATTCCGAGTACAGTGGACGACTCTCTAACTGATAAATCTGGACATCACGTTATGAGTTTATTGTGCAAATATATGCCTTATGATCTTGCCGACGGTAAGCATTGGGATGATGAAAAAGAAGCGGTTGTAAAAGACATCTTAGACTATCTAACCAAGTACATTCCAAACTTGCCAGATATCTTAGTGTCTTATCAGTGTTTAACGCCATTAGATCTTGAACGAATGTTTGGTATGACTCGTGGTGATATTTGTCATGCCCGATTAGAGCCGGATCAATTATTTAGCATGCGCCCGCACCCTGATGCAGCTCAATATGCCACACCGATTAAAGGCTTATATTTATGTGGCTCTGGTTCTCATCCAGGTGGTGGCGTAACGGGTGCTCC
>JAPYOP010000050.1:12729-32673 GCA_029938115.1 Colwellia sp. | reverse complement strand
GGAGGTAACATCTGATATTTTGGCCAGCCCAAAAAATCAAGGGTTAACGTTACCACTTTAACCTTGTCAGCACAATACGTTTTACACCTGGCAACTTTAATCACTTTAGCGGACTCGATTAAAACCACCTATAATCATACAATTACAAATCCAACCCAAAGAAACAAACAGAAACCAGCTAAAACCCCGCAGGGAAAACGTTGCAACCTTATTGGGTTAGTTGTTTGCTGTATTCTAGATTGTGAAGTTTTAGCTACTTATATATCTGCTTTTATTAGAATAGTTAACGTGAAAATAAAATTCGAGTGTACAAATTATTTGACCAATTTCTGATAAAAACTAGTGTTTTGAGATGAAACGCCACAGGCAGCTTTGAGATAAAATCTACCTAAAAAGCATCCATGCTTGGTTAAAAATAATAACTATATCGGTGTTCTCAGATAGTTCTATTTTTTTTATGATACTTGTTGTCTAACCGGCTTATCTTTAATGCCCATGATTAATAGCCACAAGCAAGTTCCTATTTCTCCGAACGAAGCAGGCCAACCAATAAAGCTTGGAATATCAATGCTTGGGTAAAGTATGAGCCCAAAGAATTTGACCATATAGCCTAAGCATCCGAGCATGAGTGAAATGCCCAGTACTTTAGGAATGTATCCCGACTTAAAAGCTAAAAAACCGAAAGGAAACAGCCAAAGCCCCCAAAATATTTGAATTAGCTTAAGTCCATTACTATATGACTTTAATAACAACATAACTTGAGTTTGTATCTGCTCCAGACTGAGCGCATCAAGGAATTGGGCGCCACTTAGCAATGTCAGGACGTTAATCTTATCGACCAAATTAAATAGAGAAAATGGAATACTTACAACCGAAAAAACCACCATAAGTACAGCAATGTTTCTATTAACGTCTTTGAACAAATCAAACAACACAAAGGGCAATATTAAGAAAAATATGTTACTGAATACACCTACTGCAATACCCAAGCGGAATAGAAATTTAGATTCAATGATATTATTTACCGTTGACGCTGCATCTCCCGAGACAATATATTGAGATGGGACATAGAGCAGATAAAATATTCCGCTCAACACCAGAAGCAAATACATAAAACCAGCTAATCTGGCCGTGCTATTTTTTGTCATTTCTTCATCCTCTTACTTTAGGTTAGTTAATCTTGCCACCCATTTCTTTGGGGCATATAACGTTTCTTTATTGCAGTCACTATGCCAAGCATGCATCTCATTGATAAATATCTACAATATATAAAATTCATCTTCTGTTTCTAAGACCGTCCCAATTAAGGGAAAATGAAAATGAAATTATTCCCAAAAATGGGATGTTTAAAGTGATGATAAGATTGACGCAATAGTTATTTGTAGAAGAGCTTAATATAGGCGATTCAATAAGCTTAGATAATCATCTAACGACTACTTAGATGCTAGTTTTAAAGTTGATCAATTACCCCCTGCGCAATTAATTTATTTTTCTGATTAAGTGTTGCATCAAAGCCTAGGTTTAGCATCCAACCGCCACCAAATGAAAGACACATTATGCTATAAGCCACATATTTAAGCTTTTCATCACTTGCTTTAGGTTTTTCAATTTTAAGCTCTGCATCAATGCCATTTTGAAAAGAGTCATAGATTGATTTAAGCGCCGCTTTTACTTGGGTATCGTAAAAACTTACAGGTAACAGAGCTGCGACGGTTTGAGTTACTGGATGAGTATTAAAGTTTTCACTAAATAAGTAATCAAGTGCAGACTGTATCCTCTAAACAAGCCAAGTTATTTTTAGACGTACTTTTACCTTTATTAGACAACACTAAAAATCAAAAAGGCGGTTAAAATTATCCGTTGACAGTTTAGCAATGGTTTCAATAGATTGGCCGCGAATACTGGCTAAGTGTTTGGCAACTTCAACCACATAAGCAGGTTGATTTTCTTTACCTCTATGTGGAACGGGTGCTAGGTATGGCGCATCAGTTTCAATTAAAAATTTATCATCCGGCACAAGCTTAGCAACTTCTCTTAATGCACTGGCATTTTTAAATGTGACTATACCCGAAAATGAAATATAAAAGCCTAAATCTAATGCTTGTTTAGCCATGTCCCACGATTCAGTAAAACAATGTAAAATTCCACCAACGCTGTCAGCACCTTCTTCTCGTAGCATGGCTAAAGTGTCTTCTTTAGCATCGCGCGTATGAATAATTAATGGTTTATTAAGCTCTTTCGCCACTTGGATATGCTTTTTAAACGAGTCTAACTGTAGATCTTTAGTTTCAGGTGCGTAATGATAATCTAAGCCAGTTTCGCCAACAGCAATAACCTTAGGATCATCAGCAAGCGTTCGTAATTGTTCTATATTGACTTCATCATCTTGATTAAGTGGATGCATACCACAAGAAAGTAAAACATTATCAAAAGCTTTCGTTTTATCTACCATGGCAGGAAAGTCTTTTAAAGTTACGCTAACACACAACAATTTATTTACTTGTGCATCACTTGCCGCTTTTACAACATTCGCTAGGTTATCATCATAAAGTGATAAGTTAAGACGATCTAAATGACAATGTGAATCAATAAACAATAGAAAACTCCAATAAAAAATTAAGATTGAAAATGAGAAACTAAAAAGCCCTTATGCTTAAGGGCTTTGGTAAATAAAGTTATAGAACAAGCAAGTTACATAGTTAAAGTTGGCTCAGACGAACTTAACTGACGAGCAATAGATTGTTCAATTTGATGACGTATTTTATCAGGATCATCGGTAAAGCTGACCCCTATTCCTGCGGGTGTTCCATTTTGTGCTCCTGTAGGTGTTAACCAACAAACGTCACCTTTAACAAGTGACGGCTCAAGAGAATCCGGCAGCAAAATATTTAACTCAACTTCAACGCCTAAATCATAAGGCTCCGCTGTACGAATAAACAAACCACCTTCTTTTAAAAAAGGCATGTAAGAAACATATAGATCATGCTCTGATTGAAACTCGATATTAATGGGGATCAAACTAGCTCTCCTGCATGTTGATAACATCACTTATCGCCATGATAAGCTGCTCACAAACAAATTGTTTATTTGCTTGTGTATACGATTTTATTACTTTACACCCATTAATGATAACTTTATAGAGCTTATTTAACAGTTCAGGGCTTAGAATCTCTTTGTTAGTCGCATCACTTTGGACAATAAACTGTTCACGAAGCAAATTAACCGTAATTTGCTCTAACCAACGCAAGGCATGTTGACTATCGAGCAATTGCTGCAAAAGCTGAGTTTCAACTAACTGACCATGAAGATAATTTAGGTAACACTCTTTAAAGGTTTGAAATGCTTCATTGGTCACCTTATCGGTTAGTTCAGGCAACTGAGTAAGGTTAATGAAGTTATTATTAACTTCCACACCTGATTCGCTAATACATTGTGAATCTGACATGCCTTGCAATAATGCATCACCAACATTAGGTCTGATATTAAATACACGACAGCGGCTTACAATGGTAGGCAATAGATTTTCAATATCATTAGTTAATAAAACAATAACACTATTGTCACTAGGCTCCTCTAATGTTTTTAATAAGGCATTAGCGGCAGCTTGCGTCATCTTTTGGGCGTTATCAATTAACACCGTTTTAAATTTACCTAAATACGCTGTTTTTTGTAAAAAACTATTCGCATGACGGATATCATCTACCCCTAAGCTATTTTTTTCTGGTATCAGGTTAAGATGATCGGGATAAGTCTTACTTTTTAGCAACAAACATGATTTGCAATGACCGCAACTTTGCAAAATATCTAGTTCATTATGAATAGGCTGTGGTTGCTGACAATTTAACAAGTGTAATAACCACTGAGCAAGTTCAAGTTTTCCTGCGCCAGTAACACCATTCACTAAAATAGCATGGGGTAAAATGTTTTGAGTAAATTGATGACTAAGTAGCTGCTGGTCTGAGCGTAACCAAGTATTCATTTTAGGCGTGATTATCATGTGATGAGGCATGAAAAGAGCTAAGTAATGAATCTATAACTTTAATAACATCCTCTAATACCGCTTCTTTAGACTGAGATGCATCGATTACTTCAAACTTGTGTGGTGATTGCTCTGCCTGTTTCAAATAGCCATTTCGGGCTTTGACTAAAAACTCTGACTTTTCATCTTCCAAACGATCCAGCCCTTCTCCTCTGCTATGTACTCTTTTTAAGCCTTCGCTGGGATCTAAATCTAAAATAATATTCATGTTAGGCGAAAAACCATCTAAAGCTAAGTCATTAATTTTAGTTATAGTTTCTAAATCTATTCCTCTAGCGAAATGCTGAAAACTAAATGTTGCGGCATCAAACCTATCAGATATAACTATTTTCCCCTGAGCCAATGCTGGGATGATCTTTTCTTGAATATGTTGCGCACGGCCTGCGCCAAAAAGCATTAACTCAGTCATAAATGACATTTCAGGTGTGGAGGGTTCTAAAATCACTTCTCTTATTTTTTCTCCAATGGGGGTTCCTCCGGGCTCTCGAGTGAGTAAAACATCTAAACCTTTTAAGGTTAGGTATTTTTCAATACTTTTAATTACTGTCGTTTTACCTGCGCCATTACTGCCATCAAAAACAACCATAAAACCTTTATTCATATTTATCTCTTTTATTTTGATTTTGTCTCAAGATACAGGGGCAATAATATATAGCTTTTAGGCTAACAACAACTTTAAGTGAATTTTAAACACAAAGTATAAACATATGCATTAACAAGTTTCACCGGTTATTTTCTGTAATAGCTTTATATGTTCGTCATAACCCGTTTGATTAAAGTTATTAGAATGCTTATTCATAAAACCATGCAAAAAATCAACCTGTAATGCCTTTACCTTGGGTTTATTGGTAAGCGTATCTCGGAGCGTTAGCACATCAAAATGGAGCTCACTTTTAGGAAAAATGAGCTCCACTTCAAAACTAGGCAACAACGAGGTGTGGTATCTAATTTGTGAACCATAAAAACAGACCGCACGCTTTACTGTTGTCAGCACTTCTATTGATTGTGAGTCAGATAATTTCCAAATAGCCGAAGCGCCAACACTAAAGCCTATTAGAATAGATTCAGCTGAACATTGTTTTATTATTTCAGCTAATTTATCAGCATAAGTATTAAAACCAATCTTTTCTGTAAAGTAATTATATGCTTGCTCTTCTCCCACAAAGTTCATGCTTTTACCATCATAGGGATCAATGATCATATTGGCCTGAATAGCACGAGCGAGGGACAATAAAGCAGGCGTTTTACCAAAAACATCTGTAACAATAATTTTATTCATTGGCCTTATAGTTCACTTTCTTTGAAAAGTTAAAGGTTCTTTTCTTTTTGTTTTGCTAAAAATGCTCTAACTGCTGCATTGTGCTTTGCAAGTGTTTCACTAAATACATGCTTACCGTTACCACCACTTACAAAATAGTAATAATCACTTGTGGCAGGATTTAGCGCCGCTTTTAATGCCGAAACTCCCGGCATTGCAATAGGCGTAGGTGGTAAACCATTAATGCGGTATGTATTGTAGGCCGTTTTTTCTCGCAAGTGAGCACGAGTTATATCACCTTGATAACGCTCCCCTAAACCATAAATCACGGTTGGATCGGTTTGTAAGCGCATTTTTTTTGCCAAACGGTTAATAAATACCGAAGCGATTAGCGATTGCTCTGGTATATGGCTAGTTTCTTTTTCAATAATAGAAGCCATTATCAAAGCTTGATAGGGTGTTTTATAGGGTAATCCGGCGGCTCGTTCTTGCCAAAGTTGCTCTAACAAACCCTGCATTGCTGTATACGCACGCTTTAATAATTCAAGATCCTGTGTGCCTTGAGTAAACGCGTAGGTTTCAGGAAAAAACCAACCTTCAGGATTAGCTTGTTTTATACCTAACAGTTTAGAGACTTGCGCTATTGTTAGTGAGTTTAAGTTATGTGTTAGTTGTGGTTGTTGGTTTAATTTTTCTAGCCATTGCTTAAAGTTTGAGCCTTCGACAAAAGTTAATTGAAATTGGTGCTCTTTACCCTTAGCAAGTAATGCTAATAAACTTTGTAAATTACTATTAACGGGGACTAAATAAGTACCGGCCTTAATTTGAACTTTATCTGGATATAAACGTGCATAGGCGCGAAGCCAAAAACGGTTTTCAATCAAACCACGTTTTACTAGTTTTCTAGCAAAGGAACTAACAGAGCTGCCCTTATTCACTGTCAATAATTGTGCCTGCTTCACTGGCAAGGGCTGCTGCATTTGTTTTTCTAACAATATAAAAAAAGTAATGGTAAGCAACACAATAGCAGCGAAACCAATAAACATTAATTTTTTAACAAGTGATTTAATCATGTTTATTTACGTCCTTGTTCATACACTCTTGCACTGTTTGTACGGGCGCTATTGGTAGCTCTAAATCATTAAACGCACTAACCGGCATGACACCCATAACACAGTTACAAATAAACATTGCTTGCGCTTTAACTGCGTCATCTAAAGTAAAAGACTTAATAATTGTATCAGGAAAACGCTGTAATATGGTTTGGCGCATAATGCCATTAACACCGCTCTGACTAACATCAGGTGTATGCCATTTACCATTTAAGAGGATAAAAAGATTAGCGCTAGTCGCTTCGATTATTTCGTTATTAATATTAGCTACGACTAAGTCATCTTCAATTCTAATTGATAGCTCTTCTTTTAATAAGACTTGCTCAAGGCGATTTAAATGCTTTAACCCGGCAAGCATTGGGTTAATCCCCATTTTCTGCTTACTAAGCCCTAATTTAAGCCCTATATTAGCTACTGCATCATAATGATGGGGGTAATCATGTATCATGATAATCAAATCATGATCATTGCGCTTTGCACGCGCATAGCCTCGTCCACCGCTATTAGCCGTTATAATCACCTTGAGTACCGCTAATGAATAATCCTTTGCCACAGAAGTTAACTGTTTTCTCAACGCATGTTTAGAAGGCGGCGTGATACCTAATTTTTCACAACCAAAGAATAATCGTTCAATATGCGCAGTTAAGTATTCAACACGGCCATTCAAAATTTTGGCTGTAGTAAACAAACCATCGCCATAGGCAATGCCCCGACTTTCAATATCGATATGATTTTGTTGTATGCCATTAACCAAGCAAAATTTCATAGTGACTTCACGTTAAAAGTAGGGATAAATAAACACGCTCTTTGTCATCAGGAGAATGTGCGTCCTGCCGTTCGTTAAACATAAAAGCCTGAAGACTTTTGCAAATATGCTAAGTATTCAGGCTTATACCAATTTCATTAAATTACTGAAACTGGTATTACAATTTTGTAGATCGGACTTTAGTCCGTCAACTTATATTTTCTTAAAAACTAACGACCCGTTTGTGCCACCAAAACCAAATGAATTACACAAAACATAATCTAGTTCAATATCACGAGCAGAGCCACGAATATAATCTAGATCACAACCTTCATCCGGATTGTCTAAATTAATCGTTGGCGGTACAACGCTATTAACTAAAGCTTGAACACTAAAAATAGCTTCAACAGCACCGGCTGCACCTAATAAATGCCCAGTCATTGACTTAGTTGAGCCCATAAGTACATTGTAAGCGTCTGCACCGAAAACTGATTTCACTGCATTAGTTTCAGCAATATCACCTGCTGGCGTTGAGGTTCCATGAGCATTAATATAACCAACTTGGCTAGCATTTATTTTCGCATCATTAAGTGCATTAACCATTGCTCTAGCCGCTCCTGCGCCATCAGCTGGTGGAGACGTCATATGATACGCATCGCCACTCATACCAAAACCAACTAGCTCAGCATAAATTTTTGCACCACGTGCTTTAGCATGTTCGTACTCTTCAACAACAACAACGCCTGCGCCATCACCTAAGACAAAACCATCTCGGTCTTTATCCCAAGGACGTGATGCAGCTTGAGGATCATCATTTCGTCTTGAAAGGGCGCGAGCAGCACCAAAACCGCCCATACCCAAGGTAGTGGAGGCTTTTTCAGCGCCACCAGCAACCATAACATCAGCATCACCGTATGCAATCATTCGAGCAGCATGACCAATATTATGCACACCACTTGTACAAGCGGTGGTAATTGAGATATTAGGGCCTTGTAAACCAAACATGATAGACAAGTGACCAGAAATCATATTAATAATTGTTGAAGGAACAAAGAATGGTGATAACTTTCTAGGCGTACCTGTTTTTATCATTTTTTCATGGTTTTTTTCTATTAAACCTAAACCACCAATACCGGCACCGACAGCAACACCAATGCGTGGTGCATTCTCATCATTAACTTCAATACCTGAATCTTTAATAGCTTCAACGCCTGCAGCAACACCGTATTGAATAAAAAGATCCATCTTCTTGGCTTCTTTTCTTTCCATATAGTTTTGAGCATCAAAGTCATTTATTAAACCAGCAAATTTAGTGGTGTACTCTGAAGTATCAAAATGTTCAATATTACGAATACCACTTTTACCAAGTAGTAAATTTTCCCACGTTGCCTCAGGTGTATTACCTAATGGGCTAAGCATACCAAGACCGGTAACTACAACACGTCTCATTGTGTTCTACCTCTTAAAAAGTTAATACCAAGTGGTATAAAAAGGAGATACAAAAAAAGCGGCCACTTAATAAGTATACCGCTTTTAAATTTTATTCATGCACGTTTAAAACGTGCTTAACAATTACTGGTTAGCAGTAACGTAGTCAACTGCAGCTTGAACTGTAGTGATTTTTTCAGCTTCTTCGTCAGGAATTTCTGTATCAAATTCTTCTTCTAAAGCCATAACTAATTCTACTGTATCTAATGAATCAGCACCTAAGTCATCAACGAAAGATGAATCAATTTTAACTTCTGCTTCACTAACACCTAATTGTTCAATAGTGATTTTTTTTACGCGTTCTACGATAGTACTCATTTTATTTCCTTTACTTAACGAAAGTGCAATTCTTCAAATTGCGTGTAGTGTATTCGCCAACAGCTTTCTATGCAAGCCCAGAGCTTTACTTTTTTACGTGGTCTAACCTGTTGACTACATTAAATTAATATTTAAAACAATGGAAACCCTTTATTTATAAGGGTTACACCATATACATACCACCATTTACATGAATAGTTTCACCGGTGATATATGCCGCAGCATCTGAGGCTAAAAAGGCAACAGTACTGGCAATTTCTTCTGGTTTTCCTAAACGGTTAGCTGGCACTTGAGAGAAAATGCCCTCTTTTTGCTCATCGGTTAAGGTTTGTGTCATATCCGTATCAATAAAACCTGGAGCAACAGTATTAACTGTAATACCACGAGATGCTATCTCACGTGCTAAAGATTTGGTAAAACCTAATAAACCGGCTTTAGCTGTAGCATAGTTAACTTGACCAGCATTGCCCATTGAGCCAACAACAGAGCCGATATTAATGATACGGCCATTACGCTTTTTCATCATTGGACGAATTGCTGCTTTGCTAACTTTGAAGACTGATGTTAGGTTTGTATCAATAATATCTTGCCATTCATCATCTTTCATACGCATAAATAAATTATCACGTGTAATACCAGCATTATTAACTAATATGTCAATACTGCCATGCACTTCTTTAATTACAGCAAACATTGCCGCAATAGAATCATCGCTAGTTACATTCAGTACGAGACCATTTCCTGTACCCAAATATTCCGCAATTTTGTTAGCGCCATGATCTGATGTAGCCGTGCCAACAACAGTTGCACCTAACGCTTGTAATTGTGTAGCAATGGCTTTACCAATACCACGACTAGCACCGGTAACCAGTGCTACTTTTCCAGTTAATGAAAACATGTTTTATCCTATTCTTGATTTTTTATTCTTGAATGAGTTCTTTCGCTTTAACCAAAGTATCTTCAGTATTAAAAGATACACAACTAATGCCTTTATTAATACGCTTAACTAATCCTTGTAATACTTTACCCGGTCCAACTTCAACCATTTGAGTTATTCCTTGCTCGCCCAGTAGTGTGATAGTTTCACTCCAACGAACAGGACTATATAATTGCTTAATTAAAGCTGTTTTGATTGCTTCACTTTCTACTTCAAGCGCGACATCAACATTATTAACAACATTGATTGTTGGCGTATTAAAAGTAATACTTTTAAGTTCTATCGCCAACTTGTCTGCAGCATCACTCATTAAAGCACAATGAGACGGAACGCTTACAGGCAAAGGTAACACTCTTTTTGCCCCTGCAGCTTTACATAATTCACCGGCACGTGCCACGGCTTCTTTGTGACCTGCAATGACTACTTGACCAGGAGAGTTAAAATTAACAGCAGCAACAACTTCCTTAACTTGATGTGAGTCTTGAGCTTGAGCACAGGCGTCAATGATAGCTTTATCATCTAACCCTATTACAGCAGCCATTGCGCCAACACCTGCAGGTACACATGCTTGCATGTATTCACCACGTTTTTCGACGAGCTTCACACCATCTGTTAATGACATTACACCCGCACAAACAAGTGCTGAATACTCACCTAAGCTATGACCCGCGAGAATCGTTGGCATGACAGTAGATTTATTTTGCCAAACGCGCCACAAAGCAACACTTGCAGTTAGCAATGCCGGTTGTGTGAAATTTGTTTGGTTTAGCTTTTCAGCTGGGCCTTGTGCGACTAATTGCCATAAATCGTAACCTAAGGCATCAGATGCTTCTTTAAAAGTGCTTTGTACCGTTTCATTTTCTCCAAAGTCACTTAACATCGCCACGGCTTGCGATCCTTGACCAGGAAATACGAAAGCTAACTTACCTTTCAATGATATATTTTGCATATAATTAAATTACTCTTTTATCTATTTATTGAATTTTATACCCAAGCAAACTCAAAATACGGGTTTCAGGATGACTGAGCGATTCATATTCAAGGCGCATCTTTTTATTAATGGTTGTTCCCTTAAAAAAGGATGCAACGAAGAAGATGATTTGCTCAACCATCCCCGAAGGGTTGGTTTAGAAACCTTTTATGCTACGTTATTGATATAGACAATAGAGCAACTATTCTCTATATCAATGCCTTACTTAAAGACGTTTCTAATTCCAACTGAAAGCTGCATTTTAAATTCACTTGGGTATATTAGGTTATTGTGGCGACAAGTCTTGCTCTAAAGAGTTATTAATTTTCTCAGGAACTTGTCGCTCGACTTCTTTAACAGCCTCTATAATAGCCGAATAAAAAGCACGAGAATTAGCATTACCATGACTTTTAACCACAATACCGCGCAATCCTATCAAACTTGCGCCGTTATACTGGTCGGGGTTCATCGATTTAAATAATTTTTTCAAGCTAGGCTTAATGATAAAGGTTAACAGTTTAACTAATACATTTTGGTTAAAAAGTGTTTGAGACTTTTTATAAACCAACCGGGCTACCCCTTCACAGGTCTTTAAAGCAACATTACCAACAAAACCATCACAAACAATAACATCGGCTTTATTAGAGAAAATATCACTGCCCTCAATAAAACCAATATAATTAATATTTTTATTTTCTGATAACTCAAGTGCAGCTTGCTTTATATGGTCGCTACCCTTGATAGCTTCCTCTCCCATATTAAGTAACGCGATACGAGGACGACTAATGCCATCTACTTGTTGTGCCATTACTGAGCCCATAACACCAAACTGATACAATACATGGGAATCACAAAAAACATTCGCGCCTAAATCAAGCATAAAAACATGCTTGTCATCGTCATGCGTTGGCAGTGAAGAAATTAACGCTGGGCGATCCACTCCTGGTAGTGTTTTTAACACAAAGTGCGCCATAGAAAGTAATGCACCCGTATTGCCTGCACTAACGCATGCTTGAGCTTTTCCTTCACGGACAAGATCTAATGCTTTACGCATAGATGAATTTTTTTTAGTACGTAAAGCAAATGCTGGCTTTTCATCCATAGCGACAACTTCAGTAGTCGGAAATATGGATAATTGTTTATGCTCAGATAGGTTTTTTTCAGATATGTTTAATCGCGCAAGCTCAGCCGTAATGAGTGTTTCATCACCACAAAGAATGAGGTGCAAATTAGGCAGATGTTTAATTGCCATAATTGCTGAGGGGATCGTTATAAGGGGGCCTTGATCGCCCCCCATAACATCTAACGCTAAGGTTAGAATTTTTTGACTATTCAAGCTTAAGGTTCTTAGCTTTAAATAGATGCTTAAAGTAAAGTCGCTTAGGTAGCGATTACTTTAACGCCTTTGTAAAAGCCATCAGCTGTTACATGGTGACGACGGTGCGTTTCACCTGATACTGGATCTACAGATAAGTTTTCTGGTGTTATAGCATCATGTGAGCGGCGCATGCCACGTCTTGAACGAGACTTTTTGCTTTTTTGAACTGCCATGAGTTACTCCTAAATCGGTTATTAGTCAAATAGCTAAATGCGGTTTAACTATTTAAGTTGTTTCAATACGTCAAATGGATTCGGTTTCTCAAGCTCTTCAGGCAACTCACCCCAAACACTATCTGCATCAGCAGAACAGTCTTTGATTTCGTGCCGTGGAATTAATGGAAGTACAAGTAAAAACTCTTCTTCCACTAGCTCTAGCAAGTTTACTTCACCATCTTCATTTAATTCTATTACATCATAATATGACGGAATATTTTCAGCGGCTTCTTCATTTTTTGCTGGACTAAAAATAAACTCTATTTTTAATTCATAATCAAAAAATTCATTACACCGCTGACAAGTTAATGCAACTAATGCCGATGCTGTGCCAGACATTACTGTCAAACCACGTTCATCCACATCAAACTTAACACTAACTTGAACTTGCTCACTGCGTTTTTCGCTAACAGCAAGCAGTCTAGTCATTTCCGACATTTTAAATACACCCTCGCACACAAGTCTACGTTGTGCACTTCGGGTTGGACTAATTGTTATCGGAAGCTTAAGATTCTGCATAAGGCGCGCATAATAAAGCCCCTAGAGGCAAGTGTCAAAAGAAAAATAGCATATTTCGTTTAATATTTACGGATTGACCTTATAATAGCAGTTATTGAATAGTTTTTGCTTAATTGTTCATCAACGCTGTACAATTTATCAACTTTTTAAAGGATCAATATGAAAACCTTAGTTTTAGGCTCTACTTCCCCTTTTCGTAAAAGCATTTTAGAAAAACTTAACTTACCTTTTAAGTGCGCTAAACCTAATATAGATGAAACAGCCTTAGTTAATGAATCACCTCATGCATTAGTAGAAAGGTTAGCTATTGAAAAAGCAAAAGCAGTTGCTCATCAATTTTCTGATGCCTTAATAATCGGCTCAGATCAAGTTGCAGTTTGTGATGGCGAAATTCTAGGTAAACCTCACAATTTTAACAATGGTGTTAAACAACTAACAAAATTTAGTAATAAAAGTGTAACATTTTTAACCGGTTTGTGTGTTTATGACTGTGTTAGTGGTAAAAACATTTCATTAGTAGAACCCTTTGTTGTTCACTTTAATGAGTTATCTCTAGCACAAATAGAAAATTATTTAAAAGCAGAGCAGCCATATAACTGCGCAGGTAGTTTTAAAAGTGAGGGTTTAGGGATTTGCTTATTTAAGAAGCTTGAAGGTGATGATCCAAACACCTTGATTGGATTACCCTTAATAAAGTTAGTAGAGCTACTTAAAGAGTACGGTATTGATGTATTAAAGGAGCAGCGCTAAATGCCCTGTGTTTCATTAAGAATAAAGAGTAAGTATATATAAGCGCTTTAAAAACGCTATATGAAACTTTTAAATTTCAAACATCTCTATTACACTTTAAGATAACAATTTCATTTAGGAAAAAGCATGAGCGAATTTCACACACTGCTAAATGATTTTTTTAGCCTGAAGGATAAATCTCTTAAGTCAGAGATTGAAAAGAAAATTTGGAACAAATATGGTGCTTATGGCTATGTATTACTTATAGATATGTCTGAATTTTCGTTAGTGACGCAGCGGTACGGAATTGTCTATTACTTGTCGATGATTGAAAAAATGAAAACAGTTGTTCGTCCAGTTATAGAATCAAACTCGGGCACTTTGGTCAAGTATGTCGCAGATAACGTATATGCCATATTTAATAGTGCGAGTGACGCTATAGCTTCAGCCATAGAAATAAATAAAACCTTAGATGAAATAAATAAATCAACACCTGCCGAGTGGGACATTTGTATTTCAACGGGCATTGATTATGGTGGCTTTTTAAAAACTGAAGACGGTGATCTTTTTGGTGATGCTGTTAATTGTGCAAGTAAATTAGGTGAAGATATTGCGCAAAAAAGTGAAATTATTATTTCTAAAAAAGCTTTTGAACAGATTGAACACCATGGTGATTATCAAGCAGAGTTTGTTCACTTTAAAATATCGGGGATTTCTTTAGAAGCATATACCATCAAGCCGGAAATAACTTGATGGTTGAATAAAGCCGACATTTACCTAAAGTAATAACTGTCAACTCAAGGCTGCGTTTGTATCTAAAGAAGCTTTGGCTTAAACACCCCAAAGTTTTTCTTGCTGATGCATGCCATATAAACCTTCAGCTCTGCTAATTAATAATTTAGCAAATTCCTCTTGCTCTTTATCGCCTGTATTTAATAAGTTTTCAGCTTGCATTTGCCACTTCAAAGAAAAATGACGTACTGCTTCACGTGCATTTGGAGCGACTTCAATGGCATTATGATCCGTTGGCAGATCACCACTAATAACCCAAAAAAAAGTGCCATCTAACATTTTAAGCTTCCATACAGCTAAAACAGGCACTAAATAACGACTATCTTCCACAACAACGCTATCAGTTACTAAACCTTTAGTTGCAAGGTATTTAGTTGCCGACTGGTATTGCTCTCTAACCCACTGTTGTTGCGCTGTTTCAGTCATTTGTTTTTGTTCAGTCATTGCTTACTCTATTATTATTAAATATATGTTAGATCATATCATTTATAACATAGAAAATAATGATAAATGGATAAGTTATTTTTTACTTAAAAACACTTCAACACGTCGATTGATTTGATGCGCTTGTTCACTTTGATCTATTATTTTCGGCTCAGCTTCACCTTTGCCAAAATGAGTAATCAAGTTAGTTAAACTCGGTTGGTTGCTAATAACTTGCTGATAAACTTTCTCAGCACGTTTTTGTGATAGCTTCATATTATAACTTTCCATACCACGCACATCAGTATGACCAACAAAGTTTACTTGATAGTTTTTAAGTTTTAACTGAGCTAATGATTTAGACAGTTGCATGACTTGTGCTTTTCCTCTTAGGGTAAGCTCAGCACTATTATCTTCAAAAGTAATCACCATATTTATACTTTTAGTGCGCTTTAACCCCCGCGATTTAGCTATCGAACGAGTAGCACTAAATATACAGCTAAGAGCCTTAGCGCTAATGGTATGACTTTGATTGTATTGATTTAGTAACAGTTCAATACTTTGTTGCGCCTGTTTAGTAGTTTGGCGGCTATTGGCTAACTGTTGTACTTGGCAAATATTATCTTGAGCCAAATACAGTTCAGCGGTAAGTAAAACTACTTCGGTTTGTTGACTTGGATTTAGTCCATAATCCTGTGCAACCACTAAATAATTCTGTGCCTGTTTGAATTGCTGCTGACTCAGTAATTCATGGATTAATGGCACTAATGTTATTAAGCTTTCACAATCATCCACGGCATCTTGTAATTGGTAGATACGTTCTATGTTGTTGATTGCTAGATCACTTGCAGGTAAGGCTAAACAAGTAACTTTCGCGCTAATACTTACGCTAAAGTTAAGTAAAAAAGTCAACAATAAGATAAAAGCTGCTTTCATGGTCATTTTATTATCCTTAATAATATAAGAGAGCATTTTTTCATAGCCAGTAATGGAAAATATTTTCTTTCATTCTACTATTTCGCCGTAGTGAAACTTATTACCGCTTCAGAAACAACTAGTTTAGCTTTTGATTTTTTTAGTTTTTTTCTGACTAAACCACGTGTTTTAGCAATCGCTTTTTTTCTGGTACTGTCAACTACATGATAAGTGCCATCAAAAGAGGTGTTAGGTAATAAAGCTGTAGGTTTTTCTAATGTGGAAAATAATTGCAAACTTTCAGTACCGAAAGGGGCTTGTGCTTCAAACTCGCCAATAACCACCCACTTATTAACTTCGTCATACCCTAAATAACTGATGAATTTATCATTACCTTGCGCATCATTTAAGTCGAGTAAGTAGCTTATTTTTTCAACGCTGTTTTGGCTATGAGATAAAATATAAAAATAGCTAGGCTGGTTAACTTTCACTAACAACTTAATTGACTCACCTTTTTTGAAAAGTAAATCGCCCTGCCCTTTGTTGGTAGTAATTTTAGCCTTTAAGTCACGACTAACAATCTTTCCTGAGTATAACAAACGCTCAAAATCAAGCTGTTTGGCTTCAAAGTCAAACTCACTAACTGCTGACTTATTAAGACTCACTAACACTGCATTTACTATTTCACCTTTTTTATTAATTAACTGCGCTTCAATATGTATTTGCTTATCGGCTATACGGTATTTTCCCTGCAGTATAAAATCTGCACTTGTTTTTTCACTAACTGCATTAACATGTTGGCTAATATGCGTTTGTAACGCCGTTGAAAATGGGGTTATTTCGCTGCTTTGATACAAAGTAAAAGGCTTCACTAAAACTTTCTCGGTATTGGCTAATCTTTTACTTAGCAACTTTGCCGCCAACGCTAATGAGTCTGTCGTTTGTTCTAAAGCCAATAACTGTGTACTTACATCAGCTCGACTGACTTGAGTAAACGACACATCGCTGCTGGGCGAGATAATACTTAGGACCAAGAGCAATTGTTGAGTTTCTTGTAATAACTTTAGCAGCGTTTCTAACTCTTGATACTTAATTTGCGCTGACGTTATACTTTTTACTTTTTGCCAATTATTATCAATAATGTGCTGCTTTTGATTAATCGCTGCCTGATACATTTTACTACTTAAATCACTGTCTAATTTTGCATCACACTTAACCATATCAAGCATTTGGTAACATTGCGTGAGCGCACCTAAAATAGGTAATGTGGAAGAGAGTTTGCTGGTAAAAATAAAGTCGTCATCGCCTTTATTGCTTTGATACGATTTAGTGCTACTTTGTACATCAACATATATATTTTGTTGTAAATCGGCAATCGCTTGTTTTCTAGCGGCTGTCTCTTGTTTATGCAAAGCTTGCCCAATAAACTCTTGTGCCTGCGCGAAAGAACAAAGGCTAATAAGCGCAGTAAGTAACATTGCTTTTTTGAAAACAGATAATAAAAACATGTTTATTCCTTTTTAATCACTTTTATGTTTAATGATCGTAATCGGCCACCCTTGTTTATTAGGATCAGCTAAATAAAATACTTCGCCCGGCTCAAGATAGTAGCGTTCACCTGCGGTGATTTGTCCTCTACTTATTCCTTTCCCTAGTTTCTTACTTCGATTATGTCCCTGGGCAACATCTTGCGGTTTTTTGACTAATGCGCCTGCATAAGTACCATTAGCCGACGGTTTTTCAGCACTTTCTAGTACGTAAAACTGCTCTGTTTCATTATCCCAGCCTAAATCACAATGAAAACGACTGACATGCTTTTCTTCATCTGGAAGGTGAATGTTACAACTAGGATCACGGCCAATAGTTAAAGGCTTATCATACATTAAACAAATAATTTTCTTACGCTTTAAGTCTTTCACATAACCGGTGATATTTTTTTGTAAACGAGAGCGAGAAACCATTTCATCTACTTCGGGTTTATCTTTTAATATATGCGCAGTTAAGTCAATACCTGTTACCCAAGCAACCTTTTGCTTTTTATGATAAAAAACAAACCATGTGCTGCCACCTAAAACTAATAGGGCAATAAGAATAAGTTGCCATAGATAACTAGTTTGGACACCGGGCACAAAATAAAAATCGGTGGTTGCGCGACTAGATTCTTGTGGTATTTGCGCACCGTGACTTGCCTTAATAACATCTTTGCGTACTTTTTGAAATAATTGGGATAAGTTCAACCCTTTCGTTTCAATATGATTGATAATTGCGGCTGTGTATAAACCATTACCTTGTTCACTAGCTTCGCCATCAAGCGCTTTTGCACCTGGCCCCGTGCCAAAGGCAACAAAAAAGTCTTTTTCTACTACATCTGCCCAACCACCTGTTTGCCCAGCAAGCTCCGCAATAGGTGAATCACGACAAGCATCTAGAATGACAATATTAGTGAGACTTTCTAAAGTAGCTAAACGGCTAGTCACTTGTTTTAATGAAATAAATTCACGCCTTATATCTTGGCGAGTGATTTCGTCTTCAGATTGCATTAACAGCGTTTCAACTGGAACAAGATAATTGATGGTGTCAAATTGAATACCGTGTCCTGCGTAGAAAAACACGGTAACTATTTTTTTATCTTCGCGTTTGGCTTGACGCACCTTTTTAACAAATTCTTTAAAGCGCACAGTAAAATGATGTTTAAAAGCGTTACGTAATAAAATGGTGTCGAAACCTAGCGCTTTCAGTTTTTTGTTAATAGCATTGGCATCATTAACAGGGTTATTTAAGTCCAAATTATCATCATGATAGTTTTGATTACCTATAATAAAAGCAAACTTAGCTAACTCAGGGTTGGGGAGTTCAGTTTCAGTGACTGAAGTTTCTTCAAAGGCAAAAACAACTGGCTGAGCTACTATAAAAGCCAGCAAAATAATGATTGAACACAGTGACTTTATTTTTATTATTTTATTCATGGACAAAGTATTTATTCCTCTTTTCCCTTTTTATAGATAAGTACAGTAATGTTATCACTTTTTCCACGCGCTCGTTGCTGGCTATGCAGACAACTTTTTTCAAGCTTAGTTTGCGATAAATTATTAGCCAACTTTACCAGCTCTTTTTGTGTCAAGTGCTCCCAAAATCCGTCAGTACACACTAGCACACTTTCGCCTGCGGCAAGTGGCGGGTACTGTTTAATACTGGATTTATCAAGTTCATCTCCTAATACGCTAATGCTTTTAAAGAGTTTGTTTTGATCCTCATGAGTGCCCATTTCGTCTTCGGTGATATCACCTTCATCTAATAACATTTGCACTACAGAGTGATCACGCGTTCGCCAAATAACATGCTTATTATTTAAATGATAAACACGAGAATCCCCTACATGCAAGGTTAGTATTTGACTTTCATCCAACCAAACACAAGCTAAGGTTGTATGGCCATCAACGTCGCCATGCTGTGCTTTAACTTGAGTTTGCATTAATTTAACTGCATTTTGATAGAGGCTATTAAACATATCCTTTGTAGGCGGCTTTTTAATTGTTAGTATTTGCTCAATAAAATTTGTCACTAAAGCTTGTGCGGTAATATCTCCTGCTTCATGTCCCCCCATACCATCACAAACAATAAGAAAACGACCAAAAGGTAATGCTACATTTCCCATGGCATCTTCGTTGTGAGCGCGATCACCAATCATTGTGTGCTCAAACAGCTCACTGTGTTCATTAATAATGTGTGCTTTAGTAAAAAGATTAAGTAGTTTTTTAAACATTAAGTTTGGCTCTAATTATAACTAGTATCACTGGGGGATTCTTGCTCTAACGCCTCTAAATCGCTTTTTTCTTAAAAACTTTATTGCAATGTTAGGGTGATTGAATTTGGCTAGAGTACGAGCTTCTTCAAGAAACTCTTTAAAGGCAACAAGGCGCTGCATTTTTTCATCTTGGGCTTTGTATGTAATGCCAAAGCCTCCTACACCTAGAATACCAATAATGCTACCAATGGCGAGTGAATAATCAAGTTCTTGCACTACTTATTCCTTATTATTAGTATTCTGTCTTTTTATAGATAAATTTTTTATTTTTTATTTTTTATTTTTTATTTTTTATTTTTTA
>JAPYOP010000050.1:0-12629 GCA_029938115.1 Colwellia sp. | reverse complement strand
TTTTATAGATAAATTTTTTATTTTTTATTTTTTATTTTTTATTTTTTATTTTTTAAGCTTAATACAAAAACTTTGCTGATGGAATGAAAAAGGCTGTAATCATATAATGATTACAGCCTTTTAGCTCAATTTGATGACTACTATAAATTAATCAATCAATCAATTGATATTGCTCACGTAAAATTGCAACAATTTCAGCTTTTGGATTATCACTCAAGACGATTTTTTCGCCGGTGATTTTTTCCGCTATATCAGTATAAGTTTTAGATACATCCATCAACACAGATAACGGTAATTCATTATCACGCGCTAATGCTTCACGCTCGCTCATGCGATTTTTATTTAACAAAATATCCGCATCAGGAAAGTGATTAAGTAATAACTGACGGAAGCCTTCTTTGGAATTTTCAACAACTTTACCTCCGCGATATTGCTCTCCATCCCAGATACGTGATGAATCGGGTGTGCCAACTTCGTCCATATAAATAAGTTTATCATTATCGCTTTTATCTTTTACGTAACCAAATTCAAACTTTGTATCAACAAAAATTTGATCAAGTTTTGCTAACTCGCTTGAAATCACATCAAAGCCTTCAGTTAAGAGCTTTTCATACAGGGTAATGTCATCCAAAGATTTGAAATTAAAGGCTTCAAAGTTATCTTCAATGTTCTTACGGGTAATATTAACATCATCTACGGCCGGAACGCCTGGAATGCCTTCCAAAATGCCTTTAGTCGATGGCGTTTGTAAAAGCTCAGCTAATTTTGAATCTTTAGTTAAGTCATTACTTAACTCAATACCACAAAATTCACGCTCACCTTTAACATATGAGCGCCACATTGAACCAGTAATATACTGACGGCAAATAGCTTCAATCATCACAGGTTTAGCTTTTTGCACTATCCATACAAATGGATGAGGAATATCAAGAATATGGCTATCGCTAAGTCCTTGCTCTTTAAAAAGCTTAAACCAATGATTTGAGATAGCATTTAGAGCAGCACCTTTACCTGGTACACCTTTCATGCCGCCCTCACCTTGCCATATACAATCAAAAGCCGAGATACGGTCACTAATAACCATAATAGCTAATGGAGTATCACTAGGTACATCATAACCTTTTTCTTTAATTAGGCGCTTGCTATCGGTATCAGTTAACCAATAAACAGAGCGCACTTTACCGCTGTGCACTGGTGCATCGGTGCGAATAGGAAGATCGTTATTCACGGCTAAGACTTTATCTGCTAAATTCATGAGTTACCCTTATATTGCGGTGCAATAGAATAAATTAGTTTTTATTTTTAATTTCACTTAAAAATATAAATAAAAAATAATTACTTAGAGCTTGTTGCAAGTATTTTGCAGCGAATTGAAATGAGAACAAGGAAAACACGCGGAGCTTATGACCATAAGTGAGCATGTTTGACGCTGTTATCATGATAATTAGCAATAAAATAATGTAACAAAAAGAAAAAGGACGCACTAGGCGTCCTTTTCTAAATCACAATTCAATTCTTATGCAGCTAAAGCAGCTTGTGCTTTTTCTACTAAAAATGTGAATGCTGTTTTGTCATATACTGCAATGTCAGCTAGGATCTTACGATCGATTTCAATAGCAGCCTTTTTAAGACCATTAATGAAACGGCTGTAAGATAAACCATTTTGACGAGCTGCTGCATTTATACGAGCAATCCAAAGTTGACGGAATTGACGTTTACGTTGACGACGGTCACGGTAAGCGTATTGGCCAGCTTTAGTTACAGCTTGAAAGGCAACACGATAAACACGACTACGTGCTCCGTAATAGCCTTTAGCTTGTTTTAATACTTTTTTATGACGTGCACGAGCTTGTACACCACGTTTTACTCTTGCCATTTTATATCTCTCCTATTAACCGTGACGTAAAAGTTTTTTAACTGACTTAATGTCAGCAGCGGCGATCATGCTTTTAGCACGAAGGTGACGCTTAACTTTGGTACGGCGTTTAGTCAAAATATGACGCAAGCCAGCTTGTTTGAACTTATAGCCATTAGCTGTTTTTTTAAAGCGCTTTGCAGCACCTTTATTGGTTTTCATTTTAGGCATGTTAATAACTCTCAAGTTTATACCCTTAACTATTAAATAGTATAGGTATATGCCAAATATAAAGTAGCGAGGGCGAAACTGACATCATCACTTAACGTGTATTAATCAATTTACTTGCAAGCCGTACTACCAGCGTAAAGATAAAATTGGTGAATTAGTCCTTGTTTGCTTTTAATAAAAGCAATTGTCGCAGCAAGCTACGACCTACAAAGAGCTAATTACTTGCCAAACCAAAGATTATCTATTTTTAGGGGCTAGAACCATCACCATTTGACGTCCTTCTGCTCTACGCGGAAAGAATTCAAGCACGGTTAGCTCTGCTAAATCGTTTTTAACGCGAGTTAGTAGGTCTAAACCTAGCTCTTGGTGGGCCATCTCACGGCCACGGAAACGTAATGTTACCTTGACCTTGTCGCCGCCTTCTAAAAAGCGTTTCAGGTTACGTAATTTAACCTGATAATCGCCTTCATCTGTACCAGGACGGAATTTAATTTCCTTAACCTGTATTTGTTTTTGCTTCTTGCGTTGTTCTTTCTGTTCTTTAGATTTCTCATAAAGAAACTTGCCGTAATCCATCACACGACAAACAGGAGGTTTAGCTGTTGGGCTTATTTCAACAAGATCTACACCAGCATCATCAGCTTGGTCGAATGCTTCATCTAATGAAACAATACCACCCGCCTCTCCGTCAAATTTAATTAAACGAATTTCATTGCCTGGAATACCTGTGATTAACTCATTTAAACGATGTGCTGGCTCTTTTTGCCCGCCTCGTTGTCCACCTTTAATAGCCATGTTCCTCCTACAGAAACCTTTTTTATTTACTTATAAATTGATCTTTCTTCCGACTTTTTTGTCAAAAGTGCTCATTGACGTTCGCCAACTCCGCGCTTTCTCCTCAAATTCAAAAGAAATTTCTGCTTTCTAAGTGATAAAACTTATTATTACTTAGAGCTTTTAAATTATGCCAAGCTAACTCGTTACTATAAACTCGCCGCTTGAAACTTTGTTTATTGCCTTGTTTTTACTTCTTCACTTAACTTAGCGATAAAGTCATCAACAGACATTTTTCCTAAATCTTCACCACTTCGAGTTCGAACAGCAATTTCGCCCGTTTCCATTTCTTTGTCACCGACAACTAAAAGGTAAGGAACTCTCTTTAAAGTGTGCTCGCGGATTTTAAAGCCTATTTTCTCATTTCTCAAGTCTTGTTTTGCTCTAAAGCCACTTTCTTTTAGTTTTTTAACAACTTTTTGACAATATTCACCTTGTTTGTCGGTAATATTCATAATTACGGCTTGAGTTGGTGATAACCACGTTGGGAATTTCCCAGTGTACTCTTCTATCAAAATACCAATAAAACGCTCTAATGATCCTAAAATAGCTCTGTGGATCATGACCGGAATATATCTTTCGTTGTCTTCGCCTACATAAGTTGCGCCTAAACGCTCTGGCAAAGCAAAATCAAGTTGCACTGTACCACATTGCCAAGCACGGCCTAAACAGTCCATTAAAGTGAATTCAATTTTAGGGCCGTAAAAAGCACCTTCGCCCGGTAAATATTCAAACTCAATATTACTATCAGTTAATGCTTGGGCAAGACCAGCTTCCGCTTTATCCCAAATTTCATCACTACCAATACGGTTTTCAGGGCGAGTCGATAACTTAACAATGATATCTTCAAAGCCAAATGAACCGTATACGTCATAAACCATTTCAATACATTTGATTACTTCCGCTTGAACTTGTGATTCCATACAAAAGATATGTGCATCATCTTGAGTAAAACCACGTACGCGCATCAAGCCATGCAATGAGCCTGAAGGTTCGTTACGGTGACAACAGCCAAATTCCGCAATACGCAATGGTAAATCACGGTATGACTTCAAACCTTGGTTAAAGATTTGTACATGACCTGGGCAGTTCATTGGTTTGATAGCGTATTCACGCTTTTCAGAGGTAGTAGTAAACATACCATCTGCGTATTTGTCCCAATGACCTGATTTTTCCCACAGACTTCTATCCATCATCATTGGCGCTTTTACTTCGTCATAATCATATTCATGTAATTTTTCACGAATAAATTTTTCTAACTCAGTATAAATAGTCCAACCGTCATTATGCCAAAAAACCATGCCTGGCGCTTCTTCTTGCCAATGAAATAAATCTAAAGTTTTACCAATTTTACGGTGATCACGCTTTTCTGCTTCAGCTAGACGTTGAATATAAGCTTTGAGTTGTTTTTTATCAGCCCATGCTGTGCCATAAACACGTTGCAACATTTTATTGTCACTATTACCACGCCAATAAGCGCCGGCAAGCTTCATTAATTTAAAATGATGACAATGACGCATGCTTGGCACATGTGGGCCACGACACATATCAATGTATTCTTCATGATGATATAAAGCAGGTGTATCATCGCGACTGATATTTTCGTCTAAAATTTCAATTTTATAACTTTCGCCGCGCGCTTCAAATGCATCACGCGCTTCTTGCCATGACCCTACTTTTTTAACGACTTGATAAGCAGTACGCGCCAATTCGGTCATGCGCTTTTCAAGCTTAGCTAAATCATCGGTTGTGATGGTGTGTTCTAAATCAACATCATAATAAAAACCATTGTCGATAGTAGGACCAATCGCCATTTTAGTATCAGGCCATAACTGCTTAATAGCATGCCCTAATAAATGCGCACAAGAATGACGAATGATTTCTAAACCTTCATCATCTTTACTGGTGATAAGCTGCAATGTTGCATCGCTTTCAATTAATTCACAAGCATCGACCAAGTCGCCATTGATACGACCAGCAATGGTAGCTTTAGCGAGACCGGGGCCAATATCAAGCGCAACATCCATTACAGATACTGCAGAATCAAAAGAACGAGTTGAACCATCAGGGAGAGTTATTACAGGCATGAAATTTTCCTTATCAGTGGCGGCAGCATACCAAGCGTCGCGTGAATTTTATTCTTAATATTTAACAAGGCGTGGATTGTAAAAGTCTTAGTGCAGATAAACAAGTTATTTAGTCGATTCTGAATAAAAAACCAAACAAAAATGTAATCGGTTAAAAATAGGCTATTATTTAAATAACAAAAACAAAAGTTTATTTTCGGATAATTCAACTGCTGCAGATGGTGCCATGGCTTCAGATAACATTTCATTCTCAACTAAACACTTCTTTAAAACCTTAATTGATAATTCTAATCAAGGAATAAGTGTTGCTGACTCACAAGGAAATTATGTCTTTGTTAACCCTTTCTTTTGTCGGATGATGGGTTACAGCAAATCTGAATTGTTAACGATGACTTTTTTCGACCTGAAAGCCCCCGAACAAGACCACTCATCATTTGAGAAAACCAAATCGAATAAAGAAAACTTAATAATAGAAGTATTATTACAAAAAAAAGATGGCACAGTTTTAATGTCTGAAGTGGTTGGACGAAATATTAACATTGAGGGCAAGTCGTTTGTTTTAGATACAGTGCAAGACATAAGTGCTCGAATAGCAATAGAGCAAACATTAATAAATAATGAAAAACACAATAAAATGGTTATGCAAATAGCCAATGATGGTGTTTGGGGATGGCAGTTAAATACTGACGTAGTTGAGTTTGACGAGCGCTATTATACTATGGCAGGTTATGAAAAAGATGAATTTCCAGCCTCTGTTGAAGAATGGTCAAAACGAATTCATCCCGATGATATTACGCATACCACCCATAGTTTTGAATCCTACTTGTCAGGAAAATCTGCTGTACATGATGTGGAATTTAGATTTCTATGCAAAGACAGCTCTTATATGTGGATTCGCGGTAAAGGTAGAGTGGTTGAAAGTGATGCCGGAGGCAAACCGTTACGCTTTATCGGCACGCATTCTGATATTAGTTTACAAAAAGAGCATGAGGGAAAGATTCTTCATCAGGCTCATTTTGATTCTTTAACATTCTTACCTAATCGTTTTCTATCACTTGATAGGCTCTCTATTGCTTGTAAAGATTCTGATAGAAAGAACGATTTAGTCGCCTTGTTATTTTTAGATTTAGATGACTTTAAAAAAGTAAATGATACCTTAGGACACGATGTTGGCGATCAGTTATTAATTGATGCTGCTAATCGATTACGAAAAGTCGTGCGCAGCATTGATACTGTTGGTCGTTTAGGTGGCGATGAATTTATTATTATACTGGGTGGATTAAATAGTATTAAGGAAGTACAACCCATAGTAGAGAATTTACTTAATCAGTTTAGAGATATGTTTGTCATTAATTCAAGAGAATTATTACTGACAACAAGTATCGGAATTTCAATGTATCCTAATGATGCCAGTGATGCTTCAGAGTTATTACGCAATGCAGATTCGGCTATGTACGATGCCAAAGAATGTGGTAGAAATACCTATTCTTATTATACTAGTCAAATGAATGAGTTTGCCCAACGTCGCTTAGCTATTGAAGAGCAATTACACGGCGCATTAAGCAGAAATGAGTTTTCGATACATTATCAACCAAAAATTCATTTAGCTAGTTCTAAAATAATGGGCGCTGAAGCATTATTACGTTGGTATAACCCAACGTTAGGACAAGTCCCTCCCGATGAGTTTATAAGTGTTGCCGAGCAAACTGGTGCCATCATCAATTTAGGACAATTTGTACTTAAACAAGCGCTTGCACAAACTGCTATCTGGCAAAAAAACTTTAGTCCTGAATTTCAAATAGCCATTAATTTATCTCCCAGACAGTTTCGAGATGTTCAACTGATTAATGTGATTAAAGAAAGTTTAGCTGAAACTAAAATTGCGCCTCACTTATTAGAGCTAGAAATAACCGAGGGTGTTTTATTATCAGGTCATGGACATGTTAATGATGTTTTAACAAGCATTACTGATTTAGGTATAAAAATGGCGATGGATGATTTTGGCACAGGTTACTCATCCCTTAGTTACTTAAGAACTTATCCCTTTGATGTATTAAAAATCGACCGCAGTTTCATTAATGAAATGACGACATCAATAAAAGATAAATCATTGATAAATGCGGTTATTTCTATGTCTCATGCCTTAGGGTTAAAAGTAGTTGCTGAAGGCATTGAAACTCAACAACAACATGAACTACTTCAAATTTTAGGTTGTGATTATGGGCAAGGTTATTTATTTAGTAAGCCCTTATGCGTTGAAGAGATGGAAGCTCTGTTATGTAAAAACGCTAATATTGTTCATCAATTTGATATTTAATCTGCCAAGATAGATAAAGCCATTACTTCAGCAATTTTAATTCCATCAATAGCTGCCGACAAAATACCACCGGCATAACCTGCCCCTTCACCGGCTGGATACAATCCTTTGGCATTTAAACTTTGTAAGGTTTGCTTGTCGCGCGTAATTTGAATAGGAGAAGAAGTACGCGTTTCTACAGCAGTTAAAGTCGCTTCAGCCATAGAGAAACCTTTGATTTTTCGTTCAAAGGCCGGTAAAGCTTCTCGAATGGCAGTAATAGCATAATCAGGTAAAGCGGCACTTAAATCACAATAAGTTACACCCGGTTTATAGGAAGGCGTAACTCGGCCATGCTCACCACTTTTTCTGCCTGCTAAAAAGTCCCCCACTAATTGTACTGGCGCATCGTAGCTGTCACCACCCATATGAAAAGCTTGTTCTTCAAGTCGGCGTTGAAATTCAATGCCGGCAAGTACGGAATCATCTTTCGATGCAAACTTCCCTACGGTATAATCTTTCGGTTCAATACCAACCACAATCGCACTATTCGCGTTACGCTCGTGTCGAGAGTACTGGCTCATACCGTTAGTAACCAAACGCCCTTCTTCTGAAGCAGCAGCCACTACAGTACCGCCAGGGCACATACAAAAACTATAAACACTGCGCCCATTACTCGCATGATGAACTAGCTTGTAATCAGCAGCCCCTAAAATTTCATTACCTGCATTGTCGCCGAAGCGTGCTTCATCAATAACCGACTGTTCATGTTCAATACGAAAACCAACTGAAAATGGCTTAGCTTTTATATAAACACCTTCATCATGAAGCATTTTAAAAGTATCTCGGGCACTGTGACCAATGGCAAGAGCAATATGACTAGTAGCAATGTGCTCTCCATTAGCAAGTGTTAAGCCGGTAACTTGTTTGGCAGTATAATCAGCAAGGGCGTCGTTATTAAATTCAATAGTGTCATCATTTTCAAAATGAATTTGCTCAACACGTTGATCAAAGTGCACTTCGCCGCCTAATTCAAAAATTTTAGCGCGCATTTTTTCAACCATAGTCACTAATTTAAACGTACCAATATGCGGTTTGCTAACAAATAAAATTTCTTCCGGCGCGCCAGCATCTACAAACTCATGTAGCACTTTTCGGCTATAATGTTTAGGGTCTTTAACTTGGCTATAAAGTTTGCCATCAGAAAAAGTACCCGCGCCTCCTTCACCAAACTGCACATTTGATTCAGTATTTAATATTTTTTTACGCCAAAAGCCAAAAGTATCTTTAGTACGCTGTCGCACTTCTTGTCCACGTTCGAGAATTATTGGGTTAAATCCCATTTGCGCTAACACTAAACCAACAAACAAACCACAAGGTCCCATACCTATCACTACAGGCCGCTCTCTTAGTTGTTGTGGCGCTTGACCAACAAATTTATATTCCATGTCAGGTGTTAATTTAACATGAGGGTCTTTGCTAAACGTTTCTAACAACTGCTCATCTACTTTAGTGCTGACATCAAGTGTGTAAATAAGCAGGATCTTATTTTTTTTACGCGCATCATAACCACGTTTGAAAACGATAAAATCGACTAATTTCGCCTTAGTTATCGCCAGCTTTTTGAGTATTGTTTGCTCAATAGCATCGCTTTGATGATCTAAAGGTAATTTAATATCGGTTAAACGCAGCATGCTTTGAAATCCAAAATAATAAAAGGAATGTTAAATATGGCGCTATTTTACCTGATACATATCCCCCAATGAAACAAGAGATTGAATTTAACTAAAAGAAAGGTATGATCGCCAACATTATTCACCATTAATCGAAAATCACCATGACTTTTGTTGTTACAGATAATTGTATCCGCTGTAAATATACAGATTGCGTCGCTGTATGTCCGGCAGAAGCTTTTTTTGAAGGTCCAAATTTTCTAGTTATTAGCCCTGATGATTGTATTGATTGTGATTTATGCCCTATCGAGTGCCCTGCAGGTGCTATTTATCAAGAAGATGATGTACCTGAAGATCAAAAAGAGTTTATTCAACTTAATGCTGAACTTGCTAAAATATGGCCAAGAATTACCGAAATAAAAGCAGCACCTGACGATGCTAAAGAGTGGGATGGCGTGATGAACAAGTTGAAGTTTCTTGAGGTTGATAACTAAGCTAAAGGTTTTGCTTAATTATTAGTTAATGATATTTAAGAAAAACCTTACACCATGCAGTTTTCATAAAAGTAGCTATACTTCATTTATGTTTTGAAAAGTTATCTCAAACACTCAAGCATTGGTGATTACTATGTGGCATCAGATAGAACAAGCTATAAGTACAGAAACAGGCATTCCATTTAAAATTAATGAAAAAAACCCATTGTCTGCAGGTCTTTCTAGCGGTAGCCCTATAGATGCCAATGATCAACCACTAAACCTTTCTTTTAAAGTTTCCGATGAAAACAGAAGCTTTTTTGTAAAATTAAACAGCAAAGAAAATTTAATCAACTTTCAAGCTGAAGCCTACTCTTTAGAACAGTTAAAACAATTAACTCATATAGCTTGCCCTGATGTAACTGCGATAGGTATAAGCTTAGACAGAAGTTTTTTAGTACTTGATTACGTCGCTTTTAGTAAAGCAAAGCCGGTACTTTGGTATCAACTTGGTCAGCAACTAGCTCAAATGCACCAAGAAACCTCACATGGCCAATTCGGCTGGCAGCATGACAACTTCATAGGTAATACAATTCAACCAAATCATTGGAGCAGTAATTGGACTACTTTCTTTTCAGAGCAGCGAATTGCTTGGCAACTGCAACTGCTAAGTGAAAAATCTATTTTATTAGGCAACATTGATCACATCGCTAAAATTTGCCACGATGCATTATTACACCATTATGTGACCCCTTGCTTAGTTCATGGTGACTTATGGCAAGGCAACACAGGTTTTACTTTTGAGCAAGGCATGATATTTGATCCCGCCTGTTATTATGGCGACCGAGAAGTTGATATTGCCATGACCGAATTATTCGGCCAATTTCCTGATGATTTTTACCGCGGCTACCAAGCTGAATATCCACTTGATGAAGGCTATGAACAAAGAAAACTTGTTTATAATTTTTACCATATTCTTAATCATGCCAATATATTTGGTGGTATATACGTAGAGCAAGCCAAAGCAACATTATCGCGTATTATGTCAATGACTATTCACTGATAGAGATCAAATTTTCGACATATAAATTAGGCTTTGAACGTGGCATTTTTAAAGAAACAAACCATACTTAAACTATAATTTAAAAGTAGTATTAATATTGGCAAATAGATATGACAAAAAAAACCAGCGAAGAACGTATTGAATGCCCACATTGTGGTCATCACTTAAGAATAACGCTTGATTCATCTGGTGGTGATCAAGACTTTTATGACGAGTGCCCGGCCTGCTGTAAAGAAATTCATTACAAATTACATATTGATGAGTATCACCAAAAAATACAATTAACGATAGACAGTGATGACGAACAGGTGTTTTAACTGTTGCTTGCACAGCCCTTCTTCAATATGATGGCCTAAATTTATTTCTTTTCATCTTAAATAACATACTTCCTAAAAATCAATGAACCATCGCGCTTTTTTTCACCACACTAAAAGTTTAGTAAAACTTGCATACCCTATTCTTATTGCTCAGCTGATTCAAAATTTGATGGGCTTTGTTGATATAGTTATGGCCGGTAGAGTTAGCGCTACAGATATGGCAGCCGTTGCTATAGCAAACAGTATTTGGCTACCCCTTATATTAACCGTTTATGGTTTAATCATGGCGCTTGCTGCCATTGTTTCACAACATGCTGGCGCGAAGAATTACCTTGCTATTAGCAAACAAACATACCAAACAGCTTGGATTGCCCTGACATTAGGTATATCACTCATTGCTTTGTATTACCTTATTGCGCCAATAATTTCACCCCATATACAACTAGAGGGCAAGTTAAAACCTTTATTGTTTGACTATTTGCACTATATTGTTTGGGGCGCTCCTGGCTACTGTCTTTATTTAGTATTAAGGAATTATTCTGAAGGCCTTTCTTACACCAAACCAACCATGGTGATTAGCATTATTGGTTTATTAGTTAATATTCCGGCTAATTACATTTTTATTTATGGCGAATTTGGTGCCCCTGAGTTAGGTGGTGCTGGTTGTGGCATAGCAACTGCCTTAGTGTATTGGGCAATGTTTATCAGTATGTTGATATATACATTTAGTTCAAAAGTATTAAAACAAGCATCACTTTTTGATAAGTTTTATTGGCCTGATTATTTAGAAATTAAAAATATTCTTCGTTTAGGTATTCCAATAGCTTTATCATTATTATTTGAAGTTAGTCTATTTGCTATTGTCGCCATTATTTTAGTGCCTTTTGGTGCCGAAGTAGTCGCAAGCCATCAAATAGCACTTAATTTTAGTGGTTTGATATTTATGGTGCCATTAAGCTTAGCTATGGCTACCACCATTAAAGTTGGTTACGCTATAGGTAATAACAACAATCAACAGGCAAAAGATTATACTCAATACTCTATTGTTTTAGGTTTAATTCTGGCTGTTTTCACTGCTACAGTTACTATACTTTTTAGAGTTCCTATTGTAAGTATCTACACTAATGAAATACCAGTAATAGAACTGGCTGCCAATATTATGCTACTAGCCACCTTGTATCAATTTTCTGATACCGTACAAGTAGTTTCAGCTGGAGCCCTGAGAGGTTATAAAGATACAAAATCTATTTTATACATCACCTTTATTTCTTATTGGTTAGTTGGCTTAACCGTAGGCTTGATTTTAGGCATAACAGACTGGATTGTTCCTCAAATGGGACCTTATGGATTTTGGATAGGTTTTATCGTTGGACTAACAACCGCCGCAACTTTACTTGCTTGGCGTTTAAGGGTAATTCAACGGCGTATCGCTTCAGCAAGCTAAAATTGCTTTAAAAATAATCAATTGAATTAAATTTCGATAGATTTACTCAAAAGCACTTGCAAGCAACAAAGTTGGCGGCTAACATAGCGCTTCGTTGATTCATTCAACATCTATTAAATTTTATATATCCGTAGCTCAGCGAGTTAGAGCGCACCTTTAATATGGTTTTCGGAATTATGACAGTACAAGCATTAGCATAAACTTGTACCAGATAAATTTAAAGATTATTTGCTCGCTTAGCTCAGTTGGTTAGAGTACTTGCATGACATGCAAGGTGTCACAGGTTCGAGTCCCGTAGCGAGCACCACATTACAGGTTAGTAGTAACTAACATAAAGCCATTGTGCACACATTTAT
>JAPYOP010000258.1 GCA_029938115.1 Colwellia sp. | reverse complement strand
ATATCGCAGAATCGGTTACTTGCTTTTCATTTAACCACATTGAAACTACCCGCGTGTATTTTTATATAATCACTAAAAAATTGGATAATACAGGATAGTGTTCCGGTTGGCATTACTTGCCGGATCCATGACTTATTTAATGAATTGATGAAATAATGCACGTTAACTAGATTTACATGGAAGCGATTAGGGTTTTAGATAATTTTTAGTAATGTACGATTCTGAAATGATCTGAATTTTAATGATTCAATGAAAATAAAATTATAATGTGCCGTATCTGTTTATCACCAGCCTGTGACAGCTCGCTTTTGGAATGCCCTTTACGACTTAACGTTGTGCCAGTCGATTTTATAAGCACCTTAAAAATCGGTATATAAGAATCCTTTATCAAATCCATTAAGAAAGAGGTTAACTAGCATCGCCATTTGGTCTGTTCAGAACTTTACTCATCGAGTGTTAACGCATTATTTTGTGTATTCAGGCGTACTAAAAAGATATCGATCTTCGAACCTTTATTATTAAAACTACATTTTCATAAGTTTGTTTATACTTAATTTATATTTAGTTATATAAAAATTATGTATTTAGAATGCAATCGAATGAGGTGGCATAATTGTTATTGAACACGACATGTTTAATAACAATGTAATAAATAAACCGTAAAGGCGCACCATTGTGATTAAAATTATAATAACGCTTTTTGGATAGCAGTGATGTCAGAATTTGCTAGTCTTATGATGATTAAGGGGCGGTTCAATCTATTTTAGATTTAAGGCGTGCTACCATGGAAATCAGTGCAACTCCAAAAAGTGAAATTAACATTTTGATTGTAGATGATGACCCTACCTGTACCATCATTCTAAATAAACTTTTATCCGCTGACGGTTACAAAATAATCATAGCGAAAGATGGCCAAGGTGCTATTGATGCTGCCATCCAATTTATACCCGATTTAATATTATTAGACATAATGATGCCGGGAATAGATGGTTTTGAAACCTGTCAAAAAATCAAAGAAAACAAAGAAACCTGTCATATACCTGTGATATTTGTCACTACTTGTACCGATGAATACAGCATAAAAAGAGGATTTGAGGTAGGCGCAGAAGATTACATTCGAAAACCCATATTGCTTACCGAAGTATTGGTGCGAGTAGCTCATCAACTTCAGTACCTTGAAAGAAT
>JAPYOP010000131.1 GCA_029938115.1 Colwellia sp. | reverse complement strand
AACGTATTGCAATTGGTTTTGAGCGCCGCTCCAGAAGCTGATCAAGTACGCCCGTAAAGAGAAGCCTGCTTCAATCGCGAGTCCTTTACGCTTAAAGTCGTCAATCACATTGAACAACCTAAACTTTCTTTGGTCGGCAAGTTGATCATGCATAAAATCAATGGACCAGACCTGGTTAACTTTAATTGGTTCTTTCAATGGCTCAGGCTTGTTGCGCTTTAGCCGCCTTCTAGGCTTGATTCGTAAATTTAAAGCCAACTCACAATAAATTCGATAAACCCGCTTATGATTCCATTTAAAACCCTTCACGTTACGTAAATAATCAAAGCTCAAACAAAATTCCCAGTCGGACTCTTTTTACCACTCAGTATGCCCCTCTACTTGGGTATTTTTGCCATGGCCTCCTGAATTGTTTCAACTTTTAGGCGCTCTTCAGCATACATCTTCTTCAAGCGACGATTCTCATCCTCAAGCTCTTTGAGTCGTGACATCATGGATGCATCCATGCCGCCGTATTTGGCTGTCAGAATAACGTGATTTTTTCATGTAGATCACCTGCGTTTAATATACGAGAAAATTCTACTTATTGGGCCTATTGATTTAAGGGGGGGTCACCCCTGCTCACGTCACGACGGCAGCATCTTAATGATTTCGGAACGTAAAAATCATCCATTTTCATGCTACAATCGCTCGAATTTTCTACCGCATTTTAAATGACATTGACTTAATGAACTCGCCACTTAAAGTATTTAACCTACTAATTACCAGTATACCCCCAACAGCAAAGGCCTTAATGAGAATATTGCCTATATTGTCATTGTGTTCCTGCGCTGCCATGGGCTCTGTATGCTCTACAGATTGGAAGGTAACCGGTTATTATTCTCCCATAGAATCCGAATTTCCAAGTGCTATAAAAAGTAAAATATTAGTTCAGAATCTAAGCTGGGTGAATTTTAACCAGAATTTTCTTACAGAAGTTAAACTTGAAGGTTGGGGTCTCACTCGATTTGGTTGGTACTTGGGTTATTACAGCAACAAATGGCATAAGAGTTTAACGCCACTAGATTCCAGAGGTAGAAGTCTTGAATTGGGAACCGTGGCCATAGATAGGGAATATCTGCAAATAGGCAATACTGTTTCTATTCCTGAGTTAAACCCGGTATTAGGCAGAACAATGTTTGTAGCATCCGATACTGGCAGCGCCATTAAACGTAAGCATATTGATGTTTATACAGGCGAGGGCCAATTAGCCAAAATAGCGTCTTGGAAAGTAACCGGTAACAAACGAGTGTGTGTCTCTTCGACACTGTAAACTATTAATAAAATATATAAATTGAAGTGATAAAAGACATGGATGAAGTGCATCAAGATTCAAAGTATTTTACGATTATGAAGGGAATTATTCGAGTTTTCCTTTTTGGAGTGCTGATAGTCAGTCAAATGGCTACAGCGGAAGAAGCCAGTTTTGAGGATATAGTTAATTTACACCAAAAAACAATATTCTTACTGTCCAATCAAGCTAAGAATGAAGCAGCCAGAGAAAGAAACATATTTATCGCTAGAAATTTTTATTATCTAAAGCGTCAACAACTCGAAAAAATTGAACACAATATTGACGAAATATCAGGGCAAGCTGCTATACAAGTTGATGCATTTCTTGAATTTTTAGACTCTAATTCCATCAGGGCAGCAGATTTACTGGCATTCATTGACATAGTTGACAATATCTTAGCAAAGCATTCAGAACGCCCTTTTCTCAATAGCAAACAACTTTCTAAATTAAGAATACTTGATCAACAAATGCTGATGGTGCAAGACACTTATCAACAAGATCTTAGTGATTTATTTGCAGCTATGGGCACAAGAGGATTCAAACTTGAATCTTGGAAAGATTATATAGCCTATCTTAATAGTAAATACACTCTCAACCTTATTCACCAACAATTCAATCAAACCACACCAGATTTTGATCAATCCTCCTCGCGAGGCAAGACAAAGAAGAAAAAAGATGACTCATTGGTATGGGGTTACGGTATTCCGGATAAAACTGTGGTGTTGACCTTTGATGATGGTCCGCATCATAGAAATACTGCCGCTATTTTGGATTCACTTAAAAAGTACGATGCAAAAGCCTATTTCTTTGCTGTGGGCAAAAATATTGGTAAATTAAATAACGGCTCGGTAAAACTGCACAAGCGAAGTAAGCAATTAAAGCGTGCAATCAAGGAAGGTCATATCCTGGCTAATCACAGCTTTACTCACAGTTTACTTACCAAGCTTAACAAGGCACAGCAGCAAGCCGAATTATCAAATACAAATAAGTTGTTAACGGCCATCACTGGTCAAGAGATCAAAGATTTTCGCCCGCCTTACGGCGCGAAAAATGATCAACTGCTATCGGTTTCGAAAGAAAATGGCATGAGATCTGTTATGTGGAATATAGATTCTATGGATTGGGGTGACCCTATTCCAGCATCCATAGTTAAACGCACTATGAAAGAACTTAAGAAGAAAAAGAAAGGTATATTGTTGTTTCATGACATCCACAAGCAAACCGTACAGGCACTGCCTCTTTTACTCGCCGAACTAAAGAAGGAAGGGTATAAAGTTGTTACTATTGAAGGTAAACCTTTCTCTAAGAAAGTTGTGAATAAGCCAAAAAAGGCTGTTTCTGTTGCTGCAGAAAAGAGCCAGCTTTATGGAAAGAGCTGGGCATTGATTATAGGCGTAAATAAATATAAATATTGGCCACAGCTTAGTTATGCTGTAAACGATGCTCAGGGTATAGCCGAAGTACTACAACAAAGATTCACATTCGATAAAGAAAGAATTTTCACTCTGTACGACGAGGATGCCACACGGGAAAATATCACTGAGTACCTTGCGGAGACCCTGTCTGACCCTGAAAAAGTTAAACCAAATGATCGTGTATTTATTTTTTATGCCGGTCACGGTATGACTAGAACCCTACCCTCTGGCCGAAACCTAGGCTACATAGTACCGGTAGATGCTGCTTTAAATAAATTTCACCGTAAATCAATCAGCATGACTCACCTGCAAGACTTTTCCGAGATGATCCCTGCCAAGCATGTATATTTCGTAATGGACTCTTGTTATAGCGGCATAGCCTTGACTCGAGGTGGTGGAATGCAAACTGGGTCTAAATACTTGGAAGAAATATCTTCGCGCCATGCAAGGCAAATACTCACTGCCGGAGGGGCCGATCAAGAGGTTGCAGACGGCGGTCCGGATGGGCATTCAATATTTACTTGGTCATTGATACAAGGATTAAAGGGGGACGCTGATCTTGATAACAATAAAATCATTACCGCCACAGAGTTGGGTGCTTATGTTGCACCTTTAGTGGCGAATAACTCCAGTCAAACACCAGCCTTTGGTAATTTGGTAGGCAGTGAAGGTGGTGAGTTTTTATTTGAACTTGCCGTGAGTGAGCATAGTGACACTGAAATGAGCGAGGAAGAGCAACTTAGAATTAAAATTCTGGATCTACAGAAGGAAAATGCAGCCCTTAAACAACAATTGGCCACACTACATAGTACCTATGGGAATCAAGCCGTTGCTAGAGGTGGAAACCTAGATGTGACTAGTTTATCCGTTATCCAGAGGCGTTTAAAAGCCAATAAGCACCATGCGAAGGGTTTACAATTTTACAAAAAGAAAGAATATTCAGCAGCTTTAAAAGAGATAAATTTGGCATTAAAATATAACCCTTCCAATATCGCTATGGTTAATGATTATGGGTTTATATTGTACCGTGCAGGCCAGTTTGAAAGTGCACTACACTGGTTAGAAAAAACCATAGAACTGGACCCTGAAAGAAAGCCCGCTTATCTTAATATTGCCGACACATTGGTGGAATTGCAGCGACCAAAAGACGCTACCCCCTATTATCAATATTATTTGAAAGTCTATCCAAATAGTCCTTTAAAATCCCGTATAGATGAATTTCTTCAGGAACACAGTATTTAGCAGGAAGTAGATAGTTACTTGGCTGTAAATAATTTAGCTAATTTTTTTGTAGGTTGGATTGGGCGACAGATATTCATTACAAATGGATAGCTGTCATATATTCAGGGTTAACTAAATAAGCGGCAATACAAAGGGCGGATAGAGAGCAATTATGGCCCGTTATTCTGACAAGCGAAAAGCAGCAATATTGAATATGTTATTACCCCGTTAAATATGACGATAGCTTTCTAACTAATCACCGTAATAAGTCGCGATTACACTCCCTCTGGTACAGATCCGTGGTTCCTGCAATTTGTCAAACACCAACTGAGGTGTTCCGTTCACTCTGAATGGTGCACTTTGCTGTTGAATTCGGGTAGACGAGCATTCTAGCTTTGCCACTATGATGGGTGTCTGGTTAGTTGTCTCACTATTTAATTATCCGCCTGATATTCGAAAAGCCTTTAATACGACCAATGGCATCGAACCATTGAACAGTGTCATTCGTAAAGCGACGAAGAAGCGTAAGGTGTTTCCGACTGACAACTCGGCCCTGAAAGTCGTTTATCTGGCCATACGGCAAGCTTCAGAAAAATGGACGATGTCCATAAGAAATCGGAAACCGGCCTTGAATCGCTTCATGATTGAATTCGAGACCGTTTGAAAGACTATATTTAAAACTAGTGGTTTCACAGAATGATTTACAGCCTCCTATATGATTATCAGCTCTTGTTTTGTGCGCTTTAGGCAAGACCTACCCCCACCGGTTAGATCCAAAAGGGCCCCCAAAATCCTTGTCTACTCCTACCAATTCAATAACAACCTATTACCCCATCATAACCGGACGAATATCCCCGACCCTCTTCATTAAATAAAATAGAGCTTACAAAATCCTCATATTTCACGATCATTCCCTGTGTATTTTTAACAATATGCGTTTTCACAATTGTTCCGTCTTCCCCACATGAATACAGATACGCACCTTTAACAACAACATCCCTCACTATCCCATCGTGAATATCATAAACATTTTCGACAGTATAAAAACTCAAGCACACCTTTAATACATTGCCATTCTCACAACCTATATAGACGAACCCACCCGATACAACACAACATCGCAGACTGCCATGTAACAAGTCCACTAAATGAATACATTCAAGATTTCGGCTAGCCCAAACTTTAAGTCTTCCATCACAACCTATGCTTACTAATGTGTCATCATCTCTTGTGACACAGCGCCAACTCCAACCCTCATGAGCTTTAACCTCACCCTTTATATTAAGGTCAAGATCCCACTTTCGAATATAGCCATCCGACCCTGTCGTTATTAACGCCTGCTTAGTCACGGCTATACTCAGAGGACAAACGTGCCTAGAATCTACTTTATTAACCAATTTTAAACCTGTCGTTAACTTGGAAAAACACCCATCCCTAGATACACTATAAATGTGATCAGCTACGCCCTCCAAGGCCAACACTGAAGATTCATGAGCCTCATTCTCGGCCAGTTTCGCTAAGTCATAATTCCACTTCATTATTTTCCTATCTCTGCCAGCCGAATAAATTGCGCCTTGGTAATTCAGAACATCCCAAATATAACCCTTATGACATTGATTAACCGAAGCAACACCAGCGCTGCTTTTAAAAATAAGATCGCTTCTTAATATGTATTTTTCACCCGACGGTACAACGGTGCCTTCATGCCAGATGTCATGGTCAAATATTAGTAAATCACCTTTTTTAGGTTTGTAGGTGTATAAAGGTATTTTATCGCACTTATTCTTATAGAATTTGGTTTCACCGCCCTCGTAATCATCGTTTAAATAAAGAAGAAAGGTCATTACAGACTTCTCATTGTCACCTTTATGATAAACACCATCCCGGTGAACGTTAAAAACCTGGCCCATACTGTATTTACAAAAACGCAGTCTTGAGTTTAACGAGCAAAATTCTTCAAAAGGTTTTGAAATCTCATTATGGTCATCACATAGCTGTGCAGTCTTATTAAATAAGGAATCAGCCAAAGCATCATTATCTTCCCAATATCGCTCGTTATTACGGTAGCTATCTGGGTACATATCATTTGCAGATACAAAGCGACTAAGAACAGGGGTCAGTAGCGCTTCACATTCGGCATGCTCAAAAGCCCCTTTAAAAATGAAGCAGTTGCCACCTACTATATTGCTAATATTTTCAATTTTAACATTCATATTCATAAGCCCTGCAACTCCCACATAATATTCCCCCTAGCAACCCTCTCCCTCC
>JAPYOP010000049.1 GCA_029938115.1 Colwellia sp. | reverse complement strand
TTGTGACTTTTTACGCCGACCGAATGGCCTTGGCGAGGCGGGAAATGGCATTTTGCTGATAGCGAATTAATTTGTGGCAATCGGCGGTACGACGAAACACTGGACCACCTTGACGACGCTCATCACGCTGCATACGGGCCAATACCCGTACCATCCTTCGGCTATCCGCGGGGGTCACCGAGGTCCCCTCGGCCATATGATTGAGCGCCTTATAGGCCTCCTTCATACTCATCTCCCAAAGAGAGGCATCCACAGGCTCAGGATTACGATAGGTCTCATAATACGCATCCATCACACGGCGGTAATGGAGCAGACTAGCGGCAATATCAGCCGCCACAAAGGGCGAATAGCCTGTTTCAATCAACAGGGGTTTTAACGACTGATAAGCATCTGAGGATTCAAAATCCACCGCCACATTCAAACCATGCTTGCGGGCATTCTGGCTACTCGCCAACTTGCCATCATCGGTTTTAGGCCCCGTTGAGCGTTGTGCATTGCGATGATTCGCCAGGGTCTTAGGACGACTTGGCATTACTTGTCATCGCTTGGTCTCAATAGCCAGGGCTTTCTTTTCAAGCTCGGCCAGTTCCAGATCCATACGCTTAATCAATCTGGACTTAAAATCCACTGCATCAATACTCTTCTGCAAGTGGCGCATGGTCTGATACTGGCGATGAATCAATTCATCCGCCATTTTAATATGCTTGGCCGCATCCTTAAAACCACGCGCCCGCAGGTCCGGCACGGTTAACTTAGCGCGCTCCAATAGTTCCTCAATCCATTGCTTATCCGCCTGACTGGCATGACCCGCAAGAAAACCCTCAAGGGCGATGGAGGCCAGACGATTATCATACACCTCTGAATAACTGCCAGCTCTGGATAATATTCGGGCCATGGACTCATGCAGCAAGAGTTCTTTATCCACCGTATGCCGCTTAATCCACCACAGGCATTCATTGAGCTGGGTGACTAGCGCCACATTAAGAGGAGAGGGATTGTCTAATTCAGAGAGCAAGCCTTGCAGGCTGGATTGAAACTCCGCCTCAGACTCATTAGGCAAAATTCTAGGACTGGATAACAAAGAGGTCAGGGATTTGACGGCATCAGTCAATATAAACACCTCCGTTGTGGGAATAAAGGCTGGTTGAGACTAAGCATTAAAGGCCATTTAGGTATCGCGTTTTAAGTGAAGGGTAACACCAGGGTTAACTAACGGGTCACCCGTGAATTCGATGCCAGCGCCTTCTAATGTTGTTTGAATAGACAACAATGTTGATGTATTGGCCGATGGAATTCCAACCTGCATTTCATACCGACGGATAGTCGCAGGTCCTATTCCACAAGCTTTAGCTAGTTCAGCAGCACTCCAGTTCAACATAGAACGAGCAGCTTTTATTTGACAAACTGAGATCATTTATATATCATCAATGATGTATATTACATCTTTTATGGGATTTAATTAACGTTATAAGGAGAGTACCATGATTGACAGTATCTTAGCCAAATTTGATGGTGCATTTGCTGAAAACACGATCCGAGCCTATCGCTCCGATTTTATTCAATACGAGAAGTGGTGCACCGATAACCAATTACACCCCATACCAGCGAATGCTGACACCATGGCCGATTATGTTGACGACCTTAGTCAATCCGCAAAAAGTGCCACCATACGCCGCAGAATAAATAGCCTAGGCACCGTGCTGAGATTATCCAAAAACCACGACCCCACCAAAGAACCGGAAGTGGTGTTAGCCCTTAAACGTATGCACCGAAAAATAGGCAGAGCGCAAGAACAAGCCACACCACTCACAAAAGGTTTGCTGAACCAATTACTCAACAATTGTGATAATGGTGTTATGGGCATTAGAAACCAAGTATTACTACGACTCGGTTACGAAACCATGCGTAGGCGATCCGAATTATGCGCCTTTAGGTTTACGGACATCTCTCAAGCACCTAACGGCAAACCGGTGATCAAACTAAACTTTTCTAAAACAGATCAATTTGGTACTGGCAAAGTCATACCCATTAGTAAAGAGTTATTAAACCTACTTCACGAATGGCAAACTATGGTCTGTGATAATGGCTTTATCTTAAGATCAATCAGACGTAATGGCCGCATAGGGCAAAACCTGTGCCCTTCTTCGGTAAGCGTGATACTAAAAACACTTCAGAAAACGATCAACTCTAATTTGAGTACATCGCTGCTGAGTGGCCATTCATTTAGAGTGGGGGCAGCACTTGATCTATTACAACAAGGTGAGACGCTTGAAAGGATAATGCTCAGAGGGGGTTGGCAAACAGATTCGACTGCCATGAAATACCTAAGAAATTGGGCCTATTAAGCCAGCTCCTCAGTTTCAAAAATACGATTATCCGAGTTATTTTCCATAAATCCATAACGAAGTGTTCGGGCTAAACCCTCCTCAAGACTTACGGCCAGAACAAACCCAATATCCCTGTCAGACGACAGCAAACTGAGGATTACACAAGACTTGAATCTTAACATGTTCCAATACTTATTTTGCGCTCAAATTACCGAGACACTAGCATTAGTTGTGGGCATTCAGCATGCAGTACATAGCGAGTTTAACTAATCTGCAGTTGCAATTTTCGCAATCACTCTGCAAATCCTATCCGCATCATCTTTTTGACAACCCACAAAGTGCAGAACCTTCGATGAACTCAAAGTACTTCTGTAGCTCTCAAAAAAACACTTCAGATGGCTAACAACTTGCACATCATTCATCTTAGGCTTACTCGAACCATCAAGAGACATATCAATTTTTACATGTCCCAGCTTTTTTAATCCTCGCCACAACGTCATTTCAGATAAACCAGGCCTACTTTTTGAGTAGCGAAATTCAATGCACAACCCATTCATTCGGGTGGCCAGGTACGACAACATTAGCCAGCAGAGGCTGCCAACAAGCATAGCAATTAAACTAGCACCCACCAAATCAAACTCTGGAAAGAAAGACAGCAATACGGCATAGCTTAGTACAAACGCTGCACCACCCATGGCTTTATAGGTGAACATATCAAAATACGAATGCACCACTACTTTCAACATCCCAACTTCTCTGCTTCAGAAATCTGCTCCCTATACACCCAATCAACTATTTTTTCATCAGGTTGATATTCAGGCACCAACTGTTGCAACATACTACGTATCATCATCACATCACTATTCACAGCTGCAATACGCAAGATGGTGATCATGGGTTGTAGTTCACTCCATGGTAATAACTTTTCATTAGCTTTCATAATGCGCGGATGTTGAGTGGCTTGAGGGTTATTACCTATCAGAAGCTCCTCATACAGCTTTTCACCTGGGCGCAAGCCAACCACTTCAATAGCAATGTCGCCTTCTGGTGTGTTTTCATCTTTCACTCTAAAACCAGAAAGTTCAATCATCCTGTGTGCTAGGTCAATTATTTTAACCGGCTCACCCATATCAAGCACATACACTTCGGCTTCACTACTAACCCTACCATCCCCACCACTTATGTCAGCACTTATTCCAGCGCCAATGCCTTTGCTAGCGCCGCCGGCCATATAAGAGCCACCTGCCATCGCACCGGTTTGCATCACTAGCTGAGCAGCTTCGGGAATGGTCATGAAATAACGGATGATATCCTGATGAGTTAAAGTAATTGGCCCGCCTTGGGCAATTTGTTGCCTAAAGTAAGGCACCACAGAACCAGAAGAACCCAATACATTGCCAAAACGAACCATTGCCAATTGAGTAGTACGAGGAATTTGTGCAGAAGGCTTGCCATCCCACATAGGTTCGAATGAAGGATTTTGTTCCGCTGCCAAGGCTTGCAGAATCAGCTCACAGCAACGCTTACTAGCACCCATGGCATTAGTAGGGTTAACCGCCTTATCAGTACTAATCAATATAAACCGCTCTACCTGCCGCTCTATAGCCACCTTGGCCATCACCAACGTACCTAACACATTATTTTTTACACATTCGGCTATATTGTGTTCAACCATAGGCACATGTTTTACCGCAGCGGCATGGTAAATAATATTCGGCTTCCAAGTGAGGATAATATCGCTTACACGGCTTTCATCCGCCACCGAACCAAGCAACGGTATTATAGTGGGCACTAGCCCAACAGCACCGTGATTACGCTTCTCATTAGTAAGGTGATGAAGAGTATCTATCAGTTCGTTGTGTAAGGTATAGAGCGAAAATTCGCTTAGCTCAAATAATAACAACACCTTTGGCTTACGCTGCAATATTTGCCTACACAGCTCGCTACCAATACTGCCACCTGCGCCAGTCACCATAACGGTTTTACCCGTAACTTGCTGTTGTAGCATTACTTCGTCTGGTTCTGCAGGCTCCCGTGCTAACAAATCATTGATATCCAAATCGTGTAGATCTGCATAATCAGCTTTGCCTTGGGCCATAGCAATCAACCCAGGCAATGTACGAATACGTACATTCAAGGGCCGCAAGTGTTCTATAATCACGCTACGTTGCTTGCGGGTAATGGATGGTATTGCAAGCAATATGTCATCCACCTGATGACTAGCCACAAAATTTGGTAATTTTTCTTGAGATATAATGGGCACATCCATCAAGTCCCGCCCCTGTAGCTCAGTGCCATCATCTACAAAAGCCAGCAAGATACATTCACGACTTTGCCCCAAACCAATGGCCAATTGTCGGCCTGCTTCACCCGCACCAAAAATGACCATTCGTGATTGGTGAAACCCGACTGCGTCGGCACCAGCGCCACCCTTTGTATGTTTTATACGAACTGAATCTTCAATCTTACGCAGTAACCAACGCGCAAACATACGAGATCCACCAACAGCCAGCACAGCCACCATGGCATTAATGGGCACAACAGACCGCGGCACTCCCTCCACGCCGCTTAAAAAGGCAACCAACCCCCATAGCGCCGCATACACCATAACGGCCTTCACAATAGACCATACAGCCCTCATGCCTAAGTACCGAATAATCGCTCTATAAAGTCCAAAGTGAGCAAACACAGGCACAGCAATTACAGGAGCAAACAACACCAACAATACTATTGGGTTATTCACGCCTCCGCGGGGCCAGTACCAATTATCTAATCGTAGTGAAAACGATAGCCAAAGCGCGCCTATGAGCAATACAGAATCTGCAGCAATGAGGATGCTGCGCTTTGCTGGGCGGGGTATTGATAGGATGTGTTTAAAGATATTATGCATTAAATTTCTTATCCATATTAATCCAAACAGATAAATTGACAATGCCGACCAAAGCCGATGGTAGAAAAATTTGCATATCAGGCCAACTCCCGCTCAATGCACTCCAAAAGCCCATCTTTAAATTCTAAACATAGGTTTTCAGAGTGTTCGCTGGCAAGCCTAGCCTTCCAAACTATATGTTTTTGCCCATTTACCATAATGAAAGCCCCTGGATAAGGCTTTGTGGTAGCTCTCACAAGCCTTTCAGCCGTTACAACAGAACCTTTCAAATCTACTTCACCATCTGCAGGAACCCTAACTTCCCATTCGGTAGCAGATGAATTGTCCTGTTCTTTTAATTTAATACTTTCGTTTAACATTTTTGGAACAATATGAGTGATTAAATTCACATGGGCATTATTTACCGAAGCATATAATTCAGTTGCGGTTGTGCTATTAGTTAAAGGGATTTTGTACTGAGATAAGATAGGCCCTGTATCAACCCCTTCATCAAGTTTGAAAAGAGTCACACCCGTTTCTTCCAGACCTTTGATGATCGCCCAAGGAATAGAAGCGCGACCTCGCCCTTGAGGCAATAATGTCGGATGCATACCAAGCACACCTGACTTGGGTGTATTAAGCAGTCGTTTATTTGCTATTTGAGACCAACCGATAATAAACAACCAATCTAAGTTGTATTTTTTTATCACATTAATAACATCATCATCATTTACATGTTCAATTTTAACCAAATCAATCGAATTATTTTTACAAAATTCATCAAGATAGACTCTCCCTGATTTATTTTTAGCCTTGTTATCTTTTAAGGTTATAACTACTTGTAATTCTCCACCTGCCTTATATATAGCATCCATGCATGAAAAACCAAGCTGTACACAAGTGACGAAACCTAATTTCATTTTTACCCCCTTAATAAACCGGTGGCGGTTTAAACAAATATAAAAAAGTATTTAAAATTATTTTGACATCATTGTAAAAGCTAATATCTTTTACATACTCGCCATCAAAAGCAGCTTTTTCAGGAACTGTCATACCATCAAAAGAATTAATTTGTGCTAAACCAGTTAGTCCAGGTCTTGTATATAAAGAATTATTTTTTTTACGAATTTTCAATAAATCTTTTTGAGTAGAAAGAGGAGGTCGAGGTCCAACAATACTCATATCACCTTTAATGATGTTTAAAAGCTGGGGTAATTCATCAATATTGGTGCGACGGATCATCGTACCAACCCAAGTCAATTTTACCTGGCCAACTGCATCTGATGCTAAATCGCCAGTATTAACTGGCATACTTCTAAATTTAAAAAAGGAAAATGACTCCCCGTTTCTGCCAGCTCTATTTTGCTTAAAAATAATAGGACCTGGGTCAACTATTTTAATAAGTAATGCAATAATAGTCATTAGCGGAGATAAGCATACAACAGCAACAAACACGATAAAGATATCTAGTAGTCGTTTACCAAACAATTTATACATAATTAATTAAAACCCCTGCTGAAATATGGTCTGAAATGCTTCAGAATATTTTTGACCACTTTGACCACCACGATATGCAGCCAGACCTTTTATAGCCTCTTCGCTGCGAGGATGAGGAAAAGCGCGCATCACATTACGGTAACAAGCTAGCGCTTCAAGTTTTAGATCTAGCTCTTGTGTCACTTCAACATAATGATTTGGCTTAAAGCTATCACCACTGGCTTCAAAACCCCAGTCAGTTGCTGATTGTATTTCCATAAAGCTTAAAGATTTCAAAGGTGGAACATCATCACGGCGCTGGTAGTAACGACTTGCCGCCATACAGGCTCTGGAAATTTGTTGATGGTCATCATTTAAATCAGCAGGATGATGGGTAAATATACGATTAGGCTTAAATGCTAGAATTTGCTTTTCAATAAATTGAACAACACTTAAATGGTCAACATTGTTCATTCTGATATTTGGAAAATCACCTAGTACAGGTTCATTAAAACCAACAACTGCATTTGCAGCCATCAGATCTTGATAAAGTTCGCTATCGGTTGGCCTTTTATGACGAACATCTGCGTTACCGCAGAGAATAACAGGCTGAACAACATGTCCCTCCCTTACTAATTTTGCCCCTGTAGCACCAAAACCTAGTATTTCATCATCAGGGTGAGCAACTATTATTAAATGCATTTCTTTTATAGTCATTTTGTATTATTCTTTTTGTAAAAGTCGGCAGTTTTTTTAAGAGCTTCGTCTACCGTAATTTTAGGAGTCCAGTCTAAGAGGTTTTTAGCTTTAGCAGTAGAAACCTGTAATGAATCCAACAACCGCACTGAAAATGATTTCAACCCGCAGACCAGAAAAACTAATGATAGTAGTTTACTAGGTATGGGGATGAGAAAACAATGGTTACCAAGCGCATTGGATAGTTTCCTCAACAGCTGAGTAGTAGATAAATCATTATCATCACTAATGAAGAAAGTTTCATTGGCTGCCTTAGGATGTTCCATACAAAGGAATATGAAATCCACTAAATTATCTAAAGCAATTAAACTGCGCTTATTAGTCGTGGCTCCTAATGGAATAGGTATGCCTTTTGATAACCACTCCATCATAGTCTCAAAATTAGCTTTCACCCCTGGACCATAAACCAAGGCAGGCCGTATGATCACAATCTCCATACCGTGCTTCTTGGATAGTTTTTTTAGCTCTTCCTCAGCTTCATATTTAGACAACCCGTAAGGATCTGTTGGTACATTATTGGTTTTTTCATTTAATGGATTCCCTATCTCAGAACTTTCACCACCAACCTTAATAGAACTAATAAAAATGAATCTTTTAACTCCTGATTTAATAGCACTTTTAGCTAAGTTGATTGTACCTTTAAGATTCACTTCTCTAAATTCAGAAAGCGGATCCTCTTCTTCATCGTTCATTATATGGACGCGTGCGGCACAATGAATAACCACATCAACACCAGAAAGATGACCTTTCCAGTCAGCTTTTGAGTCAATAGAATCTACAATTATTTCATCACACTCACTATATTTATCATTGAGGTATGATCGGCGTACAATTACCGGCGAATATTTAAATTCAAGTAGCTTTATTAAAATAGCAGAACCAACAAAGCCTGTTGCTCCCGTTAAAAGTATCTTGCTCATATTATAATTATTACTTTTAGTGAAATTAGTACACCGTTTTACTGCCTAGGCTTAACAAGCTTTCAGGTAATAAGGCAATTCTTCGAAAATGCTCAAGAGGTAATTTTCTCATAAACTTTACAAAGGGTATCTACATGATAAATCACGCCAGCCTCACTCAAGGCAATACCAGCCTGATTTGAAGATCAAATTTATCTTAACCTCGATTCTACAAAGGTACTCATATAAAGATCCTTTATTGATCATACCAAGAAGAAGTCTGGAACATTAGCTAATATATTGAATCAATGCTAATCGAATATAGCTGCTCATATCTGTGGCCAAAACGTTCATTTCCTTAAGAACTGTAGAATCTTGGAAGGATATTTTGAAAGTAACATGAAAATATTTGTGTATATACCATTCTTTCGTATTGCCCTCAGCACTTCTTGATTAAGTAAAATAGTATTCCTAAACCCACCGGTACTTACACCACCGAGCTGCATTCGCACTAACACACTAGAAAGGTACACAGTCTTTAGATTATCGTAATGGACAAGCCGGCACAAAAACTCATAATCAGCTGCTATATAAAAATCCGTTTCAAAACTTCCTATTTCTTCATAAATGCGACGTCTAATAAACATCGCTGGGTGTGCTGGCATTTTACCCCAAGCCAAATTTCTTTCCGATAATTTATCAGACCGATATCTCCGTCTTGTTTTAGTGACATTTAGACCAGAGAAATAAGATACATCCCCATAAACCACATCAACACTATCGTCAGAGAAAATTTCGACTACCTTAGATACAACACTATTATCAAAATACATATCATCCGAATGAAGAAAAGCTATAATCTCACCCTCCGCAAGAGCCAGCCCTTTATTCAATGCATCATAGATCCCCCGGTCTGGCTCAGACTGAAGGATATCGTTGTCGCCTAACATTGGGCTGACTAATAAAACGGTATTATCTTGGGATGCCCCATCAACAACAACAATCTGAATATCAGTGTATGTTTGGCTCTTTATGCTCGAAAGAGCCCTCACTACCGTAGTATCTCGATTATAGGTCGCAGTAATTACCGACACTTTCAGCGTAGATGTCATTTAGCAACGCCCATACAAATCTTCCAACCGTTCAATATCATCTTCGCCTAAATAACTACCAGACTGTACCTCTATTAAGTGTAATGGTGCACTAGTATTGTTCGCCAAAGAGTGAATAGCACCCACCTGAATATAAATAGAGTCATTAGACTTTAGAGTATGTTCATTTCCATCTAAATGAACGGTCGCTAAGCCACTCACCACTACCCAGTGTTCTGCACGGTACTTGTGTTTTTGCACGCTTAAGCGAGCCCCAGGGTTTACTGTAATGCGTTTAACCTGATAGTTAGGCCCAGAGTCTACACTGTCATAACTGCCCCATGGACGATAGACCTCACGCTGGTTCACTAGCTCGTCGCGTTTTTGTAGTTTCAGCTGTGTGACTAGTTGCTTAATGTCTTGGGCTTGGGCAAGAGGTGCAACCACCACCGCGTCTTTGGTCTCGACAATGGCCAACCCTTCAACGCCTTGGACGGCTATCAAACGGCTGGTAGATTTCACAAAACAGTTACGGCTTTGGTTAACCAAGGTATCACCTTGGCATACGTTACCTTGTTCATCTATAGTATTGGTTTCATACAGCGCATTTAAATCGCCTACATCGCTCCAACCACAATCTACCGGCACTACCACGGCTTTTTGAGTGTGTTCCATAATGGCATAGTCTATGGAGGTATTATCACATTGGCCAAACTCAACTTCTGGCAAACGCACAAAATCTAAATCTAAGGTAGCGCTGGCCACAGTTTCACGGCATTGGGCGAGCAACCCTGGACAATAGGCCTGCGCTTCTTCCATAAGCACACTGGGCCGCATGATAAACATGCCGCTATTCCACAAGTAGTTATTCGACGCTAAATAACTAGCTGCGGTGGCTTCATCGGGCTTTTCTACAAAGTTATTAACCTTTAAACCCTGTTCAGCAGCGCTATCATCACCATAACCACCAACAGCCTCACCACATTCTATGTAGCCATAACCCGTGCAGGCAAAGGTAGGTTGTATACCTAAAGTAACCACATAACCTTCATTGGCTAAGGCACTGGCTTTAACAATGGCTGCCCTAAAACCTGCTTCGTCTGCAATGGCATGGTCTGCAGACAATACCAACATGGGGTGATCCACACCTTGCTGCTGCAGCCGTAAAGCCGCAATAATCACCGCTGGTGCCGTGTTGCGCCCGCAAGGTTCTAGTACAACATCCAACCCCGCCGCCGTCATTCCGGCGCACGCCGGAATCTCTTCCCCCAACCGTCTAACCTGCTCTGCCGCCAAAAAACGCTGTTCTTGATTACAAATCAACTGGCTAGTACCCAACGAAAGGCCACCCAACCGAGCAAAGGTTTGCTGCAACATAGTCAGCGAATTGTCATTCTCTACCAATACCTGATACTGCTTAGGAAAAGCCGCGCGAGACAACGGCCACAAACGGCTACCCACACCACCCGCCATAACTACAGGGTTAATTATTATATCCATTTTCATCCCCGCAGTTCATCCACGTGAGCTAAGAACCACGAATAAGTCAACGCCAGCCCCTGTTCAAGGCCAACATCATACGCCCAGCCCAAACGCTTCAAGCGCCCAACATCCATTACCTTACGCATGGTGCCATCTGGCTTACTAGCATCAAATACCAAGTTGCCTTCAAAACCCACGGTTTTAGCCATAAGCCCGGCTAACTGAGCAATAGTAACGTCTTTACCCGTACCCACATTAATATGAGAACACATAGGGTCTGGCACCACGGCTAAAAACTCATTCCTAGGCAAACCCATTACATGTACACAGGCCGCAGCCATATCATCCACATGCAAAAACTCACGCATGGGTTTTCCACTGCCCCACACCACCACTTCCTTAGCACCTTGCTGCACCGCTTCATGAAAACGCCGCATCATGGCTGGAATAACATGGGAATTTTGCGGATGGAAGTTATCGTTTTCGCCATACAAGTTAGTAGGCATTACACAGCGGTAATCTCGCCCATATTGGCGATTAAACGACTCACATAGTTTAATACCCGCAATTTTAGCAATGGCATAGGGTTCGTTAGTAGGTTCTAACTGCCCCGTAAGCAATGCCTCTTCTACAATAGGTTGCGCTGCCAGTTTAGGATAAATGCAGGAACTACCCAAAAACACCAATTGTTGAACACCGTTGTTATGGGCGGCTTCAATCATAATGTTTTGAATCTGCAAATTTTGACTTATAAATTCCGCAGGATAAGTATTATTGGCATGAATGCCACCCACCCGTGCTGCGGCCAAATACACTTGATCGGGTTGTTGTGCATCAAAGAATCGCGTTACAGCAGATGCATCCAACAGATCCAGCTCACTACGAGAAGCCAGAACCAATTCAATACTGGTATCTAAACTAAGCTTACGAACAATGGCAGAACCCACCATGCCATTATGACCTGCTACAAAAACTTTTTTCTTAGCTAAAGTCATGATTTTTTAGTTCTCTCGTGCCACAGGCACTTTAAACCCGTGTTCTTTAAGCAAAGCCTTTTGTTTAGCCTGGTCTAAGTCGTGAGCCACCATCTCGGCACACATTTCTTCCACAGTAATCTCCGGCACCCAGCCCAATAGCTCTTTAGCCTTAGAAGGATCACCCAGCAAGGTTTCAACCTCCGCTGGACGGAAGTAACGCGGGTTAACCCGCACAATAACATCACCCACAGCCAAAGCCGGTGCATTATCGCCTGTAATAGTCGCTACAGTAGCCACTTCATCAATACCCTCTCCACTAAAGGCTAGTTCAATACCTAACTCTTGGGCAGACATGCGCACAAATTCACGCACCGATATTTGTTTGCCGGTAGCAATTACAAAATCATCGGCTTGTTCTTGCTGCAACATCATCCATTGCATACGCACATAGTCTTTGGCATGGCCCCAATCGCGCAAGGCATCCATATTGCCCAAATGTAAACAAGGGTCCATACCCAAAGCAATATTGGTTAAACCACGGGTAATTTTACGGGTAACAAAGGTTTCACCACGGCGCATGGATTCGTGGTTAAACAAAATGCCATTACACGCATACATCCCATAAGATTCACGGTAATTTACCGTAATCCAATAGGCATAAAGCTTGGCTACCGCATAGGGCGAGCGAGGATAAAAAGGTGTCGTTTCCCGCTGGGGCGTTTCTTGCACCAAACCATACAATTCAGAAGTAGACGCTTGATAAAAACGGGTTTTCTTTTCTAAACCTAAAAAACGAATAGCCTCTAGAATACGTAAGGCTCCCAAACCATCCACATCGGCAGTATATTCTGGCGCTTCAAAAGACACAGCAACGTGAGATTGCGCCGCAAGGTTATACACCTCATCCGGCCTAATTTCGCTGAGCAAGCGCGTAAGGTTAGAAGAATCCGAAAGGTCACCGTAATGAAGATGAAGGCGAGTGTTGTTGAACAAAGGATCTTCATAAATATGATCGATTCGTTCCGTGTTAAAGGACGACGCACGACGCTTTATACCGTGTACCTCGTACCCCTTCTCTAAAAGAAGTTCAGCTAAATACGAACCGTCTTGCCCAGTAATACCAGTTATTAGAGCACGTTTCATGATTGTTTTTTTCCGTTTGTGATTAAGTTTAGAGAAATAAAGAAAATAATTGAAAGTGGCAAAAACCTCAAAGTCTCGGTTGTTAGACTTTGAAAAATCAATATAACGTAAAAAAAACCAAAGGAGAAAAACAATCTCCTCGATGCAAACGTGTTAGCAACTGAGTACAAGAACCATGTTCGTTTAATTAGCAACAACCAAAAAACCAAATATACGAGTAATCCTAAATAACCAGACCTAAAAAACACATCAAAATACTGGCTTTCGGCGGAAGCCATTAATGGCGTTATATATGGGTAATCTGAGTACATAGGAACTGGTAAGTACGAAGGCCCTAGCCCACCAAAACCCAAAACAGGGGAAAACTCCATTACATTTTCTATGATGAAAGGCCAAATGTGGTGAAAGCGATAACCCAGAGACGACTCAGCATCAAAAATTAAATCAAGATTAGCAGAACCCAGATTATTAAAAATACGTATAATTTCGGACAAACGTATAGTGGCTGAAAAATAAAAAAGCACATTAACTAAAATAACCAAAAAAATGAGAATAATAATCACTTTTTTAATACGTGACCCTGAAGAAAAAAAGAAGAAAAACAAAGATATTAGCAATACAGGTATTAAAACACTCCTAGTACCAGCAACAAGAAAAATAAACAAACAAAGCGAAATAGCCAGAAGGTTAAATATCAACCTTCTACTAACATTAAGAGAATAAAGCGCATAAAAAAATGGAATCGAAAAAATAGGGGCAATTCTAGTTGGCCAGCCACTGAAAAAAGGTGTGTCTGGATGCCTCAAAGAGATATAATCGAGACTAATAAAATGCTCAAAACCAACAATCAGAACAAGTAAAAAAAGTGTCCCACACGCAAAGCAAATTGATTCAAAAAACTGTTGGAGGTTGAAGTTAAACTTACAAAACATGAAAATAAATGGTAAAGACATAGAAGATATTGAAACGATCGAATTTAACATGTACTTAATATCAAATGGCAAGCCCAAATTTTGCAATACAAAAAACGAATTTACAAAAGAAACCAAACATACAAATAGGAAAGTAACCACAGAAAACTGAAGCGGTGTAATACATTTTGGATTAAAGGAAAGAAATTTAAGTGCCCATAATAAAAACACAAAAGAAAATATTGGAAAGAAACCAATCGGCATAAACCCGATGGTGGAAAGAATAAAAATAAAATTAGGAAATAGACTCATAAGCCCTCATGACCCTTTCCTCATAAAGGGATAGATTGCTCCCAGTGTTCGTAGTGCTGCGTGAAAAATCTATGTCATCAATGGCAGACACAAAAGAATCAATGTTGCGAGGAATGTAGTAATTTAGTAGCTTAGAATCAAATAATTCAGTTAAATCGTTATTAGCTTGCTCTTCCAAATCACACGGCTGTAGGATTTTTATCCCAGAATAAAGAGCCTCAAGTGTTGTTCTACCAACACAGAAAAACTCTTCAGCTCTAATTAAGACATCTATAACCTTATAAATCCCAGATTCACTTACATCATTAATCTCCCCGACCGCGATAATATCATTATTACTTGAATACTTAGCCAGTAATGACTTTGCGTAAGATGACTGGTTTTCACCAATAATTAGAAGGCAGCAATTAGTTGAAATCGATTGAAAGGCGCGTAAAATAAATTCAACGCCTTTATCAGGTGTTATTGTTCCAATAATCGCCAAAACTTTTTTGCCCAAGAACCTTTCCGAAAGGTCATTATAAGATGGGTGTAACACAGACAAATTTACTTGTACCGGGTTAGTAATGACTACGGTGTTATATTCTTCATTAACACTAAGCAAGCTTTTTTCTGTGACGGAATCGACACAAATAAATAAATCGACTTTCTCTAAATTTTGATGATCAACAACCTGTAATTGATCTAAATCTAAGACCTCCCTTACATGAAATACAATGTAAGGTTTGGATCTATAAGTCTTCGAGAGAACATCTACCACATTTCGGATTAAAACGAGACTATTGAAATGAATTAGGTCGTATCTAGAACTCTCAATTACGTTAAGGTGAGTCAACGATATTAACCAATTCCGAATCCTATAAACCCACCTCTTGAATACTCCACCTGAGAAAAAGGTATAATTAGGAGAAATCTTGAAACAAAAAAACCTGTCTCTCCTTGAAGGAAAGTTTTCATTATAAAAAGTTACTACATCAAAGTTTCTTCGAATACATTCAATATGGTTTTTTATTGAGGTTGCAGCTCCGTAGGGAGATAACGGAGAAACATGAGAAATGACTAAAATTTTCATCTAATAAATTTTCTGTATAAACCAACCAAGAATATCTTTAACGGTAGATACGACTTATATTTGTTATGACTAATCTCTGGTCTAGCTAAGTAGATATTGAGATCACTCTCAGTCCAATTCATTTTTTTCAAAAAGAATGCATAGTCAGCTTTGAAATCAGTCTCTGAAGGGTACCTGTCAGATTTCAGGAGCTCGTGAGCTTCCGACCTAGAGACCTGCCCGGACAAGTATAGAGTTGAAATGTGCATTTTACGTTTATCAACATTAAACTTTTTTGGAAGTATAAAACCTTGATAGAAGCGAGTAAAAATAGATTCATAATGTTTGTAGGGGTAGCGTTTATATGAATAATTTTTCTCTAAGAACAGCAGCACCTCTTCTTTATCATAATGAATTAGATCAAGAATTGATGTCCATTTAATTCTATATATAAATCTATCCATTAGAGACTGCCAAAAGGTGTATAGCGGAAAAGAGACAAACTTTCGAACACCTTTTTTTGATGCTATATCACGAATATTTTTATCATCCATTTTCCACCAATTCCAATTTTGAGGCATTCTTACGCCTTCGGTAGAAATGTTCTCTCCTGACAGAATGTATTTGATGCCATACTTCCGTGCCAAATTGAAATTGATTGATAACATAGCGTTGTCGTAAAGCATTTCCACATCAATAACATCCGCATCAAAGAAGGCTTGCATTAATAGCTTATATTCAGCCCAATCAATAACATGGGTGTACAGCTCTACATCTAGCTTTTCTACCAGATGATTGATGTTGTTTTGCGCGAGCTCGCTATTCCAGCAATTATCCATATGTACAACAAGAGGCCTCAGGCCTAGCTGTACGGCTTTAACTAATACATAAGAACTGTCCACACCGCCAGAAACTCCGACTATGCAATCATATTGCTTATTAGAGCCCGCAGATTTTATCGTTTTAACAAAATCATCCAGCTCACTTTTTCTTTCGACATTCTTGAATTCAAGCCCAAGAAAATCCTCGCAATAATTACAGCCCTCTTCTATTAAAACAAAGGGGACTGCGGTAGAGTCCATAAAACATCTGTTACATTTAATCAGCTTCATAAGCCTCCAATAAATCATATCCAGGGTAACTTATCATTGCAGCCCTATGCGTCTCCTTCATCATGAAAAAGGAGCCTACAGCAAGAGAGTTACCATGCTGTGAAAAATATTTCCGTATATCATCTAAAGACGATATGCCACCTGCGTAAATGAATCGTTTTTTATAAAATCGTTTAGTTAAGGTGATAAGGTCAGTGTCTACGCCACAAAATTTACTTTCATGAGATACCGATTGAACCAACACTTCACAAATATCGAGGCTATTCAAAATCGCAAAAACATCATCAATCTTCATTTTTTGAGATGTTTTTTTACGGAAGTCATATAATTGGTACCCTCCGAAAAACGATCGCTTAAAGTCAAGAGTAACTACTACAGACTGAGCTCCATGTTTTACAGCGGTCGCTCTGATGAGATCCAAATTGTTAAAAAAAGAATTAGAAAAAGATATCCTTTCTATACCGATCCTAAATAGCTCAGATACTTCATCCATATTTTTGACGGAACCTCCATAAGTCACTGGAATAAAGCACTCTGAAGCGATGTCTGCTAAAAAGTCGAAATCTATCGTCTTTTCAGAAATATCAATAATTATTAACTCATCGACTTCTTTTTCGTTGAAGATCTTGACGATGTTTAATGGGCAGCCAAAGTATTTGTGATCTTTGAAGTTAATTCCCTTTACCAATCGACGATCTTTTATAATAAGAATGGGGACTAATCTAACCATTTACGTATTTCTCATGAAATGCCTTGAAAAAACTCGCACCATATCTATGACTTTTTTCAGGATGAAACTGAAGGCCAATTATATTTTCTGATCTGAAGGCACTTACGAATGACCTATCAATGAAAGTCGTCCTGGATAAAACAATAGACTCGTCGTGGCAATCCAAATAATAATTATGAACGAAATAAAAACGATTTTTTATATATGGAAACAAATCAGAATCATCTGATTTGATATGATTCCAGCCAAGATGTGGAAGGTGGCTTTCATCAAAAGGAAACTTTCGTATAGTCCCGTTAATCAGACCTAATCCGGGACACATACCTTCTTCACTAAAGTTCGCAAATAAATGCATTCCTAAGCAAATGCCTAGTGTAGGTATTTTATTCTTACAAATAGCAACCATTAAGTCATCGAAAAAATCAAGGTTTCTAATGTTAGAAATCGCAAATTCGAAATGCCCTACCCCCGGTATAATGATAGCTTTAACCCTGTCAAGATCAGCTCTGGTAGAAATTACTCTTGACTCCAATCCGCAGTATCTCAACATGTTTTTTACAGATGAAATATTGCCAGCGCCGTAATCAAGAATTCCGTACATATATATTATCCTTTAAGTAATTCTTATATGAGCGAGTAAAACCAGGGGTGTAAACTTCTAACGGATCAGAATCGATTATGCTTCTAAAATCTACAAGCATCACATGATCCACCACATGCAAAACATCTGACTCAACCAACCCAAAGACAAAATCAGAAACGTCGCTTTTTATCATCAATATGGTACACCCAAAAGACAGACTCTCGTACAATACCGTAGACATTTCCGATATAACATATTCACAACTTGACAATGATTCAGCTAACTCGCCACGATCTATGATGATGCTATCTCTATCTGCGATCACAATGGATGACTCGAGTAGATTTTGGCGCTCTAAAGGATGAGGCCTCAACATCACAGAATACTCGTTACCCACAACGGATCGAATATTTAAGGCCAAGTTAAGAAAAAATTCAAAATTAAGCCCGTCTGAAATGATCAATACTTGTTTACCATTTGAATCAGACTCAGCTCGGTACTTATTTCTATGTGCTGACTCTTGGCCTAAGACTACCCTTACTGCTGGGGAGTTAAATTTATCAGCCCAATAGTTGCCAAATATGAAAATAACATCAGGCAAATAGTTAGCTATTCCGCTTTGAAACTCAGCAACCGAAAAGTTGTATGCATCATGCCCTTTGTATATCAGACCATGTTGAGGCTCACACACATGTATATTTTTCTCTTTAAACCAGCGATTTAATAAAAAGGAATGTTGGTAGTGGGCCTCCTCTCTGATGACTATTTTTTTGTTTTTAAGAAGAAAAGTTATACACAAAAATAAATAGTATTTAAGATATGTAGTCGCTATTTGATATCTAGCGTTGTTATATAAATTAATATTAAAAACATTCTCTCGCCTTAGAATATTTTCCATTGTCCTATTTGAGACCACATGTGAGAGACGTGCTATGCACTTAATAGCAAGGTGAATTATAAAGTAATTAATAGTGTTCTGATCTATAAATTCCTTTAATACATGTGAAGTTCGGTCATGGTTAACTCTGGAAAATAAAAAGACATCGTCCGTTTTATAATCATCTAAAAACTGCAGAGGAGAGTGCTTGAAAAACACTATTGGCTTGACGAATACATTGAAAATTTTATAAACGTTGATAACATCAACTAGAATTAAAATACACTTTAAAAATATTATAGAGCGCGATTTAAATACTATACTATCGTTACTAATTTTTACACCTAACTCATTATTTATATGCACTCTACCTATTGTATTCCTAACCAGCAGGCGCTGTAAATTGATATTACTCATCAAGAAGATCTCTGTATTTAGAACTATGGCAGTAAAAGTGAAGATGGGATTTTGAGAAATACGCCAATTTTTGATCAAACCGCGACTGTAAAATCTTCTCCACGCCCATGTTATTAAGCATGATATCAATGTACTCATAGAACGAATCGGTTCTCAGATAGAAGGTATTTCTATTCGTCCACCAGTAATCGTACTTCAACCTAAAACTGTTAGCCGTTAAGTCAAAATCTCTAAAATTGAGATTGTCATTATGCCCAAGAATATTCACACTTTTACTCTTGCTATCCAAAAACTTTATGATCGCGATGTTGAGTATTGCTGGGCCAATCGGATTAACAAGCCGCAATATCTTTTTGGGAAAGAACTGACTCAATACTTTTTTAAGTAATAAAGCCTCACTTGGTAGTGCATAAGGAGAGATATACGTTATTTTTTTTACCGAAAGCAATCTCAATACAGCAGCCCATGTATAAGGAACATTCCAAGTGATAGACGGCCGCTTCAGAGCATTGTGAATCGAATATATATCAAAGTAAAGACTTGCCTTCGCTTGTACAGGCAGATCGTCCCCCCATATTGAAGCGATCGCCTGTGATACATAATTGTCATTAACCTCGAGATCTCCAATAATAAACTGCGTCTTTTGTACACCAATTAAATATCTGAGATAGTCCAAAATATATGGGTCAGAAACGAAAAAATGAATATTTTTTTCGTTGAAAAGCTCAACAAAATCGTTTTTATAAAAAAAACCATTGCAGCATGCAAGAATAGGATCATTGCATGTCTTCAAAATATCTTTAAACTTGCTAATATTTAGTTTTTTAAGCGTTTCTCCATTGCCCAAAACCCACACATCGCCAAAACAAGGTCTGTCTAAATTCGCCCCAGATATATTTATAAAGGCTTTTGCTAATTTTCTAAACATATTTTTTTATTGAAGTAGGATTTAACATGGCTATCATGAGAGACACAAATTATTGTTTTATCTGTGTCTAGTAAATAATTATAAATATTACCAACAGTCTGACTATCAATGCCAGATGTAGACTCATCCATTAATAACACTTGATAATCACCACACAATACTTTCAGGATATTTATTCTTTGAGCCTGACCACCCGACAAATTTGAACCATTTTCCTTTACAACAAGGTTGATTGGAAAGTCATTCACATCTAAGAGCACACTCTCGAGGTTAAGGAGATTTACGTACTTTCTAAAGTCAACGCAATCATAATCAACATAATCCACCAACGGACCAGAAGGCAAAAATGTGGTTTGCGTTAAGTAAAAAACATTTAAGGTATTGTAGTCTTTTGCATATCTTATTTGCTCTGTTTCAAGCAATCCTGAAAGCAGGTCAATCAGCGTTGTTTTACCTGATCCTGAAGGGCCCTCGATAAGAACTTTGCTTCCACTTTCTATTTCAAAGGAGAGATCTGTAAAGACCGCTTCTTTGCCATATTGGTAAGATAACGAGTGAACTTCAAGCAGATTTTTTTTATTTTGAACCCAGACCATATAATCCATTTTCCGTTCTTCGCGTCGACGCAGAAGTTGATCCATTATCTTAATCGATGGTAAGGAAAATCTCACTGCTTGAACGGCTAAACTGATCTTGTTAACACTGGGCAGTACTCGCATACATATCAGGCCCAAAAATGCTGCCTCATTAATTCCGAAACTCAAGAATCCTATGTAATTAAGGTAAATCAATAATACTATTAATAAAAATGTAAAAGATTCAATTAGTATTTTGGGGAAATTATAAAAAATATTTTGCCTAGAAACTAAAAAACTAAACTTCTCAATGATTTTCCGTGAATCTTTGAGTGCTCTCTGCTCCAAATGGTTTCCAATAATAAATTTAATTGATGTGAAGATATAATTTAGAAATCGAAATTGTTCCTCATCAACAATTTCTCTTTGTACCCCATAATCCATCAGCCGCCTCTTTGAGAGATATAAACACAAATATATTACTAGGGATATAGCAGCAATCACATAACTAATTTGGAGATTAATATTTAGGAAAAGATATGTCAGTAATATCACCATCGGAATCAACTCCGCGCAAGCTTGAATTCCATATTGCAAAAAATTGGTGACTACGTTGTTAGCTTCGTTGACTATATTCTTTAGCTTTCTTGAGGGGCCCACGTTGCGATATAACTCAAACTGCGATAGTAGATATGTTTCTATTGCCGAAATTTTCATGTCATTTGTGACTTTCCTGACTAGCTCATAATTATAATAATAGTGATAGAAACTCAGGAAAAATCTAGCAACGATTAGAACAAAAACTGAGAGATATAAATCCTTACTAAGCTCAAAGATCACGAAATACAGATTTACTGTGTCTTGCAATGTCAGAAGCTGATAAATAATTGACAGGGTCATCAGGTCAATCAAAGACATGAAAAGTATCTGGATAAGTAAAAACAGAAAAGAAAGCTTGTAAGGAATCAGGAAGTTATACATAATTTTTTAAAAAGGCCTTAAGCAAAATAAATTCCGATTGAAAGCCATTGCCAAATCTTGAATTTCCATTACGCTTTTCACCCCCAACGGGGATGTTTTTTATAATCTCTCGATTATTTATTTTTTTAATTACAAAATATGTAAACACGTTTTTGGTAACGTCATTTATATCATGTTTTTTAAGAATATTTTTGCTGATCGATTTAGAACCACAAAAAATATCATTAATGTTGTACCGATAACTCGTAAAAACCGAAAGTATATATTCAATTAATCTATTTTTATGTTTACGCTGGCCAATTAACACATACTGCTCATGGCAACCATAATTACGCAATTCTAAAATTATATTGTTAACATATATCTCATTGTCCGCATCGGTTATTACGTAATGGTCAAACGTACTTTTCAAAAAGTAATCGATGCCGGTTTGTAGGGCCTTTTCATAACCTAAGTTCTCATCATGACGAATTACATTAACTCCATGTTGGCCGCATACGAGACTTGTATTGTCTGCCGATCCATCATCTATTACTAACATACTCGTGTCAGGTAAGTTCTTATACCTAGTTATTACCTTTCCAATATTATCAGCCTCATTAAATGCCGGACAAATAATCAATATTGTCATTTAATAAGACTCGGCTTGATATCTTCACCTTTTCGAATATTGCTTCGGGCAGCTTTACCGATCACAGCTTCTAAGTCAAAGGGCGTTAAAGAGCCTAACGGGCATGGCCTTAAGCACTCCAAGTCTTTTTCTGTAATTATCTGACCAATTTCTATATCAGCTTTAGCCCTTATAGCGCGCCTCTGAACAACGACAGTATCTTTTTCATTTTTTTCGATACGCTTTATCCCATCCCCTAATGCATAAGATAGCTCCATCGAGGCATCGACCATAGCTCGCCACGCCTTACCGTTCAGGGCAAAATGATGATCAGGCCCTACTCGGTTGTTATCGTCTGTGAAATGTTTTTCAATCACATTGGCACCATATGCTATTGCTCCTAAAACGACACTATGCCCCGGAGTGTGGTCCGATAAACCTAGAGGCATGTTTGGATAAATGTTTGCAAAGGTCTTTAGTACCTTCAAATTCACATATTTATAATTCTCTAATGAGCCCGTATAGTTCGTATTGCACTGCATCAGGCATACTCTTGTGTTGTGTTCCAAGATTATGTCTACTGCAGACATGACTTCATCAACGTTACTCGCACCAGTTGCTAATAGTATTGGTTTACCCATCTTCGAGATGCTTGCCAAAAATGGTTTATATGTTATATCGCCTGACCCAATTTTTATTGCATGCACATGGTCCAATAAAGAATCCATTGCACTAACATCGTAGGGAGTGGTCATAAATTGAATTCCCGCATCTATGCAGGTGCTAATCAGTTCATCATTCCACTCTCTCTTGGTATGGTAATCATCATAGATCTCTGCAACACTTTTCTTCCAAGTCGCCTGATGAGACATTTTTTCACTTGATAACTTACTGAATCCGATGTCACTTACGATATCCTTCGATTTAAAGTGTTGGAATTTGGCAACATCAGCGCCGGACTCTTTTGCTAAATAAATCAGATCTTTTGCTCTCTCAAGTGATCCATCGTGATTTGCAGCAATGTCCGCAATGAAAAATGGTCGAGAGTTCACTGAAACAGTATATTCATCTAGCTTAAAATTATAGTCATAGTTTTTCATAATAATCTCTAATCTTTAGTGTACTGAGGGAGGATTCCAAGTCCGGCATAATAACACCTAATGCGTCTTGTACTTTATTTACATCTAGGCCACAGTTTTTACTTCGCGATATCTTCAGAGCTCCTACTTTGCTCGGCAATATATTGCAGGTTGCCCCTGTCATTTCTGCACATAGTCTAATTAATTCATATTTAGAATAAGCATGATTACATCCAATGTTATAAAGCCCTGATTCATTGACCTTCAACAACTGCAAGATAATTAAACAAAGCGTGTCCACATCTATTGAAGAAGTTATAGAATCAACGAAACCATGGATCTCTGACTTATATTTTAACGTTGATAAGATCCAATGCATGAGCGTATGCGACCTGTCGGGTTTGAAACCGAGCATACTTGTTCTAACTATCAAAGCGTCTTTATTTGTGTTGATTATAAGACTCTCAGCAACAAATTTTTGCTCCGCATATTTGTTTAGCAACGAAACACTGGATCCTTCATCGTGCAGATCTAAGGCGTCTTCAAAAAAATGGTCCGTTGATATATGCACATATTTCAAATCATTATCTTTACAATAGCTGGATAATTCATACGGTAACAAACAATTGATTGGAAACGATCTATATGGACTACTTTCTATTTCCTCAAAATTTACTATGGCTGCACAGTTGATGATAGTTGTGCATTTAGACCGCTTAAGCTTATGCAGCAGCATAGCTGTATCCCGAAAATCGCAGTCACTTCTCGTTAGATACTGTGCTGAATCTCCCAGCAATCTTCTGAATGTGCTTCCTACCAAACCATTTGCCGCAACTACTAGAATCATTAGCTAAAGTAACTTAATGTTTTGCGCAGAATTTCTGCTTGCGACTCTGCCTCGCCTTCATTCCAATAATTTGTTTTAAACTGCACCAGTCTTGCCTGCAAATTCTCTGCAACTGGACACGAGCCATCTTGATAATTTTCTACAGAATTACTAGTTAAATTATGCTCCCTATTTAATAAATTTCTATTTTTAAACATTGGCTCCTGATAGGATAATTTCCAAGCGCTATAAAACCCGTCACCACCAAAATTAAGAAATTTTTGTCTAAACTCAAACCAATCTATGTGATTGTCTAACTTAGCTGCGTATGTCCAATAAGAGTTAGTACAATAATCAGGCGTATACTGACCGACAAGCACTCCTGACTTCTCGACTACCTCTTTAAATTTTAAAGCTGCATCTACTCTCTTTTGGACCAATTCCTCTATCCTTTCAACTTGAGCTAATGCCACCGCGCAACACAATTCAGGCATTCTGTAATTCCAGCCCATAGACATATGTCGATCGTAATCGGGAGACTGTATATCTAATTTTGATATCTTCGCTCTACTAGCTCCAACACCTGCATAACCCAACGAATTTACACGTCTTATGCGAGTAGCTAAGTCCTCTTGGTTTGTAATTATGATACCGCCTTCACCACTAGTCAGATGCTTAGAACTCTGAAAACTGAAGCTTGCAGCGTCACCGAAAGTTCCTACCAAATTACCCTTATAAGTCCCTAGAAAGTTTTCAGCATTATCTTCAATAAGCTTCAAGTTATTTTCAGAACAAATCTTTAACACATCATCCATTTCTGGGCACATACCATATAAAGCAACTGTAATTATGGCCTTAGTATTTTTGGTAACACGCTGCTTAATGGAGTCAGCTGAGATCTGGTAAGTGCTAGAATCAACGTCTGCAAAGATTGGGGTAGCCCCAGTCTGTAAGACGCTGAAGGCTGTAGCGCTCATGGTCAGAGGGGGCACTATTACCTCGTCACCTATCCCAACGCCCATTGCCTCCAACGCAGAGTGCATTGTCGCAGTGCCATTGGTGCAAGAAACGCCATATTTGACTCCAAAACGAGAGGAAAAGGCTTTCTCCAACCTTTGCATGAAAACTGCTCCCTTAGAGCTCCTAAACTGATTTTCAAGAGCCTCTAGAACATATTTTTTTTCTAAATCACCAATTCTATTAAACATTTATTTCATCCTTTAAAGATTTCAGATAACCTTCATTTCTAACCGTAGTGTTGTTAATCTCTGCGAACTTTGGATTTTTTATCAAAAAACACAGTAAGTCCTCATATCTAATCATAGATAACGGACCTAGTTTCCCAACCACGGCATTGAAAAACTCTAGGTCAACATTTTTATCGACTGTCCACCTTAAAGATGACGCATCAAAGATAAACCGAAAATCAGTCACTTTGAATAATTTAGTGTTCTTCCAAATGTAAGGGGTTACATGCTCTCTTTCACTAAACAACTCTGCCTCTAAATATGCTTTTTCTAAAGATTTAAACGTAAATACTTCGACATCAAGCCCCTCTGGATAGGACGGCGTAATAGTATTTGAAACGTAGTCTGATTTTGTCGTTATGAGCAAATCAAGAGCTTTATCAACAAAATCTGGTTCTTTTAGAGGATCATCGCACGTGATTCTGATCACATTCACTACACTGTAAGCTTTTGCCGCTAAATAAAAACGAGACAAAACATCATCTTCGTCCCCTCTGAAATAACCTATATTGTTGTTATTTAAGTGTTCTACTAAAACATCATCAGAAGCGTCTGTTGTGCAAGCTACAATTATTTTATCGACTGATTTTGATTTAGAAATTCGCTTATAGATGATGTCAATTAAAATTTCATTGCCAATATATTTTAGAACCTTACCAGGTAACCGTTTCGAGTTCATTCTGGCCTGAATAATAGCTAAATTCATAATTTCCATCTTGCAGGATTAATTAAATCTATATCATCAACTCGCACACTAGGGATAAAGGCGTTATCACTAAAGTTCTTAATAGAGTTTATTTGATCTAGCTGACTAATTGAAACAACACCCACTACCACTTTTTGTGCTGAGTTGACTCGATTCATATGGTTGATAACACCTTGGATTTTAGTTGGGTATGTATTTAAATAACTGTCTAGCTTACTAAAAACAGTTTCCCAAGGTTTAAAGTAGGCTGGTTTATTTTCCATCAACAATAATCCCTGTAAAAAAACCGATCTGAGATAGATGTTATCAAAGTTCATTCCCTCATATCGACAATCGACAATAGATCCAGGAATTTGGATCACATCAATTACGTCATAACTCTGCTCAAGCTTAGTTTCAATGTTATAAATGGACACTCCAACATTGTCTATATTATATATATTTTTAGCTGATTTTAGATAATCAAATATTTCATCGCTTTCATAAAAATCTTCTTCATCATGAAGCAACAAGTTATGTAAGCAACTTATGTTTAATTTTTCAAAAGTTTTCTCAATATATTCAGATATTTGATTCTGTAAATTTTTCCCTGGATCTAACTTTGGGATCTTTGATGTTATTTGGAATGGCGACAGATCGAATTTTCCAAGGACCTCATATACATCGCCATAAGCAAAGGCCGTATCCAATTCAGTTATTGAACTTTCACAACAATAGTTTAGGATTTTTTCTATTTCATTTAGACTAACCTTTCCAGTTTTATTAGAAACCCCATAATTCAAACCAAACTGTGCCGTCCCTAATACAATCTCCATAGCTTCACTTTTCCACTGACACTTTTGTAGAAATCAGTTGCTTAAGGCTCTCAGAGTCCTCCCAGGAATCATTTGTTCCTGAATTATACTTAAATCCAAACTTTACTTTTACTGCATTGTGATGCAATAAATATTGCTCTTCAGTGTAGTTGAAAGATATTGACGGCAAGATCACATAATATTTTCCCAAATCAATAGTATTGAGAGAGTCAGTATCAGTAATCATTTCTTCATGAAGCTTTTCGCCAGGGCGAATACCTACAATTTTAGTTTCACATTCAGGCGCAATTGCTTTCGCAACATCTAAAATATTATATGATGGTATTTTAGGAATAAATATCTCGCCACCAAGGTGATTGGCAAGAGCGTACATAACCATGTCAACTCCATCCTCCAAAGAAATATTAAATCGGGTCATTTCTGGATGGGTAATCGGTAATACTCCTTCCTTTTTCTTGTTCAAAAAAAATGGTATAACTGAACCTCGAGATCCCATGACATTGCCATACCTCACAACACTAAACTTTATTTCTTTTGAGCCTTTGATGTTGTTGGCGGCAGTGAATAGCTTGTCAGAAACTAGCTTAGTGGCTCCGTATAAGTTAATAGGGGCACATGCTTTATCTGTTGATAAAGCAACCACATCCTTTACACCACAGGTTAACGCGGCATTTATTACATTTTCCGCACCATTAATATTAGTTTTAATACACTCTGTAGGATTATACTCTGCTGTGTCTACTTGCTTGATAGCAGCGGCATGTATAACCACATCAACACCTTCAAATGCCTGAACTAATCTGTCCTTATCCCTAACGTCACCTATAAAAAATCTTAGCATCGGGAAATCAACATCAGGATACATTTGTTTAATTTCGGATTGCTTGAGTTCATCTCTTGAAAAAATAATTATCTTATTAACTAGAGGATAATCTCGTAAAATCGCCTTTATGAATTGTTTACCAAAAGATCCAGTACCGCCAGTAATTAAAACATTTTTTCTGTTTAACATGTTTTCTCCATATTATTTGGTGTGTTTACGTAGAACTCGACATGCTTCTTATCTTACGAATGCAGCAGATAAGTTTTTAGGCCAAGCTTCATAATCGATGTAACTCTATAAAATACGAGTTGAATTCCCGGAGCTCGCTTCATTGATGGTAATAATTAGGAGCTATAGTCAAATGTGGTGTATGGGGCATCAAGCAGCTTCCTGTTCGACGAGGATCCCGTCTTTAAACTGAACGCCGTCGATCACGTCGGCGAGCAGTTGATAACCCCTTAGTCGGTGCCATCGTTTTTGGGCCGTGTGCATTAACTTGAAGGCCATCGCCAAGGTCGTTAATCGGCTACCGCAATTCTTTATTCTTGTCGTTCTGAGTCGTTCTGAGTCGTTCTGAGTCGTTCTGAGTCGTTCTGAGTCGTACTGTGGCGAACACGGACTCGATCGGGTTTCTGGTTCGTATATGGCCCCAGTGTTCTGCCGGAAAGTCGTAAAATGTAAGCATCTTGTCACGGTCTTTTTGTAAGCAATGCATGGCTTTCGGGTACTTGGCCTCATATTTTCGTAGACATAAATCAAAGGCCTTTTCAGCGCTAGCCCGTGAATCCGACATCCAAATATCGTGCAGATTCTCCTTAACTTTAGGCTGTATGGCCTTGGGCACTTTGTTTAATACGTTGGCGGTCTTGTGCACCCAGCAGCGTTGGTGTTTGGTCGCTGGCCAATGCTTGGTAATGGCTTTCCAGAACCCTAAAGCACCATCGCCTACAGCGACTTCTGGCGGCACTGTGAAACCTTGCTCGGAAAGCTGTTCTAACAGCTCTAGCCAGCTGGCTTCCGACTCACGATATCCGTCTGTTAGGCCGATGACTTCTTTGCGCCCGGTGATGTCTGAGCCCATGATAACCAGCAGACAAAGCTTGTCGTCTTGCCTAACGTTGCAGTAAACACCGTCGGCCCAAATATACACATAGCGTCGCTTGGATAAATCACGCTTGCGCCATTGGCCATATTCACCTTCCCAAGTTTGCTTGAGGCGGCTTATGGTATTGGACGACAAGCCTTTCGCATCGGCACCCAGCAAACCCGCTAGCGCATCCTTGAAATCGCCCGTTGAGATGCCTTTCAAGTATAGCCAGGGTAGCAACTCCTCGATGGTCTTGGCCCGTTTCAAATAGGGCGGTACTAAGCTGCTGTTAAACTTAATGCCTTGACCTGTTCTGTCTCTGACCTTGGGGATCTTAACACCAATATCGCCAAGGCCAGTTTGTATCCTTCGTTCCGGTAAGTGGCCATTACGGACAACGCCTTGCAAGCCAGATTCCGTTAGTTGGCCTTGGAATTGCGCTAACAAGGTGGCAACTTCTGCTTCAATGGCTTGGGTTAATAATTGCTGAGCTCCAGTCTTTAAAAGTTCAGAAAGTACATCTTGTGCTGGCATATTCAGCGATACAATATTATCATTCTTCATGTGGCGTACTCTTGTTGGTTGTTGATCGGCTAGGATCTTTTACTTCCAACAGGATACGCTGCTTTAACTCCTCATACACCAGAAATGACTATACCTCTGAATTAGCTCAGCAGGCTATCCGCTCAATAAACTAATAGCAGCGCTTCCAGACAGATAAGCCCTCATTGTTAGAGCTAACTAGGCTGCTCTTTGTGGATTTTTACCACATATTCTCTAGTCACCTAATCAATCAATTATAAAGATCGGATTTATTTTTCTAATGCAAGTTTAAGTTTTAGTATTACCTGGTCTTGATTGCTCTCAGTAAGATATGGATGCATTGGCAAGCTTAAAACCTTTTTTGCTAACGCATCAGAAACACTAGTCAAAGAACTTACTTGAGGATAGTTCAGATAGCCCAACTGCCGCGTAAGAGGGATTGGGTAGTAAATTACCGATGGTATGCCTGACTGCTTAAGAGCTGCATGCACTTTCTCCCTATCATTAACTAAGATCGTATATTGAGCCCAAGAACTTGACACACCTGGGCTCAAAATAGGTGTCTGACAAAAACCATCTAAAGCATTGCTGTACCTCTGGGCTATCATCTGTCGAGCCTCTAGTTCGCCCTCATAAATTGCAAGTTTTTCAATTAAAATTGCCGCCTGAATGGTGTCCAGCCTCGAATTTAACCCAATCCTCACATTGTCATATTTCTGACCACCTTTGCCATGAAGCCTAATAGAATTGATGATTTCTGCAAGCTCGTCGTCATCGGTAAAAACTGCTCCACCATCACCATAGCAACCAAGAGGTTTAGCTGGGAAAAAACTAGTGGTTGTTGCGTCGCCCATCAGACCGACACGCCTTCCATGGGACTCAGCACCGAAACTTTGCGCACCATCAACAAGTACTTTAATCCCCTCACTATTAGCAATCTCAGTTATGGCATCAATGTTAGCAGGCTGCCCGAAGAGATCTACGACGATTACAACAGCAGGCTTCAAATCAAGTTTTCGACACTCGACAACCGCTTGCTTAAAGCTGCTAGGATCAATATTAAATGTATTCTCAAGCACATCCACGAAAAAGGGGGTTGCCCCCAACTGGGCCGGCGCCTCAGCAGTTGCCACATAAGTAAACGAAGGCACAAATACTGCGTCACCAGGACCTATTCCCCAAGCCATCAAAACAAGCGTTAGCGCATCCGTACCATTGGCACAACTCAATGCATGTTTAGCTCCAGTAAATTTACACAAGTGATCCTCAAATTCTTTCACCTCAGGACCCATAATGTACTGACCATGATCTAACACTCTACTAATTGCCAGATCTAACTGCGGTCTAATTAATTTCTGTTGGGCCGCAAGGTCTATGAACTGCGTAGGTGCCGAATATTCACTCATTAAACAATTTCCTCAAGTTTGTTAGGATTGGCAAGTCGATAGGCAGTACCTTCAATTGGGCAAACCAAATCCTCACCAAGACGACCGCCAGCTTTACTCATCCAGCCTATTCTCCTTGCTGGGGTGCCCGCCATCAGAGCATAGGCCGGAACCTCTTTGGTTATTACAGCACCCGCCGCAACAAAGCAGTATTCACCCAGATCGTGACCGCAGATAATAGTGGCATTGGCACCAATTGAAGCCCCACGCTTTACTGTTGTCTTTCGATATTCATCTTTGCGCAGGATTTCGGATCGAGGATTGTTTACATTAGTGAAAACGCATGACGGTCCGCAAAACACACCATCTTCTAACGTCACGCCTTCATAGACGCTTACATTGTTTTGTATTTTAACTAGACTACCAATGACAACATTAGGTCCTACGACAACATTCTGACCAAGGGAGCTGTCTTGCCCTATTTCACAATTCGTCAAAATGTGGCTAAAGTGCCATATCTTTGTGCCACGACCAATGGTCACATTGCTGTCCACGTAGGATGACTCATGGATGAACACATCTTTATAGTTTTCACTCATAGATTTTCTATTCTCACCGCTTCATTTCTGCTTTGGGATAGAGAGGCCGCAGATAATACGTTAAGTACACCCAGACCTTCCTTTCCATTAGTCAGGGGCGCAACATCCCCAGTAACTACGTCCACAAAGTGCTGGCACTCGTTCCTTAAAGGTTCAGATTCTAATACCTCAATATACTCTACTTCAGCTTTTTCCAGACTTGGTAAACTCCCACAAGATCGCACAACATGACGATATAGAGCAAGCTTCTCACCCCATGGTTTAGTATCATCGAACACCGCCATGGCATTTTTACCGACTACAACCAGCTTTTGCTCTTTGTATGGGTGTAGCCATGATACCGAAATATGAGCTTTCAGGCCTGATTTAAACTCCAAGTGAAGCGTTGCAGCATCTGCAATATCGGGCTGAAGAATACTAGTAGATTCTGTTCTTACTATTTCAGGTTCATGGCCCGTTAGAGATAGAATCATTGAGATATCATGTGGGGCAAAGCTCCAAATCACATCCTCTTCGGCCCGAACCTTACCAAAACTTAGACGATTGGAATAAATATATTGTAAAGTACCCATTTCACCTGATTCCACAAGAGTGCGCAAGACCATAAAGATAGGGTGGTACTGAAGGAGGTGTCCAACCATTAGCTGCACTCCATTTTCCTCCGCTGAAGCAATCATTTTCTCCGCTTCAAGGTTGTTCATGGCCAGAGGCTTTTCTACATAAACATGCTTCCCAGCATTCATCACTTCGATCGCCATAGAGGCGTGAAGAGGTGCAGGAACAGCAAGCACCACCCCCTCAATACTCAGGTCATTGAGAATTTCAGAAAATGAGTAATTTTTGACCAAGTATTGATCAGCATATTTTTGAGAAACCTCGGCGTTCGGGTCGCACACCGCAGCCAAACTTCCTAAATCAGAAAAATTTCGGACTAAATTCTTACCCCAGTGGCCACAACCAACAACCGCAATATTTTTTTCCATATACATCCCAAAGTAGAAACAAACAAAGAACTTTAAAGTCGGAAAACTGAAAACCCAAGATCAATAAGCGCGGCTCTTTCATATAGGGACTTCACATCAGCCAATATTGGCCGGGAACCCTTGCAAAAACTCCGAAGCGCTTCAGGAGATAAATCTCGAAATTCATCATGCCCGACGGCAACAATTAACGAATCTACCTGCTGAGTGGCACTAATTTCGCCCAGACTGATGCCACAATTCTGCTTGACCTCTAATGGATCTGCCCAAGAATCGGCCACAACAACATTGACACCCCAGTTTTTTAGCTCGGAGACTACATCAGTAATTTTACTATTACGGACATCAGGGCAGTTCTCTTTGAAGGTTATACCTAACACCCCCACTGTACTCTTAGTCACATCAATGCCATTTATAAGCATTTTTTGAATAACTTTTTTAACCATATACTGAGCCATACCATCATTGATTTTACGCCCAGCTAGAATGAGCTGGGGATGATAACCAACCTGTTCAGCTTTATGCGTCAAATAATATGGATCTACCCCAATACAGTGCCCCCCAACCA
>JAPYOP010000257.1 GCA_029938115.1 Colwellia sp. | reverse complement strand
AAAATAATCGAAGTCAAAAGTAGAATTTTCTCGTATGCTTAACCGCAGGAGATCATTCATGAAAAAAGCACACTTTAGCGACAGTCAAATACTAGCAATTTTAAAACAAGCCGAATCAGGTGTCCCTATCCCTGAGTTATGCCGTGAATACGGCATGAGTAATTCCTCATTCTATAAATGGCGCTCTAAATATGGCGGCATGGACGCCTCACTTATGGCAAGAATGAAAGAGCTAGAAGATGAAAATCGGCGCTTAAAAAAGATGTATGCCGAAGAGCGTTTAAAAGCTGAAATAATTCAGGAGGCTATGGCAAAAAAGTGGTGAGAGCTTCTGAGCGTAAAGTAATGGCGAAAGAAGCGATGATAAATCATGATGTCAGTATCAGTCTGATATGTCGCACGTTCACGATTAGTGAAACTTGCTACAGATATCAGCCCAAGCTAAGTGATGATAATGAATTGATTGCTGATATACTGTTAGCTTTAACTCAAAATCAGCGCAACTGGGGTTTTGGTTTATGCTTTTTATATTTAAGAAACGTAAAAGGCTATCACTGGAACCATAAGCGCGTTTATCGTATCTATCGTGAACTCGAACTGAATATGCGAATAAAGCCTAATAAACGACTGAAACGTGAAGTTCCAGAGCCATTAGCGGTGCCTGAAGCGATGAATGAATGTTGGTCGATGGATTTTATGCATGACCAATTATCGGATGGAAGAAGTTGTCGTTTATTTAATGTAATTGATGACTTTAACCGAGAAGGGTTGGCAATAGATGCCGATATATCATTGCCCGCAGAGCGTGTGATCCAATCACTTGATAGGATTATCGAATGGCGCGGTAAACCTAAACGTATTCGTTCTGATAACGGACCCGAATATATTAGTCATAAACTTGCCGCTTGGGCAACAAAACACGATATTAAATTATGTTTCATTCAGCCAGGTAACCCACAGCAAAATGCTTACATTGAACGTTTTAATCGGACGGTAAGATATGACTGGCTAAGCCATTATATTTATCGTGATATTGAAGAGTTACAAAATAGGGCAACACAATGGTTATGGACTTATAATCATGAGCGACCTAACATGGGAATTGGTGGTATTACGCCAATTCAAAAACTTAAACAATCACAGAGAAAAACGTCTATTTTTGAACTCCATTAAAAATGGGGGGATTACCC
>JAPYOP010000130.1 GCA_029938115.1 Colwellia sp. | reverse complement strand
TAGACAGCCCTGCCTTATCATAGTCTATTTGTAAACTTAACTCTGTATTTGCTATCCCAATAGGGTTATCAATATTAATCGTTCCCTTAGTGGATGCCATTTTACTCGCTAAATCATTGGCAACACGTTCTAAATCTTCTAAAGATTCAGAAATCAATCGAATGGCAATAGGCTGATCTGTGACTGGCCCTTGGGTGAACTCTTTCACTGTTATTTTAGCTTGCTGCCAATGAGCAAACTCATTGCGCAGGGTATTCACTAATAGCCCTATTTCACCTTGATTAAACTCCGTTAGAATCACTAACACTTGCCCATATCTAACTACACCGCGCTTAGGTATTTCATTGTAGTAAATACGTGGATTAGAACTACCAACATTTAAAGCCACTTTATCAACTAGTTTTTGCTTTTCTATAAAACTGGTCATGTCTTGCATAACACTATCGGTGTAATCTAGTGATGAATTAGGTGGTGTTTCCACATCGATTAAGATCATGGCTTTTTCAGCTTTTGGAAAAAGACTTAAACCGACCTCAGAAAAAAGTGACAACATTGAAAATAAGGCAACTAAAGCCGCGGCAATCACTATGACCTTAAATCTAAAAAACTTTTTCAACAGTTTTGAATAAACTTTTTCCGCAAAATTATTAAGATAATATTGTAAGGTTTTTATTCGTGAAGGCTTAGCAGCAAAAGTTTTACTCGCTAACAAAGGTAAGAAAGTTAGTGATAATAATAATGATGCCAATAACACTAACACTACCGTAACGGGCATAGAGCGAATAAAGTCACCTGTGTCGCTTGCTATCATTAACATAGGTAAAAAGGCTAGCATAGTGGTAACTGTGCCGCTAATTGACGCCCAAGCAACCTTTTTTGTGCCAGCAATAGCCGCTTGTGACATATTATTGGTTTTACTCTTTTCCCTGTGAATACTTTCGGTGACCACAATAGCATCATCAACTAATAAACCTAACGCGATAATCAAACCAACTATCGACATTTGCTGCAGGCCATAACCTGCAAAATCTAGCCAGCCAATAGCAATAAGAAAAGAAAGCGGGATAGCAACAATCACCACTAATGATTCCCGCAATCCTAGAAATAATAAGGACAAAATACCGACTAAAATCAATCCTTGCCAAAGGTTATCAAAAAAGCCATTTACTCGACTTTCAACGCTTTGAGCTTGCTCAAACAATACTTCCATTTTCAACTCTGGCGGTACCGTTTGTTTAAACAGCTCTATTTCATTTTGAATAGCGGTCGTTAAGGTAAAAATATTGGTATTGATTCGTTGCTCAACAGTAATAAAAATTACCGGCTTTTTATTGAAATAGGCTAAATAACTTGGCTCTTGACTGCCAAAGCTGACTTTCGCAACATCTTTAAGCCGAATAACAAAGTCATCATTCGAAACAATAATCGTATTTTCTAACTGTTCAATTTTTTCAAAGTTACCACTGGTTTTCACATTAAACCGACGTGTATTAGCATCAACAAAACCAGGAGTTATATTCACCGCACGCCCTTGTAGCACTTGTATTACTTGCGTGGTAGAAATGTTGTGATGTAAGAGTAAATCCAAGTTTAGGTCAACTGCGACAACCTGTTGTGGATAACCCCATATGTCAGCTTTTTTAACACTTTTAATGGTCTCTAATCGCTTCTCTAAAAGTTTCGCGTAAAACTCCATTTGCCGATAATTAGTTGGCTCAGTCCACAAAGCAAGTTGCACTATAGCTACCGCTGTAGGTGTCGCTTTTAATACCAATAAGTCTTGAACACCCTCTGGTAATGTCGGCTTCACAGAAGAAACGGCGAGTTGAACTTTATTAAAGGCAAGTTCAGGATCAGAGCCATAATGAAAAGTAACTTCAATTCTAGCACCACCATTTTTCACTTGAGATTCAATTTTTTTGATATTATCAATATCTGCAAATTCTTCCTCTAATGGCTCTACTACTAGTGTTTCAATATCTGTTGGCGATGCTCCAGGGTAAATAACCTCGATAAGGGTAATTGAAATATCAAACTGCGGATCTTCGCTACGGGGCATATTAAAATACGACACTATGCCAACAAGCACTAATAAGGCTACGATGGTAAGTGTGAATTGCGCATTTTTTATCGCTAGGCTAGGTAATTTCATTCCGCTTACTTCTTGGTAGAAATGAGCGGTAATTTATTCCAGCCCAGAGTAATGACATCCAGCGCTACTGAGTTTTCTTGGGCGACTAGGTAAAGAAATTCGTTATCTATTTTATAGATGGCAAATGAACTCTGTTCTGGTTTATTATTTTTTTCAATAGTGATTAACGCTTCACCTTGGTCGTTAACGGCATTAAGTGCCCCTATAGGTAAGCGATAAACAAAATCTTGGCTTTGGGCATAAATAAGTATTCGCGCTAACTGACCAACGATGAGTCGTTTATTCAAATTATTTTCAGACAATGACACTTCAATAATAAAAAGGTGATTTCGGCTATCTGCTATAGCAGGGATTTTACTTATTACTCCATCCACAAGCCCTAAATAAGCTAAATGAACTTTCACTTTTTGATTTAAATAAACTAAAGGAATTTCTTCTCCTGTTAAAGCTACACTAGCAACAAGGTTATTGGACAATGTCGCAACCTGCAATGCTCTAATACCCGGTGACTGTAATTCACCTAAATCAGTATTTCGATGTACTACAACGCCATTAAAAGGAGCAAATATTTGTGCTTTATCTAAATTATAATAAGCGACTCGATAAGCTGCTCTGGTAGTTTCAACTGTAGTTAAAGCATCATCTAACTCTCTTTGTGAGCTAAGATTCTTTTGCAATAGTATCTCAATGCTATTTACATTTCTTTTTGCTTGTAATAAACGTGCATAAGTAGCATTTTTATCTGCCTTTAACTCCGCCGTATCTAACGCGGCTAGTAGCTGCTTAGCTTCAAAAACATCCCCTTCATCCACATTCATTTGTGTTAAAAACCCAGCTGTTTTGAAGGAAAGGTTCACTACGCGAGCAAAGTCTACTTTGCCTGTACGTTGTATCACTTGAGTGTATGGCTCTGCTTCAATTTTGGTCAATTGATAACCATCGTTTGATGCACTTTGAGCTGCTGTTATAAAGCACAAAGATAAGGTTAAACTAATAAATTTGCCATTCAAAAGTTTTAATAAATTACTTGATGAAAAATATGGTAAGGGTATATTCATTAAAATAAAATAGTAAGTGTTCAAGTTGTTACTACTTTAGGCAGTTTTTTCAATAAAGTACATTAATATTACATACTTTATTAAATGGCGCCCCCGGCAGTTATCGAATAGACCAACACAGCCCATATACCTAGAGGAAGCTGGCTTTATTGCTGCCACAGTACTACATTTGGTACTACTTAAAGGTTAAGTCATGTCCATAAGATAATCGCCAAAAGTAGTTTTCATTTGAGTAACAGCCATAGGCCAATAAGAAAATTGTTCAAACATATTATTCACATCAGGCCAATCATAACCCCATAACTCTTTTCTAAGCTTTCTAATACTGTTAATTGGCTCATCTTGTGCTTGTTTTTTGAGTAGCAATAAATAGTTGATTGATGATTGCTTTTTCTCCATCACAAACTTTCCCATCAACAATACTCAATTCTTGTACAAACTGTTTAACATTAAAATCACTATCAACTAGTCGATAAGCAATAGATTGAATTAATTCATCTGTTTCACTTTTGTTTACTTTTGATATTGCGTTACTAAATAAAGATGAACTAGAGGTACCTTTAGGTAGTTCAATACCATCAAGCCATTTATCAATATATCTTTGTTCCGATAATTTGATGCTTTTATCGGCTCTACAAAGTAGAACAGCTAACTCTGTTGTGGCTTGGATAAGGTCTGTGTGCTCTTGGTTGTAGTTATTGAGCTCTTTACTAATAGCATTGAAATTAATCATACTTTTCCCTTAGTAAGTATTATTGTTAATGTTTAAATTAGTATATTAATATTAATTTTTTGAATCTACTTCTTATGTTAACTTTTTATTGGAAAGGCGGAGTTTCGAGGGGGCATAGACTTGTATTTATCCTGACAGACAACTGAGACACCAAGGTGGTCGTTAAGTGCGGTGTATTTTATAGTTAAGTATCACCAGAAACAAAAAAAACACCAATCATTACAATTGATGTTTTCTATAGTTTACTAAAAAGAAATTATTAAGATTGCTTCTTAAATCTACGTGATGCTAAACCAATCATTCCTAATGCGAAAATTGCAAGGGTAGATGGTTCTGGAACCTGAGTAAGGTCTTCCCCAAGAGGATTAATATTGCCAGCTGCAATCTCGAAAATAGCCTTATCTGACAGTGCTTCGTCCCATATGGCAACATCATCAAGGGCATCTGCAAAACGTTGGTTACCACCCTGGTAGTTACCAATTGCAAATACATTTGATGTCGATTGACCAGTTGCTGCGCCAACAAAATCGCCATCAATGAAGAACTTAGTCATATTATTACTGCCAACAGCTGTTATATGGTGCCAATCATTGTCAATGATAGAGTCAAGGTCGAAAATTGATGAGGTTGCTTGATGAAACCTTGTCAGATTGGTGTTGTCATACCAGCCTAAAGTATTGTCACCAGCCTGCCCAATCACTTGGTGATCACCAGTGCCATCTCCACGCGTAAGCGTGTGCCATGTGTTAGTCTCTGCAATTCCTTGGAACCATGCCGAGATAGTCCAACTAGTGTTAATATCTATCGAACCACCGTTAAGAAGCACCATGTCTCCACCGTCATTGAATGCCAGTGCATTTCCAAATTTTCCGGCAATCCATGTAGGGTCATTAGCACCATAGCCAATAAGCGAACCATTGTGGATTGATCCACTTGTCGCTGAATTTTCTGCCGTTAAGCCTGATGATTCATCAAACGTGTAATATCCTATCAGTCCTGCATTTGCGACATTAACCAAACAGCTTGCTGATAAGACCAAACTAGGCAAAATAACCTTTAAAAATTTATTTTTCATTTGATATTCCTTTTTAATCCCTTTCCATTAGTTTTGGTAGGTAATAGTTAAAATAGTAACTTATTAATCTTTGTACCTTCATTACAATAAATATGCCAAACATAAAAACTACATTAATTTCAATAGAATGAGGGTATTTCGATTATTTTTATATTCATACTGTAAAATAACCTGACAACAAATAACTTGTCAACCAGTTGTTTTTTGTGAGTTATTTAAAGTTTTATGAATTTATACAAGCTTTGAGCAATAAGTGAAGTAAGACAGCTTAATTTATAAGATTAGGCATGTAAATACCTTAGGGTCTGGACAATAGTAGTTCGCAAAACTAGCCTTTGTGCTGGTAAATGAGTTAGAACTTAGCTTGTTGGTTTTAGTTATCTTAAGCTAGAACTCCACAGTCTGCTTTGAGCCTTATAGAAGACTGTCATATTTAGTTTGAGCTATTGTCCTTAATTACGATGCGCGTTGATAATCATCATTATCTTCAAACCAATTATGATGATTACTCATTAACAAAGTTATGTTAATGCTAAGTCACAAGAAAACTATTTCTCCTCCCCTAGCCATAATATGTAGTACCAATGACGCGACATTGTTCTGGTACTACATAAAGTACGACGTAAAGTTTAGATTGTCACTGAGCGCTAATGGCTCTTAATAGGCTGTTGCTGTCTGTTTTCATTGGAGAGTTTGTTCTTTATGGATTTTCACTAAAAGGATTGATGGCGCTCCCGGCAGGAATCGAACCTGCGACTTAGACTCCGGAGGTCCACGTGATATCCACTTCACCACGGGAGCACACATTGCGATGCGATTCTATTAAAAATAGCACCTTATTACTAGTGACTTATTGAATAACATTGGATAAAAATCGATCCCTATTAAATTTATTCTTCTGCTCCAGATATAACAATTTGATTACGACCATGATCTTTAGCTAAATACAAGGCATTATCAGCTTCATTCATTTGTTTAGAAAGATCTTCTGTACTATCAAAAACCACACCAATACTTATAGTAATCGAAATTTGAGAATCGCCTGCTGGTAATGTTGAAACACCAATTTCACGGCGAAAATCATCTAACTTATTATAAAGTTGGTCTGAATCTAAACCATGCAATAATATGGCAAACTCTTCGCCACCTAAACGCGCCGTCAACCCCGCACCAAAATGTTTGCGCATATAAAGTGCCAATACCTTTAACACTTGATCGCCCGCATCATGTCCATAATTATCATTAACTTTTTTAAAATAATCTATATCAAGCACAG
>JAPYOP010000256.1 GCA_029938115.1 Colwellia sp. | reverse complement strand
CAGGGCAAACGGGTTAAAACTATACAGATGTAAAGCCAACAGTTAACACTTTCATCATATAATTTTCATCCCACCCTGCTTTTAGGCGTTTCGTTTTAACTCCTACCTTTACGCTCTTCTCATTTTTCAATAAGTTAAGTGCTATTTTATTCATCATTGAAAAGTTTTCTGCGGCATAACCACTTCTCAAACGATTTTGATCTTCATTAAAGCTTACGTCTAACTGCCAGTGTAGCTTATTCTCAACAAACCAGTGACTACGTATCGCATTGGCAATAAAGTCGGCATTCTTATTTTCATGGCTCGTAATATAGAGTCGTTGCTCGTGTGATTTATTTCCTCGTACTTCTCTTGTTGAATCAACAATTGCAATACCTTTGATGCTTTTCCATCTTGGGTGACGCTCAATTAGCCACTGTACATCGTCGATCAGCCAAACATTCCTCTGTTCAATACGACCATGGTCACCATTCAATATTTTGCTGACCGTGTGTGATAGGCCTTCAAAATTACTCGCTAAATTAGTTTCTAAAAATAGCTTTATGTCATCATGAAATTCACCTTGGTTTCCCTTTAAAGCTAAAACATAATCTGCTTGAAGGTCTACTATTTTATCGGCAATAGCAAATTGACAGCCCATTGCATCCATCGTTATCGTGGCATCTTTTATGTCTAGTAAATCAAGTAGCAAGGGAATTGCTGTGATTTCATTTGATTTTTCATCTACCTTTATTTGACCAAAGCACAGGTTGTTTTTTGCTGACCAAGCACTAACTAGGTGTATAGCAGAGGCACCAGAAACTTTGTCTAATGTTCTGCGCATACATTTACCATCTATTGAAACAATGTCATCCTTCAAATTGCCTAGCTGACTCACCCACTGCGTGAAAGCTTGAGAAAATTCTTTAGGCTTTAAACGGTTTAATACATCAGAAAAAGTATCATGACTAGGTATTCCATGCTTTAGATCTAAGAACCCTCCAAACCATTCAGATTTAGAATTGCCATATTCCTCAATCGAACAAAAATCGTCGCAGCCACAGATAATTGCACAGATAGATATAGTGATAATATTAACCAAAGGGTGGCGTAAATTCCTTTTGATTCTCGGATCGGTTAACTCGCCAAAAGCTTTACTGATAGTAGTCTCTGTCATAATAATTCAAGCAAAGACCATTATATGCCACGATCTAAATGATCGGTCAATGGATCTG
>JAPYOP010000255.1 GCA_029938115.1 Colwellia sp. | reverse complement strand
ATCCAACCTATATTCAACTTATTAATAACGAATCATTAGCCTAGTTTATACATCTATATTCATTCAATATTTTGTTGCCAGCTTTAAACTATAGGCCTATAGTTTAATCACCTATAAGGCTATAGTTATAATGAATTCAAAGCAAAATCTACGACAACAAGCCAAAGTACTCACCCGTACTGCACTTAAAAAAAGTGCGCTAAAACTTTACTGCCTGCAAGGTATGTCCGGCGTAAGCATGAACAAGGTAGCCAAAGGGGCGGGCATTGCACAACCCAGCTTTTACAATCACTTTTCTAATTTGGATGAATTACTGAGTGAATTACGTAGCGAACTGGCGCAACGGTATATGAAACCTCTTAAACTGGCGGTAGTTGAAATGCTAAGCAATGTTGATGAGTTATCCGCTAAACAATTCAAGCAATACAATCGTCAATTTTTAACATTAATATTTTCAGCAGCCTTTGAAAATATCACGCTTTTCCAACGTTTAATTCAAGACCGGCCCCGTTTCACCGATCAACCAGGTGGACTGGCGGGCATGTTACTAGAGATTCAAAATGAATGGGCGCAGGTTTTAAAACATGGACTAACATTGTCTGGCCGTAGTACCACCGAGCAAAACCTTTACCTTTATTTAGACAGTATTAGCGCCCAAGTACATGAGCTTATTTTAGGCAGCCACGAGGGCCGCTACACACAAGAACAAGCCATCGAAACCTTAAGTATCAATATCAGTAAAATATTTAACGACCTTTTACGCAGTAAATAATAAGTGAATCTAAAAATAACAAGAGAGCACTATGGAAAATAAATCGGCTAAAACCCAAACACATTACCGAACCTGTAATTTATGTGAAGCCATGTGCGGCATAGAGATTAAACATCAAGAAGAGAAAATACTGTCCATAAAAGGCGATAAAAATGATCCGTTTTCAAAGGGATACATTTGTCCAAAAGCGACCGCCTTGCAAGATTTATATGAAGACCCCGATCGCCTGCGCACCCCAATTGAACGCACTAAAGATGGCTGGAAAGAACTAAGCTGGCCCGATGCTCTAGACAAAGTGGCCAACGGCATTACCAAACTACAAAAAGAACATGGTAATAATTCACTGGGAATTTACCTAGGCAATCCTAATGTTCACAACATGGGCAGTATGTTAACCGCACGCCATTTATTAACCGGTTTAAAATCCCGCAGCCGTTTTTCAG
>JAPYOP010000254.1 GCA_029938115.1 Colwellia sp. | reverse complement strand
CCATAAAAAGCTTTACCAATGAAAATGGGGACTAGAATATTAACACCGACTGAATGCCAAGCTTTAGGATGGATAAACAAACCAGGGTAAGACAAAGGGTCTTCGTCATATTCGTTTATATCAATAATCCAGCCTTGATTTTTAGTAAAGTGCTCTAGTAACATTAAATCTTTATCGAATGATTCATCTAACTCAATACCATCATTATATTTTGCAATAAAGCGGTTACCAATAGATTTAAGAATGATTCCGCCGGTCGCATCAACTTTATTCATCATAATTTCTAAAGACATTTGGTAATAATTTTCACCACTAGCGGTTTCTATTTTACCAATAAGTTCTAGCCACTCTTCCCGATATTCGTATTTATTAGCAAAGAAATGCTTTGAGATAAACACTTTTACCTGACGGCGAACAGTATCCGTAATGAGTAATACTGCAAGTACTATACTGCCAAGAATAAAAAAACCAAAACTAACTAATTGTCCCCACTCACCACCAAAGTAATTAATTAAATACCCTGCAACCGCCATTAATAATAAATAGACGCCTGCGATCATTAACATTGAGCTATAAAAAACCACATTGCGCGAAACAAATATACGCACAGTACCTTCTTTAAATCGTCGAATGCTGATCAATAATAAAGGAACGGATATCGCAGATAAAAAACCTCGGGCATACCAAAAATCAAACTCAATACCACCTACCATTGTTGCTTGGGCGTAGAGTACAAAATCAAAAACAGCCACGCTTCCTATGGCAATAACAAGCGGGGTAATCGATTTTCTAGCTTCAATATTGGCACCACGGTAAAGTTGTTCAAGCAATATTAAACTTGTTAAGTTAAGTAAAACAAAAAGTAAAAATAAATATTCGTAAGAGTAGTCAAGTGCATAACTAGCTCCCCAACAAACTAGAATAGAGCCCAACCAAAAAAGTAAATATTTACTCACGGTTTTATTCTTTAAAACCCCTTGAATACTACCTTTTTCGATATTAAAACTCAGAATAAATACTGAAAATGTCGCTATTTTAATAGCATCTGCCAGCATTACCCATTGTAGAGAGAAGCCAAGCGTTATTTGCAGCGCACTCGCAATATTAGTTATACCGGCCACTAAAGCACTAAGTAACACCCATTTAGCAATACTTGATTGGTTATGTGCGGCAAGAATAAGCAGAGCAAAAAGAACGTAGGCGATACTAGCAAAGCTGTA
>JAPYOP010000129.1 GCA_029938115.1 Colwellia sp. | reverse complement strand
ATAACAATCCAAAGGCATCCTATGCAGGCTAATAAAAACTACGGAACAGGTCCTAGCCCTATGTTGGAAAAACAACGTCAACAGTTAATTATTGATATATTAGAAGAAGAACATTTCGCGAGTGTGCGTACTTTTTGCACTAAGCTGAATTCATCTGAGGCGACTATTCGTCGAGATTTAAATAAAATGTCTAAACTCGGATTACTTAAAAAAATTCGAGGTGGCGCAGAAGTTAATGATAAGGCAGCGACAAGAGCTGCAAGAGCTCAAATAAGCAGTTCTTTCTTTTTAGTTGATAAAGAGAAAAATTTAGATAAGAAACAGCTCATCGCTAAAAAGGCAGTTGAACTCTGTGAAGAGAATGAATCCATTATTATCAATGGTGGTAGTTCTACTTACATGATGGGTGAATATTTAATGGATAGACAATTAAATATTTTGACCAATTCTATCGTGCTAGCCCAGTCTCTTTGGGAAACGAGCAATAATCAAATAACACTACCTGGCGGCGAAATATATCGTTCTCAAGGTATTATATTAAGTGCTTTCGATAATGACAGCATTCCAAATTATCACTGTACTAAAATGTTTATGGGTACCCCAGGTATCAGTAAAATGGGTGTCATGGAGTCAGATACTTTATTGGTAAGAGCGGAGCACAAGCTAAATAAACAAGCCGAAAAACTTATTATCATGGCAGATAGCACAAAGTTAGGCGTGGCTAGTAATTTTCTATTTGTCCCTTTATCTGAAGTAGATATACTTATTACTGACGTTGATGCAGATCCTAAATTAGTACAGGAGTTTGAAGCACAAGGCATTGAAGTGATTATCGCTGATTAGTGAAAAACTTTGTCTTTTCCAACAAAAACAGCCTGTAAAAACACCTACTGTTCATCAAGATACCATCAAACTTTGGTTTATTTTAAGCAATAAACCAAACAACGTTAATCAAAGTACTTTATACAAAAATCATTGTTGAACTTTATTTGGATAAGTTCAACAGAGCCTAACCTTTTTATTTAACGTTTAAGTTCTCTAAGCACTCATCTACTTCGCCCGTTGACCCCATAATCACGGCAACTCGTTGATGAATATGAGACGGTTCAATAGCTAATATACGTTCTTGCTCTGTAGATGCTTTACCATTGGCATTTTCAACTAACATAGCCAATGGATTTGCTTCATACAACAAACGTAATTTAGCGGGTTGCTGAGGATTTTTAGTATTATTTGGATAACAAAAGATACAGCCACGAGACAAAACACGATGTACATCACCTACCATTGCGCCATTCCAACGCATATTATATTTTTTCGCCCGCGTCCCCTCATTACCTAAAAGAAGATCATTGATATAATGAGTGAAGCCTGATGACCATTGATGGTAGTTTGACATATTCACGGCAAACTCTTGCGTTTCGGTCGGGATATCCATTTGCTCGGTGGTCAGTAAATAACAACCTTGTGTTTTATCTAAGGTATATAAACGAGATGGCCCACCGGTCGTCATAGCCAATAGAGTAGATGGACCATATAAAACATAACCTGCACAAACTTGTTCAGTACCTTTTTGTGAAAATTGTAATTCGCTCTCAGCAGAGACATCATCCTTTGCCCGGTAAATGGTAAAAATCGTGCCTATCTGACCATTAATATCAATATTTGAAGAGCCGTCAAGCGGGTCAAAAGCAACAATATAAGGTGCACCTTTAGTAGCTGCAACCACATAGTCTTCTTCTTCAGAGGCTATTGTTCTTACTTTGCCACTTTCTAATAACATGTCTTTAAGTAACTGATTGCTTATGATGTCTAATTTCTTTTGAGTTTCACCTTGGATGTTCTCATCAAGCGTAGAGCCAAGCACATTAGATAATGCTCCTTGACCCACTCTGAACGAAATTTCTTTGCAAGCGGTTAATATCGTTTTGATTAACAAGATTAATTCAATTTCAACATTGTCCTGCTCTAAACAGGGAATTAAGCGTTTCATCATTAATCCTTATATCTTTCAAGGCAATTAAGCTCTTTAAATGAAAGAGCTAAACGTTCGGCCATCGACTGTTCTAGTTTACGTAGCCATACACGCGGATCGTAATACTTTTTGTTAGGTACATCATCACCGGTAGGGTTACCAATTTGGCTTTGAAGATAATCTGTATTAGCACGATAATAATTAGCAACACCTTGCCAACTTGCCCACTGCGTATCAGTGTCAATATTCATCTTAATCACACCATAGCTGATCGATTCACTAATTTCGGAAGGATATGAACCAGATCCACCGTGAAAAACAAAGTTTAATGAATTAGGCACTAAACCATATTTTTCACTCACAAACGCTTGTGAGTCTTTCAAAATCTTGGGCGTTAAATTAACGTTACCCGGTTTATAGACACCATGCACATTACCAAATGAAGCGGCGATGGTGAATGAGTCACTTACCTTACTCAATTGTTCGTAAGCATAAGCAACATCTTCTGGCTGGGTGTAAAGTAATGATGCATCAAGGTCGGTATTATCAACACCATCTTCTTCTCCACCGGTACAACCAAGCTCAATCTCTAACCCCATAGCCAGTTTTGACAGTCGAGAGAAATACTGCTGACAAATCTCAATATTATCAGTTAAGCTTTCTTCTGATAAATCCAACATATGCGAGCTAAATAAAGGCTTGCCGTGTAATTTATAATACGCTTCCCCGGCTTCTAGTAAGCCGTCAATCCAAGGTAATAGTTTTTTAGCGGCATGATCGGTATGAAGAACAACAGGTATGCCATAATGTTTTGCCACTGCATGAATATAATGCGCCGCAGCGATAGCACCAACAATTGATGCTTGGTGACCTTTTAATGGTGCGCCCTTACCTAGAAAAAATGCTGCGCCACTGTGCGACAATTGAATAATAATCGGTGATTTACATTGATAAGCCGCTTCAAGGGCTGCGTTAATAGAATTAGTGCTAACAACATTGACTGCTGGAAAAGCAAAACCTTCCTCACGGGCAACCCGATATAATGTAGTTAAGTGCTCACCACTCACTACACCAGGCGGTACTATATTTGTTAAATTTGTCATTAATAAACCATGTATAGATAATATTTAAGAAAGGTATTTGACTGATAGCGGAGAGTCGCTAGCAGTCAAATAAAATAGTAATAAAACGAGTTCATACAATATCAGGCGCAAGTTTTGGCGCACTTATCACTAAGGTCCAAGCACCAAATTTCGCGGGTAATTTTCGATGGTAATTTTCGATGAGAATAATAGCTAGTGATTAAAGCGTTCCAATTAACGAGCTTTTATTTAAATCATTAATACATCTTGCACCCGTTAGCGTCATTGCCACCCGTATTTCTTTTTCATATAGATCAAGCAAGTTTTCAACACCATGCTGCCCTTGCGCTGCTAATGCATAAATATAAGAGCGTCCTAACATTGCACAATCTGCGCCCATCGCAAGCATACGTACAACATCAAGTCCGGAGCGAATACCGGAGTCAACAAATATTTTCAGGTCACTTTTTACGGCATCAGCAATCGTTGGTAAAGCCTTAGCTGAAGACAATACGCCATCTAACTGACGACCACCATGATTAGAAACAACAATACCATCGGCGCCAAATTTAACGGCATCCTTAGCATCTTCAACATCGAGAATACCTTTAATTATCATAGGGCCATCCCAAAAGTCCCGGATCCATTCCAAATCTTTCCAAGAAATAGAAGGGTCAAAGTTATCACCTAGCCAACCAATATAGTCTTCCAAATTAGTTTGCTCGCCTCTATAAGCCGAGACATTACCTAAGTCATGAGGTTTGCCCAATAATCCAACATTAATTGCCCAATGAGGATGAAGCGTAGCCTGTAAAATTCTCTTTGAAGCAGCAAAAGGACCACTCATGCCCGAATGCATGTCGCGATATCGAGCACCCGGTACTGGCATATCAACAGTAAATACCAGTGTTTTAACCCCTGCCGCCTTCGCACGTTCTAAAACGTTTTTCATAAAACCACGGTCTTTAAGCACATATAGCTGAAACCACATAGGCCGTTTAATTGCAGGCGCTACTTCTTCAATAGGGCATACAGAAACAGTCGATAAGGTAAAAGGAATACCTTTATTTTCAGCGGCTTTAGCTGCTTGAACTTCACCTCGTCGAGCATACATACCTGTAAGCCCAACAGGAGATAATACAATAGGAAGAGAAAACTTTTCACCGAAAATATCGGTAGATAAATCCAGCTCAGACATATCATTTAATACACGCTGTCTTAACCCAATGTCAGCTAAATCCTCAACATTACGTGCCAGTGTACGTTCACTATAAGAACCACCATCGATATAATGAAATAAAAATGGAGGCAGCTTCTTTTTAGCTGCATTTCGGTAATCTGTTGGAGCAGAAATAATCATACTGATTCTCTTTTGGTTATGCTGCGTTGTTGGTAGTTAGTTCAACAGAAACTTCTTCATGGCTATTTTGCGCTAGGTAAGCATAAGTAGCAGTGAAAAAGTAAATAAGTGTTGGTGCCATTAACCAGATACGAATAGTTTCAATATCTTGAGTTACATAAGACATTCCCCCCATATAAGCACAGCCAGCTAAAGCAGCCCAAGAAATGTACTTAGCTACCTTAGCTAAAGCAGGCATATCATTACTCGCAGTTTGTACTGAACATACAGGAGAGCTTAAATAAGCAACTTCAACCTCTTTACGCGCTAACTCAGCTTGCTCTGCAATGGCTGCTTCTGGGTACGTTTCTTTTGCCCCCATAATTGAGGCCAAACCACTATAAACAACCGTAGCGAATAGCCAAATAGGTACTAAAATAAAAAACATGTGCAATACATCGGCAACCACTAAATAATAACTGATGCCTAGTGATAATAACCAAGTGACCATGGCAGCCATATTGGTGTTATTACCTTTATACTTTGACCAATAACGGGTAAATCCTAGTTTTGGGAATAACCAATGTTCAGTGACGATAATGGCCCCTACCGGCACCATCATTAAGCCCATAATGCCAAGAAAACTAAGTAATTGTGTAAAGACAAAAGGGAAACAGGCAATAATAGTGGTGATAATGCCAACCACCATAGTTACTTTAGTTCTATCCCATTTATAATTTAATGATTGAAAGGCCAGTCCAGCCCGATAAATAGTTGGGTTAGATGTTGTCCAACCAGCGATAATTACCGCAAGAATACCTGCGCTACCTAGCGCTTGAAATGCGACAACACCGGCATCTAGTTCCGTAATTGACGCTTTTAACAATAACGCCGCTGCTGCGCCCATAATGCCGGCACAGATCCACGCTACATAATGTCCAATAAACATACCTAACGCAGAGTAATAACCATATTCCGAACTTTTTGCGAAGCGGAAAATAGTCATATCGCCCATACTGCCGTGCATGGCTAAATTACAAATCCAAGCAAAAGCAGCTACGTGCCAAAAACCGATATCACCACCGGTATCAACCCAAATATATTGATCGGCTACGGTTAAAAAATCATCAACGCTTGAAATACTTGCGACACTACTCGTTGCATCAACCAGTGTAGGCATTAAAACAAGTGCGCCGACAACAAACATTAAAATCATCCAAGGTGCACAAATTTCAGCAAAAGCGGCTAATTTTTTAAAGCCCTTCATTGCCATAAAGACCACAACAGCGCCAACACCTAAGGCAACCAAAACAAAAGCGGGCTCGGTAGGATACCAAGTGGTTTGCGGCGCGATGCCAAAGAGTATTTTCACAGCTGAGGCTGATACCGTGATCATAGCTCCCGCCAAGATACAAAATAAAACCCCATTAATAACACTGTAGAGTTTTATTGTGCCTGGACCGGCTATTTTTTCAAGGTAGCTGTATAAGGTTAAACGCGTATCAGTGGCAATGGGCGCTGTGACTAAAGCCCAAGTCAGTACCGCTAAAAAGTTACCTAACAATAGTCCCCAAAGAATATCGCCGGTACCAACACCCCAAGCGACAAATAATGCACCAATAACAAATTCGGTACCCGCGACATGCTCACCAGCATAGCTAGCGGCAAAGGTTTTGCCAGATTGTAATTTATCAGCTGATACCGGCTCGGTTTCAAACTCTGCAGCAGTTGACATATTCTTTCCCCAAAAAGTCTATTTTCTTATTCATTAACTCCAACAAGAAAATAGACGTTAATTTTTATAGTTATTATATTTTTATTTATTTGATTCTTATTTTTTAACTATGTTTTAACTGCTGAATTTAGGTTTAAACGATGCCTGAGCCATTACCACCACTAGAAGGTCTTAATTTACCTACAATGCCACGATAGTTTGCTTTGCGATAAGTGGCAATTGGGTCAATAGCGCCGCCTTTACGGAAACGCGCCATGGCTAAAATTGGCGAGATATCAGTATTAAATGCATTTTTAAGCGTATTACTACACATAAGTGCATCATTATTGGTTTGATACTCAGTTA
>JAPYOP010000253.1 GCA_029938115.1 Colwellia sp. | reverse complement strand
CTGCTAATGCTTCATATTCAACAGGCGAATTATAATTAATGCCTGAGTGTAACCGTTTTTCATTGTAAAACTTATTAATATATCTTACTAGATCATATCTCAAATCTGATTCTGTAGAGTAACGACGGCCACGTATTAACTCAGCTTTCATTGAGTGGAAGAAGGACTCCATATGTGCGTTATCAGTACAATATCCAAGTCGATTCAGACTGTGTTTCATGCCATTAAATTTCAGTATCTTTTGAAATACATTTCCTCTGTACTCAATGCCTCGGTCGGTATGGAACATTAATTCTGAAGTAGGCTTTCTGTTTTTCAGTGCGTACTGCAGCGTTCGTTTCGTTACCTCTGTTGTCCGCTGCTTATCTAAGGTCCAAGCGATGATCTTTCGTGAGTATAAATCCATGATGACTGAGAGGTACATCCAGCGCTTACCGACCTTTAGATAAGTGATGTCAGCAACCCAAACTTGATCGATCCCTGTCGGCGCTTCTATACCTAATCGTAAATTTTCACCTGATGCTAAAAATCGCTTCAGCCCTGGGTTTCTTCGCGTAACTTTCACTACACGACCAGAGAGTTCTAGCTCACGCATTAAGCGTTCTACCCGTTTACGGCCAATAGCAATACATTGCTTTTTAAGGGCTTTAAAGACTCTTGGACTGCCGTAAGCTTCTTCAGCATCATCATGAATTTTCTGGATCATATCCTTCAGTTCAGCATCTTCTAAGGATCGCTTAGAGGGTGGCCGCTTGAGCCAATCATAATATCCACTCGACGATACACCAAGAAAAGCACATAAATACTTAACACCAACAGAAGAGCTCAGTTTCTTGATGAATCGATACCTTTCTGATGTACCTCCGCAAGAAACCGTTGCCACTTTTTTAGTAGGTCTACCTCCTTCTTGAGCTGAGCATTTTCCTTTTCAAGCATTTGCAGGTTGGTCAACTCTTTGCCTCCATTCTTAGCATTGGTTAACTTTCTTCTTTTATCAGCCACAATACGTCCCTCTCGATATTCTTTACGCCAACGAGATAACATATAAGGGTGGATATCAAGTTTTTCAGCGACTTCATTGCTCTTGATGCCATCGAGATAAGACATTTCAACAGCAGAAGCTTTAAACTCTTCGGAGTATTTCCAGGTACGACGAGGTTTGTTGTATTTTGGCATGTGACACATTTTCCTTAGTTAGGATTATGTGTCCGTTAAATCGGGGGAAGTTCA